>NZ_NMQT01000041.1 GCF_002234405.1 Amycolatopsis thailandensis | reverse complement strand
AGGCGATCCACGAACATCTCGCGCCGAACACTCACCACGTGGGGCCTACTACTCTGCGCAGTTGAGTGACTGGGCCGCGATCGTGGCCCAGTGGGTGTCGAGCGACCCTGGGTCTCTCAAGGAGGCCTTCACGGACCGGCGCTCGACGGCGATCCGCGAGGCGAAGGGGACTTTCCCCTCATCACACGCGCGGAAAGTCCCCATCACCCCGGGGCATGCGGTCTCAGGCGGCGACGAAGGCCGGAGGTGCCCGGGCGGGTGCGGCCACCGCCGCGGGCACCGCGACCGGTCATTCGGCCGCCATGCGCTCCCTCAAGCTTCGGGGACGCATGTCCGTCCAGACCTCGTCCACGTGGTCCATGCACTCCTGGCGAGTGCCCGTTTTGCCATCGGGACGCCAGCCTTCGGGAATTTCCTTGTCCGCGGGCCAAAGCGAGTACTGCTCTTCGTCATTGACCAGGACCTGGAACGTGGTGTTGTCGTCCATCGGTTCTCTCTCCTCAACTTACGGTGGTTTTCACTTCGGATGGTGCGGACGTGGCGGAAAGCCCGCGCAGCGTGCGGTTGAAGGTGGTGAGCAACGTGACGACCGCGATGGCGCCCGCGCACGCCAGCACCGCCGTGGAGCCGGGCAGGAACTCGACCAGCCACCCGCCCAGTGCGGGCCCGAGCGCGGCGGCCAGACCGCCCGTCACCCCCAGCACGCCACCGAGGCGGCCGCGCAACTCGTCGGGTGTGGTGAGCAGCTGGTAGGTGCTGATGGCCGTGTTGGCGGCGGGCGGCAGAAAGGCGATCCCCGCGAACAGCAGGCCCATGAGGTATCCGCTGTGCACGAAGATCGCGAGCGGTGTCAGGACGGTCAGGGCCCAGAACACCCCGGCGATCAACACATACGGGCTGAACCTGCGGTACAGGACGGGTGCGGCCAGCGCGCCGAGCACCCCGCCGCCGCCGAGCATCGCGGCCATGACGCCGATCTCCCCCGACGGCATGCCCCGGCCGTCGGCGAGCACGATGATCACCAGGTAGTAGGCCGAAAAGAACAGGTTGAGACTGATCACGCAGAACGTCGTGACGCGCAGCGGCGGTTGCCGCCACACCCAATTCAGCCCTTCCGCGATCTCTCGGCCCAGATGCGCGGGTGGACGAGAGGCCGTGGTCCGGCGGACCGGCAGCCGGACGAACAACAGCGACACGAAGGCGACGAGGTGGGTCACGACGTCGAAAACGAACGGCACGAACCGGCCCAAGGAGAACAGGAAGCCGCCGAGCGCGGTACCCGAGAGCTGTCCGGCGCTCGTTCGCGCGGCGTTCAGCGAGACCGCCGACGGGACCTGGTCGGCCGGGACCAGCAGCGGCAGGCTCGCCTCCTCCGCCGGTTCGAACAAGGCCCGGCACACTCCCATCACGACCGCGACGACGACCAGGAGACCGACTCCCGCCACGTCCCGCCACAGCGCGAGGACGAGCACGACGGCCGCGATCGCCTGCATGGCCTCACAGCCGAGCATGATCCGTTTGCGGGACCAGCGGTCCGCCAGCGCGCCGGCCGGGAGCCCGGCGACCAGCTGGGCGATCGCCACCGCGCCGACCACGAGTCCCGATTGGACACCGGAGCCGGTGATCGCCAGTACCACCAGGGGAAAGGCGATCATGGTGGTGCTGAACCCGGCTTCGGACACGACCTGCCCGGTCCACAGGAGACGGTAGTCGCGATTGCTTCGCAGCCCGCTCACGTCTCGTCACCCCGGCAGTCGGCCGCGATGGCCCGCAAGGCGGCGGCGAAGTCCGCGGCGACGGCCGCCACCGTGGCGCGCGTGTTCAGATGGGGCTGGTAGTACCAGGAGAACTCCAGGCGGCCGTCCCGGACACCGCCGACCACTTCGAGCACGTGGGGCGGCCGGTTTTCCGGATCCTGTTCGCGGCCGAGGGGTGCGTGGGCTCGCCGGTAGAAGCCGGTCCCCTCGCTCGCGTGGTCGCCTTGCCCCAGGTAGTTGAACGCGACCTCCGGCGCGGTGTCACCGAGCTCGGGGAACCGGAAGTTCCGCAGGGCGCCGTAGCCGAAACCGTTGCGGGGCAGGGCGCGCAGCTGTTTCCGGGTCGCCTTGACGAGTGCTCGCCACCCGGCTGAGTCGTCGATCATGAGCCCGACGGGGAACAAGGTGGTGAACCAGCCGACCGTCCGGGAAAGGTCGACGTCGTCGAGGATCTCTTCGCGCCCGTGGCCTTCCAGGTCGACGGCGACGGCTCGCTCCCCCGTCCAGCGGGTGAGCGCCCTGGCCAGCGCGGTCAGCAGGACGTCGTTGATCCGGGTGCGATAGGCGCCGGGTGCCAGGTGCAGCAGGGCGTCGGTGTCCCGTTCGGCGACCTCGACGGTCACCGATTCCGGTGGCGCGGGCGGCACGTCCGTCCGGTCACGCGGAACGGTGCGGCCGGGCAGCTCGCGAGCCCAATGGCCGTGTTCGTCGTCCAGTCCCCCGCCTTGGACGAACTCGCGCAGGCGGTGGGACCACTCGCGGAAGGACGTCGTCTTGGTCCCGAGGTCGGTCTTCTCCCCGGCTTCGATCTGCCGGTACGCGCGTTCGAGATCTTCGAGCAGGATGCCCCACGACACGGCGTCGACGACGAGGTGGTGCGCGGCGAGCAGGAGGCGGGGATTCCCCGCTCCGTCCGGTTCGGTCAGCACCGCGCGCAGGTGCGGCGGCCGCGCGAGATCGAAATCCGCCTGCGCGACCTCGGCTTCGGCCTCCAACCGGTCGGCGGGCACCTTCTTCAGTACCGGCCCCGGCTCGGGTGGTTCGTTGTATTGCGTCCACCCCTCTTCGGTCCGCTCGAAGCGCAGGCGCAGCGCGTCGTGCTGGGTGATGACGGCGTCGAGCGCGAGCCGCAGCGATTCCTGTTCCACGGGTCCTTCGAGTTCGACGAGCACAGACTGGTTGAAGTGCGCCGGATTCGCCGGTTCGGAGGCGAAGAACCACTGCTGGATCGGGGTCAGCGGAACGTCGCCGACGACGACCTCGCGATCCGCGTCCGCCGTGTCCACCGGTTTCACCACTGTCGCGAGCTCGGCGACCGTCTGGTGGGTGAACAGATCCTTCGACCGCATCGCCAGCCCGGCCTGCCGGGCCCGGTGGACGACCTGGATGCTCAGGATCGAATCGCCGCCGAGGTCGAAGAAGTTGTCCGTGGACCCGACGCGGTCCACGCCGAGGACCTCGGTCCAGAGCTTCGCCAGCGACCTCTCCGTTTCGGTGCGCGGCTCCACGTGGTCCGCGCCCTGCGCCAAGGCCGGATCCGGAGCGGGAAGCGCCGCGCGGTCCACCTTGCCGTTGGCGGTGACCGGAACCGCGTCCAAGGGCACGAAGACCGAAGGCACGAGGTAAGCCGGCAACGTCTCGCCGAGGAAGGCCCGCAGATCCGCCGTCTCGCCGTCGACGTAGGCGACGAGACGCTTGTGCCCACCGATCTCGCGGGCGACCACGACCGCGTCGCGTACCTCCGGATGGCGTCGCAGGGCCGTTTCGATCTCACCGAGTTCCACCCGGAAACCGCGGACCTTGACCTGCTCGTCGACACGCCCCACGAACTCCAGCGCACCCGATGCCGTCCACCGGACCAGGTCGCCGGTCCGGTACATCCGGCTGCCCCGGCGCCCGAAGGGATTCGCGGTGAACCGGTCCGCGGTCAGGCCCGGCCGGTTCAGATAGCCGCGCGCCAGCCCTGCACCGGAGACGAACAGCTCGCCGGTCGTGCCGATCGGTACCGGCCGCAGCGCTTTGTCCAGGACGTGGACCTCGGTGTTCGGGATCGGTGTGCCGATCGGCGGCGGGGCGCCCGGGGTCAGCGGCTCGCTCCACGAGGTGACCACGGTGGACTCCGTGGGCCCGTAGGCGTTGATCATCCGCCGCCCGGGAGCCCATCGGTCCACCAGCACCGCCGGACAGGTGTCCCCGCCGACGATCACGGTCCGGAAGTCCGGGAGATCCGTCTCGGGCACGGTGGCCAGCGCGATCGGCGGGATCAGCGCGTGGGTGACCCGCGTGCGGCGCAGGACGTCGGCGAGGTCGGTACCGAGCAGCGGCCCCTCGGGCGGGACGACGAGCGCGGCACCGGCGGGCAGGGACAGGCACAGTTCCAGGATCGAGGCGTCGAAACTGGGCGAGCTGAAGGCCAGAACGCGGTCACCGGGCCGCACGTCGCAGTGTTCGATCTCGGCGGCTGAGAACGACGCGAGCCCGGCATGGGTGACGACGACCCCCTTGGGCCGGCCGGTCGAGCCGGACGTGTAGATCACGTAGGCGGGCTGAGCGGGATCGAACCGCACTCCCAGGTCAGTGTCGTCGTGGGCGCCCGCGTCGAGTTCGCCGTCCACCACCAGGACAGGGTCCGCGTCACGCAGCATGAACTCGATGCGCTCGGCGGGATAGCCGGGATCCACGGGCAGGAACGCGGCGCCGGTCTTGGCCACGGCCAGTTCGGTGACCACGAGCGCCAACGAACGCGGCAGCCGGACGGCGACGACCCGCTCGGGTGCCGCGCCCCGCTCCAGGAGCGAGCGCGCCAGCCGGTTGGCCCGCGCGTTGAGCTCCCCGAAGGTCAGCGAACCGCTGTCGGTCATCAGCGCGGGCGCGGTAGGTGTCCGCCGGACCTGTGCTTCGAAGAGTTCGGCCAGGGACGCGGCCGGGACGGCACGGGCGGTGTCGTTCCAGGCTCGCAGTTGGTCGAGCTCACCCTGGGGCAGCGTCGGCAGCGTGGCCATCGGGCGGTCCGGTTCGGCGGCGAGCGTGGTCAGGAGGGCCCGCAGCCGCGCGATGAGCCGCTCGATGGTCGCGGCGTCGAACAGTCCGGTGCTGTAGTTGATCGCCCCGTGCACCGTGTCGCCGTCCTGCTCGAACTGCACAAGGAGGTCGAAGGGGGCCGCCACCGCCGGCAGCGCGACCTCGCCCGCGACGAGCTCGCCGGAACCGGGCCGATCACCGGTGTTCTGCAGGACCACCATGGCCTGGAACAGCGGGGTGCGGCTCGGGTCGCGGACCGGCTGCACGGCGTCCACCACGCGTTCGAACGGGACGTCCTGATTGCCGAACGCGTCCAGTACCACGTTCCGCACCTGTGCCAGGAACTCCCGGAAGGACCGTTCGGTGTCCACAGTGGACCGAAGGGTCAGGGTGTTGACGAAGAATCCGACCAGGCGTTGCAGCTCGGTGCGCTCCCGCCCGGCGGTCACCGTGCCGACGGCGACGTCTTCCTGGCCCGCCCACCCGGCCAGCAGGACCTGGCAGGCGGCCACCAGGGTCATGAACAGGGTGCCGTCCTGGGCTTTGGCCAGTTCCCGGAGTCTCGCGACGACGTCGGCGGGAAGATCGAATCCGATCCACTCCCCCTCCGTCGTGCGCGTCGCGGGCCGGGGCCGGTCGGTGGGCAGCTCGAGGGGCTCGAGTCCGGCGAGCCGGTCCCTCCAGTGCTCCAGCTGCCCGGCGAGCGCGGAACCGTCGAGGAGTTCCCGTTGCCAGGCCGCGAAGTCCGCGTATTGCACGGGAAGCTCGGACAGCGACGGCTCTTCGCCGCGGACGAAGGCGGCGTAGGTCTCGTCGAGTTCGGCGGCCAGTACGCCCGAAGACCAGCCGTCGGTGACGATGTGGTGCAGCACCAGCAGCAGGACATGCTCCTCGGGCGTCCGCCGGAACAACCGGGCCCGCAGGAGGGGTCCGGTTCGCAGATCGAACGGACGGGACGCTTCCCGCGCCATCCTGTCCTCGTCGAAGTCTTCGACGGGAAGGTCGACGCGGTAGGGCTCGTGCACGAACTGCACACCGCGGCCGTCGATCGCGTCGAAGGTGGTGCGCAGCGACTCGTGGCGGGCTACCAGGAAGTCCAGCGCGCGGTTGAGGGCGACGACGTCGAGTTCACCGCGCAGCAGCAACGCGGAGGGCGACAGGTACTCGGTGCCACCCGGTTCGAACTCGTCCAGGAACCACAGCCGCTGTTGGGAGAACGACAACGGCAGGGCGCCGTCGCGGGCCACGACCGGGATCGGCCGCGTGCCGGCCCGCTGCTCCGGCAGGGCCGCGGCGAACCGGTCGAGGGTCGGTGCGGCGAACAACGCCCGCGGCGAGATGTCGACGCCCAGTTCGGCGCGCACGCGGGAGGCGATCCGCATGCTCAGGATCGAGTCGCCGCCGAGTTCGAAGAAGCTGTCCGTCGCGCCGACCCGGTCGACGTCGAGGACCTCGCCCCAGATGACGGCGAGACGACGTTCGGCCTCGGTTCGCGGCGCCACGTACTCGGCGGCGGTGTCGCGGCCCGGCGCCGGAAGCGCCCGCTTGTCGATCTTCCCGTTACGGGTGAGCGGAAGGGCGTCGAGTGCGACGAACGCCGACGGGACGAGGTGCTCCGGCAAGCGATCCCGCAGCCACTCCCGCAGTCCTCGCGGGTCGCCGACGATGTACGCGACGAGCCGTCCGTCGCGGGCGTTGACCGTCGTGTCCGTGACCGCAGGGTGCTGCCGCAGCACGGCTTCCACCTCGCCGGGCTCGACCCGGAAGCCGCGGATCTTGACCTGGTCGTCGACGCGGCCGAGGTAGTCGAGCCGTCCGTCGGCCGTCCAGCGGACACGGTCGCCGGTGCGGTACATACGGGTGCCCGGCGGGCCGAAGGGGTCGGCGACGAACCGATCCGCGGTCAGTCCCGGACGGCCGAGGTAACCGCGGGCGAGCTGAACGCCGGCGAGGAACAACTCACCGGGCATCCCCACCGGAACCGGCGTCCCGGTCGCGTCGAGGACGTAGGCGCGCAGGTTGGCCAGCGGAGAGCCGATCAGCGGCCGGTCCCCTGCCACCGGCGTATGCACGGAATCGACCGTGACCTCGGTGGGCCCGTAATAGTTGTGCGTGGTCACACCGGACGCCACCAGCTCACGCCACAGTCGCTCGCCGGTCGCCTCGCCGCCGACGAGCACCGTGCCCGGCCGATGGTCCCCGGTCAGCAGGCCCGCTTCGAGCAGCTGCTGGAGATAGGTCGGGGTCAGGTCGAGCAGGTCGATCCGGTGGTCGCGGACGTAGTCGACGGCGGCGCGGGGATCGAGCCGCGTGTCGTCGTCCAGCACGTGCAGCTCGTGGCCGTCGATCATGGCCAAAAGCGCTTCCCACGAGGTGTCGAACGACAGCGACGCGGTGAGCGCCACCCGTCGGCGCTCTTCGGTGAGGAAGACACGGCGGTGCGCGGCGAGCATGTTCATCAAGCCGCGGTGCTCGATGACGACGCCCTTCGGCGTCCCGGTCGAACCGGAGGTGTAGATGACGTACGCCGCGGTGTCCACGCTCGCCCTGACCGTGGTGGCTGTCGCTCGAACGGCCTCCGGCTCGCTCAGCACCACCACCGGGCGCGCGTCCTCCAGCAGGAACCGTTTCCGTTCCTCCGGCAGACCGGGATCGATCGGCAGATACACCGCGCCCACCTTGAAGATCGCGAGGATCGCGATCACGGCTTCGGCCGAGCGGGGCAGCGCGACGGCCACCACCGTCTCCGGCCCGGCGCCACGAGCGGCCAGTTCACCCGCCAGTCGCGTGGCGCGGGCATCGACCTCGGCGAAGTCCAAGACCGTGCCGCGGAAGACCAGCGCGGTCTCGTGCGGAACGCGGGCGACCGTCGCCTCGAAGACGTCCAGCACCGTGCCGGACGGCACGTCGATCACCGGGCCGCTGCCCGAGGCCAGCAGTTCGCGCCGTTCGGACGACGACAGCGGCGACAGCGCGTCGAGCCGGCTCCGCGGATCCGCGACGATCGCGCGGACGAACCCGGCGAGCTGATCCGCCAGACGGCGGACCGTGGCCGCGTCGAACAACCTCGGGTCGTACGACAGCTCGAGCCCGAGTTTGTCGTGCAGGTAGGCGGTGAGGTTCAGCGGGAAGTTCGTCGTGTCCAGCGACTCGACGTCCAGCACTCGCACGTCGGCCTGCCCGCTGTCCTCGATCGGGTAGTTCTCGAACACCACCACGCTGTCGAACAGGGCAGTTCCGGCGGGCACGTCCGTGAACGCCTGCAGTTGCGAAAGGGCGAGGAAGTCGTACCGGCGCGCGTCGGCCTGCGCCGCCTGCGTTTCCCGCAGCCAGTCGAGGGCGGATTCCTCGCCACGGACCTCCACGCGTGCCGGGACCGTGTTGATGAACATGCCGATCATCGACTCGACACCCGGCATCCCCTCCGGGCGGCCGGACACGGTCGTGCCGAACAAGACGTCGGTCTCCCCGCTGTACCGCGCGAGCAGCAGCGCCCAAGCGCCCTGCACGATCGTGTTGACCGTGAGCGCGGCGGACTTCGCCGTCTCGTGCAGGCGCGCGGACTCCTCAGGCGTCAACTCGACGAGGACGGCTTCCGCGGACTCGGCGCGGTGCGCTTCCTGCGGCCGCCGGTCGAAGGGCAACGGGGTCGGGGTGGTGAATCCGTCCAGGACCGCGCGCCAATGGGTCTCGGCCTCGGGGTGGTCCTGCCGGGCGAGCCACGCCAGGTAGTCGCGGAACGGCCGGCGCGGGTCCAGCCGCGCGGCGCGGCCCTCCACGATGGCCGCGTACTGCTCGCACACCTCGCCGAAGACCTGCGCCGTGCTCCAGCCGTCGAGCAGGACGTGATGCGAGGTCCAGACCAGCTGTACTTCGTCGTCGGCGACCCTCGCGATCGCCAGGCGCATCAACGGCGGGGCGGCCAGGTCCATTCCCGCCGCCACGTCGTCCGTCAGCAGCTTCTTCAGTTCCCGGTCCTGCTCGTCCGACGTGAGCGAGCGCCAGTCGTCCTGCCGGACCGGGACCCGGACCTCGCGGTGCACTCGCTGGACAGGCTCCTCGATGCCTTCCCAAGCGGTACTGCTGCGCAGGATCGGAGTGCGGTCGACCACCCGCTGCCAGGCTTCGGCGAGCGCGTCCGGACGGCTCACCCCGGCGAGCCGGAGCCGGAACTGGTCGAAGTAGGCGGTCGAACCGGTGTCGACCAGGCTGTGGAACAGCATGCCCGTCTGCAACGGCGTGAGCGGATAGATGTCCTCGACGTCACGGCCGTCACCGGCGACGCGGTCGACGTCCGCCTGCGCGAGCCGGGTCAGCGGGAAGTCCGACGGCGTGCGTCCCCCGTTGTCTGCGCAATGCGCGATGATCCCGCGTAACGAGTCGAGTGTGGCGTCGGCGAGCGCGCGTACCGTGGCTTCTTCGTGCACCTCATCGGAATACTGCCAGGTGAGATGGAGTTCGCCGCTTTCGACGACACCGATGACGTCGAGCAGGTACGGACGCACGCTTTCCGGGTCGCTGTCGTTCCCCAGGGCTTCGGCCCTGCCCCGGATCCATCCTTCGGCGGGACTCCCCATGTCCCAGCGGCCGTGATAATTGAAAGAAATTCGCGGTTCGGGAGCTTCGCGCAACGCGGAACCCGGCGTTTCTTCGGTGCTCAAGTAGCGCAAAGCCTCGAAGCCCGCGCCTTTGGCCGGAACCGCGCGCAGTTGTTCCTTGACGGCTTTGAGCACGTCGCCCCAGTCACCTTCGGGAACAGCGAGCGAGAGCGGGTACTGGGCGGTGAACCAGCCGATCGTGCGCGAAAGGTCGAAGGGGCCGGCGAGGTCTTCGCGACCGTGCCCCTCCATGGCGATCCCGACCCTCGACCGCCCCGTCCACCGGGCCAGCGCCCGGCCGAGGGCGCTGACCAGGACGTCGTTGACCTCGGTGCGGTACGCGTCGGGTACGTCGCGGAGGAGCGCGGTGGTCTCGGCCCGGCCAAGTGACACCGAGACACCGCGCTCCGACTTCGCGGTGTTGCGGCCCGGGCGGTCAACCGGAATGTCCATCCAGGCTCCGCGGAGCGAAGTTTCCCAGTACCCGATTTCCTTGTCGAGTCTTCCCATTTTCACGTTCTCGGCGAGAGAACGGGCCCAATACGTGAACGATGTCCGTACCGGTGCGAGAACCTCGCCCCGGTACGCGCGTTCGAGGTCGGACAGCAGAATCCGCCACGAAACCCCGTCCATGACGAGGTGATGGGCGGTGAGGAACAGTTGCGGCGCCCGATCGCGGAAGGTGAACAACACAGCGCGCCACAGCGGCCCGGTGGTGACGTCGAGCGAGGTCTGTGCCCGCACGGCCTCCGCGCGCATGGCCGTCGCCACGTCTTCCACGGGATCCACATCGGACAGGTCCACGTGCCTGAGGATGCTGTCCGGATCGACCGGGGCGGGCTCCTGCTCCCAGCGCCCCTCGGTACGGGAGAACCGCATGCGCAGCGCGTCGTGCCGCTCGGCGACCCGGTTCAAGGCGGAGATCAGCTTCGGCCTGTCCACGGACGACAGCACGACGTGCACGGACATGGACAGCCGCCACGGCGCTTCCAGCCGTTCGAACAGCCAGGACTGGATCGGGCCGAGCGGAGCCGGCCCGAGGTTCTCCGCCTCGACGTGCTCGGCAGGGGTTTCCGGCAGGGCGACATGTGCGAGTTCGGCGATGGTCTGGTTGCGGAACAGGTCCTTGGACGACAGCGTCAGCCCCGCCTGCCGGGCGGCCGCGACGACCTGGATGCTGAGGATCGAGTCGCCGCCGAGCCCGAAGAAGTTGTCTTCGACGCCGACCCTGTCGACCCCGAGGACTTCCGACCAGACCGCGGCCAGCACGGTCTCGGCGTCGGTGCGCGGTGCCACGTAACGGTTCTCGGTCCGCGCGCCCGGCTCGGGCAGCGCCCGGACGTCGAGCTTCCCGTTGGCGTTGAGCGGCAACCGCTCCAGCGGCACGAACACCGCGGGCACCAGGTGGGCGGGCAGGGAACGGCCGAGGAACTCCCGCAGCGCGGTCGTCCCCGGCACCGCCCCGGTCAGGTACGCGACGAGCCGCCGGGTGTCCCCCGCGCCGTGGGCGACGACAGCCGCCGTCTCGACGTCGGGATGGACGATCAGCGCCGCTTCGATCTCGCCGGGTTCGATGCGGAAGCCGCGGATCTTGACCTGGTGGTCGGCGCGGCCCCGGTAGTCCAGTTCACCGTCGCCGGTCCACCTCAGCAGGTCCCCGGTGCGGTACATCCGCGTGCCGGGCCCGCCGAAGGGGTCCGCGACGAAACGCGACGCGGTCAGTCCGGGACGGTTGAGGTAGCCGCGCGCGAGCCCGGCCCCGGCGACGTACAGTTCGCCGGTCACCCCGGGTGGGACTGGAGCGAGATCGGCGTCGAGCACGTAGGTCCGCAGGTCCGGGATCGGGACGCCGACGGTGGCCGTTCCGTCCGCCTCCAGCGCCCGGTGCGTGACGTGCACCGTGGTCTCGGTGATGCCGTACATGTTCACCAGCCGCGGCCCGTCCGGGTGCCGCCGGTACCACTCCGCCAGCCGCGCGGGATCCAGCGCCTCGCCGCCGAAGATCACGTACCGCAGACCGAGTTGCCGCGACGGCAGTGCGCTCAGCCGGTAGAACGCCGACGGCGTCTGGTTGAGGACGGTCACCCGCTGCTCGGCGAGCAGTGCCAGGAACTCTTCCGGTTCGCGGACCGCGTCCTGCGGGACGACCACGAGCCTGCCGCCGTGCAGCAGCGCGCCCCACAGTTCCCAGA
Organism: Amycolatopsis thailandensis; assembly: GCF_002234405.1. Taxonomy (GTDB): domain Bacteria; phylum Actinomycetota; class Actinomycetes; order Mycobacteriales; family Pseudonocardiaceae; genus Amycolatopsis; species Amycolatopsis thailandensis. The sequence continues at coordinate 102,713 of NZ_NMQT01000041.1, read as the reverse complement.
CCGAGAAGTCGAAGGCGTAGGAGTGGAAGAGCGTCCAGACGTCGTTCTCGTCGAAGCCGAACCAGTGCGCGGTCGAGGAGAACAGCCTGGTGACGTTGGCGTGCGGGATCAGGACGCCCTTGGGCACACCGGTGGACCCGGAGGTGTAGATGACGTAGGCCGCGTTTCCCGGCTCGACACGCGTCTGCGGAGCGGTGTCCGGCCGCCCGTCGGCCTCGACGGAGTCGACGACGCAGACCGGGCGCGCGTCCGCCACCGTCGCCTCGATCCGCGCCGCCGGGTAGGCCGGGTCGATCGGCAGGTACGCGGACCCCGACTTCAGGACGGCGAGTACCGCGACGACCAGATCCGCCGACCGCGGCAGCCGTAACGCCACCAGCCGCTCCGGCCCCGCGCCCTCCTCGATCAGCCGGTGGGCGAGGCGGTTGGCGCGTCTGTCCAGTTCGCCATAGGTCAGCTCGGTGCTCCCGCTCGTCACCGCGACGGCGTCCGGAGTGCGCGCGGCGCGTGCGGCGAACAGCTCGTGCAGCACCGGCGACGGTTCCGCGGCCGCCTTGCCGTTCCACTCCACCAGCACCCGGTCGCGTTCGGCCGGGCTGATCCAGGGCTGCCCGGCGAGCGGCAGCTCCGGAGCCGTCGCGATGCCGTCGAGCATCCGGCGAAGCCAGCCGGTCAGCCGCTCGATCGTGGCGGCGTCGAACAGATCGGTGTTGTAGTTGACGAGCGCGTCGAGCCGCCCGGCGGTCTCCTGGAAGTGGATCGTGAGATCGAAACCGGCGGTGACGACGGGCGGCGCCAGCTCTTCGACGTCCAGGCCCGTCATCGACGGCCGGGTGTCCGGGGTGTTGTGCAGGACCACCAGCACCTGGCACAGCGGCGTCCGGCTGGTGTCCCGTTCCGGCTGCAGGTCGTCGACGACCCGGTCGAAGGGCACGTCCTGGTGCGCGAAAGCGTCCAGGACGGTGTCCCGCACGTCATCCAGGAAGCTGTCGAACCCGAGCGTCAAGTCCACAGTGGACCTCAGGACGAGCGTGTTGACGAAGAAACCGATCAGGCCTTCGACTTCGGTGCGCTCGCGGCCGGAGACGACCGTGCCCACGGCGATGTCGTCCTGGCCCGACCAGCGGGCGAACAGCAGCTTGCTCGCGGCGAGCAGCGTCGTGAACAAGGTGCCGCCCTGATGCCGGGACAACTCCTTGAGCCGGGCCGCGGTCCCGGCGGGCACGCTGAATTCGTGCAGGGCGCCGTTCTTCGTCCGGACGGCGGGCCGGGGCCGGTCGGTGGGGAGGTCGAGGGTGGGCACGCCGTCGAGCCGGTTGCGCCAGTAACTGAGCTGGGCGTCGAAATCGTTGCCCCGCAGCCGTTCTCGCTGCCAGACCGCGTAATCCGCGTACTGCGCGGACAGGGGCGGGAGGACCGGCGCCTCGCCGCGGACGAACGCGCTGTAGCACGTGGCCAGCTCGGCCAGCAGCACGCCGGAGGACCAGCCGTCGGTGACGATGTGGTGCAACACGAGCGTGAGTACGTGGTCGCCGGGCGCGAGCCGGGTCAGCGCGACCCTCAACGACGGTCCGGCGTGCAGATCGACGGGGCCGGTCGCCGCTTCCAACGCGGTGTCGAGATCGCCGTCGGTGACGGGCACGTCGACGGCGTAGGGCGGGTGGATCACCTGGACGCCGCGGCCGTCGACGGTCGCGAAGGTCGTCCGCAAGGACTCGTGCCGGGCGACCAGAGCGGTCAAGGCGCGGTTCAGCGCGGCGAGGTCCAGCTCTCCGCGCAGCCTCAAGGCCGTCGGCGAGACGTACTCGGAACTGCCCGGTTCGAATTCGTCGAGGAACCACAACCGTTGCTGGGCGAAGGAGAGCGGCGCTTCGAACCGGCCGCCGTCCCTGGGCAGCACGGGGATCGCCGCCTGCGGCGCGGTGCTCTCGGGCAGCCGCCGGGCGAGGCGGGCCGGAGTGGGCGCGGTGAGGACGAGCCGGGCGGGCACCTCTGCGCCGAGCGCGTCCCGCAGCCGCGCGAGGACCCGGATGCCGAGAAGGGAATCCCCGCCGAGGTCGAAGAAGTCGTCGTCGACACCGACGCGTTCGACGCCGAGGACGTCGGACCAGATGGCGGTCACCAGCCGTTCACGGTCGTTCCGGGGAGCGACGTAGGGCGTAGTGGTGGTGTGTTCGGGATCGGGCAGGGCGCGGCGGTCCAGTTTTCCGTGTCTGGTCAGCGGCAGAGCGTCCACGCCGACGAACACCGACGGGACGAGATGGCCGGGCAGGACACGGCTCAGCTCCGACCGCAGCCGGGCGGGTTCGGTGTCACCGACGACGTAGGCGACCAGTGTGCCGTTCCGCGCGTCCACGGCGGCGTCCGTGACGGACGGCTGCGCCCGCAGCACCGCTTCGACCTCGCCCGGTTCGATCCGGAAGCCGCGGACCTTGAGCTGATCGTCGACCCGGCCGAGGTGCTCCAGCTGCCCGTCCGCGGTCCAGCGTGCCCGGTCACCGGTGCGGTAGAGCCGGGCTCCGGGCGGGCCGAACGGGTCGGCGGTGAAGCGGTCCGCGGTCAGCCCCGGACGGCCGAGGTAACCACGGGCGAGCTGGGCGCCGGCGAGGCACAGTTCGCCGGGGACGCCGACCGGGACGAGCCGGGATCCTTCATCGAGGACGTAGGCGGTCACGTTCCCCAGCGGCCTGCCGATCACCGGCCGATCGCCGATGACCGGAGCGCGCGTGGCGTCCACTGTGGACTCGGTGGGCCCGTAGTAGTTGTGGGCTTCCGTTCCGGACGCGGCGAGTTCGCGCCAGAGATCGCCGTCGAGGGCCTCGCCGCCGACCATCAGGAACTTCGGCCGACGCTCTCCTTCGAGCAGTCCTGCGGGCAGTAGCTGCCGCAGGTACGACGGTGTGACGTCGAGGAAGTCGACGTGCTCGTCGCGGACATAGCGGGTCAGCCCGGCCGGGTCGAGCCGGGTCTCCTCGGTGATGACGTGCAGTTCGTGGCCGTCCGCCAGCAGCAGCGGGCCTTCCCACGAGGTGTCGAAGGAAAGGGTCGCGGTCAGCGCGACGCGCATCCGGTCGCGGCCGAACACGGTGCGGTGGTTGGCGAGCAGGTTGACCAGGGCCGCGTGGCCGACGACGACGCCCTTCGGCGTCCCCGTCGAGCCCGAGGTGTGAATGACGTACGCGGCGTCCGAAGGCCGTGGCGGCGCCGGTCGCGGCCCGTCGGTGGTGACCTCGAAAGTGCCGTCGAGCACGACCACCGGCCGGGTGTCCTCCAGCAGCGTCCGGATCCGCTCGGGTGGCAGACCCGGATCGATCGAGAGGTGCACGGCGCCGGCCTTGAGCACGGCGAACAACGCGACAACCGCTTCGGCCGAGCGGGGCAGCAGCACCGCGACGACCTGGTCCGGACCGGCGCCGCGGGCGGCCAGCTCCGCGGAGACGCCGTCAGTACGGGCGGCCAGTTCGGCGAAGGTCAGCCGGGTTTCGCCGCAGACCAGCGCGATTTCGCCGGGCCGGGTCTTCGCCTGGTGGTCCAGCAGGTCGACGATCGTCGTGGCAGGCACCTCCAGCCCGTTGCTCCCCCAGAACAGCAGACGGCGTTCCTCGTCGTCGTCGGTCAGCGGCAGGTCGGCGATCCGGCGGCCGGGTTCGGCGGCGATCCCGGTCAGCAGCCGCAGCAGGTGGCCGATCAGGCCGTCGACCGTGGCGGCGTCGAACAGTTCGGTGCTGTACTCGACGAGCCCCGCCAGCTCGCCGCCGGACTCCTCGAACTCCACCGAGAGGTCGAAGTTCGCCGCGTCCCGCGCCACCTCCGCCGGTTCCACGGTCAGGCCCGGGAACTCGGGTCCGGCCCCGGAAGCGGAATGCAGCAGCACCATGACGTCGAACAGCGGGTTGCGCCCGGCGTCGCGGCCGGCCTGTACGGCGTCGACGACGGCGTCGAACGGCACGTCGTCGTGCGCGAAGGCATCCAGGACGGTCTGGCGGGCGCGAGTCAGATGCTCGGTGAAGGTCGCGGCCCGGTCGACGGCCGAACGCAGGACGACGGTGTTGACGAAGAAGCCGACGACACGTTCGAGTTCCGGCTTTTCGCGGCCCCGCACGACGGTGCCGAGCGCGATGTCGTCCTGCCCGGTGTAGCGGGCGAACAACGCCTGGCACGCGGCCAGCAGCACCGTGAACAACGTGGTCTCCGACGAGCGCGCCAGCTCCGCGAGGCGCCCGGCCACCTCCACGGGCACGGTGAACTCGCGTACCGCGCCGTCGGTGCTTCGCACGGGCGGCCGGGGCCGGTCGGTGGGCAGCTCCAGGGGGACGACGTCGGCGAGGTGCGCCTTCCAATAGTCGAGACCCGCTCCTCGTAACGGCCGATTTCGCTGCCATACCGCGAAGTCCGCGTACTGCACCGGCTGGTTGGGAAGCCGCGCGTGTTCGCCGTCGCGGTAGAGCAGGCCGAGTTCCTCGGTCAGTACCCCCATCGACGCGCCGTCGGTGGCGATGTGATGCACGCACACCAGCAGCACGTGCTCGGTTTCGGTGAGCCGCGCCAGCATCGCGCGCAACAGTGGCCCGCGGCCGAGGTCGAACGGCCGGGTGTACTCGGCGCGCAGGACGTCTTCCAGGTCGTCGGGCGTGACCTCCACGACGGGCAGTTCGACTTCGTGAGGCGGCCCGACGATCTGGAAGCCCTCGCCGTCGATCTCCTCGAAGGTGGTGCGCAACGGCTCGTGGCGCCGGACCAGCGACTTCAGCGCGGTGGCCAGCGCGGCGTGGTCGAGCATTCCGGTCAGGCGCAGGGCGAACGCGCTGTTGTACTCGGGGTCGTCCGGCCGCAGCCTGCTGAGGAACCACAGGCGCCGCTGGGCGGACGAGAGCGGGATCGGGCGGGAACGGTCGGCGGCGGCCGGGATCTCCGGCGCGGGCGCGGCCGTTCCCGCCATCCGCGCGCGCAGCGCCTCCCGCAGGTGGGCGGGCAGTGCCGCGATGCGGTCCTGTCGGGACGAGGTCATGATGGCGTCCTCACGCTTCCGTTTCGGAGGCGAGGCTTTCGAGCTCGCCCAAAATGAGTTCTTCGACCGTTCCGGCCAGCCCGGCGACGGTGCGCGCGGTCAGCACGTCGGCCGGGGTGAGCCGGACGGCGAACAACGCGCCGGCCTTGGCCGCGATGTGCAGGCTCCGCAGTGAATCCCCGCCGAGGGCGAAGAAGTTGTCCTCGACGCCGATCCGTTCCACGCCGAGTACGTCAGCCCAGATCCCGGCCAGCGCCCGTTCGGTTTCGGTTTCCGGCTCGACGTGGCCGGTCTTCGGCGCGGCGGGCGCGGGCAGCGCGTTCCGATCGAGCTTTCCGTTGGCGCTGACCGGGATCCGGTCCAGCGTCACGAACGCCGACGGCACCAGATAGTCCGGCAGCGTCGCGGCCAGGGAGTCCCGCAGGACCTCATGCCCGGCTTCCGAGACGACATAGGCGACGAGCTGCTTCACTCCGGGCGCGTCTTCGCGGACGACGACCGCGGCCTGCGCCACGGCGGGATGCCGCGCCAGGACGGCCTCGACCTCACCGGGTTCGACACGAAACCCGCGCAGCTTCACCTGGTCGTCCGCCCGGCCGAGGAACTCGAGAACGCCCTCCCCGGTCCAGCGGACGAGGTCGCCGGTGCGATACATCCGTTCTCCGCCCGGAGCGGCGAGGAAACGGTCGGCGGTCAGACCGGGCCGGTTCCGGTATCCGCGAGCGAGGCCGGCCCCGGCCAGGTACAGCTCTCCAGGGACTCCCGGCGGCACTGGGCGCAGATCCGGGTCCAGAACGCGGGCGACGATCCCGTCCAGCGGCCTGCCGATCGGGATCCGGTCCGGGACCGGGCCGTCCATCGGATGGGCGGTGGCGAAGGTGGTCGTCTCGGTCGGGCCGTAGCCGTCGACGACGCGCAGTCCCGGGCACGTGCCCAGCACTCGCCGCACCGACTCGGCCGGTACGACGTCGCCGCCGGTCCACACCTCCCGCAGTCCGGTGAAGCAGTCCGGGCTTTCCTGCGCCAGCACCCGGAACAGGCCCGCGGTGACCCACATGCCGGTCAGGCCGTGCTCGCGGATCAAGGCCCGCAGCCGGTGCGCGTCGAGGTCGCCGTCCGGCGCCGTGACCACACGGCCGCCGGTGAGCAGCGGAACCCACAACTCGTAGGTACTGGCGTCGAAGGCCGCCGGGGAATGCAGCAGCACGCGGTCGTGTGCCCCGCCGCGGAACCTGCTGTCCCTGGAAAGGGTAACGACGTCGCGGTGCCGCACGGCGACTCCCTTGGGAGTGCCGGTGGACCCGGAGGTGAACATGACGTACGCCAGCCGGTCGGGATCGACGACGACGCCGGGATCGCCGTCCGGTTCGTCGTCCACGGAGGACAGTCGGATGCTGTTCGGGTAGTCCAGGTCGGAGACGACGAACCGGACCCCGTCGAGCAGTGCCCGTTGCCGCTCGGCCGGGGCCCGGGTGTCGATCGGGAGGTAGGCGCCACCCGCCTTGACCACGGCCAGTTCCGCCACCACCGTGCCCGCCCTGCTCGTGACGAGGCCGACCGGTTCCTCCGGCCGCAGACCGAGCCCGATCAACCGGTTGGCGAGCCGGTTCGCCCGCCGGTCCAACTCGGCGTAGGTGACCTGCTCGCCGTCGAGGACGGCCGCCACCGCGTCCGGCCGGGCACGCACCTGGGCGGCGAACAGCTCCGGCAGCGACCGGGCCGGAGCCTCGGCGCCGGAGTCTGTCCACTTCGCCAGCTGAAGCTGCTCTTCCAGGGTCAGCATCGACACCTCGGAGAGCACCCGGTCGCCGTCCTTGGCCAGTTCCTGGATCAGGGTGAGGAGGTGCCCGGCGAGGCGGGTCACGGTCGGGGCGTCGAACAGGGCCGGGTCGTAGCCCAGGTCGACGTTCAGCTCGCGGCCCGGCGACGCGACGACGGTGAGCGGGAAGTTCGTCGTCTCGCGGGCCGACAGGTCGCGCACGGTCAGGCCGTGCCCGGCCTCGGCGTCGGTGATCGGATAGTTTTCGAACACCACCAGGCTTTCGCAGAGGTTCACTCCCGCGGGCAACTCCGCCCAGCCCTGGACGAGCGCGAGCGGAAGATGCCCGTGCCGGCGCGCCTCGGCCTGGCTCGCCTGCAGACCCGCGAGCCACTCCGCGACCCGGCTGTCCCGGTCGATCCCGACCCGGACGGGCAGCGTGTTGATGAAGATGCCGGTGATCTCGTCCACGCCCGTCACCTCGGGCGGGCGGCCGGAGACGGTGGATCCGAACACGACGTCGTCGTGACCGCGGTAAGCCGACAGCAGCAGGGCCCAGGCCCCTTGCAGGACCGCGTTGTGCGTGAGGCCGTGGCGTTTGACGAACTCGTCGAGCTCCCTCGTCGCCGTCTCGTCCAGGCGGACGGGCAGCCAGTCGGACGAACAGGCGATGTGGCCGGCCGTGGCCGCCCTGTCGCCGGGGACGGGTGAAGGAGCGTCGATCCCGGCGAGGGTGGCGCGCCAGAAGCGTTCGGCGTCGGTCCGGTCGAGGCCGTCGAGCCACGCGAGGTAGTCCCGGAACGGCGGCCTGGTGGGCAAGCTCTGCCCGGCGTACGCGCCACAGACGTCGGAAAGGACGTGGAAGACACTCCAGCCGTCGAGCAGCGCGTGGTGGAACGTCCACAGGACCTGGACCTCGGTCGCCGACAACCGCACGAGCGCCACGCGCGTCAGCGGTGCCTCCGCGAGGTCGAGTCCTTGTGCGCGGTCCTCGGCCAAGAGCCGCTGGAGATCGTGACCGGTCCCGTCGAGCACGCGGATCGGGAGCCTCACCTCGCGGCGCACCACTTGCAGCGGCTCCTCGACCCCGGACCAGACGAACGCCGTCCGCAGGACCGGTGTCCGGTCCACGACCCGTTGCCACGCCGCGGCGAGCCGGTCGAGGTCCGTGACGCCTTCGAGGACGAACGTCGCCTGCTCGACGTACATGCCTTGCGTGGTCTGGGACAGCCCGTGGAATACCATCCCGCCCTGCATCGGCGTCGCCGGGTAGACGTCCTCGACCGCGCGGCCGTCGCCGACCAGAGTGTCCACTGTGGATTGATCGAGGGCGGCCAGCGGGAAGTCCGACGGCGTGCGGCCACCCGCTTCCGGCGCGGCACAGTGCGCGATGATCTCGCGCAGGGCCGCGAGCATCTTTCCCGCCAGGTCTTCGACGGTGCCGCGATCGTGCCGGGTCGTGACGTGGGCCCACGTCAGCTCCAGCGTCCCGGCCACGACCCGGCCCACGATGTCGAGTGCGTGGACCGCGGGAGCGGCCGGGTCGACGTCGGCGTCGAGGGAACCGGTCCGGAACAGGCCCGCCTCCGCGTCGTCGAAGCGGCCGAGGTAGTTGAAGCCGATCTGCGGATCGATGTCCGGCGCGGTCCCGGTGAGGTACCGCAGCGCGCCGTAGCCGACGCCCCGCCGCGGCAGCGACCGGAGCTGTTCCTTCACCGACTTCAGCGCCGCGCCCCAGTCGTGCGGGACGTCCAGCGCCACGGGGAACATGCTGGTGAACCAGCCGACCGTACGGGACAGGTCGACGTCCTCGAACAGCTCCTCGCGTCCGTGGCCCTCCAGGTCGATCACGGGTGTCTGCCCGGTCCAGTCCCGCAGGACCCGGCCGAGCGCGGTGAGCAGGACGTCGTTGACCTGCGTGCGATAGACCTCCGGCACGTCTTGGAGCAGCGCACGGGTTTCCTCGGCGGTGAGCCGCACGGTCACCTCGCCGAGGTCGGCGATCGTGGCCGGTTCGGCGGCCGGCGAAGGCGGGATCCCGCGCCAGTGCGCCAGTTCGTCGTCGAAGCCACCGGCGGCGGCGTGCTCGGCCAGCCGCTCCGCCCACGCCAGGAACGACGTCGTCTTCGGGCCGAGCTCGCCGCCGCGGTAGGCGGTTTCCAGGTCCTCCAGCAGGATCCGCCAGGAGACACCGTCAACGACGAGGTGATGCGCGGCCAGGGTCAGCCGCCGCCCGTCGAGCACCGCCGCCAGCAGCGGACCTCGTTCGAGATCGAAGGCGATCTCGTCGGTGAGCAGCTCGGCGGGCCAGACCGGCTCACCGTGCTGGACGCCTTCGCGCTCGAACCGTAGCCGCAGCCCGTCGTGATGCGCCCAGACGGTCTCCAGCGCGCGGCGCAGCGCGGCTTCGTCGACGTCCTCGGTGAAGTCGAGCACCACCCGCTGGTCGAACCGATCCGGCTGGGTGGCGAAGTACCAGCGCTGGATCGGGGTGAGCGGAGCCGTTCCGGTGACCGGCCCCTGCTCGGCGCGCGGACCGGTGCCACCACCGGCGTGCGCGGCCAGCGCGGCGAGCGTCGGATGCCGGAAGACGTCGTGGGGCAACAGGATCAGCCCGGCACGGCGAGCGCGCGACACGACCTGGATGCTGAGGATCGAGTCGCCACCGAGTTCGAAGAAGTTGGCCTGGGCCCCGACGTCCGGGACACCGAGGACGTCCGCCCAGATCCCGGCCAGCGCCCGTTCGGCCTCCGTCGTGGGTGCGGTCCGGGCGGTCTTGTCGCCGAAGTCCGGCGCGGGCAGGGCGCGCCGGTCGATCTTCCCGTTGGCGTTCAACGGGAAGCGGTCGAGCCGGACGAACGCGGCCGGGACCATGTAGTCGGGCAGCGTCAGGCGCAAGAACCTGGCGAGGTCGTCCGCGTCGCCGGTGTGGTAGGCGACGAGCCGTTTGACCCCGTGATCCTCCCTGGTCAAGACCGCGGCCTGGCCGACGCCGGGATGCGCGGTCAGCGCGGTCTCGATCTCCGCCGGTTCGATCCGGAAGCCGCGGACCTTGACCTGCTCGTCGGCGCGGCCGGTGTACTCCAGCTCTCCACGCGGGTTCCAGCGGACGAGGTCGCCGGTGCGGTACATCCGCTCCCCCGGCGGACCGAACGGGTCGGGCCCGAACCGGTCGGCGGTCAGCGCCGGATCACCGAAGTACCCGCGAGCGAGCCCGGCGCCGGCGATGTACAGCTCGCCGGGCGCGCCCTGCGGCACGAGCCGCAGATCGGCGTCGAGGACGTAAGCCCGCATGTTGTCGAGCGGTTTCCCGATCGGCACGGCTCCGGCGACGTCGTCCGGGATGGGGTGCGACGTGGCGAAGGTCGTCGTCTCGGTCGGTCCGTAGCCGTCGACGACGATCGTGCCCGGGCACGCCTCCCGCACCCGCCGGACCGCGGCGGCCGGGACGACGTCACCGCCCGCCCAGACCTCGCGCATCCCGCGGAAGGTCTCCGGAGCCTCCTGGGCGAGCAGCCGGAACAGGCCCGCGGTGAAGAAGGCCCCGTGGACGTCGTACTCGGCGATGACGCGCCGGAGCGTGTCCACGTCGAGATCGCCGGGTGGCGCCAGGACGACGGCACCGCCGTTGAGCAGTGGGACCCAGAGTTCGTAGGTGGAGGCGTCGAACGCCGGCGAGGCGTGCAGCAGGACCCGCTGGTGCGCGGCGAATCGCCGGTCGGCCGCGAGGGCGACCACGTCGCGCTGACGCACTGCCACGCCCTTCGGCTTGCCGGTCGAGCCCGACGTGTACATCACGTACGCGAGGTTGTCCGGCGACGCCTCGGGAAGCGCGACCTTCGCGGTCCGGCCGTCGGGGACGACGATCTGCCCGTCATGGACGACGGAGCGGGCGCGGGTCCGGTCGGTGACCAGGATCGGCACACCGTCCAGCAGTGTCTTCAGCCGTGCTGCGGGCGCGCGGGTGTCGAGTGGCAGGTACGCGGCACCGGCCTTGACGATGGCGAGTTCGGCGACGACCAGGTCCGCTGTGCGGTCCATGAGCACCCCGACGACGGTTTCGGGGCCGGCCCCGAGCGACACCAGATACCGCGCGAGGCGGTCCGCCCGCACGTCCAATTCCGCGTACGTCAGGCGAGCGTCGTCGCCGATGAGGGCGAGGGCGCCGGGAGCGCGCGCGACTTGCCGGGCGAAGAGCCCGGCGAGACTGCCCTCCGGCAGCGGGTGGGCGGTGTCGTTCCAATCACCGAGGATCTGCAGCCGTTCGGCGTCGGTGAGCAGGTCGATCCCGTCGAGCGGCCGGTTCAGGTCGTCGGCGAACGCGTCGAGCACGCCGACCAGCCGGGCCGTGATCCGCTCGGCCGTCGCGGCGTCGAACAGATGAGGGTCGTAGCCGACGTCGATACTCAGCCGCTCTCCCGGCGACGCGACGATACTGAGCGGGTAATTCGTCGTCTCGGCGGCGTCGACGTCGCGCAACCGGAGCCCGTCCCGCGTCGCCGCGTCGATCGGGTAGTTCTCGAACACGACGATGCTGTCGAAGAGACCGCCGTCGGCCCCGCTCCACGCCTGGAGCTTCGTCAGCGGCAGATGCCCGTACCTGCGGGACTCCACTTGCCGGTCCTGCAGCGCCGCCAGCCACTTCGCGACCGGAGAGCGATCGGTGGTGACCCGCACCGGCAGCGTGTTGATGAAGATGCCGGTGATGTCGTCGGCGCCGGCCAGCTCCACCGGACGACCGGACACGGTGGTGCCGAAACAGACGTCACGTTCCCCCGTCAGCCGGGACAGCACCAGCGCCCACGCGCCTTGGAGGACGGTGTTCATCGTGAGCCCCGCCTTGCGTGCGGCTTCCCCGAGTCGCGCGGAGCTTTCGACCGGTACCCGCAGCCATTCGGCGGACCGGCTCGTGTGGTCCCGCGCCGCGAGCCGGGCGGAAGCGGTGAAGTCGCCGAGTTCGCGACGCCAGTGCCGTTCCGCTTCGGTGTCGTCCTGGCGGTCCAGCCACGCCACGTAGTCGCGGAAGGGCGGCCGATCGGGCGGTTCTTCTCCGGCGTACGCGGCGAAGACGTCGGACAGCACCCCGAAGACGCTCCAGCCGTCGAGCAGGACGTGGTGGAACGTCCACAGGACGCGGACTTCCGTGTCCGACAGTCGCGCGAGGGTCAGCCGCAGCAGGGTTTCCCCGTCCAGGTCGAGCCCCTCGGCCCGATCAGTGGCGAGGACTTCCTGCCAGAACCGCTCCTGAGCCGCCGGCGTGTGGGCGCGCCAGTCGAGCCGGGTGACCGGGACGGTGACCCGGCGCCGCACCACCTGCACAGGCTCCGGCACGCCTTCCCAAGCGATCCGTGTGCGCAGCACGGGCGTGCGGTCGACGACGTGCTGCCACGCGTGTGCCAGCACATCGACGTCGCCGACGCCTTCGAGGACGAATCCGACCTGCTGGAAGTAAAGCCGTTCTTCCTGCTGGGAAAGGGAATGGAACACTATGCCCGCCTGCATCGGCGTCAGCGGGTAGACGTCCTCGACGTCCCTGCCGTCACCGACCAGGTAGTCCACTGTGGATTGGTCGAGGGCGGTCAACGGGAAGTCGGACGGGGTCCGTCCACCGGCGCCCGGCGCGGCGCAGTGCCCGATGATCTCCCGAAGCGCCGTCAGCATCGCCTCGGCAAGCCTGTCCACAGTGGACTCTCGATGGACGCCTTCGTTGTAGTACCAGGTCAGTTCCAGTTCGCCGGACTCGACACGGCCGACGACGTCGAGCAGATGCGCTCGCGCCGAAAGCTCGCTCTCGTCGGATTCCAGCCTGCCCGACGTGAAGCGGCCGAGGTAGTTGAAACTCACCACCGGGTCGATCGCCGGCGCGGTTCCGGCGAGGTGCCGCAAAGCGCCGTAGCCGATTCCGCGCCGGGGCACCGCCCGGAGCTGTTCTTTCACCGACTTCAGCGCTGTGCCCCAGTCTTCGGGAACGTCCAGCGCGACCGGGAAGACACTGGTGAACCACCCCACGGTGCGGGACAGATCGACGTCGTCGAACAGATCCTCGCGCCCGTGGCCCTCCAGATCGACCACCGGGACCCTGCCTGTCCAGTCCCTCAGCACCCGGCCGAGCGCGGTCAGCAGGACGTCGTTGACCTGCGTGCGATACGCCGCGGGCACCTCCCTCAGCAGTGCCTCGGTCTCCGCCTCCGAAAGCCGCGCGGTGACCTCGCGCATCGAGGCGACCGTCGCCTCGCCTTCACCGTCGACGGGGATCGAGGTGTCCTGGGGAATCCCTCGCCAGTACGGCAGTTCGTCGTCGAACCCGCCGTCGGCGGTGTGCTCGGCGAGCCTGATCGCCCACTCCCGGAAGGACGTGGTGCGCGGTCCGAGGTCGATCGGCTCGTCCCGCAGCGCCTGGGCGTAACCGCGGTCGAAGTCCTCGGCGAGCACCCGCCACGAGACGCCGTCGACCACGAGGTGGTGCACGGCGAGGATGACACCGTGCTCGGAGAGATCGAGGCGGATCAACGGTGTCCCGGCGCCGACAGGCCCGTTCTCCTGCTTCCGGCCGTCGTCGGTGAACCGCATCCGCAGCGCGTCGTGGTGTTCCAGCAGCGCGTCCACGGCCTTGCGTGCCACGGCGGTGTCGATCCGTTCCGGACCCAGTCGGACGAATTGGTGGAAGTGGTCCGGATCGGCGGTCTGGGTCGCGAAGAACCACCGCTGGATCGGGGTGAGCGGCACCTCGCCGTCGACCGGGCCGCGCTCGATGGCCTCGGTGGCGGTGCGCGCGGCGGCAGCGAGCGCCGCCGGGGTCCGGTGAGTGAACAGGTCACCGGGCAGCAGTTCCAGCCCGGCGCGACGGGCCCTCGACACCACCTGGATGCTGAGGATCGAGTCGCCACCGAGTTCGAAGAAGTCGTCGGTCGCCCCGACCCGTTCGACGCCCAGTACCTCGGCCCAGATCCCGGCGAGCACGCGTTCGCGGTCGGTGCGCGGCGCGACGTGGTCACCAGCCCCGAAATCGGGGGTGGGCAACGCGGCGCGGTCGAGCTTTCCGTTGACGTTGACGGGGAACTTCTCCAGCCGGACGAACGCGGCCGGGATCATGTAGTCCGGCAGGGTCCGGCGCAGGAACTCCCCCAGCCCTTCGGTCTCGCCGACGACGTAGGCGACCAGCCGTTTCACCCCGCCGTCCGCGCGGGCCAGCACGGCGGCCTGCTCGACGCCCGGGTGTTCGCCCAGTGCGGCCTCGATCTCGCTCGGTTCGACGCGGAAGCCGCGGATCTTGACCTGTTCGTCCACCCGGCCGACGAATTCGAGGGCCTCCTGCTCGTTCCAGCGCACGACGTCGCCGGTGCGGTACATCCGCTCCCCCGGCGGGCCGAACGGATCCGCGACGAACCGGTCGGCGGTCAGCCCGGGACGTCCGAGGTAGCCGCGCGCGAGCCCGGCCCCGGCCAGATGCAGCTCGCCGGGCGCGCCCGGCGGGGCGAGCCGGAGGTCTTCGTCGAGGACGTAACCGCGGGTGTTGTCCAGCGGCGCCCCGATCGGCACGACGTCGGGCACCTCGTCCGGCAGCGGGTGGACGGTGGCGAAGGTCGTGGTCTCGGTGGGGCCGTAGACGTCGGCGACCAGGGTGTGCGGGCACGCGGCCCGGACCCGGCGCAGCGCGACGGCGGGCACGGCGTCCCCGCCGGTCCAGACCTCCCGCACCCCGGCGAACATCTCCGGCGCTTCCTGCGCGACCAGCCGGAACAGACCGGTCGTCATGAAGACACCGGTGACGGCGTGGGCGGTGATCACCCGGCCGAGGGTGTGGACGTCGAGGTCGCCCGGCGGGGCCAGCACGACCGTGCCGCCGTTCAGCAACGGCACCCACAGCTCGTACGTCGAGGCGTCGAAGGCCTGCGGCGAGTGCAGCAGGACGCGGTCGTGGGTCGCGAAACGCTGATCGGCGGCCAGCGCGAGAACGTCTCGATGCCGGGCGGCGACGCCCTTGGGTTTCCCGGTCGATCCCGAGGTGTAGATGACGTAGGCGAGCTGCTCGGGGTCGATCCTCACGACGGGCGGTGTGTCCGGCGCGTCGCCCGCGTCGGTGACGATCACACCCTCGTGGATCTCTTCCGCCGTGGACAGCCAAGCCTGATCGGTGACGAGGACGTCGGCCTCGGCCTCGCTCAGCAGCAGCCTCAGCCGCTCGGCGGGTGCGCGCAGATCCAAGGGCAGATAAGCGCCGCCGGTCTTCAGGATCGCGAGTTCGGCGACGACCAGGGCGGGCGAACGGTCCATCAGGAGCGCGACCCGGTCTTCTGGGCGGATCCCGAGTTCACGCAGCCGGTTCGCCAGCCGGTTGGCCCGGACGTCGAGTTCGCCGTAGGTGACTGTCTCCGTGTCGGACAGCAGCGCGACGGCGTCGGGATCCCGGCGCGCGCGGGCCTCGAACAGCTCGGGCACCGCTCCCTCCCGCACCTCCCGGGCGGTGACGTTCCGCTCGCGGAGCAGGTGCCGGATCTCCGGCTCCGACAGCATCGGCACCCGCGTCACGGGCTCGTGCGGTGTGTCCGTGAAGGCGCGGATCAGCGTTTCGAGGTGTCCGGCGAGCTGCCGGGCC
The DNA here is from genome assembly GCF_002234405.1 of Amycolatopsis thailandensis. Taxonomy (GTDB): domain Bacteria; phylum Actinomycetota; class Actinomycetes; order Mycobacteriales; family Pseudonocardiaceae; genus Amycolatopsis; species Amycolatopsis thailandensis. Next base: position 87,350 of record NZ_NMQT01000041.1, on the reverse strand, counting down.
AGGTCCGGGCCGATCAGCCCGGGGTCGTGGGTCAGCATCAGGGAAAGCTGCCGTCCCGGGTACGCGACGACGCCGAGCGGGTAGTTCGTGCGTTCGGCCGCGCGGACGTCCCGCAGCCCGGCGACGTCCGCCACCGGGTAGTTCTCGAAGACGATGATGCTCTCGAACAGGCTGCCGCCGGTGTCGCTCCAGGACTGCAACCGCGGCAGGCCGACGTGGCCGAAGCGGCGCGATTCCGCCTGCGCCGCCTGTAGTTCCCGTAACCAGTCGACGAGGCCGCGCTCCGCGTCCAGCCTGACCCGCACCGGCAGGGTGTTGATGAACAGACCGGCGATGTCGTCCGCTCCCGGCAACTCGACCGGGCGCCCCGAGACCGTCGCGCCGAAGCACACTTCGGTCTCACCGCTGTAGCGCGCCAGGAGAACCGACCAGGCGCCCTGGACGATCGTGTTGAGCGTCAGGTGGTGCCGTCGCGCGAACGCGTTGATCCGGCTCGTCGTGGCGTCGTCGAAGGTCACCGGGACCCGGGCCGACGAGCTGGCCGTGTGGGCGCGGGCACCTCGATCACCGGGCAATGGGGTCGGCGTCACGCCGGCGAGTTCGGCCCGCCAATGGGTTTCGGCGGCTTCGTCGTCCTGCGCGGCGAGCCAGCCGGCGTAGTCGCGGAACGGGCGCCGCACCGGCGGCTCTTCGCCACGCAGTTCGGCGAGGACGTCGGACAGGACGCCGAAGACGCTCCAGCCGTCGAGCAGCACGTGGTGGAAGGTCCAGATGACCCGGACCGAGGTCGCCGACTCCTTCGCGATGACCAGCCGCATCAGCGGAGCGCTGGTCAGGTCGAGCCCTTCGGCGAGGTCTTCGGTGAGTCGCTGTCGCAAGGACTCCTCGGCGTCCCCGGCGGACCAGTCCGGGTAGAACACCGGGATCCCGACGGACCGCCGCACGATCTGCAGTGGCTGTGGCACCCCCTCCCAGACGATCGAGCTGCGCAGGACCGGTGTTTGCTCGACCACCCGTTGCCAGGCCGCGCCGAGCGCCCTGGGCCCGGGAACGTCGTCGACGGTGAAGGAGACCTGCTCGAAGTAGTTGCGGTCGCCGGGCTGGGCCAAGCCGTGGAAGACCATGCCCGCCTGCATCGGCGTCAACGGATACACGTCCTCGACGTCCCTGCCGTCGCCGACGAGGGAGTCCACTGTGGACTGGTCGAGACCCGCGAGGGGGAAGTCCGACGGCGTCCGGCCGCCCGCGCCGGGTTCGGCGCAGTGCCCGAGGAGTCCGCGCAGGTTCTCCAGCATGCCGTCGGCCAACCGGGTCACGGTGGCTTCGTCGTGCACGCCTTCCGCGTAGTGCCAGGTGAATTCCAGCGTGTCGCCGGTGACCTGGCCGACCACGTCGAGCAGATGAGGACGGACGCCGCCGGGGTCGGCGGCCAAGGACAGTTCGCCGTGCGAGCCGGTGTAGAGCTCACCGGCCAGGTCGAACTGTCCGAGGTAGTTGAAGCTGATCTGGGGATCGATCGCCGGCGCGGTATCGGAGAGATACCGCAACGCGCCGTAGCCGATACCGCGTCGCGGGACCGCGCGCAGCCGCTCCTTCACGGCCTTGATCGCCTCGCCCCACTCGTCCGGGACGTCCAGCGCCACCGGGAACAAGCTGGTGAACCAGCCCACCGTGCGCGACAGATCCACGCCGTCGAACAGTTCCTCCCGGCCGTGGCCTTCCAGGTCGATCACCGGAACCCGGCCGGTCCAGTCCCGCAACGTCCGGCCGAGCGCGGTCAGCAGGACGTCGTTGACCTGCGTCCGATAGACCTCGGGGACCTGTCGCAGCAGTGACCGTGTCTCCTCGGCGGTCAGCCGGACCGTCACCGCGCGGGCCCTGCCCACCGTGTTCGCACCGATCCCGTCGACGGGGATCGGCGTGACGTCGGGGATCGCGCGCCAGTGGGCCAGCTCGTCGTCGAAACCGCCGGACTCCGTATGCGCGGCGAGGCGTGCCGCCCACTCGCGGAACGACGTCGTCCTCGGCCCGAGATCGGCCTGCCGGTACGCCTGGTCGAGGTCGTCGAGCAGGATCCGCCAGGACACGCCGTCGACGGCGAGGTGGTGCGCCGACAGGTGCAGCACACGCCCTGCCGGAGGACCGGACAGTGACCAGCGCAGCAGCGAATGTCCCTCTTCGACGCCGGCGATGCGCAGCCGCCACTGGCCGCCGTCGCGGGTGTAAGTCGTGCGCAACGCGTCGTGATGCTCGGTCACCGCGGCGATGGCGACGGCGAGCGCGGCTTCATCGGTGCCCTCGGCCAGTTCGACCGCGATGGCCTGGTCGAAGGTGTCGGGTCCCGCGATCGTGTCGAAGAACCAGCGCTGGATCGGGGTCGGCACGACGTCACCGGACACGGGTCCCCGGTCCGGGGCCGTGGAGACGCCGGTCAGGGTGGGGGCGAGGGCGGCGATGGTCTGGTGCCGGAACAGGTCCGCCGTGGTGATGGCCAGCCCGACCTTCCTGGCCCGCGCGCTGACCTGGATGCTGAGGATCGAGTCGCCGCCGAGGGCGAAGAAGTTGTCCTCGACACCGACCCGGTCGAGGCCCAGGACGTCCGCCCAGATCCCCGCGAGCACCGCTTCACGCTCGGTCCGCGGCGCCCTGCCTCCGGTCGCGGCGGGCTCGAAGTCCGGTTCCGGCAAGGCTCGTCGATCGACCTTTCCGTTGGCGCTCAGGGGAAGCGCGTCAAGGACGACGAACGCCGACGGAACGAGATAGTCCGGCAGGGACTGTCGCAACGCTTCGCGCAGTGTCCCGTTGTCCACTGTGGAGCCTTCCGCGGCCACGACGTAGGCGACGAGGTGCTTGCGACCGGCGCCGGTACGCGCCGTCACCACCACTTCCGCGACCTCGGGCCGGGCCGTGAGGGCACGTTCCACTTCACCGGGTTCGACCCGGAAACCACGGATCTTGAGCTGGTCGTCGGCCCGGCCGGCGAACTCCAGGGTCCCGTCGGCACGCCACCGCCCCCGGTCACCGGTGCGGTACATGCGCTCGCCAGGGGCGCCGTACGGACAGGCGACGAAACGATCGGCCGTCGCGCCCGGCCGGGCGGCGTAACCGCGGGCGAGCCCCGGACCGGCCACGCAGATCTCGCCGAGCGCGCCGCGCGGAACCGGCCGCAGCCCTTCGTCGAGCACGTAGACGCGCATCCCGGTCAGCGGGGTCCCGATCGGGATCGTCGAGGGGACCGTGTCCGCCGAGGTCATGCGGAACGAGGTCGCGAACGTGGTGGTTTCGGTCGGCCCGTAGCCGTCGACGACCGTGAGGCCAGGGCAGGTGTCCAGCACGCGGCGCACGGCTTCGGGCGGGACGACGTCACCGCCGGTCCAGACTTCCAGCAGGCCACGGAAACACTCGGGCGCGTCACCGGCGAAGAGCCGGAAGAGACCGGCGGTGAGCCAGAGCGCGGTGACACCGTGCCGTGCGGTCAGCTCCCGGATGACGTGCGCGTCGACGTCCCCCGGTGGCGCGACGACCACGGTGCCGCCGTTCAGGAGCGGGACCCACAGCTCGTAGGTGGAGGCGTCGAACGCGAGCGGCGAGTGCAACAGCACGCGTTGGTGGGCGGCGCCGGTGAAGTGGGGGTCGGTGGCCAGCGCGACCACGTCGGTGTGCCGGACCGCCACGCCCTTCGGGACGCCGGTGGAGCCCGAGGTGTACTCGACGTAGGCCAGGTTCCCGGGGTCGACCGTAGCCGTGGCCGCCTCCCCCGACGTCGGCAGCGTCAAGATCTGTCCGTTGTGGACGGTGGCGGCGGTCTCTTGCCAGGTCTCGTCGGTGAGCAGAACGGGGGTGCCGTCGAGGAGCAGGCGCAAACGCTCGGCCGGGGCACGCAGATCCAGCGGCAGGTAGGCGGCACCCGCCTTGAGGATCCCCAGCAGCGCCACCACCAGATCGGGCGACCGGTCCATCAGCACGCCGACCCGGTCTTCGGGGCGCACGCCGAGCTCGATGAGCCGTCCCGCCAGCCGGTCGGCTTCGGCACGCAACTCGCCGTAGTCGAGGCGGTCCTCGCCGAAGAGCACCGCGGGGTCGTGCGGGTGCTGTTCGGCGTGCTGGTCGAACAGGCGCGTGATGGTCATCAACGGAGCGGGGTCCGGCGACGGCAGGAGCCCGCGGTCGGCCTCGGCGAGCAGCGGAAGATCGCCCACCAGGCGGTCGGGATCGGCGGCGATCCCGGTGAGGAGGACTTCCAGGCTCGCGGTCAGCCGCTCGATCGTCGCGCTGTCGAAGAGCGCGGTGGCGTACTCGACGGTGACCCGCAGGCCGTCTTCCGTCGGCCAGAACTCGACGACCAGGTCGAACCGGGCCGACGGCCGGGGCAGGTCGTGTTCCGAGACTCGCAGGCCGTCGACCTCACGTGGGCGGACGAGCGGGTTTTGCAGGACGACGACCGCCTGCACCAGCGGCGTCCGCGACGGATCGCGCTCGGGCTGTGTCTCTTCGACGACGCGGTCGAAGGGGACTTCGGCGTGCGCGAACGCCTCCAGCACCGTTTCCCGGAACCCGGCCAGGAACTCCGGGAACGGCCGGGCACGGTCGACCCGCGAGCGCAGGACGAGGGTGTTGACGAAGAACCCGGTCAGCGACTCCCATTCGGGCCGGTCGCGTCCGGCGACAGCGGTGCCCACCGCGATGTCGCGCTGATCCCCGTAGGCCGACAGGAGCAGCTGCACGGCCGCGGTCAGGGTCATGAACAAGGTCGCCCCGTGCGGCCGTCCGGCGGCGGTGAGACCTCGGACCAGATCCGCGGGCAGATCGTGGCGGTGCACCGCACCTGCCGTACTGCGCTCGGCCGGCCGCGGGCGATCGGTCGGGAAAGCGAGCGGTTCGAGCCCGTCGAGCGCTTCACGCCAGTAGCCGAGCTGGGCGTCGTCGTCGGACTGACGGCGCCAGTGCGTGTAATCGCGGTAGCCCGACTCCAGCGGCGGCGGGGCCACACCGGCGTAGAAGTCCAGCAACTCACCGGTCAGGATTCCGATCGACCGGCCGTCGGTGACGATGTGGTGCTGACACAGGACGAGCAGGTGTTCTTCCGGCGCCTGACGGTAGAGCGTGGCCCGGGTCAGCGGGCCGGTGCGCAGGTCGAACGGGACGCTCAGGTCCGCCGCCAGCGTGGCGTCGTCCGCGGCGGTTTCCTCGACGCGCAGGGGTATCCCGGCCGTGTCGGCGATGCGCTGGAAACCCTCGTCAAAGGTGGTTCGCAGGGATTCGTGACGGGCACAGAGCGCGGCCAGCGCACCGCGCAGGGCGTCGAGATCCAGCGGCCCGGAAAGCCGGAGACCGACCGCGGTGTTGTACTCCGCGCTGTCCCCGGTCAGCTCGTCGAGGAACCACAGGCGCCGCTGGGCGGGCGAAAGCGGCGACATCCGGGATGGCGGTGCGGTCGGGATCGTGTCGTTCGCGGCCGGCTGTGCCTCGTCGACCAGCCGGGACAGTCCGGTCACGGTGGGCGCGTCGAACACCGCGCGAGCGGACAAGGTCACGCCGAAGGTCCGGCGCAACCGGGACAACGCCTGCACCGCGAGGATCGAGTCACCGCCCAGGGCGAAGAAGTCGTCATCGACGGCGAGACCGTCCGTTCCGAGCACGCCGGCCAGGACCTCGGCGACGGCGCGTTCGGTGTCCGAGCGCGGCCCGGTATCGGTCCGGATCTCTTCCAGCGGAGCGGGCAGTGCGCGGCGATCGACCTTCCCGTTGGCGCTGAGGGGAAGCGCGTCGAGGACGACGAACGCCGACGGCACCATGTAGTCGGGCAGCACCGCCGCCGCGGACTCCGCGAGGTCGCCGAGCGCTTCTCCCGGCTGGGCCACGACGTAGGCGACCAACCGCTTGACGCCCGGCCGTTGCTCGCGGGCGACGACCACGACCTCGCCCACTCCCGGCGCGGCGGCGAGCACCGATTCGATCTCGCCGGTCTCGACCCGGAAACCGCGGACCTTGATCTGGTCGTCGGCCCGGCCGAGGAATTCCAGTTCGCCGTCGTCGTTGTACCGCACCAGATCGCCGGTCCGGTACATACGACCGCCGGGTACGCCGGGATCGGCCACGAAGCGATCCGCGGTCGCGCCGGGTCTGCCCCAGTAACCGCGGGCCAGACCGGCTCCGGCCAGGTGCAGCTCCCCCGCCTGCCCGGCCGGGACGGCGTTCAACGCGTCGTCGAGGACGTGGGCGCGGACGCCGTCGAGTGGACGGCCGATCGGCACGGAGTCCGGCACACCGTCCTTTGACGACATGGGCCGTGACGTGGCGAAAGTGGTGGTTTCGGTGGGGCCGTAGCCGTCGGTCACGGTGAGGCCGGGGCAGGCGTCGAGCACCCGACGGACAGCCGCCGCCGGGACCACGTCCCCGCCCGTCCAGACTTCCTCCAGGCCGAGGAAACAGCCCGGCGCCTCCTGTGCCACGACACGGAAAAGCCCGGCGGTCAGCCAGAGCGACGTGATCGCGTACCGGCCGACGATCTCGCGCAGCACCTCCACGTCCAGGTCTCCCGGAGGCGCGATCACCACCGTCCCGCCGCCGAGCAGCGGAACCCACAGCTCGTAGGTGGACGCGTCGAAGGCGGCGGGCGAATGCAGCAGGACGCGGCGGTGCGCGCCGCCCGCGAACCGGCTGTCGGCCGCCAGCGCCGCGACATCCCGATGCCGGACCGCGACTCCCTTCGGGGCCCCTGTCGAGCCCGACGTGTGCATGAGATACGCCAGCTGATCCGCGTCCACTCGCGGCGGCGCCGCTTCCGGCGCGGGAAGCGATCCTCCCGCGACGACGACATGTCCACTGTGGATCCGTGCCGCCCGCTCCGGCTCGTCGGTGACCAGCACCGATACCTTCGCCGAAGTCAGGACCAGCCGTGAGCGCTCGTCGGGAGCACGCCGGTCGAGCGGCACGTAGACCCCGCCCGCCATCACGATCGCCAGTTCGGCGACGACGAGTTCGGCGGATCTTTCGAGCAGCAATCCGACCCTGTCCTCGGCACGCACTCCGAGCCGCGTCAGCCGGGCGGCGAAGCGTGCGGCCCGGTCGGCCAGTTCGGCGTAGGTCAGCTGTCCACCGTGACCGTCCACGGCGACCGCCTCCGGGGCGGAACGCACCCTCGCGGCGAACAGTTCCGGCAGGGCGGCGGCTCTTTCCGCTTGAGGGGCGGCCGTCGTGTCGAACACGGTCATCTTTTCGGTACCTTCCGGGCACAGCAAGCAAACCCACCGAGATGGGCAGGGGGACGGGGAGGGAGAAACGGCTCAGTGACGCCGCGCGAGGCGGCCACCGATTTCGATCGCGGTGGCCGCGCCGGGCGTTCCGCGCAGGCGGCCGCACGGCGTCGGGCGCCCGGTGACGGGGTCGCGCACCGTGAACGAGGCGTCGTCGTGGAGGGTGAACTCGGGGAATACCTCGCCGTCGACGACCAGGTCGGCTCCGGCATGTCCGCCGGGACGGATCGTGTAGTCGAGAGCGCCGTTGCGGTAGGTGCCGAAGTCGCCGGCCGGGAACGGGACGGGACGGGCCGGTACGGGCTGCCGTCGTTCCGGGATCGCGATATCGAGCGCGCGGAGCTCGGCGACGAGGTCGTGCCACATGTCCGTGCCTGCGGCGCCGTTCGCCGTGAACGCGACGACGCAGGCGCCCCCCTGATCGATCCGCAGCTGGCAGGAGGTGCCGTCGGCGGTGCCGTCGTGGCCGAGCCAGACTTCACCGTCTTCCTCGTAGTGCGCGATCCCCAGACCCCAGCCGTCGGCCAGACCGAACGGCTCGGCGTCGGGCACCCGCCGGTGCATGTCCGCCGCGGTCACGACGTCGAGCAATCCCGGCTTTCCCAGGTGGACCCGGCCCAGTTCGATGAGGTCCGCGGCGCTCAGCGCCAGCGCGCCCGCGGGTTCGAGCATCGGCGGCAAGGCCTGCTCGACGGGGCGCGCACCGGACGGTCCGGTGGCACGGCCGTGTCCGGTGACGGTTCTCGGGCTTCCGGCGTAGGAAGGCTCGATCTTCAGTGGTCGCAGGAGTATCGCCTCGACGGCTTCACGCCAGGTCATCCCGGTGACCGCTTCGATCACCGATCCCACCAGGGCATAGCCGAGATTCGAGTACGAGAACGCTGTCCCGGGCGGGGAGACGGGAACCGCCGCCCGGATTTCACGCAGGCATGCGCCGGTGACGTCGGCAGGATCGGAGGGCAGGCCGCTGGTGTGGCTCAGCAGATGCCGTGGCGTCATTCCCTCGGCGAGACCGGGGTCGCCCAGTATCTCGCCGACCGGCTGGTCCAGTTCGAGGTCGTCGTCCGCGATCAGCGCCATCACGACCGTGGCGGTGGCCAGTTTCGTGACCGATCCGATCGGTACGGCGGAAGACGGGCTCATCGGTCTCCGTCTGTCCTGATGTTCCACACCGGTCTGGACCACTGTCGTCAGGCCGGCTTCGAGCACCGCGAGCTGTGCTCCCGGAACGCCGTGCCTGCTCGCCAAGCCGGCCAGTACTTCTTGGAACCGCCGCGTCGGCACCTGTTTCCGTCCAGTGTGGCCGTACTGTTCTGGCGCAGGCCGCATGACCGATTCCTCCCCTGTCAACAGAAAATCCGAGTTGAGAGCCGCGTTCCGTACCGCGTCACGTTCCTTGTTCCCCCACCCGTGGAACGGTGTGTCCACATCGGGCCGGAACAACACGCTGCCCGGGGAGGGAGATCGTCTGTACCGCCAATGGTGGGAAAGGCTGCTCGACCGAAAAGCTCTCGGCACTACACAGGGTGGCAATATCTGGCATTCATTTAATTGAACCAGTGTCAACCCGACGCACATCCTGGAACCACATCGAGCACCGAACACAAAGAAGGCAAGCTCGAAGTAACACATCCACGGGATGGCGGATGCGTTAAGAACAAACGAAGAGGGAAGTTCCACCCGCCGGACTCGGCGCCCGACGGAACAATCGCAGACCCCCTCCCTTCTTCGACTTTTTCCAGTTCAGGCCGTTTTTCGACGTAGGCGACGCCATGACGGCGCCTCCTGGTTCCCTGCGGACCGTCGATTCAAACGCGGAAAAGCGGAAACGGGAGCCCGAAGATCACTTCTCCCCCGTCCACAACGCCACCAACTGCGGAAACGCGAAAATGATCTTGCCAATCCGGATTCTCATCATGTGAGCAGCACGGTCATGCGCACGTGCAGCGTATTGTGCAACCCCCGAAAACGGCCTTATAACGGCCACTCTCGATCATCGATGACATCGGGGTGATACGGAAGAACGCGAATTCACCCGGTTGCCTGTAACGGAATCTGCTCCATGACTGACCCGACCTTCGTCGGTTGCCTACTCGAACCTCCATTGGTAGATACGGACCCGCTCTCGAATGTGGTCCAGACCACAATGGGAACTCGCCCAGGCGCGCCGGACAGCAACAAGGCTTCGACACCGGGGCGCGGCCGACACCCGAAATCGAGTCGATGCCGGTGAAGCGCACTTCGACCACGGTCACGCGTCCGTACCGCTAGACGTCCTGAGAACGCGGAGGTCTTCTTTCCGGTGGAAGGAGATCATCGGTTCGGAGTCGTCGCCAGGCTTCACGACATGGACTCGGCGCCTCACCGCAACCCGGTCGGCAAGCTGATGAACAGACAGGCGAACCCGAGTTCGCTCTACAACGCACACAGGAGAACCAGGATCCGTGCCTGGATGGTGACGTCGAGGGCGCTCGTCGGCCTAGTCGGTCCGGATCGAGCGCCAGCTCCCTGGCGATGCAGACCCGCTGGCGCTGCCCTCCGGAGAGCTGGTGCGGATGCCGGCCGCGCAGATCAGAGGAGAGCCGCACCGATTCGAAGAGCCCAGCGAGCCGGTCAGCCGCAAGCGCCCCCAACTCGGAACCCCAATCAGATCGACCACGCCTACTACATCCGCTCGGGCGTCTGCCCGGTGTAGCCGCGTCCGAGGGGCGCCTCCTGCGACAGACACCCAACGGCACCCTCGGCGCCATCAGTGAGGTCGAACCACAAAGCTCCCGGCGCACGGTTGGCGACGGGGTCGAGACGAGCGAGCCGGACGGTGCGCGGTACCCCTTGCCACGCGTCGATCGCCACCGTCATCCGACCACAAGACCGGCTGCCGCTCCACGAGATGGATCGAGCGATCCGCCTCCGACGGAAACAGCCCCTTCTCGTCCGGCCAATACGCCACCAGCGTCTCAAAGAGTCCGCTCTGTGAAAGTTCGTGTCCTGTTCAACATGGTTCGGGTACAGCGATGATGGCCATCCGGCGAACCCCGACGTCGGACAGCTCCGGCGAGAGCCTGGACCATACCCGAGCCGCACCCTCGGCCGGCCGCCTCCGCCGCTGCGGCCTCGACGGCCTCAGACCGAGCGCGCCGGAAATGTCGTTGTTCCACAGATTCAGGAGCGCGGCCGCTCATCGCGGCACGCGATAGCAGTGATCCGCGCGAGACACTTTCCGGTCTTCGTATTTCTGGAAAGAATCATGAGGAAGCTAATCTTCCTCGTTCTTTGGGAAAGGCGGAGAGAATGTCGGAAATCAGCAGGCGGGGTGCGCTCGGCGCGGGTGCGGGAATCGCCGCCGCGACTGCGCTCGGGGCGACCGGGACGGCGGGGGCGAGCTCGGCGGAACCGGCCAAAACGACCACGCCACCGTATGTTTTCCCGCTCGTCAAATCCGCGCCGGTTGTCCATGACGGTGGGACGTTGCGTGGAGCCCACGAGAAGAACTTCCCGGTGCTGGCCGGTCAGCAGGGCTCGGTGTATCTGGTGCACCTCGACCCCGGCGGGGTCCGCGAACCGCACTGGCACCCCTCCGCGTGGGAGCTGAGCTACATCATTTCCGGCAAAGCGGACTGGAGCATTCTCGGCACGCACGAGGACGGCAGCTATCACAACCAAGTTTTCAGCGCGAGTACAGGGGAACTCGTCTTCGCCCCGCAGGGGTTCTTTCACTATTTCGCGAATGCCAGCACCACCGAAGGTCTGGACGTGCTCGTCATGTTCAACACCAGTACCGGGGAGCCGAACGACGACATCGGCATCGTCGGGACGCTGAACTCGCTACCGAGGGAGATTCTCGCCGCCTCGTTCGGGGTTCCGGTGTCCGCGTTCGCCGCGATCCCCAAGGACCTCAAGCCGGTGGTGATCACCCGCCGCCGGTAGTGGCAGCGCACACACCTGGTAGACGGTCGTGCACTGACAGTGGTACTCCGGAGTAGTGATCGATCCGGTGCTGCTGCGCACTTTTCTCGCCGTGGCCGAGGCGGGCGGGTTCTCCGAAGCCGCCCGCCGGCTGGATCTCGGGCAGTCGACGGTGAGCCAGCATGTCCGCCGTCTCGAGACGGCGCTCGGCAGCGTGCTGTTCGAGCGCGACACGCACAGCGTGCGGCTCACCGGCGATGGCGAGACGATGACCGGATTCGCCCGTGGCATCCTCGACCAGCAGGACCGCGCACTGCGATATTTCTCCCGGCCGGGCCCACGCGGACGGGTCCGGTTCGGGGTGTGCGAGGACTTCCTGCTCGGCCACGCCGCGGACGTCCTCGGCCGGTTCCGCAGCGCGCATCCGGGGATCGACCTCGAACTGTCGGTCGAGCTGAGCGAGGTGCTGCACTCCCGGCTCGCCGACGGAGACCTCGACCTGGTGCTCGCCAAGCGCGACTCCGGACAGGGCGTGCGACGGGATCCGCTCGTGTGGGTGAGCTCGCCCGGACTGGACCTGATCCCGGGCGAGCCAGTGCCGCTGGTCCTCTACCCGGAGCCGAGCGTCACCCGGGCCCGCGCGCTGAACGCGTTGCGCCGTAACGGTGTCCAGTGGCGGATCGGCTGCGTCAGCGAACGGCTCAACGGCCTACGGGCCGGGCTCGAAGCAGGACTCGGCGTCGGCCTGTTCGCGGCGTCCGTGGTCCCGGACGGGCTGGTCCCGGTCAGCGGGTTGCCCGATCCGGGATCGGTGACGTTCGTGCTGAGCCACCGGGGAACGGCACGGGGATCGACGGCGGCGTTGGCGGACACGATCCTGTCGGCCCAATGGAGTCGATCGCCGCTCACGTTCCGGCAGCCACCGCTTCCGCAGCGATAGCCGAAGTGGGCCGGAAGACCTCCCGAAAACACCTTCACCAGCGTCAGTCAGCCCTGGCTGGTGGGGACATCGCCTGTTCTGGAGAGGCCAGCGAGGCTAAAGGCCTTGTCATCGACCCTCGAGTCGTCAAACGAGCATTCACCGCTGAAGGTCGCCTCATCGAACTCGGGGATACCGGAGAAGGTCGCCTTGTCGAACCAAGCGTCACCGGTGAAGGTCGCCTCGCCGAACCGGGTGTCACCGTTGAAGGTCACCCTGTCGAACCGGGCATCGCCGGAGAAGGTCGCTTCGCCGAACCAGGCGTCACCAGTGAAGGTCGCCTCGCCGAACCGGGCGTCACCAGTGAAGGTCACCTTGCTGAACCAGGCGTCGCCGATGAAGGTCGCTTCGCCGAACCAGGCGGCATAGGAAAAGGACGCCTGGCTGAACAGAACGTCACCGATGAAGGTGGCCTGACCGAATAGAGCGTCATCAGTGAAGGTCACCCTGCCGAAGTAGGCATCGCCGGTGAAGGTCGTCCCGCCGAACCAGGCAGCTCCGGTGAAGGTTGCTTCGTCGAACCGGGCGTCACCGGTGAAGGTCGCTTCATCGAACCGGGCGTCGCTGGTGAAGGTCGCCCTGCCGAACCGGGCAGTGCCGGAGAAGATCGCTTTGCGGAAAGTGCTGGTGCCGACCCGGGCGCCGGTCAAGGCGAAGTCGATGAGCTGGGCGCCGGTGAGGTCGAGGTCCAACGCACCCCAGTAAGCGGTGTCACGGATGGGGTCGAGGTGATCGTGGAGGAGGCGTTGAGCGGTGAGCCGCACTTCGCGTTCCTGTACGCGCTCGCGATAGTTGTCACTTCTCTCGGTACCGGCGTCATCGTCATGGTCTGACTCGGCTGGAGGATCGTAGGGCATGCGGAGGTAGGCGCAGAGGACGTTGACGATGGTCTGACGCTGGGTTTCGTTGTCCTGGGCGAGGCGTTCGAGGGCGTAGAGGCCACCGAGCCGGACCGGGGCCTTGTCGGACCCGAGTTGTTCGACGGCCTTCGTGTACAACTCGGTGATCCGGCGGGCGGCGGCATCGACGTGGGCCTCGTTGGCGACGCGTTCCTGGTATGCCTGAGTGGCGGCGGCGACGGCCTGTTGGTGGGCGAGGACTTCGTATTGCTGGGCGAGGACGCGTTCGCGGTTGTCGAGGTCGGCTTCGGTGGAGTGCTGGCGGCGCCACGCCAGGTAAAGGGCGACCACACCGCCGCTGCCGACACCGACGCTGAGCCCGATCTTCAGCGCGTCGAGACGGGTCTTCACCAGGTCCGCACCGACGAGTCCGGCACCGGCGGTGGCCGGCCACCACAGCACAGTCACCACGCCCGCGGTCAGCACGGTGATCACGATCGCGGTGGTCCACATCGCGGCCCGGGTCAGCTCCGGCAGCCGCTTCACCGAAGACGGTGCCGGACCCGGCGCTGAGGAGGTGCTCGCGGCTGCCGGCCGCGCGTCGTCGGTCATGTCGAGGACGTCGCGGAAACCGGCCAGGACGTTGCACACCCACTGGCACCTTCGGAATTCCGGCCCTCACACGAGCCGCCGACGGGTAGGAGAAGCCGGAATGCCCCCCGAGCACCCAACCAGCCGAGGAGTACTGCCGCGCGGTCCTTAAACAAGCAGGTTCAACGAAGCGTGCGTCAAACACCCTTCAGAACACGATCGAGTGCGGCCCGACCCGCAGGCCCCCAGTGAGGCTTCCCGCCAGGAAGTCCCCGATCTCCGTTCTGCCCCATGAGCATCAGGAAGAGGCTCTTCATCGCGGCCAACCCGCGGGCCCGCCGGATCGTCGCCTCGTCCGCATGCGCGTACGTGTCAAAGAATCGTGAGGCCGTGCCCGCGGGGAGCAGTACCCATGCGGCGGCGAGGTCCCACGCTGGATCACCGGCGAACAGGTCACCGAAGTCGACGATGCCCGACAACGTTCCGTCCGAGACGACCACGTTGGCGGGATGGAGGTCGCCGTGCACCCACACCGGCGGGCCCTCCCACGCCTCGGCCGCAACGGCGTCGTCCCAGACGGCCCGGACGTCGGCAGCGATGTCGTCAGGAGCAACGGCCTGGAAGAAGTTCTCGAAGCCGCCTGTGCAGTCCTTTGGATGGGCACCGCGGTCTTTAGCGATCGGCGCCTCGGCGGGCGCCGCCACATGGAGCGCCCGGAGGAAACCCGCCAGCGTGTCGGCCGCGTGGGCGCCGCGGTTGATCGAGCCGTGGTCTCCCGGCTCACCAGGAACCCACGTCATCACGGTCCAGTGCTTGGGGAAGCGCTCGGACGGTTCGCCGAACCGCACCGGGGTCGGCACCGGCAGCGGCAAGCGCGGGGCCAACACGGGTAGCCACCGCCGCTCCTTGAACTGGAGCTCCGGGGTGGAATCCATGCGCTGCATGCGCACTGCCAACTCGTTCCCGAGACGCCACATCTGGTTGCCCCAGCCGCCCGCCACCTCACGGATGGCCAGCCCAGCAAGGTCTGGATGTTGCTCCCGCAGCAGGTCGCGGACCAGGTCTCCAGTGATCTCGATCTCGGTCATACGACGTCACAGTACTGAGACGGCAGGCAGAGCGGCTCGACCGCCGGACCGGCGCACAAGCCGAAGGGTGGGTCGGCGAGATCGAAGACATCGACATGACCGTCACTCAAAGGACTCCTTCACGGCAACCTGGTCAAGAATCACGAAGGCGGGACATGGAAGGTTCGCGGGCTGGACCTTCCGATGACATCGAAGTTCTGTGCCCACCCGGCGCGATGCAGATCATTCAGATCGGATGCCTGCCGCCACGGGCGCCAGCCGGTCGATTCCCAGTTGTAGTAGTCGTAGATGCTCACCTGATAGGTGATGTCGTAGCCACCGTCGGCGGTCGGCGTCACGACACCGCTGATCTGGAAGTCGAACGTACCGAGCGCGGCATACCAGTCCGGGTTGGACTTGTAGTCCGCTCGATAGTTGTTCGAGTAGCCGGTTTCGAAGGCAAAGGACTCTCGATGACCGGACGGGAATCCACTCCATACCTGCATCGCCGTCCTGAGGGCGACACCCTCGACTTCGCTTTGGAACCCGTCGATCTGTTTCAGCATCTTGTCGACATTGACGGTGTACTGACTCCCGGAATTGCCGAGGAAGTGCACCAGCATGTCCGCCGCGATCACCATCCCCGCATCACTGGCCGCCCCCGCGCCCAGCAACGCTTGCGCCCTGAGCGTCTGCAGCGTCGATTTCTCCACCAGGCTGGGCTTCCACGTGTCGTAGTTCTTCGGCCCCGATCCGTCCTTGTTGGCTTTCTCGTGGTTCTCGGCCGTCGGCGGTGGCGGCGGCGACGGAATCGCCGGTCGAGGTTCCCTGCCATCGGGGTCGGTCAAGATCACCGGGTTGTTGTGGGTGTAGCTGTACACGGCGAGGTTCCGTGAATCGGTGATACCTCCCGCGGTCTTCGATCCGGCCATGAATTCGGCGAGGGCGGGATCGGTGCCTGCCCAGAGTTGTGTTCTGGGGTTGTAGTAGCGGGCGCCGTGATAGTAGAGGCCGGTCTCGTCGTCCAGTTCCTTGCCGGTGAACTTGTACGGAGTCCCACCGCGCCCGGCTTGTTCCTCCACCCAGGTTTCCCCGAACGGCATGTACTCGAGATGTTCGGTGACGGTGCCCAGGTTGTCGGTGACGTAGCCGGACGAGCCGAGATGGTCGGCGTGGAAGAAGGACTGGGCGTTCTCGACACCCTCGGCCGCGACGGTCTTCGTGGCGAGGCGATTGTCGCCGATGAAGATGTGCTTGTAGCCGGTCCCGTTCCGTTCGCTGTAGCCACGGTTGGGATAGAGGGATTGACCGTCACCGTTCTTGATCACGCGTTCACCGGCCGCGTCGTAGGTGTAGGTGACGGCCGCACCGGTGCAGCCCGCCGGTGTCTGAGGAACCGCCGTGGTGGCGTCGTCGGAGTTGCAGGCGAGGCGGTTTTCCTCGTCCCACACGTACTGACGTCGTTTGCCGCCCGCCGCGGTGTTCACCGTGTCGGTGAGATTGCCGTTCGCGTCGTAGGCCTGGGTGATCGGGCCGACCTTGCTCGGCGCGTGCGGTTTCCCGCTCCCGTAGTCGTACCGGTAGTCGTAGCTGGTCTTGTCCTGGACCTCGGCCGGGTTGGCCGGATCCTCGACCGGCTCGATCGGGCCGGACCACGTCGGGCCCGACGCAGGGCTTCCCCCGCCGCCCCCGACCGGCGACGCCGCGCCCTGGTTCGACGATGCCTTCTCCACCCCGGCCGGAGCGAGGGTTCCGGTTATCTCGTGGTGCTGGGTCTTGGTGGTGGTGTTGTGGACGGAGTCATAACCCAGCGCCAGTGAGTACTTGTCCTGTTGGTTGTTCTTGGTGGTGTACTGGCCATTGGCGCTGGTCAGCCGGTAGAGGTCGTCATAGCCGTAGGTCTGGCTGCTGGGCCCGCCGATCGTTCCGTTCCCCGGCACCTCGTTGGCCAGCTTCGTGATGTTGCCGACCTTGTCGTAGGTGTAGCCGAGATTCTGGAATTCGGTGCCGCCCGGCGCTTTCGACTTCAGGGTGGCGAGCCTGCGGTCGGCCTGGTCGTAGGTGTAGGTCGTGCGTACCCCGTTACCGGCCTCCTGCACGACCTTCTGGCCGAACTTGTCGTAGTCGAGCCGGTTGAGATACGTGTAGCCGGTCCCGTTCTTGGTGCCGGTGGCGCGAACGACTTGACCGCCGCTGTCGTAGGTGTAGGTGAGGACCTCGGTGTCCGGATAGGTCATTTGCAGGACACGGTTGAACGCGTCGAAGCGCCACTGGGTGGTGTAAGCGCGGTCCGCCTGCCCGGCGATCTTGATGGTGCGGGTCTCGCGGACGGTCTCCCCGAGCGGGCCGAAACCGCGCGTGACGGTACCCGCGGCGTCGCGGATTTCGGTGACCCGACCCGCGGCGTTGTCGGGGGCGCCCGGTCCGCCGTAGGTGTAGGTGACGTTGTTGGCCGGGAAGGTCGGATATCGGACCGCCTTGAGGCGATTCTGGTCGTAGTCGTACTCGACCTGTTTGGCCGCCGCAGTCAGGCTCGCGGTGACCTTCGCCGTCGTGTTCCCCGCCAGGTCGTAGCGGGTCTCGGTGCGACCGGCGTCAGGGCTGTCCAGGACGGTGCGGCGGCCGAGGGTGTCGTACTCGGACCGAGTGGTGTTGTTCTTGTCGTCCACCACGGTGGTGAGCCGGCCGAGCGGATCGTGGCCGTAACCGGTCCAGATGACCGGCTGCCCACCCGCCGGATTGAACTCCTTCACCGCGGTCGTCAGTTCGCGGACGTCCTGGTAGGTGCGCTTCTGTTTGCCGTTGCCGTCGGTGACGGTCGTCTCGAACCGGGTCGTTCCGGCCCTGTCGGGGCCGAATCCGTAGGTCGCGGTGCTGGTGACCTCGTCCGGCTCGACCGTCTTGACCGGCCGGTCGAGCGCGTCGAACGACACGCGCGTCGGCGCCACCGTGTCGAAGGCGGCGTTGAAGGTGCTGTTGTCGCCGGCCTTGGGTTCGGTGACCGGGTGGTACTGCTCCACCACCCGCCCGGCGAAGTCGAACTTGACGCGCCCGGACACGGTCATGACCTGTTCCGGCTCGTCACCGGGCTTCTCCGCGACGGTGGCGTCCTTCTTCGTCTGCAGGAGACGCTTGAGGCCGTCGGCGAAGGTCACGGTGTCGATGGTGTCCTCGCGCACGCCTGCGGCGTCGCGGTCGAGGTGCCGGGTGGTGGCGTAGGGAACGGCGGCTTCGGGGTGGTAGTCGAAGTCGATCGTGGCCTTGCCGGACCCGATCTCGTACGGCCCGGTGACGGTGTCGAGCCGTCCGACACTGTCGTAGCCGCGCAGTACCAGTTGGCCGTTCTGGTCGGTGGTGCGCTCCGGCTGACCGTACTTGAGGTTGTGCGTCGTGCTCGATCGCAGTCCGAAACTGTCCACGATGGACTCGATGTGGACGCCGACGACTGTGTCGTAGCCGTACTCCAGCCGATAGCGCTGACCGGACCGGTTGGCGGGATTGGTGACCGATTTCAGGTTCCCGTCCGGGTAGTACTCCATGTCGGTGTCGGCCGAAACGCTGTCGGTGAGGTACTGGCGGATCTGCCGCATCGCCCCGGATCCGCAGTCCACTGTGGATTCACTGTGCCGGGAGGCCGCGTCGCCGACCGTACCTCGCTGCTTGACCAGGTTGACGACACCGACGATGTTGCGGTCCCGGCAAGCCGGATCGGACGCGCTGTAGCCGTAGGTGGTTTCCACGTCGTCGGCGGCGCCGACATCGGCCGCGTCGAACGACCGGATCAGGTTGCCGTACTCGTCGTAGGACATCTCGACCCGCGTGGACTTACCGGGTTCGGCGGCGCCTTCATAGAAGTGCTTGTCCACTTTGGTCAGTTGCGGGAACACACTGGCCGATTTCGCCGCTCCCCCATCGGCGGCGTCGCGGAGCTGATAGGTGTTGACGGTTTCGGTGAGTGGCCGTCCGGCGCCGTCCGCGGTCAGGGTGCGGGCGAGCAGCCCGACCGTGTACGGGCCGTCGGTGCGGTATTCGTCGGTGGTCGAGCGATAGAGCGCGTCGGCCGCACCAGGGTCGCGCTGCTCGGTGACGACCTTGCCGAAGCCGCGGAATTCGCGTTCGAGCCGGTCGTACTCGCCGTTTTCGTAGCGGTAGGTGGTGAGCTGGGTGTCGGCTCCGTCGCCGGGATGGCCGTCGGACACCGTGGTACGGGACAGGACCCAGCGGGATTCGGGCATGGCCTGGGTGTTGCCGGTGCGGGTGTAGTCAAGGTCGACGCGCCCGCCCATCGGCCTTGTCATCGAGCGGAGCAGGTTGGTGCGGCCGGTCTGGTTGGACGCGACGAGCAATTCGTTGTCGCGGGTGGATTTGACGTGGTCCGCCAGCCCGTCGCCGTTGACGTCACGGAGGCCGATCTCGCTACGGCCGATGCCGGTGGAGGCGTCGGCGCCGGGGTTGAACACCAGGAAACCACCGAAGGGCATCGGGAAGCCGAAGGTGAAGTAGGCGCCGCCGGCGAGGTTGGCGTTCTTGTCGACCGCGACCTCGCTGAACCCGCCGCGGAACGGCACGGGCGCCGCGAAACCGCTACCGGTGTTGACCGCCACGGAGATCGGCTGCCCGGCGTCGCCGGCGAACACGCGGTCGGCCAGGCCGTCCCCGTTGACGTCGGCCAGGCCGGCCTTGGTCGTCGTCGCGCCCAGCGTCGCCGACACGCCGCCCGCGAAGCCGTAGTTGTCGAGGTTGACCCCGAGGTTGACTCCGACGTTCCCGGTCTGGGCTGTGTTGACCGCGCCCGCGGGCCACGGCTCCGGGTCAGCGAACGAGTAGCCCAGATTCAGCGCGACCTTGCCGTCGGCGTGGACCTTGTCGGGCAGGCCGTCACCGTTGATGTCGAGCAGATCCCGCACCGTCGCCGACTCACCACCGCCGACGCTGCCACCGATTCCCAGCGCGGGCATTTCCAACCCCGCCCTGGCTGTGGTCGAAGCGGCGTCCGCTTCGGGCGCGTCGGTACCGCGAGCGGTACCCATCGTCCGCGCGGGGCTACCCGCCCCCGCGGACGCCGACACCGCGACCGAGTTCGTGTCACGCACTGTCCCGTTCAGCGACCCCCGGGTCCCACCGAGGCCACCCGTCATGTCGGAGTACTGGATGCCGCTGCTTCCCACGACATCGGGAAATCTGTCCCCGTTGAGGTCGAGGAAGTCGACACCACCGGCGGTGATACCGCCCGCCAGGCTGCCGCCGACCGGGCCGACGCCGAGCGTGGTGGAGACCTGCACGGTCATCCCCCGGCGTGGCACACCCTTCGCCCCGGCCACATCGGCGTCGGAGACGACGTCGATGGTGTCCATGCCGTACCGGGAACTGGCGGTGGTGCCGGGCCCGACCCAGGTGTTCTCGTCCGCGCCCGCCCATCTGCCCTCGGCGGGCATCGGCACGAGCACCGCGAGCCTGGGCATGGTCACCTTCGGATCCGCCTTGAACCCGGGCACGTCCTCCTCTTTGGGCGCCTTGGGCAGCGAGTCACGGAAGCTCTCGTCCAGCACCAGATCGCTTTCCACGATCGGCTTGGCCGCCCGGTCACCTTGCGCCTGATAGCCGATCACCCCCCACCCGCGGTAGGGCTGGGCGAACGCGCCCGGCTTCGCGGACGCGGACACCGTGGCGGACACCTGCGGCAGGAAGAACGGATTGAAACCGACCATCGCCGACGCGCTGATCAGCGTGGGCGCCTTCTCTTCTTGGGAGGCGAAGTCGAAGAACAGCTCATCGCCCTGAGTGACCTGCACCGTCATCCGCGGCGGCGTCGGCTTGGGAGTCAGTCCGCCGGGGATCTCGATGACCTGCTTGCCCAGCAGCTGCCCGCCGCGCTTCTTGATCGTGAACACGAACGTGTGGTTGTCCTTGTCCATTACGATCGGGTTGATGAAAGGCTGCACGAACAGTTGACCGGTCTGGCCCGCCGTCCAGGCCTTCTGTGGTGTGGAGCCATTCGACACCGGATACATGTCGAGGTCGTACGGCGGGTTGATCACGATCGTCGGCTTGCCGTTCTCGTCGACAACGGTCTCCACTCCTTCCGCCTGGGTGTAGTGCGCCTGAGGCACCCACTTCAGCGCGCTCGGGTCGATCGCGGAATCAGCCCGCAAACGCCACGACAAACTGTCCTTCGCCGTCACCGGAACGCTCACGTCGATCGGGGTGGTACCGGTCGAGGCGGCGGGCAACTTCTTGTTGACTACGTCCTTGCCGTTGCGGGTGATCACCACGCTCAGGTCGTCGGAGGTCACCTTGTCCTTGACCACGTCACCGGTCAGCTTCAAGGTTCCGGTCACCGGCGCGGTGACCTGGGACTGCCGCCCGGACAGGGTGAAGTCCTTGGACGCGGAGAACACGGAGTTGCTCAACCCGTTGACATCGACACTCGCGCTGCCGGCATAGGTGATCGTCGGATCCCATGCCACGGTGTCGTACATCCCGTCCAAAATGGACTGGGTGCGGAAGTAGATCGCCTCTCCCTTGCGCACCGCGATCGCGCTGACACCTGTCGGCGCGAACTCCAGGTAATCGTCCGGCCCGATCCGCTGGGCCCACAACTCGGTGCCCTTGTGCTGGATCGTCACGCGCACCCCGTCGGCCTTCTGATAGGCGGCGCGCTGCGGCGACGTGTCTTTCTCCAACCGAACCCGCCCGTCGATGCGCACTGTCCCGTCGAACGGCGCGACCCACCGGCGCACGCTGTCCAGCAACGGCGCGGTGTCCACCGCCCGGTCGAACGCCGCCCGCTGGTCGCCGACGAACTCCCCCGACGCCACTCCCCCGGACACCGGGACCGAGGTCCGCTTGCTGTCCTCGCTGTAGGCGGGCTGACCTTTCGCGTCCAGATAGCCGAACAACACACCGCCGTTGTTGACCAGGTCGGTGATCCCGTCGCCGTTGACATCGGAGAAGTAGCGATCCGATGTGGTGATCGTGGAGACCAGATCCAGCTGCGCCGCGGCCCCGGCGAAGGCCTCCACGCCGATCGTGCCGGACAACGTCGACTCCGAAGAGATGGCGGGGAGCCCCGGCAGCTTGAGCGCGGTGTCGCCGAAGCGTGGTTGCCCGCCCGGTGTGGCCAGATTCGGCCGGTACCAGACCTCGCCGCCCTTGCGGAACACCTTGTCCGGCAGGTTATCGCCGTTGACGTCGGCCAGCGCGAGCAGCCCGTCGGCGACACCGGCGTTGGCGCCGATCTTCACCCCGGCCGAGCCCGATTTGATCGGCGCGACCGGGTTGTAGCCCGTGTACAGATGCCCGCCCGCGCTCACCGACGTACTCGCCGACAACGCGGACGCCTCCCCCTCGCGTACGTTCACCCCGAGGTCGTCGTCGGCGACCGCCCATTTCGCGCCCTCGGCGAATCCGCGGTAATTACCGTCCTTGTCGCGGACGTCATCGAAGTAGTCCATGGAGTGCGTGGTGAAAAGGCGGTTGTCCGCACCGAACTGCGAGATCGACGCGAGCAGCGTCTTGGCGAACGCACCGGTCCGGTAATTCAGCTCGTAGGCGCGGACCAGTTGGTCGTCCAGCTTCACCTCGACCCGTCGCAGCAGGTCAGCGGTCACCTTCTTGAAGCCGCCGCGGGCGTCGATCTGCACGTCCGCGCGGCGCGGCTCGCCACGGTCCCTGTCGCGCAGGAACGTCACCGAGTATCTGCCTTCGGCGTCGCCATGGCCTGTGTAGGTGATCCGTTGCGGATACATGTTGCCGCCCGGCACCTTCGCTTCGGCGGTCCCACCGTCGTTCACCTTGGCGTGGCGGTAGCGCATGACATTGTCGTGGGTGTCACGGATCTCGCGTACCGCCCAGGTGGCGACGCGGCCCGCCTTGTCGGTCAGCGTCGTGTCGGCCGTCCCGCCGAACAGCATGCGGGTGCCCGCCTTGTCGGTGACCTCCCACCAGTAACCGGCCGGATTGTCTCCATGGCGCACGATCCGATCGAACCGGCTTTCCACCCGGGCGTGGAACACCTTCTCCGCCGTCCGCTTCTGTAGCTCGCCCCGATGGGCGACGGGGGTGAGCTGCGCACCGTTCAGGAGGTAGGTCTCGGTCTCCAGGCCGGCGTCGTACCGCGGCACTCCCCAGCGGGTGTCCACCGTGATGGACGGCAGGGCGACGTCCCATCCGACACCCAGCCAGCCGTTCGCACCTCCGGAGCCGTACTTCACCTCCAGCTTCGGCTCCAGGCCCGCTCTCCCCTTGGGCACCTCCAGGGGATACGACAAGCGGGCATCGCCCATGGCGTTCGCCGACGGCGGCCCGATCAGGTTCACCCCGGCCCCCGGATCAGCCGCTTTGATGTCCTTGATCTGATTCGGATCGAAGGCCGTCCCCTCCGGATGCTCCGGAGTCGTCAACGCCCCGTTCTCACCCGAGACCCGCACCGAGGCGGGCGGCCCCGCGCTCGGAACCGCCATCGCCACCAACGCCAGGAACAACGCGACCACCATCGCCTTGTGGCGATGACGAACAGGACGAGCCCACGCGAAGGCAAACATGCCCTCGACCCCCTTTGGAATCAGGAAATCGGCTTCCGAGTCCGGCGAAGAACAGAGATTTCTGTCGCGCACGGAATAGAGCGGTGACGCATTCGGCCGAACTGCTCCATTCGGATCAGCTGTGATTCCTGCGAAAAGACGAGAGATTCGACCTCGGATGAGGCTATCGGCTGTCCATGAAATTCTGATGAAACGCCCGTCATCGTCCTGCATTGGGAACAAGGAAGGCAGGCTGTCCGATCAGTTGGGGAAAAACCGTCCGGTTCGGTGCGCCTGACGCGGGCACGACTGGGCGGGCTACGACTCATTGAGGAGAGGGGCAAACGTGTCGTGTTCGCAAGCGAGCCGTGCCGGACCGAGGGCTCCCTTCGCCGCGTCCGATGCGCTGAAGGGAGGCTTCAGTGTCGCGGATCCGAATCGGCCACCCTCCGACCGTCCACCAGGACGCTCCCCCAGTGATCGAATGTCCGATTGATGCCCATGTGCACGCTTTGCGAAGGCGGTCGTGAGTGGCAAAGCGGGTTCTAACCCTCTTTGCCACTCACGACCCCCGCCAAAACTGCACATCTAGCCATCAATCGGACATCAGGAAGCCATAGGGCGTCCTCTGTGGACACTCAGGAACGACTGCCGCCCGCAGCCCGGCCCAGAAGCACGCCACAAAGGGCACCTCCGACCTCGGATCCAGCGAAGGGTCCTTCGCCGCAAGAGGCCCAGTCACGCCACATTTGACTTACCCCTCAATAGATCCGGGATGCTTGTTCGCCAGTTCTCTCGCCGGACTGGGAAGTGAGCGCCGACCTCGTCGACCAGATGGTCGACGAGGTCGTCCCGCGCCATCGACTGAATCCCGTCGGCATCCGAGCTGCCGACCGGACTCTCGTTCGTCATGTCGGATTCGCGGGAAGAGGGAAGATGAATCCGGTCTGCCCGGTCCCCTCGCCCAGGTATTCGGGCCCGACCACCTGCGCACCATGCTGGTTCCACAATGTCGTGCCACAAGGCGTACACACGGGCCTACTCGCGCCGCCGGCTATCGGCGTCCATCCCTGATTCCGGATGACGGCCATCCCGTTCATCTCGGCGTGCCGATCGACTCCACCGGGTACGCGAACCAGCAGATCGCCGGGCTGAGCGGCTCCTCGCTGCGCTTTGGTGAAATCGTCTCCGCCATTCTGCGTGACAACATTGAATTCGTTGCCCTGACTGTCGCGCACCCTGATCACGGACACCGTGTTGTATTCGCCGGTTCGCGGATTGAGCATGCGGTGGTAATAGGAGGCCCGGTCGCCGAGATCGGCGGCGAGCTGTTCCTGGCACGGGGTGAGCCCGAGCGGGTCCAGCCAGGTGTGCGGGTTGGGCACGTACTGATGGGGGTTGGCTCCCCCTCGCAGGCCGATCGGGTCGGCGCTGCCGTATCGGGCGGACTCGGGATCGTAGTGGCGCAGGACGTTGTAGTTGAAGCCGGTTTCCGGGTCGTGGTACTGGCCGGGGAAACGCAACGGGGTGCCGGTTCCCGCGCCGCCCCGGCTCAACGCCGTGGCACCCCAGAGCGTCGTGCGGTGGAACCAGGCCACGTCGCCTCGGTCGTCCACCAGCTCGGTCGGCGTGCCCACCAGATCGGTGATGATCGAATAGAACCGTTCGTCGATCCATTGCTGCGGCGCGTGGCGCAGCGGTGATCGCTCGGTCTGGGTCAGTGGGCGGCCGGTGTCCGGTTCGCAGTTCCACACCGTGACACGGGCGTCCCCCGGACCGGTGCCGACCGTGTGCGCCTGTTCGGCCAGTACGAGCCCGTCCCAGGCGAATTCGATCTGCTCCAGCACCCCGGAACCGTCGGGAGTGAGCCGCTGCTTGGCGATCCGGCGGCCGAGCGCGTCGTAACGGTAACGCCAGCGGGTGCCATCAGGGGTGAGCACCTCGGAAAGGCAGTCGTCGGAGTTCCAGAAGTACCGCCAGGTGTCGGGGCGACGGGACAACCGCTTCCGTTGCCGCAGCACCACCCGGCCCTGGGCGTCGTGCTCATAGCGGACGTTGCCGGCCCGGCGGATCAGTGTGCCACGGTATTCCCGTGCGCCGAATTCCTCGCCGGTCGGCTCGGGAGCGGTCGGCAACGACGCGTGCGCGACGTTTCCCGCGGCGTCGTAGGCATATCGCTCGCTCCAGCCCGAGCCGCTGACAGCCACGACCCGGCCCACTCGATCGAGGTCGAACCGGCGCGGACCGGTGAGCCGATCGTCCATGGCCGTCAGGAAACCGTCCTCGCGGTACCGGTAGGAACGTCGCTGTGTCTCGGTTCCCGTGGCATCGGTGAGTGACTGCGAGCGCAGCCGGTGGCCGCCGTCCCAGGACTGGGCGAGTACCGCCTGGCTGCCCCATTCCCGCCGGGTTTCGTTGCCCGCGCTGTCGTAGGCGAAGCGCAGCGTGCGCCCGGCGGTGTGCAGCGACACCGGCCGGGGACCCGCATCGTAGTCCCACACGCTCTCCGCTCCGGACGGCGTGCGGCGGCGGACCAGCCTGCCGAGCGGATCGTAGACCGAGGCGACGGTCCGGCCGTTGACGGTCTCGGTGAGCACCCGTCCGTCCAGGTCCCGGGTGAAGGTGACACGCGCGTCCGGGTTCGTCGCTTCGATCACGCGGCCCGCCGCGTCGTAGGCGAACGTGGTGACCGCCGCGCCGTTGCGGCGTTCCACGACGCGCCCGAGGACGTCGTAGTGGAACTGCGCGGTCTCCCCCACGCCGTTGACGCGTTCGACCAGCTGCCCGGCCGCGTCGTGCCGGTACGTCAGCACCCGGCCGTTGAAGTCGGTCTCCCGCACCAGATCGCCCGCCACGTTGTATTCGTAGCGCCACACGAGGCCTTGCTGGTTGGTGACGCTGGTCAACCGGAGTTCGGTGTCGTAGCCGTACTCCATGCGGGTGCCGTCGGGACGAGTCTCGGCGGAGGGCAGGTCGGCATGGGTGACCTCGGTGCGATGGATCTGGCCGAGGGCGTCGACATAGGTACGCAGGTTGCCTTCGCCATCGTAGATCCACCGTTGCGTGGTCCCGTCCGGCGAAGTCTCCCAGGCAGGCAGGCCGTCCACGGTCCAGCCGAACCGCGTGGCGGCTCCGGCCGGATCCACCACGGCGGAGACCCGCCCGAATCCGTCCCGCTCGTACCGGGTGACCGCGCCCGAGGGATCGGTGACCGACACCGGCAGTCCGGCGTCGTTGCTCAGGATGGTGCGCACTCCGCCGAGAGGGTCCGTGATCGTGGAGAGGTTCCCCTGCTCGTCGTAGCCATAGCCGCTCGCGCGGCCCGCCGCGTCGATCGTGCGGGTGAGATTGCCGCGCTCGTCGTATTCCTGCCGTGAAACCGTTCCGTCCGCCGCGATCATCGTCACCGGCAGCCCGAGACCGTTGTGCTCCCACCGGGTCTGCGAGCCATCCGGCCGGGTCACCGCCACCACGTTCCCGAACTCGTCGTGCTCGTACCGCACTGTCCGGCCCAGCGGATCGGTCCAGGAGAGCAGCCGGTCGAAGGCGTCCCATTCCGAACGGACCTCGTGCCCTGCCGGGTCGACCTCACGCACGGTCTGGCCCAGTTCGTTGAGGTGGTAGACGGTCTGCTGTCCCAGCGAGTTGGTCCATCGCCGCACCTTGTCCTCGTACGCCATGGTGCCGCTGAGGAATCCGCCGGAACCTTCGGCCCGCACCACCCGCCCCTCGGAGTCGTAGCCGTAGCGGTACCAGGCACCGTTGCGGTCGGTCCAGCCGGTCATCCGGCCGGCGCCGTCGTAGCTGAACCGCAGCGGCGTCCCGGAGGCGTTGGTGACCTCGGCGAGCCGGCCGTGCTCGTAGCCGTACCGCAGTAGCAGCAGGTCGGCACCGTCGTCAGCGCCACACAAGTGCAGGGCGCGGATCATCCCGCCCGCCGACTCGACCCGGATGCGATAGCCCCCGCTGTGCCGGAT
Source organism: Amycolatopsis thailandensis (assembly GCF_002234405.1). Taxonomy (GTDB): domain Bacteria; phylum Actinomycetota; class Actinomycetes; order Mycobacteriales; family Pseudonocardiaceae; genus Amycolatopsis; species Amycolatopsis thailandensis. Next base: position 60,213 of record NZ_NMQT01000041.1, on the reverse strand, counting down.
CTCGGTCGGCACCCCGGCGTCGTCGCGGACGAACTCGACGCGGTGCCCGTTGCGATCGGTGATGGCGCGCAAGGGCAGCACCCCGGTGCCGCCGCCGAAATGCAGCGTCCGGCCCTGCTCCGGCAGGGTGACCGTGTAGCCCTCGCCGGTCAACGCCAGCGGCCGCCGCGGCCCTGCCAGCGGCAGGGATTGCGGCATCGGATGCGGGTAGAACAGGAGCGTGCCGTCATCGCCGGCGAACGACACCCCTTCCCCGTCGACCTCCAGCCGTTGGTCCACAGTGGACGCCCAGTTCGGGCCGAACGACCAGCCCGCCCGGTAGGAGGACAGGTGCACGCGGCGCAGCACCAGCGGCAGCGCCGCGGCCAGTTCGACGTCGGTCTGCGCGAGCACCACGTCACCGGCGGCCACGTCGATCGGGTCACCGCAGGTGTTCTTGTTCTTGTCGGGTACCCCGTCCTGCCGCGGACCGCGGCTGTTCCCCCGGACACCCGGCCCCGCACCCGAAGCGGAGGTCGAATTGTTCCCGCCGGAAGGGCCACGACCCGGTGGCGGCGCCCCGCCCGGCCCGTGTGTGCCGCCCTGGTCCGTCTCGCCATGCGGCCGCGAACCGCCGCCGCTGTTCCCACCACCGGTCCCGGCATTGTTCGTCGATCCCGGACCAGCGCTGGAGGTCGTGGTCGAGTCCCCGGACGAGTTGCCGTCCTTGCCCGGCGATCCCTTCGAGGAGTTGATGTCCTTCGGTTTGGGTGGGGCCTTGGGCTTGCCGCCCCTGAGGCTCTTCAACGCCTTCCCGGCGTCATCGAAGAGCGTCCCGGCCTTCTTCAGCAACGGCACCAACGCCTTGAGTGCCTTCACCAGCTTCGTAGTGACGCTCGCGATCTTCGACGCCGTCTTCGCCACCGCGGCCACCACCTGCGGCACCACCCACGTCATCCCGATCCCGAGTGTGAACACCACCTGCAATGCCCACGAGATCAGATGCCCGACCAGTTCGGCGATGATGTCGCGGACCAGCGTGCGGACCGCCGCCACCACCTCGCCCGCGGTCTTCACCCCGCTGGCCGCGCCCTCGGAACCCTTCTGCGCGCTGGCGATCAGGGTCGCGGTGTTCTCGGCCTGCTTGCGGTACGCGTCCGCCGAGTCACCCTTCCAGCTCTGCAGATCCTTCTCGACCAGATCCACCAGCTCCGCGGAGACGCTCTCCAGCTCCTTGGCGATGTTGGTCCAGGTCTCCGACTGCGCCGCGATCTCGTCCGCGTTGCCCGTCAGCGCGTTCAGCGCCTCCTTCAGCGGGCCGACATGCTCGATCAACCAGCCGACCCCGGCGGCGAAGACCGCGCCGATCGGGTCCATCGCCATCGTCAGGGCGTCCAGGGCGGTCCCCACCGCGCCCATCGCCACACCGGCCCAGTCCTTGCTCTCGATGGCCGTCTTCAGCTCCGTCGCGCCCTCCAGCAACGGAATACCGGACACCGCCGTCGTCGAGTCCTTCACCGGCGCGACCAACGGATTACTCACGAGATCCTGCTCACTTCCCAGTCGGTATTGTGTACAGCCCGATCAGCGGCGACACGACAACGTCACCGTGAATCCCTCCTGCTTCACTCTCCCAGCTCAGCACACCGGGTCACCGGCACACCACCCACCGCGCGGTCGCTCCTGACCGGGCCATTCCCGATATAAGGCGACATTTGCCGACCTCGGTCGCCAGGGGAACTCGACCCGAAAGGGCAACAGATTGGAACCTGTGCCTCCTGACCGCGGGCACCGGTCAGGAGGAAGCGGAGGTGAGCGTGCGCAACTCGGCGTCCGAGAGGTGCAGGTCCTGGGCTGCGAGCAGAGCGGGCAACTGCTCGACAGTGCGCGCGGAGGCGATCGGCGCGGTCACCGTCGGCTGCTGCCCGAGCCAGGCCAGCGCCACGGTGGCCATCTCCACCCCGCGGGCGGTGGCGACCTGGGCCACGGCGTCGAGCACCCGCGCGCCGCGTTCGGTGTCCGCGTAGCCGCCTGCCAGTCCGGGCACGTTGCGCACGTTCTCGACGGTCTGGCCCGGACGATACTTGCCGGTGAGAAAACCCGATGCGAGCGCGAAGTACGGCACGCACGCCAGCCCCTCGCGCTGCACGATCTCGCGTCGCGCGCCTTCGTAGGTGTCGCGCGAGACGAGGTTGTACTGCGGCTGGAGCGCCACGTAGCGGGCGGTGCCCGCGCGGTCGGCGAAGGCCAGTGACGCGGCGAGCCGTTCGGGGCTGATGTTGGAAGCGCCGATGGCGCGCACCTTGCCCGCCTGCACGAGTTCGTCCAGTGCGCCGATGATGTCGTCGACCGGAATGGATTCGTCGTGGTCGAAGTGGGTGTAGTAGAGGTCGATGTGGTCGGTGCGCAGCCGCCGCAGCGACTCCTCGGCGGCGGCCTTGATGGTGGCGGGCGCGAGGCCGAAGTAGTTCGGGTGGTCGCCCACCTTGGTCGCCAGGACAACGTCGTCGCGATTGCCGCGATCGGCGAGCCAGTCGCCGATGATGGTCTCGGACTGGCCTGGTTCGTTGCCCTGTTCAGGAAAGTAGTTCATGTACGAGTCAGAGGTGTCGACGAAGTTGCCGCCCCCGGCGAAATAGGCGTCCAGCACCGCGAAGGACTGGGCCTGGTCAGCGGTCCAGCCGAAGACATTTCCGCCAAGGCAGAGGGACGAGACGAGAAGGTCGGACGAGCCGAGCCGGCGAAGTTCAGTCACGTCGGCTCAACGAACGTCACGCCCGGGATGGTTTCACCGCGGGCGATCTTTGACCGGACGGGCAACGCACAGTGGCGCTGAGGGCAATGTGCCGCCGGCCGGGAAGTGTCCAGCGGCACCGGTGCGTCCGCGATGCGGCTATCGCGGGTGTTTGTCCAGTTCGTCCAACGCCTGGTTTGCCGTCTTCACGACGTCGGTCGTTCGTTGCTCACACTCAGCCGGGGAACTCGCTGGTGCCGGCGTCCAGGTTCGGACCGTACAGCGCGGACTTGATGGTCTCGCGCAGGTCATCGAGCGTGGTCTGGCGAGGCCCTCTTCGATCCAGTGGTTGACCACCGGCGGAACGTGTTCGTAGGTCAGGTTCTTGCGGCCTTCCGAGTCGTAGTAGGGAATCTCCCGGCGGGTGGCGTCCCGCCAGGTCAGCTGATCGTGCGGGATCCGCTCGCCGGTCACCGGGTCGCGCGGCGTGCCGCCCTGCGCCCGGCCCTCGTCGGTCCACTTCGCGGCCATCTCGTCGTGTGCCTGCTGCGTGTAACTTTTCGGGTATTCGGTGCTCCGGTTGTGCACGTGATCGGCGGGCGGCAGGGCCGGATCGCGGGCGAACCGGCCGCTCGCCGGGTCCTGGTATCCGGCCAGGCCGAGCGGGTCGGCCACGGCCAGCGGGTTGGCGACGTAGGTGTAGTGGTTGGCCGACGGGGACAGGCCGAGCGGGTCCGGCGACAGGTAGCGCGCGGTGTACGGGTCGTAGTAGCGGTGCACGTTGTAGTGCAGGCCGGTCTCCGCGTCGTGGTACTGGCCCGGGAAGCGCAGCGGGCAGCTCGTCCCAACCGAAGTGGACACCGCGAGCTGATTGCCCCACAGACCGGTCGTCTGGCACCAGGCCACCTGACCCGCGGCGTCGACCAGTTCGGTCGGAGTGCCGATCAGGTCGGCGATGATCACGTGGAACCGCGTCTCGATGATTTCGGCCGGCGCGTCGGCCAGCCACGAGCGGGAGGTCTGGGCGACCGGTTCGGCACTGCCGGCGCGGTAGTCCCATGCGGTAGCGGTCGTGGTGCCCGCCACCGTGCGCTGCTCCTCGGCGAGCAGCGTGCCGTCCCAGGCGATGGTGATCTCCTCGGCGACCGTGCCGTCCGCGTCGAGCCGCTGCTTGGCCAGCCGTCGCCCGAACGGGTCGTAGACGTAGTGCCAGCGCACCCCTTCCGGCGTGGTCACGGCGACGAGCTGGTGGAGATCGTTCCACTCGTACTCGCGCACCAGCCGCCGCCCCGACAAGGTGCGCTTGACCTGCCGGACCACCCGGCCGGCGGCGTCGTAGTCGTAGGAGACGCGGCCAGCTGCCCGCAGCAGCATCCCGTCCACCTGGCGCGGTCCGGCGACCGCCGGGGTGTCCTCATCGGACGGTTCCGGGCCGGGGTCGGTGGCGACCACGTTGCCGAGCGCGTCGTAGGCGTACCGCTCGGACCAGGTGCTCGCCCGCACGCCGGTGACCCGGCCGCCGGGGGTCAGTTCGTAGACCCGGTCGCCGCGCAGCCGGTCGTCGATCGCGGTCACCTGGCCGTCCGCGCGGTAGCGGAAGGTGCGCTGCTGCACCGCGCGCACCTGGCCCTGCGTACCGGGCGACGCCGCCGCGGAGAACAGCGCCTGGCCGGTGAGCCTCCGTTACGGCAAACGGATCGGGTTGACGATGTCGGCGGCCACGGTGAGCAGGGTGATCCCGCCGCCGATGACCACGAGCACGAGCGTGACCGCGGAGAGCTTCGTGTAGTCGACCGGACCGGCCGCGACTTTGCCCCGCACCTTGCGGAACCAGTCGCGGATCCGCTCGTACCAGACGACCGCGATATGCCCACCGTCCATCGGCAGCAGCGGCAGCAGATTGAACATGCCCATGAAGAAGTTCAAGCTCGCCAGCAGGAGCAGAAAGATCTCCCACAGGCCGCGTTCGACCGCCTCCCCACCGATCCGGCTGGCGCCGAGCACGCTGACCGGGGTGTTCGGGTCGCGCTCAGCACCGAAGATGGACTCCACCACGGCGGGCATCCGCGACGGGAACTCGACGATCCGCTGCCAGGTCTCCGTGAACATCGTGCCGGTGAAGCTCAGGGTCCCGCCGACCGCGTCAATCGGGCCGTAGCCGATCAGGCTCGGCTGGCTGGCGGCCGAGGCGCCGATCATCCCGACGTCCTTCACCTTCCCGTCGGTGGCCAGCCGTTGCACCTTGGGGATGTCGACGGTCAGCGTCAGGGTCTGCCCGTTGCGCAGGATTTGGAAGGCCGTGGGCCCGCTGGACGCTTGGACGGTGCTGAGCATGTCGGACCAGGTCGGCGTCGGCTTCCCGCCGACCGAGAGCACCTTGTCCCCCGCCAGCAGCCCGGCCGCGGCCGCGGGCTTCGGGTCGCCCGGCGCGCAGGTGGGGTTACTGGCCTGGTCGGCGGTGACGGCCGATCGCGCGCACGAAGTCGTGGCGATCACCGGGTCGGTCGACGGGTTCGTGTTGGGCAGGCCCATCGTGACGGCCATCAGGTACAGCACCACGAAGCCGAGGATGAAGTGGGTGATCGACCCGGCGGACATCACGACCGTGCGCTTCCAGGTCTTGAAGCGCCACATGGCCTTGGGTGACTCCTCCGGGGTGACCTCGTCGAGCGCTGTCATCCCGGCGATATCGCAGAACCCGCCGAGCGGAATCCACTTGAGACCGTATTCGACGCCGCCACGCCGAAAGGAGAACACCGTGGGCCCGTACCCCACGAAGAACCGGCGGACCTTCATTCCGAATGCCCGCGCGGTAACCATGTGGCCCGCTTCGTGCAGCGCCACGGAGAGACAGATCCCCAGCGCGAACAGAGCCACACCGCCGATGTAAGCGAGCACCCGCTACTTCCCCTTACCGATCATCAGATCCGGCACGTTCACGAGCCCGCTGCTCAGCCACCGGAACATCCTCGACGTCGCCTGGTTCACGACGTTATACGTCGTGAGGCTTCCACCAACTCGGATACAGTATCCACGTCGAAGTGAAGCTGGTGTTCTGCGACGGAAAGCCGACATCGGCATTTCATTACGCCGCCCGCGGCGCGAGAAGCTCTTGTCCGGCCGACGACGGTTGGCTACGGTTGCCAAGCAGCCGGAAACACACCGGCGCCCTGGGGAAAACGTCACTGGGAAACTCACGGTAGCCCCGTTTCCGCGGATCCATCTGCTTGTGACGGTTCCTGGCGACCGTATACAACGGATACTCGACGACCGGCGCCGGGCAGGGGGATTTCGCCGATGGGTCTCGCCGAGGTTCTGGGCAGGACGGCCCGCCGATCCGACAGCACATTGCGCTACGGCGAAGGCATCGAACACGTTGTCGAGCTGTGGTGGCCAGATTCCGGTCCGGTAACGAGCACGGTAGTGGTCCTCCACGGCGGATTCTGGGCAGCCGAATACGATCGGGCCCACATCCGTCCACTGTGCGCGGAACTGGCGCGTCACGGCCATCTCACCGCGGCACTGGAATATCATCGTGTCGGCCAGGACCGCGGCGGCTGGCCGGGGACGTTCGCCGACATCGCCAACGGCCTCGACGCGCTGCCTGCGCTCACCGGCGGGCTCGTCAAGGGTGATCGCACGGTGCTGCTGGGCCATTCCGCGGGTGGACACCTCGCGCTGTGGGCGGCATCGCGGCACCGGCTCCCTCCTGGTAGCCCCGGGCGTGACGGAACTCTTTTGCGTGCCAAGGGAGTCGTCTCGCTCGCGGGGGTCTGCGACCTCGCCGAGGCCTATCGGCTCGACCTGGACGGCGGTGCCGTGGGCCGCCTTCTCGGTGTAGGACCGGCGAGCTTTCCCGATCGCTATCACGCGGCGGATCCGGCTCGGCTCCTTCCCCTCGACGCGCGCTGCGTGCTGATACATGGCGACAAGGACGACCGTGTCCCGCTCGAAATCAGCGAGCGTTTCCACCGTCTGGCGACCGCCCACGGCGACGACGTCACGCTGACGCGGCTCGCCGGCGCCGACCACTTCGAACTCATCGACCCGGACGCACCGGCGTTCGCGGCGGTCCTCGACGCACTCAGGACGGTACTGGCACACGACCGGTGAGGACGGTCTCAGGCACCGCCTTTCATCGTGAGCCGATGCCGGACATCCCACAGGAATGGGAAGAACCGCAGGGACAACCGCCTCTGCAGGTAGCGGGCCGAGGCCCCGCCGGTGCCCCTTGTGTCCTGCCCGATGATCCGCTCCACCAGCACCAGATGCTCATGGCGCCAGGCCAGCCACAGCCGGTCGTACTCCAGCAACGCCTCTCCCAGGAGGAAAAGCGCGCCGTGGTCGTCCGGCGCGGCGTAGACGGCGCCCCAGTCCGCCGCCTCGCCCGCGATCTCGGCGAGGCCAGGCTCGGCCAACGCCTCGAGAACCCGCGCCGGCAGGCTGCCGCCGTGTGCGGCCCGCAGGCCGTCCAGGTAATCGGGGTCCCGCAGTCCGCTGAGGACCTCGATCACCCGGAACTGGACGGACTGGAACCCGCTCGCCGTGCCGAGGAAACTCCGGAACTCCAGGAACGCCTTCGGATTCAGATGCCCCAGTGTGCCTAGCTGCGCCGTCTGCGCGGCGAGGATCGCGTTGATCCGGCCGAGCCCGGCCACCGCCCTTGTCCACGCCGCACGGCCGAGATCGGCTTTGAACCTGGCGAGCTCGTGGACGACGACCTTGAACCACAGTTCGATCGCCTGGTGCGTGACGATGAAGTGGAGCTCGTCGGGATGCTCCGGCACACTGAGCGGTCGTTGCAGCCGCAGCAGGCCGTCGATGGCGAGGTAACCGTCGTAGCTCGGCGAATCGCGGCCGGCCCGTGCCGGGTCGTCCGTCGCCGGTGGACTTTGGATCGAATGCACGAAACCCGTCCCCCTCGCGGAACTCAGTACTTGCGGAACAAACCGATTCGCTGCTCGCCGACCCGTGCCCGCAGCGCGTGGTCCTCCACGCCGAGGCCGTCGCTCGGCGCCAGGCAGCGGATGCCGACCTTGCCGACGTGCTTGCCGAGCTGGACGGCCCTGGTCGCCTCGCCCGCCTCGGTGAGCGGATAGGTGACCGACAGCGTCGGCACGATCATTCCCAGGCGCAGTAACCGGTTGGCCTCGTGTGCCTCGGCCATGTTCGCGCCGTGGCTGCCGACGATGCGCTTCACCTTCATCCACAGGTAGCGGTTGTCGTAGTCGTGCTGGTATCCGCTACTGGACCCGCAGGTCACGACGCTGCCGCCGCGCCGCGCGAGGTAGACCGACGCGCCGAAGGTCTCCTGGCCGGTGTGCTCGAACACGATGTGCGGGTCCTCGCCGACGAGCCGTCGGATCGTCTCGCCCATCCGCCGCAGCACCTTCGGGCTCTTGAGCCCGCCCGGCGAGTTCATGAACTCCTGCCGGTTGATGACCGCTTCGCAGCCGAGGTCGCGCATGAGTTCGGCGCGTTCCTCGGAACCGACCATGGCGACCGGGATCCCGCCGCCGTTCTTGACCATCTGCACCGCGTAGCCGCCCAGCCCGCCCGCGGCGCCCCAGATGAGCACGACATCGCCTTGTTTCATCCGCGCGCCGTTGGGGCTGACCAGCATCCGGTACACCGTCATCCCGCACAGCATGTTGGCCGCGGATTCCTCCCACGTCAGATGCTCGGGCTTGGGCAGCAGCTGATTCGCCTTCACCACGGCGAAATCAGCCATCCCGCCGAAGTTCGTCTCGTAGCCCCAGGCGAGGATGTCGTCGGCGACCATGCCGTCACCGGAGCCGGAGGTCACCTGACCGCTGGCGTAGGTCGGGCTGACGACCACGCGATCCCCCGGCCCCCAGTGCTCGACCGCCGAGCCCACCCGTACGACCACCCCCGACGCGTCGGACCCGATCACCTGCTCGGGGAGGTCGTGCCGCGCGGCGCGGGGGCCCTGCCTGCCGATGCGTTCGAGGAAGGCGAACGTCGGGACCGGTTTGAACGTGGCCGACCAGACGGTGTTGAAGTTGACCGCCGAGGCCATCACCGCGACCAGCGCCTCGTCGGGCGCCAGCTCGGGCATCGCGACCTCGCCGACGTGGATGGAGCGGCGGACGTCGGGATCGGTCTCGTCGTCGCCGAACATGCCGACGTCCTGTTTGCGGATATAGGCCGCCCGGTAGCGGTCCGGGAGCGGGAGCCCGGCGAGCCGTTCGCCGGGCGCGCCTGCCAGTACCGCATCGATGAGCTCGGACATGGGACACCTCCTGGGAGTTCGGTCAGCGGCTTTCGTTCATGGCCCGGACCAGGCTCGACGGCCGCAGGTCGGTCCAGTGCTGCTCGACGTACTCCAGGCAGGCCGCCCGGGTGTCGTCGGCGTGCGCCACCGTCCACCCGGCGGGCACCTCGGCGAAGGCGGGCCACAGCGAGTGCTGGCCCTCGTCATTGACCAGCACCTTGAAGGTGCCGTCGGGGTCGTCGAACGGATTCGTCATGAGTTCCCTTCCCGTCGGTTCCGCGCCACCGCGCGCAGTTTTCGTTCCAGCACCGGGCCGATGACCGCCAGGGAGTCCGGCAGGGTCATGCCGATGTGGTCGCAGGGCACCGGATGCACCTCGACCTCCCGCTCCACGTACTCGGCCCAGACGTCGGCAGTGAGCACCTCCGGCTCGTCCGCGGCGACGAACAGCAGGGTGTCGACCGCGATCGGCTCGTGGCGGAGCCTGCCGATGATGTCGGCGTTGTTCCGCATCACCCGCATCATCGCGGTGACGTGGTCTTCCTCCAGGCTCGCCAATACGATGTTCCGCTCGAAGGCGATCTCCTGGAACCGTTCGTGTGTAAGGGTTTCCCCGGCCAACCCGGCCGCGCTGATGCCGAACGCGGCGAGCATCCGGGTGTAGGCGCCAGTGCGGTCCATGTCCCGGGCGATCGCGAGCTCCTCCGGCGTCCACGGTTTCGCCGGGCTCGCGTCGAGCAGCACGAGCAGCGCGACCTCCTGGCCGCGTCGCCGCAGTTCGGCGGCGATCGCGTGCGCCACCATTCCACCGAACGACCAGCCCAGCAGGTGATACGGCCCTTCCGGCTGGACGCGGGTGAGCTCGGCGATGTAGTCCTGCGCCATCTCCGCCACCGAGCGCGGCAGCTCCCCGCCGTCCGCGAGCCCGCGAGACTGCAGGCCGTACACGGGGAACTCGGGGCTCAGATGGCGCAGCAGTCCCGAGTAGGTCCAGCTCAATCCGCTGATCGGGTGAACGCAGAACAGCGGCGGCCTGGTGCCGCCCCGCCTCAGTGGCAGGACGACGTCGAACGCGGTGTCTTCGCCGCCGTCCTGGATCCGCTGGGCCAGACCGTCCACCGTGGCCGCTTCGAAGAGCGCGCGGACCGGCAGGTCGACTCCGAGCACGGCCTTGATCCGGCTCACCAGCCGGGTCGCGAGCAGCGAATGCCCGCCGAGGTCGAAGAAGCTGTCATCGACACCGACCGTGGCCCGGCCGAGGATTTCCGCGAACAGTCCACACAGGACTTCCTCGACGAGGGTCCTCGGCGCGCGGCCGGTGGTTGCCGGGAGCTGGTCAGGCAGGGCGTCCCGGTCGACCTTGCCGTTGGCGGTCAACGGAATCTCGTCGATGGCGAGGATCGCGGACGGCACGAGGTAAGCGGGCAGCTGCTCGGCGAGCCGGTCACGGAGCCTGGTGAGCAGCCTGCCGGTGAAGCGCGAGCCGACCGGGTTGCTGGCCAGCGCCGCCAGGGAGCGCCCGGACGGTGCACGGTGGACGCCGGTCAGCGGGCCGTCCTGAGCACCGGGGAGCACGACCGCCTCGTACGAGCCGGGGTCTTCGGGCGACCACGTCGTCGCCACCCGGTGCCCCGAGCGCTCGCCCCAGGCGTGCAGTGCCTCCGGGTCGACGCCCTGCCCGTTCTTCAGGTGGAGTCGGATGTCGTCGAGGGACGCATGCCGGGTCAGCGCCCTGGCGGCGGCCAATTCCCCGGTCAACCGCGGGTTCGCGATTCCGGTGAGCCGCACCGGGCTGTCGAGGTCGCCCAGGTCGTCCAGGCCGGTGAACTCCACCTCCGGCAGCTCCGCCACTGATACCGCGTCGGCCCGATCACGGTGAAGGACGACCTCGTACCGGTGCCGGGTCAGCTCGTTGTGCGGTTCGCCTCGTTTGAGCCGGATGTCGATCCCGGCCGCGTTCTCCTCGGCCCACGACGAGAAGAACCCCGGATCGACGACCAGCTCCTTCTCCAGCAACACGGCCTGCTCGACAGACGACCGCAACCGCTCCGCCGACTCCGCTTGCTCCGCCCGCACTGCCGTGTGCAGGGCACGGACCGTCCGCTGATGCCGCACGTCACCGACGAAGATCCGACCACCCGGCGCCAGCAGACGCAGGGCGCCGTCCAGGACACGCGCCAAGTAGGCGCCGTCCGGGAAGTACTGGACGATCGAATTCAGCACCACCACATCGAAGAACTCCGGTGGCAAACCCGAAACGTCATCCGCGGGCTGACAGCGCAATTCAACGCGCTCAGCGTCCACCTGGGCGCGCAGCCGTTCGACCACCGGCGCCGAAAAATCGGTCGCCCAATAGGACTCGACATCGTCCAGCAGCGGCCCGAGCAACAGACCCGAGCCGACACCGATCTCCAGGATCCGGCGCGGCGACGACTCCCGGATCCGCTCAACCGCGGCCGCCTGCCACGACCTCATCTCCTCCAACGGAATCGGCTCACCGGTATACGAGCTGTTCCAACCGGTGAAATCCGAACCCAGAGTCGCGGTCTGCTCGGCTCCGTACATCGTGTCGTAGACGTCACGCCACTCATCGACCTGCGCATCTTCCCCGTCCGTGTCGGTCACGCCTTCCGGGACCACATAGGCGAGCAGGCGGTCGGGTTTGGCGAGGACGACGGCCCGTGCGACCTCGGGCTGGTCGAGTAACGCGGCCTCGACCTCGCCCGGCTCGACCCGGAACCCCCGCACCTTCACCTGATCATCGACCCGGCCGACGAACTCCAGTTCACCACGGCGGTTCCAGCGCACCCGGTCACCGGTCCGGTACATCCGTGCCCCGGGCCCCCCGAACGGGTCGGGCAGGAACCGTGCGGAGGTCGGTCCCGGACGGCCGAGGTAGCCGCGGGCCACCCCGTCACCGGATACGTACAGTTCGCCGACGACGCCGGGCGGCACGAGCCGCAGACGTTCGTCGAGCACGTAGCTCCGCATGGCGTCCATCGGGACGCCGATCGGGACCGTCCCTTGTGGAATGTCGTCCCGCGTCATCACATGCCGCGTCGCGAACGTCGTGCTCTCGGTCGGGCCGTATCCGTCGACGACGGTGAGCCCGGGATAAGTGCCGAGCAGCTCGCGAATCGCGTCAGGCGACACGATGTCACCCCCGGTCCACACCTGCTCCACCGCGGCAAAGCAGTCCCGATGCTGTTCGACCATCAGGCTGAACAGCCCGGCGGTGAGCCACAATGCGGTTACCCCGCCGTCGGCGATGGTCCTCGCCAGCACCGCGGCGTCGAATTCACCCGAGGGCGCGAGGACCAGCGTGCCACCGTGGATCAACGGAACCCACAACTCGTATGTCGAGGCGTCGAACACGTGCGGCGAATGCACCAGCACCCGCCGATGCGCCTCACCCCAGCAGCTGTCCGACACCAACCCGACGACATCGGCCTGCGTCACCGCCACGCCCTTCGGCACACCGGTGGACCCCGACGTGAACATCACGTACGCCAGGTTTCCAGGCAGCACCCGGACGTCCGGATCGGTTTCGGGGATGCCCGTCACGTCCGGCAGCTCACGCAGCACCAGCACCGGGTCCACGTCGTCGAGCAGAGCGCTGACGCGCCCGGCCGGGTACGACGGATCCACCGGGACATAGGCGCCACCGGCTTTCACCACCGCCAGAATCGCGACGACCAACTCGACCGAGCGCTCCAGCAGCAACGCGACCCGGCGCTCCGGTCCGACACCCTCACCGATCAGCCAATGTGCCAGCCGATTCGCCCGGACCTCCAACTCCCGATAGGACAGTTCGACGCCGCCGCTGACCAGCGCGACCGCGTCCGGGTCCCGCTCGACCTGAGCGCGGAACAACTCCGGCAGTGCCGAGCCGACCGGCTCCGGCGCCGCCGGCAACAGCCGTGTCCGTTCGGCCGCGAAGAGGATTTCGGCGTCGCTGATCGGCTTCTCCGGATTCGCGACGAGAGAGCGCAGCAGACCGACGAAGCGGTGGGACAGCTCTTCCACGGTCGCCCTGTCGAACAGCTCCGTCGCGTACTCGACCATCGCCGTGATGCCCGCCGAGGCACCGGAGTCGTCGAATTTCTCGGTGAGGCTGAAGAAGAGGTCGAACCGGGACGTGTAGGTCGGCGCGAGCTCCAGCCGTGCCTCAAGACCTGGGAAGTCGAACTGGACTTCTTCGTTGTTCTGCAGGGCGAGAGCGATCTGGAACAACGGATGATGCGCCGACGAACGACGAGGATTCAACCGCTCCACCAACAACTCGAACGGCACATCCTGACACTCATACGCACCCAAACTCGCCTCACGAACCCGACCAACCAACTCCCCAAAAGACGGATCCCCCGACACATCCGTCCGCAACACCCACGTATTCACAAAAAAACCAACCAAATCATCCAACCTACCATCAGTCCGCCCCGCAATCGGCGAACCAACAGCAACATCACCCCCACCACCCAACCGCGAAACCAACACCGCCAACCCAGCCTGCAACACCATGAACAACGACGCACCCACAGACCGAGCCACCACCCCCAAACCACCCACCAACCCCGCATCCAACCCGAACCACACGGTGTCGCCCGCATACGAAGCGACAGCCGGGCGCGGCCGGTCGAGGGGCACGGTGGATTCGGCGGGCAGTCCGGCGAGCCTGTCCGTCCAGTAGGCGACCTGCCGGGTGAACAGGCTGTCGTCGGCGTTCTCATCGCCGAGCAGCGTTCGCTGCCACAGCGTGTAGTCGGCGTACTGGACGGGCAGTTGCGACCAGCCGGGCACGACACCATCGCGGCGGGCAGTGTAGGCGGCGACGAGGTCACGCGCGAGCGGCCCCATCGACCAGCCGTCACCCGCGATGTGATGCACCAGCACCAGCAAGACCGACGTCGACTCGTCAACCTCGAACAACGTCGTCCGGATCGGGATCTCCCCAGCCAGATCGAACTCGTACCGCGCCGCGCCGCTCAGCGTCTCCGTGAGACCGGCTTCGGTCGTCCGGTCGGTGTGCAGGGACGGCCGGTCGTCGGTGACGAGCTGGTGCGGACGGCCGTCGATCTCGGGGAAGACCGTCCGCAGCGACTCGTGCCGTCCGACGACATCGCCGAGAGCCGCCTCCAGTGCCCCGCGGTCCAGGTCGCCTGTGAGCCGAAGGGCGAGCGCGATGTTGTAGGTCGCTGACGGCCCCTCCAGCTTGTGCAGGAACCACAACCGCTGCTGCGCGAACGACAACGGCAGCACGTCGGGACGGTCCCACGGCACCAGCGCGGGCCGGTCCGAGCCGCCGTGGACGCGCTCGGCGAGCCTCGCCACGGTGTCCGCGTCGAAGAGCGCGCGAACCGGCAGATCCACCCCGAACACCGCCCGGATCCGGCTGACCAGCCGGGTCGCGAGCAGAGAGTGTCCGCCGAGGTCGAAGAAGCCGTCGTCGACGCCGACCGTCGGCCGACCGAGGATTTCCGCGAACAGTCCACACAGGACTTCTTCCTGAGGGGTCCGCGGGGCACGGCCGGTGACCTGGTGCCCGCCGGGTTCGGGCAGGGCAGCGCGGTCCACCTTGCCATTGTCGGTCAACGGGATCTCGCCGATCGCGAGGAACACGGCCGGGACGAGGTGCTCCGGCAGCCGCTCGGCGAGCCGTTCCCGCAGCCGCGCCAGCAGCCGGCCGGTGGTCCGGGAACCGAGCGGGTTGTTCACCAGCGCGGACCGGGGGCGCCCACTGCCGGGGTGCCGGTACACGCCGGTCAGCCGGTCGTCGTCACCGGCGGGGAGGAGGACGGCTTCGTAGGTGGCGGACTCGTGCGGGGACCACGTCGTCACCACCCGGCGGCCGGCACACTCACCCCAGGCGTGCAATTCCTCCGGATCCAGCCCGGTCCCGGAGCGCAGGTGGGAGCGGACTTCATCGAGGGACGCGTGCCGCGCCAGCGCCAGTGCGGCCGCCGCTTCCCCGGCCAGCCGGGGGCTCCGGATCCCGGTGAGCCGCACCGGGCCGTCGAGGCCGCCCAGCTCGTCCAGACCGGCGAACTCCACCTCCGGCAGGTCCGCGACCGACGTCGCGAGCGCGGGATCGCGATGGATGACCACTTCGTACCGGTGCCGGGTCAGCTCGTTGTGCGGTTGACCCCGTTTGAGCCGGATGTCGATCCCGGCCGCGTTCTCCTGGGCCCACGACGAGAAGAAGCCTGGATCGACGACCAGCTCCTTCTCCAGCAACACGGCCTGCTCGACAGCGGCGCGCAGGCGCTCGACGGATTCCGCCCGCCCGGCCTGAACCGCCGTGTGCAGGGCACGGACCGTCCGTTGATGCCGCACGTCACCGACGAAGATCCGGCCGCCCGGGGCCAGCAGCCGCAGGGCGCCGTCCAGGACACGCGCCAGATAGGCGCCATCCGGGAAGTACTGGACGATCGAATTCAGCACCACCACATCGAAGAAGTGGTTCGGCAAACCGGTAACGTCGTCCGCAGGCTGACAACGCAATTCAACGCGCTCCGCCTCCACCTGGGCACGCAGCCGCTCGACCACCGGCGCCGAAAAATCGGTCGCCCAATAGGACTCGACATCGTCCAGCAGCGGTCCCAACAACAGACCGGAGCCGACACCGATCTCCAAGATCCGGCGCGGCGACGACTCCCGGATCCGCTCGACCGCAGCTGCCTGCCACGACCTCATCTCCTCCAACGGAATCGGCTCACCGGTATACGAGCTGTTCCAACCGGTGAAATCCGAACCCAGAGTCGCGGTCTGCTCGGCTCCGTACATCGTGTCGTAGACGTCGCGCCACTCTTCGACCTGCTCGTCACCGATCTCCGGAGCGGTGTCGTGCTCCTGGACGACGTAGGCGACCAGCCGGTCCTCCCGCGCGACTACAACGGCTCGGGCGACCTCGGGCTGGTCGAGCAGCGCGGCCTCGACCTCGCCCGGCTCGACCCGGAACCCCCGCACCTTCACCTGATCATCGACCCGGCCGACGAACTCCAGTTCACCACGGCGGTTCCAGCGCACCCGGTCACCGGTCCGGTACATCCGTGCCCCAGGCCCCCCGAACGGATCGGCCACGAACCGGTCTGAAGTCAGGTCCGGACGGCCGAGGTAGCCGCGCGCGACTCCGGCGCCCGAGACGTACAGGTCGCCGGGGACTCCCGGGGCCGTCAAGCGCAGCCGCTCGTCGAGGACATAAGTCCGCATGGTGTCCATCGGGACGCCGATCGGGACCGTCCCTTGTGGAATGTCGTCCCGCGTCATCACATTCCGGGTCGCGAAGGTCGTCGTCTCCGTCGGGCCATAGCCATCCACCACGGAGATCCCCGGATACGCCTCGAACACCCGGCGGACGGCCTCGGGTGACACCACGTCACCCCCGGTCCAAACCTGCTCCACCGACTCGAAGCAGTCAAGATGGTGCTCGGCCATCACACTGAACAACCCGGCCGTCAGCCACAACCCGGTGACCCCGCCACCCACGACAGTCCTCGCCAGCACCGCCGCGTCGAACTCCCCCGACGGCGCCAACACCAGCGTCCCACCATGAATCAGCGGAACCCACAATTCATACGTGGAGGCGTCGAACACCTGCGGCGAATGCACCAGCACCCGCCGATGCGCCTCACCCCAACACCCGTCCGAGACCAGCCCGACGACATCGGCGTGCGTCACCGCCACACCCTTCGGCACACCGGTGGACCCCGACGTGAACATCACATACGCCAAATTTCCCGGATCCACCAAGACGTCCGGATCAGCCCGCGAACTGTCGTCCGTCTCCGGCAGCTCACGCAATACCAGCACCGGATCCACCTGATCGACCAAATCGCCGATCCGCCCGGCCGGATACGACGGATCCACCGGCACATAGACGCCGCCGGCCTTCACCACCGCCACGATCGCCACAACCAACTCGACCGAACGCTCCAGCAACAACACCACCCGGCGCTCCGGGCCCACACCCTGGCCGATCAGCCAATGCGCCAGCCGATTCGCCCGCGCGTCCAACTCTCCATAGGACAATTCGACACCACCGGCCACCACCGCGACCGCACCCGGATCCCGCTCCACCCGGGCACGGAACAACTCCGGCAGCGTGCGGGCGGGCGCGTCCAGGACCGGGGCCGCGGTGAGCCGGGCGCTTTCCCCCGGAGCCAGGATGTCGACGTCGTTGATCGAGCGGTCCGGGTGGTCGGCCATGGTCCGCAGGACACGGAGCCAGCGTTCGACGAAGTCTTCGATGGTCTCCCGGTCGAACAGTTCGGTCGCGTATTCGACGGCACCCGCGAGACCGCCGTCCGGCTTCTCGGCGAGATTCAGGAACAGGTCGAACCGCGCGGCACCCACCAGCGCGGTCTCCGGGCGGACGTCCAGTCCCGGCAGGGTGAATCGCGGTTCTTCGTTGTTCTGTAAGGCGAGAGCGATCTGGAACAACGGATGATGCGCCGACGAACGACGAGGATTCAACCGCTCCACCAACAACTCGAACGGCACATCCTGACACTCATACGCACCCAAACTCGCCTCACGAACCCGACCAACCAACTCCCCAAAAGACGGATCCCCCGACACATCCGTCCGCAACACCCACGTATTCACAAAAAAACCAACCAAATCATCCAACCCACCATCAGTCCGCCCCGCAATCGGCGAACCAACAGCAACATCACCCCCACCACCCAACCGCGAAACCAACACCGCCAACCCAGCCTGCAACACCATGAACAACGACGCACCCACAGACCGAGCCACCACCCCCAAACCACCCACCAACCCCGCATCCAACCCGAACCAGGTGACCGCACCGGAATACGAGGCCACGGCGGGCCGGGGGCGGTCCAGCGGAATGGTCACCTCCTCCGGCAAGCCGGCGAGTCGCTCGGTCCAATAGGTCACCTGCCTGGCGAACAGACTGTCCACATCAGACTCGTCACCCAACAAAGAACGCTGCCAGAGCGTGTAATCGGCGTACTGGACAGGCAGTGGCGACCACTCGGGGGCGGTCTTCGCGCACCTCGCGGTATAGGCGTTGACGAGGTCACGCGCGAGCGGGCTCATCGACCAGCCGTCACCCGCGATGTGATGCACCAGCACCAGCAACACCGACGTCGACTCGTCAACCTCGAACAACGTCGTCCGGATCGGGATCTCCCCAGCCAGATCGAACTCGTACCGCGCCGCCGCTCCCAGCGCTTCGACGAGTTCGGCCTCGCCGAGCCGCTCGAGACGCAACGTCAGCTCGGTGTCCAGGATTCGCTGCCACGGGCGGCCATCCCGTTCGGGGAACACCGTCCGCAGCGTTTCGTGGCGCCCGACGACGTCGTTCAGTGCCGCCTCGAGCGCGTCCCGGTTCAGGTCGCCGGTCAGGCGCAAGGCCAGTGGGATGTTGTAGGTCGCCGATGGCCCTTGGAACTTGTGCAGGAACCACAACCGCTGCTGCGCGAACGACAACGGCAGCACGTCGGGACGATCGTGGGCCACGAGTGGGGGCCGGGCGGCGGCGCCCATCGCCAGGCGGACGGCGAGACCCGCGGGTGTCGGCGTCTCGAACAGGGCCCGCACCGACAGCTCGACGCCCAGTGTGCCGCGGATCCGGCTGACCAGCCGGGTCGCGAGCAGCGAATGCCCGCCGAGATCGAAGAAGTCGTCGTCGGCGGCCGCTGACGGGACTCCGAGGACCTCGGCGAACAGTCCGGCCAGAATCTCCTCACGCGGCGTCGACGGCGTCCGCCCGGCCGATGCCGGAAGCTCAGGCGACGGCAGCGCCGCGCGGTCCAGTTTTCCGTTGGCGGTCAACGGAATCGCCTGGACGGACAGCACCACCGACGGCACCAGGTGGTCCGGGAGCCGCTCGCGCGCGAACCGCCGCAGCGCGCCAGTGTCCGATTCGTCGGAAACGACATAGGCGACCAACCGGTCGTCACTCGCGATGACCACGGCCTGTGAGACGCCGGGATACGTGCGCAGCACGGCTTCGACCTCGGCAGGCTCGATCCGGAAGCCGCGTACCTTGACCTGGTCGTCGGCCCGGCCGACGAACTCGAGCCCCCCGCGCCGGTCGCGCAGCACCACGTCGCCCGTGCGGTACATCCGGGAACCCGGCGCCCCGAACGGATCCGCCACGAACCGGCCCGCCGTCAGCCCGGGACGGCCCAGGTAGCCACGCGCGACACCGGCTCCCGCCACGTACAGCTCTCCGGCGACACCGGGCGGAACTGGCCGCAGGCCCGCGTCGAGCACGTAAGCCGCCAGATCCGGCAACGGCTCGCCGATCCGGCTGGCGGTCGCCGCCGCGGCCGAGACCCGGTCCAGCTCCAGGTAGCTGACGTGCACGGTGGTTTCGGTGATCCCGTACATGTTGACCAGCAGCGGAGCCCGGTCCGGATGGCGCTCGTACCAGGCGGCGAGCCTGGACAGATCCAGCGCCTCCCCGCCGAACACGACCGTCCGCAGGGCGAGTGGCAACGGGGTCTCGCGGTCGGCCTCGATCAGCTGGTAGAACGCCGAGGGTGTCTGGTTGAGGACCGTGACGCGCTCGTCGGCGAGCAGCCGCACGAACCGTTCCGGTGAGCGGCTGACCTCGTGGGACACCACGACCACCGACCCGCCCCAGGCCAGCGCGCCCCACAGTTCCCAGACGGAGAAGTCGAACGACGCAGAGTGGAACAGGGTCCAGACGTCCTCGTGGCCGAACTCGAACCATCGCCGTGTGGTCTCCAGCAGCCGCACGACGCTGTGGTGCGGCACCACCACACCCTTCGGCGCGCCGGTCGAGCCCGACGTGTAGATCACGTACGCGGCCTGCCCGGGGTCTCCCGGCACCTGCGGGTCCGTGCCGGGGTATGTCTCCAGCGCCGCCCGCACGTCCGGCGCGTCGAGCACGATGGCCCCGGGAACCACCGTCGTCGACGTCGTCAGGACCCGGCTCGGACCCGCGTCGTCGAGCAGGTAGGCGACGCGCTCGGCCGGATAGTCCGGGTCGACGGGCAGGTACGCGGCCCCGGCCTTGAGCACGCCCAGTATCGCGGCGACCAGTTCAGCCGACCTCGGTAGCAGCAGCGCGACCCGGTCCTCCCGGCCGACACCCTCGTCGAGCAGCAGCCGGGCCACACGGTTGGCCCGTACGTTCAACTCCGCGTATGTCCACCGGGTGTCCCCCGACACGACCGCGACGGCGTCCGGGCGCTCCCCGACGCGTTTCTCGAACAGCTCCGGCAACAACGCGCCGACGGCGACGGGTTCCGGCGCGGCGAGCAACGCGGCCCGTTCGTCCGGAGCGAAGATGTCGGCGTCGCCGATCGTGGCGGCCGGATCGGCGACGACCGCCCGCAGCAGCCGCTCCCAGCGGGCCACCAGCGTCGTGACCGTCTCGGCGTCGAAGATGTCGGTGGCGTACTCGACCATGACCGACACCCCGGCGGGCTCACCGCTTCCCTCGGTGACCTGCTCGGTGACGCTGAAGAACAGGTCGAACCGCGAAGTCCCGGTGGACCCGACGTCGAGGCTCGCGGTGAGGCCCGGCAGCTCGAACCGGCCCCGCTCGTTGTTCTGCAGCGCCAGCGCCACCTGGAACAGTGGGTGGTGCGCGGTGGACCGCTGGGGGTTGAGCAGCTCCACCAGGTACTCGAACGGGACGTCCTGGTGGGCATACGCCGCAAGGCTCGTCTCGCGAACCCTGGCCAGCAGCTCGGCGAACGACGGATCGCCCGAGGTGTCCGCGCGCAGCACCAGGGTGTTGACGAAGAAGCCGATGAGGTCGTCGAGCGCGTCGTCGGTCCGGCCCGCCACCGGGGCGCCGAGCGGGATGTCCGTCCCCGCGCCGAGCCGGGTGAGCAACGCGGCCAGCGCGGCTTGCAGCACCATGAACACCGTGGCGTCGCCGGTGCGGGCGAGGTCGACGAGCTGCCGGTGCAGCCCGGCGTCCAGCGTGAAGCGGGCCAGGTCACCCGCGTAGGACGACACCGCGGGCCGCGGCCGGTCGAGCGGGAGGTCGAGTTGCTCGGGCAGCCCCGCCAGCCGCTCCGTCCAGTACGCGACCTGGTCGGCGAGGAGGTGTCCACGCTCGTCGAGCAGGTTCCGCTGCCACAGGGTGTAGTCGGCGTACTGCACCGGCAAGGCCGTCCACTGTGGACGTCCGCCCGCCTGACGGGCGGCATAAGCGGTGGTGAGGTCCCGCGCCAGCGGTCCGACGGACCAGCCGTCGGCCGCGATGTGATGCAGCACCACGACCAGTACCGATTCGCCCGCGCCGAGGGTGCAGAGCCGGACCCGGACCGGGATCTCAGTGGCCAGGTCGAAACCGCGGACCGCCGTCTGCGCCACCGCGTCGTCGACCGTGTCCGGTGTGGACTGGACGACGTCGAAATCGAGGATCGCGCTTCCGGTGTCGAGGATCTTCTGGTGCGGACTGCCGTCCACGGCCGGGAAGACCGTACGCAGGCTTTCGTGCCGTTCGACGATGTCTTCCAGCGCCCGCCGGAGCACCGCCGGATCCACCTCGCCGGTCAGTCGCAGCACGAGCGGGATGTTGTAGGTGGCGGACGGCCCTTCCAGCTCGTAGAGGAACCAGAGCCGCTGCTGCGCGAACGACAGCGGCACGCTCTCCGGCCGCGGCATCGGCCCCAGCGCCGCCCGGCTGCGGCCCGGATCGCCGAGTCGTTCGGCGAGGCTGGCCACACTCGACGCGTCGAACAGCGCACGCACCGGGAGCTCGGTGTCGAGCACGCTCCGGATCCGGCTCACCAGCCGGGTCGCGAGCAGCGAATGCCCACCCAGATCGAAGAAGCCGTCGTCGACGTTCACCGACGCGAGGCCGAGGATCTCCGCGAACAGCCCGCACAGCAGCTCTTCCCGCGCGGTAACCGGCGGGCGTGCCCCCACCGGAGCGTGCTCGGGCATGGGAAGCCGAGTGGCAGCTATCGTCACGACAGCGTCCGACGTCAGATACGCGGGCAATTCCGCTCGAAGAGCTTCGAGCGCGGCGTCACCTTCGACGACCACATACGACGCCATTCGCCCGTTTTCCCTGGGCACGCAGACAGCCTGCGTGACACCGGGACGGCGACGCAGCCATTCCGCGGCCATGTCGAGTTGTTCCCGGCCGACCCGGTCGCCGGCCCCGGCCTGCCGTACGACCGTCCGCCGAGGCCTCGGCACCAGGCCCCGCAGCACCACCGGGAGTTCCCCGGACATGGCACGTTCCCGCAGCGCGGCCGGGTCGACGTCGACCGGCGCGACCAGCGGATCGGCCACCCCCAGCGCGCGGTCGAACAAAGCCAGCCCGCGTTCCTCGGTCATCGCCGTGATGCCGGACCTGTTCAGCTGCACCAGATCCGTCTCGGTGAGACCGCCGTCGACCACGGTGCGCCAGAGCCCCCATGCCAGGGAGACCGCTGGCAGGCCGAGTGCCCGGCGATGGCTCGCCAGCGCGTCGAGGAAGGTGTTCGCCGCCGCGTAGCCCGCCTGGCCCGCGTTGCCGATGAGCCCGGAGAACGAGGAGAACAGCACGAACGCCGCCAGATCGCGGTGTGCGGTGAGTTCATGCAGATACCAGCCCGCGTCGACCTTCGGGCCGAACACACCCGCGAGCCGGTCCGGCGTGATGTCGGCCAGCGGCGCGTCGTCGATGAGACCGGCCGTGTGGACGACGGCGGCCAGGTCGGGGATCGACGCCAGCACCTCGGCCAGCGCGGCGCGGTCGGATACGTCGCACGCGGCGATCCGCACCTCCGCGCCGAGACCGGCGAGTTCGTCCCGAAGCGTTTCCACGCCCGTGGCCGCGGGCCCCCGCCTGCTCACCAGGACAAGCTTCTGCACGCCGTGCCACTCGACGAGGCGACGTGCCACCAGCGAGCCGAGCGCACCCGTACCGCCGGTGACGAAAACCGTTCCCTTCGAAGGGAAACCGAAGCTTTCCTGCTCGCTTGCCTTGGTCACGCGCGGGACGTACCGGCGCCCGGCGCGGACGGCGAGCTGCGGCTCGTCCCGGTCCAGCGCGACCGCGACCGCTCCGCGGACGTCGTCGGCCCCTGCCTGCTGGTCGACGTCGACCAGCAGGAACCGGCCCGGATACTCCGAGGCCGCCGAGCGCAGCAGCCCCCACAACGGAGACATCGCCAGGTCCTCCACCGCGCCATCGCCGGCGGCGACGGCCTCCCGCGTCACCACGACGAGCCGTCCGTGCTCGCCGGTGCTGGTTTGCTGCGCCAGCCGCAACACCGACCGGGCGGCGTCGTGCGCTCGGCCGACCACGTCGTCGTCCCGGTCACCGACGCAGGGCAGGACCGTGACCGGTGAGTTCTCGTCCGAGCCGAGGCTCCACGGGTCATCGCCGAGAATCCGCCACCGGCCAGGTTCGGGAGCCTCGCCGGACAGGGGCATCCAGCCGAGCCGGAACAACGACCCGCCGTCTCCAGGACGTGGTCCGGAGCGCTGGACGACCGAGTCGACGGTCAGCACGGGCGTGCCGAACTCGTCGGTGACCAGCAGCGCAGCGGCTCCGTCCACAAAGGATACCCGCGCGCGAGCGGCGGCGGCGCCCGCCGCGAGCAGGTCAACGCCGGTGAAGGTGACCGGCGCGCCGAATCGCCGCAGCACCGGGTCGAGCAGCATCGGGTGCAGGGCGAACGCGTCCGCCGGCTGGTCCTCGGCCAACTCGACGAGGTCACCCTTGTCTTCGCCCGGTTCTGGGACGGCAGCGCGGCCGGTGCCCGCGCTGAGTACGCCGGAAGCGTGCCGGGTCCAGCCGGACTCCCGCCGAGCGTGCACGGCGATGGTCCACCTGCCCTCGCCGTCCGGGTCCACCGCGACGTGGAGTTCGACCGGATGGCCCGCGCCGACGGCGAGCGGTGCCTCGACCGTAAGCTCGTCGACCCGGTCGCAGCCGGCCCTGTCCCCGGCGACGATCGCCAGTTCCAGCAGGATCGCGCTGCCGTCGCAGTCGGCCAGCCAGGGGTGTTCTCCCGCCGAGAGCCGCCCGGTCATCGTCCACCCCTCGCCGTCCGGGCGCGGGATGACCGCTTCGAGCAGCGGGTGTCCGTCGGTGTGGCGCCCGGCCGCCTTCGACGCGGGTTTCGTCCAGAACGAGCGGTGCTGGAAGGCATAGGTCGGCAAGTCCACCGCCCGCGCGCCCGGCACCAGCGCGGACCAGCCGACGGCGCCGCCCGCGACGTGCAGGCCGGCGGCGGCGGACAGGAACTGCCGCAGAGATCCGTGGTCCCGGCGCAGTGTGCCGGTGATGGTGGCCTCTACCCCGGCCGAGCCGGCGATGTCCCGGACGGCGTTGCCGAGCACCAGATGGGCGGACGGTTCGACGAACACGTCGTATCCGGCGGCGAGCAGCAGCCGGACGGCCGGATCGAACCGGACCGGTGCGCGCATGTTGCGGTACCAGTACTCGGCGTCGAGCGTGGTGCCGTCCACCGCGGCGACGTCCACTGTGGAATAGAAGGGGATTTTCGCGGTCCGCGGGGTGATACCCGCCAGCGCCTCCATCAAGGGCTCGTACAGCACTTCCACCCGTGGCGAGTGCGAGGCGTATGCGGCGGAGAAGGTCCGGAAGTCGATCCCGTCGCGGGTGCATTGCGCGGCGAGTTCCTCCAACGCCGGGACGTCACCGGTGATGACCGTCGACTCAGGCCCGTTCATCACCGCGACCCACAACCGGTCCGGCCACTGCCGTAGCAAGGCTTCGACCCGGTCCGAGGACAACGGCAGCCAAAGCCCGCCGCCCTTGCCCGCCAGCCGCGAAGCGATCTTGCTGCGCAGCGCCACCACTTTCGCGCCGTCCTCGAGGCTGAGCACGCCCGCCACACACGCTGCGGCGATCTCGCCCTGGGAATGCCCGAGCACCGCGGCCGGCCGCACCCCGACGGATATCCACAACTCGGCGAGTCCGAGCATGACCGCCCACAGCACGGGCTGGACGACGTCCACCCGATCCAGGGATTCGGCGTCCTCGGTCAGAACGTCGAGCAGCGACCAGTCCACGAACGACTCCAGCGCGGCGGCGCACTCCTCGATCCGCGCGGCGAACACCGGCGACGACGCGAGCAGTTCTTTCGCCATGCCGACCCACTGCGCACCCTGGCCGGGGAAGACGAAGACGGTCTTGCCGACGTCGCGGGCGAGGCCGGTCACCACGTTCACGCCGGCTTCACCCTCGGCCAGCGACCGCAACCCGGCGCGCAGCTCCGCCGTGTCCGCACCGAGCACGACCGCCCGGTGCTCGAACGACGACCGGTGCTCCGCGAGTGAGAAGGCCGTATCCCGCGCGGGGTGTACGGCGACCGACTCCTGAAGCCGGTTCGCCTGTGCCCGCAAGGCTTCCGCGGTCTTTGCCGACACCGGCCACGCCAGCGCCACCGGTGGTTCGACCGGCGCGGCGGGCACCGGCGTCTCAGCGGGTGCCTCTTCCAGGATCACGTGGGCGTTCGTGCCGCTGATGCCGAACGACGACACCGCGGCGCGACGCGGCCGGTCGGTGCCCTCCCACACGCGGCCGGACTCGAGCACCCGGACGCCGCCGGAGGCCCAGTCGACATAATCCGAGGGCGCGTCGACGTGCAGCGTCTTCGGCAGCCACCGGTTCCGCAGCGCCTCGACCATCTTGAGCACGCCGGCCACACCCGCGGCCGCCTGCGTATGTCCGAGGTTGGACTTGACCGACCCGAGCCAGAGCGGGCTTTCCGGCGCCCGCCCGCGGCCGTAGGTCGCGAGAAGCGCCTGCGCCTCGATCGGGTCACCCAGCCGGGTGCCGGTGCCGTGGCCCTCCACGACGTCGACGTCACCGGTGTCCAGCCCCGCGTCGGACAGCGCGGCGCGGATCACCCGCTCCTGCGCGGGGCCATGCGGCGCGGCGAGGCCGTTGCTCGCGCCGTCGGAGTTGACCGCGCTGCCCCGGATCACCGCCAGCACCGGATGTCCCGCGGCACGGGCCCGGGAAAGCGGCTCCAGCACCAGCATTCCGGCGCCCTCCGCGAATCCGGCGCCGTCGGCCGCCGCGGCGTAGGCCTTGCACCGGCCGTCCTCGGAAAGCACCTGCTGCCGGGACATTTCGATCAGGTTGTTCGGCGTCGACATGACCGTCGACCCGCCGGCGAGCGCGACCGAACACTCCCCCTGCCGCAGCGAGCGGACCGCGAGGTGCAGTGCCACCAATGAGGACGAGCACGCGGTGTCGACGGTGAGCGCGGGACCTTCCAGCCCGAGCAGGTAGGACAGCCTGCCGGACACGACGCTCAGTGCGTTTCCGGTCAGCACCTGCCCCTCGAGCTCTTCGGGGATCTCGCGCGGCGCGTAGTCGCCGATGCTCGCACCGACGAACACCCCGGTCTGCGTGCCGCGCAGTTCCCCGGGCCGGATCCCGGCGGTTTCCAGTGCCTCCCAGGCGGTTTCCAGCACCAGCCGCTGCTGCGGGTCCATCGCCGCGGCTTCCAGCGGACTGATCCCGAAGAACGCCGCGTCGAACTCGTCGGCGGCGTCGAGGAAACCACCGCCGCGCGCGTGGCACCGGCCCGGCTCGTAGGGGTCGGGGTGGTACAGCTCGTCGAGGTCCCAGCCACGCCCGGAGGGCATGCCGGTGATCACGTCCCGTTCCTCCGCGACGATCCGCCAAAGGTCCCGCACGTTCGCGACGCCACCGGGATAGCGGCAGCCGGTGCCGACGATCGCGATCGGTTCCCTGGCCCCGGCGGTCAACTCCCGGTTGCGCCCGCGAAGTCGTTGGTTCTCCTTCAGGGCGGCCCGGAGGCCGTCGACCAGCTGGTCGGCAGACGCGGTCATGGGCGGCAAGCTCCCTCAGTCGGAAAGTTCGGTGTCCAGCGCCATGCGCACCAGGCTCATGGCGTCCATCCCGGCGATCGGGTCGTCGGCCCCGGCCGCCGGTGCGGGTTCGGGCTCCGGAGCGATCGACCGCCACAGGTACCGCACCACCGCGGCCGGGGACGGATGGTCGAAAACGAGCGTCGCGGGCAAGGGAAGGCCGGTCGCGACTGTCAGCCTGCCCCGCAGCTGGACCGCGGCCAGCGAACCGAACCCGAGATCCTTGAACGCCGCGTCGAGTGGGACCCGGGCGGGATCGTCGCGGCCGAGCACGACGGCGGTGTGCGCGCGCACCAGCTTGGTCAGCTCCGGCTCGAGGTCCTCGGGGGACAAGGATCGCAGGCTTGTCCCCGGATCGGCGCCCATCGGGGACTCGACCGCCGCCTCACCGGTGAACCCGCGCAACGGCGCGGGCAGCCACTCCCCCGCACGCAGGCGCGCGGGATCGAGCGCGATCGGGGCAAGGAAGGCCTCGCCCGAGGCCACCGCCGTGTCGAACAACCTGAGCGCGCGGGCCGGGGGCAGCGGGGTGATGCCCCACCGGCCGAGCCGCTCCAGGTCGGTGTCGGTCAGGTGCCCGGTCGTCGCGCTTTCCGTCGCCCACAGGCCCCATGCCAACGATGTCGCGGGCAGACCGCGGGCGTGCCGGTGCCGGGCCAGCGCGTCCAGGAACGCGTTGCCCGCCGCGTAGTTCGCCATGCCTTCGTGGCCGAGCAAGCCGGCGGTCGACGAGAACAGCACGAAAGCGGCGAGGTCGAGCCCCGCGGTCAGCTCGTGGAGATGCCAGGCGCCGTCGACTTTCGGCGCGAGCACCGGGTCGAGCCGCTCGTGTGTCAGCTCCGGCACCAGCGCGTTGTCGAGTGCCCCTGCCGCGTGCACGACGGCGCTCAGCGGCCGGTCCCTGGGGATGCCGTCGAGTACGGCGGCCAACCGGACGCGATCCGCGACATCACAAGCCTCGACTCGGACCTCGGCACCGAGCCCGGCGAGTTCGTCGCACAGCGCGGCGGCGCCTTCCGTCGCCATGCCTCGCCTGCTGGTCAGCACGAGTCGCCGGACGCCGTGCACGGTGACGAGGTGGCGGGCCAGCAGTGCGCCGAGCGTTCCGGTACCGCCGGTGACCAGCACCGTGCCGGTACCGAAAGACGGACGGTCGCTCGCCGAGGGGATCACCGTTGCCAAGCGGGGTACGAGAATCCGCTCGTCGCGCAGGGCGAGCTGAGGTTCTCCGGTAGCCAGCGCGCGGCCCAGATCCGCGGACGTCACCTCGCCCTCGGTGTCGACGAGGACGAGCCGGCCGGGGAACTCCGACTGAGCCGACCGCACCAGACCCCACACCGGTGCCTGTGCGGGATCCACCTCCTCGTCCGCGGTGGCGACGGCGCCGCTGGTCAGCACGACCAGCTTGCCCGGTCCCTCGCCGGAAACCTTCTCCCGGGCGAGTTCCAGCACCCGGCGGGCTTCCGCGTGCGCTGTCCCCACCACCGACTCGCCGCCGCGCCCGACCCGGATCACGACGTCGTCGCCGAGGTCGCCGGATGCCGGAACGGGCACCTCTGTCCAGTCGAGCCGGAAGAGCGATCCTGGGGTCTTCACCGGCCCGTCACGCCAGAACCGACGGCGCTGGAAGGCGTAGGTGGGTAGCTCGATCCGGTTCCCTCCGGGGAACACGGTGGCCGGATCGAGCGAGGCACCGCCGAGCAGCAGGTGCCCGAGCGCCTCGGTCACCGCCACGCGGTCGCGCCGCAGGACGGGTGCGCACGCCACGTCCGGCAGCATCGTGGTGAGTGTGCCGTCCGGGCCGAGTTCGAGGAACGTCGTGACCCCGCGCTCGCCGAGAGTCGCGACCGCGTCGGCGAAGCGCACCGGCAGGCGGAGCTGGTCGGCCCAGTATTCCGGCGAGGACAGCTGTTCGGACGTCGCAATCCGGCCGGTCACCGTCGAGACGACCGGGATTTCGGGCTCGTGAAAGGACAGTCCCTTGAGGACATCGAGAAGAGCGTCCCTCGCACTGTCCATATGAGACGAATGGAAGGCGTGACTGACCCGGAGTCGCTTTATGTCCCGGCCCTGCGCGGCGAAGTACTCGCCCAGCAGGCCGATCGCGGCATCGTCACCCGAGACGACCACCGACGCCGGTCCGTTCACGGCCGCCAGGAACAGCTGCCCGGGGGCCACCGCGTCGATGACGGCCAGCACCTCGTCCTCACCCGCGCGAACGGCGGCCATCGCACCGCCGGAGGAGGCCGCCTGCATCAGCCGTCCGCGGGCCGCGACCAGTGCGCACGCGTCCGGCAGGGTGAACACCCCGGCGACGTGTGCCGCGGTGATTTCCCCTATCGAATGCCCGGCCAGCGCGGCCGGCTTCGCGCCGTAGTGCTCCAGGAGGCGGAACAACGCCGTCTCCAGCGCGAACAACGCGGGCTGGGCGAATTCCGTGCGGTCGAGCAGTTCGGCGTCGGAAAGGGCCTCGCGCAGCGGCTTCGGCAGCAGACCGTCCAGCTGCGCGCACACCTCGTCGAACACCGCCGCGAACACCGGGGAACCCTCCGCGAGTTCCCGGCCCATGTCCGGGTACTGCGTGCCCTGACCGGTGAACAAGAAGGCGAGGCCGCCATCAGCTCGCCGCTGAGGTGGTTCGTCGCCGGACTCCACCGCGGCGAGCGCCGCGAGCAACTCCTCGCGATCCGCGCCGGTGACGATGGCCCCGCAGGCGAGCCGGGCCCGGGTGGTCGCGAGCGACAAGCCCACGTCGGCGATGCCCGCGTCCAGGTTCCCGGTGACAAACTCGCGCAGCCGTTTCGCCTGCGCCCGCAGGGCTTCCGGGGTCGCGGCCGAAACCGGCCACGGCACCCGGACGTGCTCACCGGTCCCCCGCCGGTGTTCGTCGTCGCCCTCTTCGAGAATCAGATGCGCGTTGGTCCCGCTGATCCCGAACGACGACACACCCGCGCGGCGCGAACGCCCGAAGTCCCAGTCACGGCTCTCGGTCAGCAGGCGGAGCCCGCCGGGCGACCAGTCCACCTGGGGCGATGGGGCGTCGACGTGCAGGGTCGCCGGGAGCTCCCGGTGCCGCAACGCCTGGACCATCTTGATCACCCCGGCCACTCCAGCCGCGGCCTGTGTGTGGCCGAGGTTGGACTTCAGCGATCCGAGCCACACCGGCTCCTCCTGGCGATGGGCGCGTCCGTAAGTGGCCAGCAGCGCCCGCACCTCGACCGGGTCACCGAGCGCGGTGCCGGTGCCGTGTCCTTCGACGGCGTCGATGTCGGCCGCGCCGAGCCCGGCGTCGGCCAGCGCGCCGGTGATCACGCGCTGTTGGGCGAGGCCGTTGGGAGCGGTGAGGCCGTTGCTTGCACCATCGGAGTTGATCGCCGAGCCGCGGATCACCGCGAGTACCCGGTGCCCGTGCCTTCGCGCGTCCGACAGCCGTTCGACCAGCAGCATCCCGGCGCCCTCGGCCCAGCTGGTGCCGTCCGCGGCCGCGGCGTAGGCCTTCGACCGACCGTCCGGGGCGAGCCCGCGCTGCCTGCTGAACTCGACGAAGATCCCCGGTGTCGGCATCACCGTCACCCCGCCCGCGAGCGCGAGGTCGCATTCACCTGACCGGAGCGCGCGCACGGCCAGATGCGTCGCCACCAGCGACGACGAGCAGGCCGTGTCGACGGTGAGCGTCGGCCCCTCCAGGCCGAAGGTGTAGGCCAGCCTGCCGGACAGGACACCTGCCGCGGTGCCGGTCAGCAGGTAGCCCGAATCATCTTGTCCGCCTTCGTGCAGCCGCGGTCCGTAGTCTCCGGCACCGGCGCCGACGAAAACGCCGACCGGCTTGCCACGCAGCGAACGCGGGTCGACACCCGCGTGTTCGAAGGCCTCCCACGAGGTTTCCAGCAGGACGCGCTGCTGCGGGTCCATCGCCATCGCCTCGCGCGGGGCGATGCCGAAGAACTCCGGGTCGAACCCCGCGACGTCGTCGAGGAACCCGCCGGACCGGGTGTAGCTGCTGCCCGGCCGGTCGGGATCGGGGTCGTACAGCTTGGCGAGGTCCCAGCCGCGGTCCTCGGGGAACGGCCCGATCACGTCCCTGCCGAGCCGCACCAGATCCCACAGCTGGTCCGGCGAGGCGACCCCGCCCGGCAGACGGCAGGCCATCCCGACGATCGCGACGGCCTCGTCGTCGCCGGCCGGGCGGGTACGAGTGGCTTCCACCTGTCGGGGTTCGCCAAGCGATGCGGCAAGAAGTTCCGGCGTCGGATGGTCGAACACGGCCGCGGGTGAGAGCAGCCGTCCGAGCGTGCCGCTCAGCCGCGCCGCGAGGTCGGCGACCGAGACCGAGTCGAAGCCGAGTGCTTTGAACGTCAGCGCCGGATCGACGGCCGCCGGATCGGGATGGCCGAGCACGGCCGCGGCGGTGGCGCGGACCATGCCCAACGAGTCGGTGGCGGGCACCGGCTCGGACACTGTCGCGCTGGTGCCGAGCCAGTGCCGTCGGCGCTGGAAAGCGTAGGCGGGCAAGGGAATCCGGCGGGCATCAGACCAGCCGAGCCCGGCGGGCCAATCGACGTCGGCCCCGCGGACTTGGAGTTCGGCCAGCGACGTCAGCAGGCGACGCCGTCCCCCCTCACCACGCCGCAGCGTGCCGGTGACCGCGGCCGGGGCACCGCCGGCGCAGGTCTGCTGGACCGCCATGGTCAGCACCGGATGCGCGCTGACCTCTACGAACGTCCGGAACCCGTGCGCGGCCAGCAGTTCGGTAGCCGGGCGCAGCAGCACCGGCTGCCGGAGGTTGCGGAACCAGTACGCGGCGTCCAACTCGGAGGTGTCGAGCACGCTACCAGTGACAGTGGAGTAGAACGGGAGCTCCGACGGCCTCGGCCGCACGTCGACGAGTTCGCGTAGCAGCCGGTCGCGCAGGCCCTCGACGGCTTCGGTGTGCGACGCGTACCCGACCGGGATCAGCCGGGCGCGAACGCCACGTTCGGTGCATGCGTCCACGAACCGGCGGACTTCGTCGGACGGCCCGGCGACCACGGTCGAAGACGGCCCGTTCTCGGCGGCGACCGTGACCGACCCGGGCACCGCGGCCATGACCTCCGCGGCGGGCAGGTCGACCCCGGCCATCGCGCCGGTCCCATCGATCGCGGCCAGCGCCCGTGACCGCAGCGCCACGATCTTCGCGGAGTCCTCCATCGACAGCGCGCCCGCGACGTACGCCGCGGCGATCTCGCCCTGCGAGTGGCCGACGACGGCCTCGGGACGCACCCCGAACGCACGCCACTGCGCCGCCAGCCCGATCATCATCGCCCACAGCGCGGGCTGGACCACCTCGACGCGGTCGAGCGCGGTTTCGCCACCCCTCAGCACCTCCGTGAGCGACCAGTCCACAAAGGACTCCAGCGCCGTCGCGCAGCGGATGATCTCCTCGGCGAACACCGGCGAGGTGTCCAGCAGTTCGGCGGCCATCCCCGGCCACTGCGAACCTTGGCCGGGGAAGACGAACGCTGTCAGCCCGACGTCGCCCGCCACCCCGCCGACCACCGACGGATGCGGCTCGCCCCTCTCGACGGACTCGAGCGCGTTCTCGAACCCGGCCCTGTCCTCCGCGATCAGCACCGCGCGCACCGGCAGCGGTGTCCGGGTGGTGGCCAGTGAAAATCCGACGTCGCGCAGGTCGTCGATCTCCGCCTCGCGCAGTCGCCCGGCTTGGGCCCGCAGTGCCTCGACAGAAGCGGCCGACACCGCCCAGGGCACGGGACCGGCGGGCGCGCGCGGCGGTACGCCCGGCACCGGATCGGACACGAAATCGGACAGAACGACGTGGCAGTTCGTTCCGCCGACGCCGAACGAGCTGACCCCGGCGACGCGCTCGCCATCGGTCCCGGCCCACTCGGCCGTCTCGGTGCAGACCCGCAGGTTCAGCTCGTCAAGCGGGATCCTCGGGTTCGGGGTGGTGAAATGAAGGCTGGGCACCAGCCTCCGGTTCTTCAGGCACAGCACCGTCTTCAGCAGCCCGGCGATCCCGGCCGCGGCCTCCAGATGCCCGATGTTGGTCTTGACCGAGCCGACGCGCAGCGGCGGGCCGTGACGGCCGCGGGCCCCGCCGAGCGCCGCTGCCTCGATCGGGTCACCGACCTTCGTCCCGGTTCCGTGCAGCTCCACGTACCCCGCGACGGACGGGTCCAGCCCCGCCCGCTCGTAGGCGAGCCGAAGTACCTCCTGTTGCGCAGCGCCGTTCGGGACGGCGAAAGCGTCCCCGCCGCCGTCGTTGTTGACGGCACTGCCACGCAGCAGGCAGTACACCCGATCGCCGTCGGCGAGTGCGCGCGAAAGCGGCTTGAGCAGCACGAGTCCGCCTCCCTCGCCGCGGACGAAGCCGTCAGCGGCCGCGTCGAAGGTGCGGCACCGGCCACCCGGCGACAGCGCACCGAAGCGAGCGGCGGCGAAAGCGTTCTCCGGCAGGAGGTTCAGCTGGACACCGCCGGCGAGCGCGAGGCCGCATTCGCCGCGCTGGAGGCTTTCGGCGGCCAGGTGCACGGCGACCAGCGAGGACGACTGCCCGGCGTCCACGGTGTAGCTGGGGCCGGAAAGGCGGAGAAAGTAGGAGAGCCGGTTGGCTATCGCGCCACGCTGCGTACCGGTGAAGGTGTGCGCGGTCCTGGCCGCGGCGCCGAGCCGGTCGAGCAGGACGGCGTAGTCGCCGGAGGCCGCGCCGACGAAGACTCCGGTGCCGTCACGTCGTGCGGCGGCGCAGGCGCCCGCGTCCTCCAGCGCCT
Source organism: Amycolatopsis thailandensis (assembly GCF_002234405.1). Taxonomy (GTDB): domain Bacteria; phylum Actinomycetota; class Actinomycetes; order Mycobacteriales; family Pseudonocardiaceae; genus Amycolatopsis; species Amycolatopsis thailandensis. Next base: position 26,669 of record NZ_NMQT01000041.1, on the reverse strand, counting down.
CCCAGCCGAGCTCGAGCGCGAGCCGCTGCTGCGGGTCCATCGCGGCAGCCTCACGTGGGGAGATACCGAAAAAGCCGGCGTCGAACTCGTCGATCCGGTCGAGATAGGCACCGTGGCGAACCGCGCTCGCCTGCTCGGCGGTCAACCCGGCTCCGGCGAGCGAGCTCTCGGGAAACCGCTCCTCCGGCGGCGAGGAAACCGCGTCCACGCCCGTAAGGAGCAATCGCCAGAATTCACCTGGCTCCCGCGCGGCGGGAAATCGACAGGAAATGCCGACAACGGCGATCGGATCGTCGTTGTGACCACTCATCCGCATCGGGCCGGACGACTCATGGAACGCATGAATGACATTCCTTCCCCCGCACACCTCCGACAAAAGGAGAATGCCGGAAACGGCGCACTACAAAAAAGTCCCAGTCATGGAACCCCCAGCGGACGTCTCTGCCGACGTCGACCCGAGCGCCGCCCCATACGGCCTCGATCACACCGTACCAGCCGCTTCGCCGGGCAAGCAAACCTTTACCTGGCAGCGGGAAACTTCCCCACCACGGCTGATCGCCTCGACGGTAAGCACGGGATGTGGATCAAGACAAGCCCTCCACGCGGGTTTCATCCGGTCAGCCCAGCGTCCGCTTCGAGACACGGCACGAGACCCCGCGACACAGTACGAATTGCGGCGCAATAGAAGAATTGGTTATGCGGTTTCCGTAGCTCGACGGCCTGCCGAGTCTTCGCTACACTCGCCGCCGTGTCATATTCGTGATTGGGGGCCGGTCGTGCGTGGGAAAGACCGCGATTACAAACTCGATGCCATTCCGGGCTCCTGGGGTGGCCTCGGGCACATCGTGCGACTGTGGCGGGATCCGCTGGGCTTCCTGGAAAGCCTGCCGAAACACGGCGACCTCGTGCGGCTGCGGCTGGGCACGGTACGGGTGTGGATGCTGTGCGACCCGGAGCTGACCCATCATGTCCTGCAGGACGGCCGCACGTTCGACAAGGGAGGCACGTTCGACGAGGCGACCCGGCTGATCGTCCAGGACGGGTTGGTGGTCGCCCCGCACGAACCGCACAAGCGGCAGCGCAGGCTCGTCCAGCCGGTGTTCCACCACCAGCGTCTGGACCAGTACGCCGCGGTGATGGACACCGAAATCCGCGCCGTTTCGGACTCCTGGTCGACCGATCGGGTCCTCGACGGCGTCGGCGAGATGCAACGACTGGCCATGCGGGTCACCGCGCGCACGATGTTCAGCTCCGCGCTCGGCGAACACACCGTGGCGCAGGTCCGGGAGGACCTCACGAACATCATGGACGGCGCGCGGCACAAGCTGTTCGCGCGGATGTCCGGGCTCGCCTGGGTCCCGACCGCGGCCGGGAAGCGGTTCGACACCTCGATCGCGCGGATGAACAAGACCGTCACTGACCTGATCGCCGACTATCGCCGCAGCGGCCGCGACCACGGCGACATGCTGTCCATGCTGCTGGAAAGCACCGACGAACACGGCGACGCGCTCACCGACGACGAGGTGCACGCACAAGTACTGACGGTGTTCATGGCGGGCACCGAGACCACGGCCAGCCTGCTGGCCTGGGCACTGCATCTGGTGTCGGAAGACGAGGATCTGCAGGACCGCATCCGCGAGGAGGCCCGTGAACTGCCCAACGAGGGAGTCGGCCTCGCCGATGTCGGCAAGCTCAAACTGACCCGCCGCGTGCTCACCGAGACCCTGCGCATGTACCCGCCGGTGTGGATCTTCCACCGGCGACTGCGGACGGAGTCCAAGGTGCTTGGCACGCGCCTCCCCGAGGGCTCGAACCTGTTCTACAGCCCATACGTCATCCACCACCGGCCCGACCTGTACCCCGAGCCGCACGAGTTCCGACCGGACCGCTGGCTGCCCGGCGCGTCCGACCACCTGCCCAAGGGCGGCTACGTGCCCTTCGGCGGCGGCAGCCGCAAGTGCATCGGCGACGAGTTCGCGCACACGGAGTCGGCCATCGCGCTGGCCCGGATCCTCGGCACGTGGCGGCTGCGCCCGATGCCAGGAGAAGTGGTGCGACCCGCGGTCAAGGCGTCCTTGCGCCCGGACGCGGTCCGGTTGCGCCTGTACCGCCACGCGCGCCAAGAGGCCTGAATCCCGCGAGGGAAACCGAAGACGGAGAGCTCCATGACCACCACCCCGGATACCACCTTTTCCTTGATGGGACCCGAATTCCAGGCCGACCCGTACGCGACGATCGCCCGGCTGCGCGAGGCGGGACCAGCGGTGAAGGGCACCTTCATCGACGGCGAGCCGTGCTGGATGTTCGTCCGGGACGCCGAAGTCCGGACGATCCTCGACGACCCGCGGTTCGTGGTGAACCCGGCTTCGGTACCCGGTGGCGCCGTCCCCGACCGCCGCGTCGAGGGCATGGTCGCGATCGGCATCGACGAGGAGATCGCGCGCCCGTACCTGTCCGCCAGCATGGCCGAGCTCGACTCCCCCGGCCATCCCCGGCTGCGCAAGCTGGCGTCGCGGGCGTTCACCGCCCGGCGCATCGCGGAACTGCGGCCCCGGATGGAACAGGTCACCGCGCGACTGCTCCACGCGCTTCCCGAGTACGCCGAGGACGGGGTCGTCGACCTCATCGAGCACTTCGCGCATCCGCTGCCGCTGACCGTGATCTGCGACCTGATCGGGGTGCCGGAGGCCGACCGTCCACTGTGGCTCGAATGGAGTCACGCGGCGATGTGGCACGTCAAACCCGGCGCGATGACACTCGCCGAAGCGATGCGGGCCATGGTGGCGCAGATCCAGGAACTCATCACCGAGCGGCGGGCCGCGCCGGCCGACGATCTCATCGACGCCTTGATCCGCGTCCAGGACGAGGACGGCGATCGGCTGTCCGACACCGAACTGGTCATGCTGCTGCTCGATCTCGGGGTCGCCGGCCACGAGACGACGTCGTACCTGATCGGCACCGGCACCGCCGCTCTGCTGACGCATCCCGACCAGCTCGCGCTGCTGCGGTCGGACCTTTCCCTTCTGCCGAAGGCGATCCACGAGTTGATGCGCTGGTGCACGCCGGTCATGCTGACCAGGCCGCGGCACGTCACCGTCGACCTCGACCTCGGCGGAGTGCCACTGGCCGCCGGCGAGCGGGTGATGGCGATCCTCCCCGGCGCCAATCGCGATCCGCGGCGGTTCCCCGACGCGGACCGGCTGGACATCACCCGGACCTACGAGTTCCGCGGCGAGCAGCACGTCGGCTTCAGCCACGGACCCCACTATTGCCTCGGTGCCGGGCTCGCGAAGGAGGAAGGCGAGGTCGCGTTCGGCGCGCTGCTGCGGAAGTACCCGGACCTGGCCCTCGCCGTCGACGAGTCCGAGTTCGAATGGCAGCAGCCGCATCCGGGGATGCGCAGACTGGCCAGGTTGCCACTGCGCCTGTGACGGCGTGACGAGGGGGACGAACGAGTGAACGCTCCGCTACCGCTTTCGGCTGCCCAGCGGGAGATCTGGCACGCGAGCCGGGCAGATCCCGGAAACCCGGCCTACCACCTGGGGCTCTACCTCGATCTCGATGGCGTGGTGGAGGTCGGAGTGCTCCGGCGGGCGCTGACGCGGACGCTCGCCGAAGCCGACGGCCTGCGAGTCACCTTCGCCGAGACCGGTGGCGAAGTCCGGCAGTTCGTCCACCCGGCCACCGAGGTCACACTGCCGCTGATCGACCTCGGCGATCAGCCCGACCCGGACGCCGCGGCCGACACGTGGATCAGGGGCCGCCTGACCGAGCCGTGGAACCTCGAGAACGGGCCCTTATTCGACTTCGCACTGATTTCCCTTTCTCCCCAACGGTTCCGGTGCTACCTCGGCTTTCACCACATCGTCATCGACGGGTTCGGCCTGAACCTGTTCAGCGGCCGTCTCGCCCAGCTCTACACCCGGTTCCTCGCCGGGGAACCGGCCGGGGAAAGTCCGTTCGGCTCCTTCACCGAGTATCTCGCCGAGGACGCCGCCTACCGGGACTCGGCCGAGTTCGCGGAGGCCCGCAGGTACTGGGCGGACCGGCTGGCCGGGGTGTCCGGGCCGACCTACCTCTCGGCGGGCAGTGGGCTCGCCCACGACGTCGTGCGCCGGACCACGCACTTGCCGGCGTCGGTCTTCGCGGACCTACAGCGGGCCGCGTCGGCCGCGGGTACCCGCTGGTTCCGACTCGTCCTGGCGGTGACCGCCGCCTACCTGGCCCGGATGCGGGGCGAGGACGATGTCCTGCTGAGCATGGCGATAGCCGGTCGCGCGACCCCTCTCGGCAAGACGGTGCCGGCGATGGCCTCCACCGTGGTGCCCCTCCGCGTCGCCGTGCGCCCGGAGGGGACCTGGGCGGAGCTGGCAGGCGCGGTATCGGACGAGGTCCGCGCCGCGATCGCGGTGCAGCGGTACCGGGGCGAGGACGTCCGCCGTGACCTCGTCCGCCACGGTGGCGGGCCGTTCTTCGGGCCGATCGTGAACTCCGTCCCATTCCACCCCAGGTACTCTTTCGCCGGGCTCGTCGCGAACCTGCACAACTGCTCGCTGATGCCCGTCGACGACCTCTCCGTGCTCTGCTACCCCACCGCGGACGGCGGCCTGCGGTTCGACACCGACGCCCACCCCGCCCGCTATCCCGCCGGGGAGCTCGATCGCCACCACGAACGGCTGGTGGGCGTGTTGACCTCTCTCGCCGAACACGGCGCCGACGGCCGGATCGGCGATCTGGACCTGATCGACGACGCCGATCGCGCGCTGCTGACGGCCCGGCACGGCGCGGTCCGCTCCGTGCCGCCGTCGAGCCTGCCGGACCTGTTCGCCGCGCAGGCATCCGCGTCTCCGGACGAGGTCGCCGTCGAATCCGACGGGACGACGTTGTCGTACGCGGACCTCGACGCGAGATCCACCCGGCTCGCACTGCGGCTCGTGGCCGCGGGGGTAACGCCGGAGACGCCGGTCGCGGTACTGATGCGGCGGTCGGCCGAGCTGATCGTCGCGGTGTTGGCCGTGGCGAAGGCAGGCGGAACCTACGTCCCGCTCGACCTGCGCTACCCCTTGCCGCGCCTGCGAAATGTGCTTGCCGACGCGGGGGCTCCGCTGCTGCTCGTCGACCGGACCACCGGCACGCACGAGGTGGCGACCGAGCACCGGGTGCTCGCCGCGGACACCGACGAGCCGCCCGCGCCGGGAAACGTACTACCCCGGCAAGTCGCACCGGATTCGCTGTTGTACATCATGTACACCTCGGGCTCGGCCGGCGCGCCGAAGGGCGTCGAGATCACCCATCGCGCGGTCGCCGAGTTCGCCGCGGACAGTGCTTGGCATCGTCCGGCGCACCGGCGTGTCCTGGTGCATTCCCCGCACGCGTTCGACGCCTCCACCTACGAAATGTGGATCCCGTTGCTGTCCGGTGGCCGCGCGGTACTCGCCCCCGGTGACGTCGACACCGCCCTCCTGCGCCGATACGCGGGTGGTGGGCGGATCACCTCGGTCTTCCTGACCACCGGCCTGTTCCGGACGCTCGCCGAGGTCGACCCCGGTTGCTTCGCCGGGCTGGCCGACGTCTGGACCGGTGGCGAGGCCGGCTCGCCGCAGGCGTTCCGGCGGGTGCTCGACGCCTGTCCGGACACATCGGTGGTCAGCGTGTACGGCCCGACCGAGACCACCACCTTCGCCACCTACCACCGGCTCGGCCGCGACTACCGGCCGGACGACGGGGTGCCGATCGGCGAACCCATGGAAAACACCCGCGGCTACGTGCTCGATGAGCGGCTCCGCCTGCTGCCGCCGGGCGCGATCGGGCAGCTGCACCTCGCCGGGACCGGGCTCGCCCGCGGCTACACCCGGTCGCCAGGGCTGACCGCCACCCGGTTCCTGCCCGATCCATTCGGCGGGCCGGGACAACGGATGTACACCACCGGTGACCTCGTGCGCTGGCGGCCCGACGGCGCGCTCGAGTTCGTCGGCAGGGTGGACGAGCAGGTGAAACTCCGCGGGTTCCGGATCGAACCCGGCGACATCGAGGCCGCGCTGACCGGGCATCCCGAGGTCGCGCAGGCCGTGGTCGTCGTTCGGGAGGACGGCGGCGCGGGAAAACGGCTCGTCGCCTACGTCGTCCCACGGGACCAAGAAGTCCCTGCCGACCTGCCCGAGCGACAGGTGGCCGAGTGGAAGGAGATCTACACCTCCGTCTACCGCGACGCGGACCGCGTCCCGCTCGGGGAGAACTTCTCCGGCTGGAGGTCCAGCTACGACGGCGCGCCCATCCCGCTCGGCGAGATGACCGAATGGCGGGACGCCACGGTGGCCGAGATCGCGGCGCTGGCGCCGAAGCGGGTCCTCGAAATCGGTGTCGGCTCAGGGCTGCTGCTCGCGAAGCTCGCGCCGGACTGCGAAGAGTATTGGGGAACGGACTTCTCGGCGGCGGCGATCGACGCCCTGCGGACCCGGCTCGAAGCCGAGCCGTCGGGCCGGGTCACCCTGCGGCGCCAGGCCGCCGACGACTGGGACGGGATCCCCGTGGGGTTCTTCGACACGATCGTCCTCAACTCGGTGGTGCAGTACTTCCCGAATGTGGACTACCTTGCCGAGGTCCTCCGCGCGGCGGTCCACGCGCTGGCGCCCGGCGGCTCGGTGTACGTCGGCGACGTCCGCGTGCGCGCGCTGAACCGGGTGTTCCGCACGGCGGTGGAGCTGCGCGCGGGTTCGGACCGCGACCGGGCCGCACTGCGGCGGACGATCGAGCAAAGTCTGTTGCTGGAGAAAGAACTCCTCGTCGACCCGGAGTTCTTCGCCGCGCTCGGCGCCAGGCTCGGCGGCGTCGGCGGCTACCAGGTCCGGCTCAAACGCGGCCGCGCGCACAACGAGCTGACCCGGTATCGCTACTCGGCGATCCTCCACAAGACGGCGCCTGCCACACCACCCGGCGAAACAGTTCTGCGCTGGGGTGTCGATCTGTCCACTCTGGACGAACTGCGGCCATCGGACGGCGATCGACAGCTGCGGCTCGAAGGCGTCCCCGACCGGCGCGTGTGGACAGAGGTACAGGCAGAGCGGGCGTGGACACTTGCCGACGAGGAAGGTGCGTTCGACGCGTTGAACGCGGTGCCCGGTCGCGAGATCCTCGACCCGGAGGACGTCAGGGAGTACGGCGAACGGCTCGGCCGCCACGTCACAGCACGCTGGTCGGCCGGTGGGGGCGGCAGAGTCGACTACGTCTTCACGTACGGTACGGCCACGCCGGACGTCCCTCCGCCAGGACTCGCGCAGGTGCCGCTTTCCTCGTACGCGGGCGATCCGGCGCGTTCGCACCAGCTCGGCGCCCTGACCGGCTCCCTCGGCCGTTACCTCGCCGAGCGGCTGCCGGACTACATGGTCCCTTCGGCGTTCGTCGTTCTCGACCGGCTGCCGCTCGGCGCGCACGGCAAGCTGGACCGGCGCGCGCTGCCCGCGCCGGTCCAGGACACCGCGAGCGGTTCGCGGCAGGCCGCCACGCCACGGGAGGAGCTGCTCTGCGGACTGTTCGCCGAAGTGCTCGGCCTGTCCAGGGTCGGCGTCGACGACGGGTTCTTCGACCTCGGTGGGCATTCCCTGCTCGCCACCCGCCTGGTGAGCCGGATCCGCACCGTACTCGGGGCCGAGGTCGCCGTGCGCGACCTATTCGATCATCCGACCGTGGCCGGGCTCGCCCCGCGACTAGGCGACGCCGTCGTCCGTCCGCCACTGAAACCGTTTCCCCGAAACGAAACCGTGCCGCTTTCCTTCGCGCAGCGACGGCTGTGGTTCCTGTCGCAACTGGAAGGTCCATCGGCGACTTACACCATCCCGCTCGCTGTGCGGCTGACCGGCCAACTCGACGTCCGGGCGTTGCGCCTCGCGCTCGCCGACGTCGTCGAGCGGCACGAAAGCCTCCGGACGGTCTTCGCCGAAGTCGCCGGCGAACCAGTGCAGCGAGTCGTGGCAGCGGTTCCGGTCCTCGCGGTGAGCGAGGCCGAGGACATCCCCGCCGCGATCGCCGCGACGACGGCCCGGGGTTTCGATCTGTCCGTCGACCTGCCGGTCCGCGCCGAGCTGCTGGTACACGGCGATGAGCACGTCCTAATACTGGTGCTGCACCACATCGCCGCGGACGGCTGGTCACTGACCCCGCTGGCCCGCGACCTCAGCACCGCCTACCAAGCCCGCCGAGACGGCACCGACCACCACTGGACCCCGCTACCGGTCCAATACGCCGACTACACACTATGGCAACGAGAACTCCTCGGCTCCGAAAAGGACTCCGGCAGCATCCTCCACCGCCAGCTGGCGTACTGGACGGAGCGGCTCGCCGACCTCCCTGATCGCATCGACCTGCCCACCGACCGCCCGCGCCCGCCCACCGCGTCCTACGCCGGCGACACCATCCACTTCCGACTCGACGCCGAACTGCATCGCGCGCTGCTCACCCTCGCCCGCCGCCACGACGCGACGCTGTTCATGGTGGCGCAGGCCGGATTCGCCGCACTGCTCACCCGCCTCGGCGCGGGCACCGACCTCCCGATCGGCGCCCCCGTCGCCGGTCGCACCGACGACGCGCTCGACCCACTGGTGGGGTTCTTCGTCAACACGCTCGTACTGCGGACCGACACCTCGGGCGACCCGACGTTCACCACGCTGCTGGCCAGGGTCCGGGAAACCGATCTCGCCGCCTACGCCCACCAGGATGTCCCCTTCGAATACCTGGTGGAGAAGCTCAACCCGAGACGCTCCCCCGCTCACCACCCGCTTTTCCAGGTTTCGCTCGCCCTGCAGAACAACGAGGAAGCCGGCTTCGACTTCCCCGGCGTCGACAGCAACACCGCATTCGCGCACGCCGGGGTGTCCCGGTTCGACCTGTTCGTCAACCTCGACGAAACGTTCGACACGGCGGGCGCACCCGCCGGGATCGAAGGGTTCGCCGAGTACCCCACCGACCTGTTCGACTCCGGAACCGTCGATGAGCTCACCGCACGCTGGCAACGGCTGCTGCGCACCTTCGCCGCCCGTCCCGACCGGCCGATCAGCGAGGCCGAGATCCTGACCCCGGCCGAACACCACCGATTTCTCGTCAACCCAGCGACCCCTGCCGACTGCCCGTCACTGGCGGAGTTGTTCCAGGCGCAGGTCCGGCGCGCCCCGGAGGCCGAGGCCGTCATTTCGGGCGGGGCCGCCTTGACCTACCGCGAACTCGACGCACGTGCCGATCACGTCGCGCTGGAGCTGACCGCACTCGGAGTCGGCCCGGAACATCGCGTCGGCGTCCTGATGCCGATATCGGCCGACCTGGTCGCCGTCATCCTCGGCGTACTGAAGGCGGGCGGCGCGTACGTCCCCGCTGACCCGGGCCATCCCGACGAGCGGCTGCGGCGCGTCTTCGCGGATTCAGGGGTTTCGGCGATCGTCGCCCCTGGCGAGGAAGCCTCGCGCGCCCGAAACCTCTTCCCGTCTGCCGCGGTGTGGGAACTCGCCATCCCCGACCGGGCCGAAGCGTCCGATGTCCCGTCTCGGGTCACCGGCGACAACGCCGCGTACGTCCTTTACACCTCCGGCTCCACCGGGCTGCCCAGGGGTGTCGTGGTACCGCAGCGCGCCGTCGCGGGGCTCGCGCTTGACAGCTGCTGGGGCGACGCGCACCGCCGGGTCCTGCTGCACTCTCCCCCGTCGTTCGACGCATCGACGTACGAGCTGTGGGTGCCGCTGCTCCGCGGTGGCACGGTCGTCATCGGCACCCCAGGCCTGCTGGACACCGCTCTGCTCGCCGGGGACATCGCCAAGTACGGGGTGACCGGGCTGTGGCTGACGGCGGGCCTGTTCGCCCTGATGAGCGAAGAGCGACCGGACTGCTTCGGGGACGTCGAACAGGTCTGGACCGGTGGAGACGTCGTCTCGGCGGCGGCCGTGCGGCGCCTGCTCGCGGCACACCCCGGGCTGAGGATCGTCAATGGGTACGGACCGACCGAGACAACCACGTTCGCGACCCGGTACTTCGTGGGCGGTCCGCCGGTGAACGGCGTTCCGATCGGTGAACCGATGGACGACAGCGGCCTGCGGGTGCTGGACGCCCGGCTGCGACCGGTGCCGCCGGGCGTGCCCGGCGAGCTGTACGTCAGCGGCCCCGGTCTCGCCCGCGGCTACACGGGACAGCCCGGTGCGAGCGCGTCGAGATTCGTCGGGGATCCCTTCGGGCCGCCCGGTTCCCGCATGTACCGGACCGGCGACGTGGTGCGCTGGAACCGGGCGGGCGAGCTGGAGTTCGTCGGCCGGGCCGACGACCAGGTCAAGATCCGCGGGTTCCGTGTCGAGCCCGGTGAAGCGGAGGCGGTGCTGGCGGCCGCACCCGAGGTCGCACAGGCGGCCGTCGTGGTGCACGAGGACGCGACCGGCCGGCGTCTGATCAGCTACGTCGTACCCGCCAAAGGTGACATCGACGTCGTGCGCCTGCGGGCCCACCTGGCGGACCGGCTGCCCGAATACCTCGTGCCCTCGGTGGTCGTCCTGGACCGGCTTCCGCTCACCGCCAACGGAAAGCTCGACCGAGCCGCACTGCCCGCACTGGAGTCCACTGTGGACGTCACTCCAGAGTCCACTTCGGACGGTGAGCGCGAGATCCTGCTGTGCGGGTTGTTCGCCGAGGTGCTCGGCAGGCCACAGGTCCGCGTGGACGACGATTTCTTCGACCTCGGCGGCCATTCGCTGCTCGCCACCAGTCTGATCAGCCGGGTCCGCGCGGCACTGGGCGTCGAACTGCCCGTCCGCGCGCTGTTCGACGCCCCAACGGTGGCCAGGCTCTCCCGGCACCTCGACGAGAGCCTGCCCGCCCGGCCGCCGCTGATCCCCCGGCACCGCCCCGAACCGCTTCCGCTCTCGTTCGCCCAGCGCCGTCTGTGGTTCCTCGCCCGGCTCGAAGGACCGTCGGCGACGTACAACATCCCGCTCGCCGTACGGCTGCTCGGCCCACTCGACATCCCGGCGTTGCGGCAGGCCGTCGCCGACGTGGCACACCGCCATGAAGCCCTCCGCACGATCTTCCCCGAGGTAGCCGGGGAACCACGTCAGCTGATCGTCGACGCCGCCCCGGTACTGACGGTCCGGAACGCGGACAAGTCCGATATGGACGGTCTACTCTCGACCGCCGCGCGCCACGAGTTCGACCTCGCGAATCAGCTTCCGGTCCGCGCCGAGCTCCTGTCCTGCGGGCCGGAGGAGCACGTCCTGGTACTGGTCCTGCACCACATCGCCGCCGACGGCTGGTCACTGACACCACTCGCCCGCGACCTCAGCACCGCCTACCAGGCCCGCCGCGAAGGAACCGACCACCACTGGACCCCACTACCGGTCCAGTACGCCGACTACACACTATGGCAACGAGAACTCCTCGGCTCCGCTGGTGAGACGGCACGCCAGGAAGGCCTGCTGCACCACCAGCTCGCCTATTGGACGGAGCGGCTGGCCGACCTCCCCGATCGCATCGGCCCGCCCACCGACCGGCCACGCCCTGCCGTCGCTTCCCACTCCGGCGCGACCGTCCGGTTCGAAATCGACGCCGACCTCCATCGCCGGCTGCGCACTCTCGCGCGTCGTCACGACGTGACGTTGTTCATGGTGCTGCACGCCAGCCTCGCCGTGCTGCTGACCAGGCTCGGCGCGGGCACCGACATCGCCGTCGGCTCGCCCGTCGCCGGGCGTGTCGAGAACCGGCTCGAGGACTTGGTCGGCCTGTTCGTGAACACATTGGTCATCCGTACCGACACCAGCGGCGACCCCACTTTCGCCGAGTTGCTCGGGCAGGTGCGGGAAACAAGTCTCGGCGCCTACGCGCATCAGGACGTCTCGTTCGAATACCTCGTGGAGCGCCTGAACCCGCAGCGCTCGACAGCCCATCACCCGTTGTTCCAGGTCGCTTTCGCGCTGCAGAACACCGAAAGCGCACGGTTCGCGTTCGCCGGGCTGGAAAGCCGTCTCGACTTCACCACCCCAGCCGTCGCCCGCCTCGACCTTTTCCTCAGCCTCACCGAGAACCACGACGAAACCGGTGAACCGGCGGGAATGACGGGGCTGATCGAGTACGCCACGGACCTGTTCGACCAGGAGACCGCCACCACGCTGGCGGCTCGCTGGACGGTCGTTCTCCGTGCCATAGCGGAGAATCCCGCCCGGTCGATCGCCGTGGACCTGATGACACCGGAGGACCGGGAAGACCTCGCGGCGCTCTGGCGGGCACGCGCGTCGGATGCCGCGCCGGCGACGGTGCCTGAGCTGTTCGAGGCGCAGGTGGCCCGCACCCCGGACGGGTCGGCACTGGTCGACGGCGCGGTTGAATGGACCTACGCCGAACTCGACGCACGGGCGGATCGCCTGGCGGAACGGCTCAGTGCGCGGGGCGTCGGCCCGGAACGAATCGTCGCGGTCGCGCTGCCCCGCTCGGCCGAGCTTATCGCCGCGTTCCTCGGCACCGTCAAGGCGGGCGGGGCCTATCTGCCGATCGATCCGTCCTACCCGGACGAACGTGTGGCGTACATGCTCACCGACGCCGCCCCGGCGCTGGTCGTCACCACCACCGAACTCGCCGGCCGTCTCCCCCGGGACTTCCCGGTTCTCCTGGTGGACAACGACGACGAAACCGGTGCGCCGCCTCGGCGTCCGTTGCCGCTCAACCTGGCGTACGTCGTGTACACGTCCGGTTCCACCGGCCGTCCCAAAGGAGTTTCACTGAGCCACGAAGGGATTCCGGACCTTCTCGAAGAGCTGAGGGAGACCCTCGCCATCGAACCGGGCCACCGGGTCCTGCAACTCGTCTCACCGAGTTTCGACGCGTCGCTGTGGGACATCCTCGGCGCGCTCCTGTCCGGCGGAACACTTGTGCTCGCCCCGCCCCGAGGGGTCACCGGCGAAGAGCTGACGGCGTTCGCGGCCCGGTACCGGCTGACCCATCTCACCATGCCGCCCGCGGTGTTGTCCGGGCTGCGGCCGGGCAGCCTGCCCACCGGGGTGACACTGACGGTGAGCGGCGACGTCTGCACACCGAAGCTGGCAGCGGACTGGTCCGGCGACTACCGCTTCTTCAACGGCTACGGCCCGACGGAAGTCACCATCGGCGCCACCACGTTCCACTGCCACCCGGAGGACGCGCGCGGCGTCGTCCCGATCGGGCGCCCGTTCCGCGGCGAACGCGTCTACGTGCTCGACGAACGCCTGCGACCGGTTCCGGCCGGCGTGATCGGCGAGCTGTACGTGGCGGGCAGCGGGCTCGCTCGCGGATATCTCGGCAGGCCGGCGACCAGCGCGTCGCGCTTCGTGGCGGACCCGTTCGGCGAACCCGGCGCGCGGATGTACAGCACCGGCGATCTCGGCCGCTGGACCACCCGCGGTTTGCTGGAGTTCGCCGGGCGTGCCGACAGCCAGGTCAAGTTCCGGGGATTCCGGGTCGAGCTCGGCGAGATCGAGTCCGTGCTGGCCGGGCATCCCGGCGTCTCGCAGGCGGCGGTCGTGGTCCGTGAGGACACGCCCGGCTCGGCCCGGCTCGTCGCGTACTTCGTGCCGTCGGGCGCGGTGGACGGTGCGGCTCTCCGTGAGCTGGCCGCTACACGGCTGCCGGAGTACATGATCCCGGCGGCGTTCGTCGCACTCGACCGGCTGCCGCTGACGACCAACGGCAAGCTGGACCAGCGAGCGCTGCCCGCGCCTGCCGCCGTCGCCGGGCGAGCGCCCCGGACCCCACGCGAAGAGGTCCTCTGTGGACTGTTCGCCGAAGTCCTCGGCACCAGCGGGGTGGGCGTCGACGACAGCTTCTTCGACCTGGGCGGTCATTCGCTGCTGGTGACGAAGCTGGCGGAGAGGATCCGCGCGGTACTGGGCGTCGACCTGCCGGTGCAGGCTCTCTTCGAGGCACCGACCGTCGCCACGCTGGCCAAGAGGCTCGACGACGGAGTGGAAAGCGGCGGCTCCGGCGCGCTGGGCACTTTGTTGCCACTGCGTCCGGGCGGCCGGTACGCGCCGTTGTTCTGCGTTCCCCCGGTGACCGGGCTGAGCTGGACGTATGCCGGGCTGCTGCGGTATCTCGACGCGGACTTCCCTGTTTACGGGCTGCAGACGCGGGGCCTGACCGACCTCGCGGAGCTCCCGAAGTCCGTCGAACAGCTCGTCGGCCACTACGCCGACGACGTCGTCCGCATCCAGCCTGACGGTGCTTTTCACCTGCTCGGCTGGTCGTTCGGGGGCATGATCGCGCACGCGCTGGCTGCCGAGCTGCTGCGCCGGGGCCGGGAAGTCGCGCTGCTCACCCTCCTCGACACGACCCCGGCGGAACCGGCTTTGTGGGCAGCGTCTGGGCAGAGCGCCGAGGTACCCGACGAAATCGCCCGCGTCCAACTGCTGGAGGCACTCGGCATCGCCGTCCCGTCCGGTGAACGGGAGACGCTTTCCCAGGAGCGGTTCCTCGAACTGGCCGGGGCGGGCCACACCGTGCTCGCGAGCTTGGACGAAGAGCAGGTGCTGCGGATGGTCCGGGTGATGAGCGTCAACCGGCGAATCGTCACCGAATTCACCCACGAACGAGTGAAGGTCACCACGCTGCACTTCCTCGCCGCCGACGAGCCGACCGGCGTCCTCGACCCCGGTGCCTGGCGGCCATATCTCGAGGATGATGCCGAATCGATCGAGGTCGCGGCGGATCACCTCGGGATGACCTCGCCGGAGGCGCTGCGTGTGATCGGCCCGGTGCTGGAGCGCAGGCTGCGCACGCACGGCACCGGCACGCGGTGAGTGCTGTGAGCATCAACCTGTTCTCACATAGTCGGTGTACCGACCCCTAGCGGCACAGCCAGATCGAGAACGAAACCCCAGGGACGTACCCTGAGGTCGAAGTCGTTCTCACACAACAGGACTGGGCACATGGACTCCGTGGCGGGCGCGGTCGGCCGGATGGTCGACCGCGGATGTGATCTCCTCGAGCTCATCGAGTTCCTCCGGGCCCGCGAAACGTTTCGGCTGTCTCCGCTGCGCCTCATGTGGATCCTCGACAACGAGGCGGGCATCCCCTGGACGACCACACGAAGAGAGTTCGGGTCGATGTTCGATCCCGACCTCCAGCCCCTCACCTCGCGAGCGGAGATCGAAACCCGCTGGCAAGCCCTCCTCCACGCGCGACGAACCTGAGCGAGGCCCCACTGGAAGTACACCGCCGCCGAGTGCCCGGCCCCCCGCGTCAGCCGTTCGGCAGCTTCGTCCTGGAGTTCGTCCGCGCCTGGGCGAGTTGTTCGGGCGTCGTGGCATCGGCTCCGGTCAGGTCGGCTTCGGTCAGGTTGGCCGCGGAAAGATTCGCCGCGCCGAGATAGGCGTCGTTCAGTTTCGCGGCGAACAGGTTGGCGCCCATCAGTTTCGCGGCGCCGAGGCTCGCGCGGGTCAGGTTGGCCTGTGGCAGGTCGGCTCCGTTGAGGGTGGCGTCACCGAGGCGGGCGTAGGTCAGATCCACCTGGTCTAGGTGCGCGCGGGTCAGGTCGGCCGAGGTCAGGGTGGCGTCGACCAGGTTCGCCTCGGAAAGGTCGGCGCTGTGAAGCCGCGCGTGCGTGAGGCTCGCGTTGTGCAGGTCGGCCTGCCGCAGGAGCGCGTTCTCCAGTGAGGCTTCGTGCAGCAGAACGAAAGCGAGGTTGGCACCGGTGAGGTCCGCGCCCGCCAGCTTGGCCCTGCTGAGATCCGCGCCCGCCAGTTCGGTCTGGTGCAGGTCGATCCGTGCCGAACCGCCGTCCGGGCGGCGGTTCAGCACGGTCAGCACCGCCTGTACGTCCGGCGGTGGCCGGACCGGGCTCTTGGGCGTCCGGCTCGGCCGAGGCGGCGTTGTGGTGGTGGACGGTGGCGTGACCTTCCGCGGCGCGTGCTCCCGGACGAACGCGCACAGCACCTCCACGATGGTCGGCACATCCGCGGCGGAGTCGCGCATCAGGCGTTCGAGGGAGTAGATCGCACCCAGGCGCACGTCGATCTTCTCCGACCCCAACTGGTCCGTGGCCCGGCTGTAACGGTCGGTGATCTGTCCCTGCTCGGTCAGCCGCAGTTGCTCGGTCGTCGACCGGGACGTGTAGACGAGCGCGGCGATCGCTGTCAGCACGGTCAAGCCCGAAACAATCGACTGCACCCAGTTGTGCTTCGACGCCGCGGCGGGGCGGCGGACCGGCCGAGGCGTCATCCGGGAGTACAACCGCCGCCGCGGGACGGCCTTTCTGATGTTGCGGCGCATTGATCCGTCGCTTTCCGGAAACCGTCAAGCCGACTCGGCCGGCCGCCACGGTTTGGGCAGCCAGACCCAGCGGGAACCGAGGTACACCAAGCCGTCGTAGGCCATCCCGAGGTCGCTGCCCGGCACGACGTACTTCCAGCGGTAGAACGTCAATCCCGGTTTCAGGGATGGAGCGATCTTCGCGTAGCCGCCCGGGAAATGGACGAAGTTCCCGGCCTTCGCCTTGAGGTCCTCGCTGGAGGCGGCCCAGAGTTCCAGTTCGGTCTGGTCCGGTTTGGCGATGGGCCCGGTCTCCGGCGTCGCGAACTGTTTCCCGTAGTACGCCTCGGCTTTCGCGGCGAGTTCGCCCTCGAAGACGGCCCGGCAGTCTTCCGCCGTCGGAACGAGGGTCTTGATCAGCGGCAACGGATCGCCGGTGCGGAGATCCGTGACCAGCTGACGGGCACCGTCCTGGGTGCCGGGGTAACGGCTCCCAGGTGATTCGGGCTGAGTCGAACTACAGCCGGTCAAGGCCAGGATCAGGACTGCGTACAAGACGACGGTTCTCATGTGGCTCCCACTCGCGGACACCGATGACAGTCGAGGCGCCGGTGGGATTCGTTACGCCTTGGTGATTCTCGCCGTCAGACGTGACGTCGGGCGTTCGACGGTCCTCGGTGGGGTGCTGCCAAGACGTTCGTTTGTCAGGTGACAGGAAGCGCGACCTGGCCAGACTTACCGCGGCGTCCGGGCCGATCACCCTGCCGCAGCGCCGACCTGCTCGCGCAGTACGGCCGGCTTCTCGGCGGCTACAGTCGCGAGATGTCACGAGCCAGATGCGATCTCCTGAGCCGTCGATTGCGAAGGATCCAGGCGCGATCCGCCCGGCGCCCATAGGCCAGCTGAACATGGAAATAGTTGACGTACTCGGCGACGGCCAGAGCCCACAACGCGGCACCCAGCCAGAAACGACCAAGAGATCCCGCCTGTGCCTCCACCACGATCGGCACAACACCGATCGCGATCAGCGCCACGTTCACCGGCGCCAGCACCCGCAACGCTCGAACCACGAAGGTAAAAGCGCCACGGTGACCTTCGAGTTCGCGGCGTTTACCCATCCAGTAGGCACTGCCCTGTAACAGCATGACCGTGGTGAGCAGGTACCCCGACACGTTCGCGACTGTCGGTGGCACCCCCGCCAGCACGAAGAAGACGACGAAGAACACCACGACACTGACCAACTCGCCAACCGCCAGGCTCGCCATCCGTCCTCGCAGCTGCCGCCTCATGGTCACGCTCCCTCGTCCACGCGGGATCAACCCATGCTAGAGCCCGCGGAGGTTTCACCACGAGTCCGGGACCGGCCAGTGACGCGGCTGAGCAGATCGTGTCAGGGGCACCGATCGAGCATGCCCGCCAGCGCGGTCCGTTCCGGCACGGTGATCGACAGCCCGTACCCGGCTTTGACGACGATCCAATCGGTCGCGTAAGCACACCAGAACGACACCAAGGGCGGCTTCCACTCATCCGGCGCCTTGTCGCCCTTCTCCTGGTTCACGTTGTCGGTCACCACCAGCAGCTGCGGACTAGTCAGGTCATTGGCGAACTGCTCACGCCTGGCCTGATCCCACGACTTCGCGCCGCTGACCCACGCATGAGCCAACGGCACCACGTGATCCACATCGACATCGGACGCCTTCCGCCACGTCTCGCCGTCGTAAGGGCTGCGCCAGGACCCCGACGTCGGAGCGCAGTCCGCATTGACCCCGACGTTCTCGCCGGCGCGTTTGAGCACTTCCTCTCGCACGTTGCAACTGCCGGACACGGTCTTCCAATGCGGGAACTTATCCCGATCGTACCCGTCCAGCACCCCGCGGACCGCGACCTGCAACGTGCCCAGCAGCTTCCGAGCCTCGGCCGCCGAAACCGCCGGTGCCGTTCCCTCGGCCGAGCCACTATCCGGAGTGGCCGGTGTGGTGCGAGGTACCTCGCACGAAACCACCGAAGCGAACAGCGCCGCCGCCATCACCGCACGCCCGAACCTCAGCCAGACAGCCCGTCTCTCGCCGACCACGCCGCTTCCTCCCCCATCGAAACCCACCTACAGGGAGCAGTAAACGGCACCCACGCCTGCGGCGTGACTGGCGAACAGCGCAACTTCCGTGCGGACCTTGAACCCGGCCTCGGCCGCGGCACCTGACGCTGCCCGTGCGCGTGGGTAGCCGGTTCGGGACAGCCGGGGGTGTTGAACGGACAGCGCCCTGGCCACCACCCCGGAAATCGTGGTTCGCTGGGAAGTTCTCCCCCGCACCCGTCGCCCCATCGCCCACGGGTGACCCCTTACCCGCCTGAGCAGGTGATAAGCGAAGGTAAGGGGTCATATCGGGTACGGGTGTAGGTGATCACCCAATGCCCTGTGGCACCCCTCAGGACGACTCTGATCACTACCAACGAGGCAGTGATGAAGTCCTGAAGGGAAACACCGAGATGAACAGCAACGACGTCCTGCTCACCGGCGTGTTGGCCGAGGTCGACTACCGGACCGAGCAGATGCTCAAGGCCGGCCGCAGCGTCTGGATCGACCGGGCACGACGCGCGGGCAGGCGACTCCGCACACACCGCACCCAGACCCGGGCGACGAACCATTAGCGCGGCGCCGGCCGAACATCGCCTCGGCGGGGCAGCGCGCCACTCCGACCCGGTGAAAGACGTGTCGCGGTACGGCTCCGGCGCTTGGGCGCCAGAGCTATCGCGGGGCTCCGCTGGTGGCCTTCTCTGGTGGCGGTGGTACGGGCGGCGGGATCGCGCGGGGCGTTCACCGCTGCGTGTTCACGGTGTCCACGCGATCTTTGTGGACGGCTCTGCGACCCTCTTGACCTGCACGATCGAGAAACTCGGTGTCCAGGTGTCCACGTGTAGTCTCCGCACAGGAGAGGTACGCGGCATCCTTGTTCTCGCAAGCTACGGGAGCTACCCGGCCTGGATTGGAGGGCATTGTGACCACCTACGTCGTCACGCGGTCGCCGCATCGCATGCCCCCTTCCATGCCATCCGGTGCCCGAGCTGTGTCTTCTCCGCCCGTGAGTGGGGCGGCGGGGGTCCTGAAGCCCTTCTGCGTGGTTGCGGTAGAGCAGGGACTTGCGGTCTAGCTGGAACTAGCCCGCGCACTCAGGCGAGGCCTCGAGCGTAGTTTTCGCTCGGGGCCTTCGTCATGTCTACGTAGACACCGTTGTGTTGCAAGGTCTTCTCCTGTGCGTGCGCGTGCGGGACGATTTCCTTGTTCCGGTCCCACCCCGGGATGTCGCCGACAGGGCCGTGGTTCCAGCCACAGCAAGCCCGACCGGTGAGTGCTCGTAAATCCGCAACCACGAAACGCACCATCCTCGCCCGCCCCCTTCTCCATGTTCTCCGGGGCGGGCAGGCGCGTTTCTCGCAGAAGGGCACGAACATGACCTTGAAAGCGGCGAGCCCGCCCTCGGGGGCAGGCGCCGTCCCGGCCGCGGTCAGACTGACCTGGCCGGAGGCCTTCATCATCACGCTGGCCGTCGGCCTGACCATCTTCCTCAACGTGCACGACCACACCCCGATCATCGCGGCCGCCGGCATCGCCGCCGGGGTGATGGCCGTGTTCGTCGCCGTGATCACGGTCCCGCGTGGCATCGGCGAGATCACCAAGAACCTGCGGTTCCTCCGCTCGGCAGCCGACGAACTCGCCCGCCTGCACCACGAGCAGGAGGGACGGCGATGACCATGACCATCCCCGGCCAGCAGCAGAACGTCTACGAGGCGGCCGACGCGACCGAGTTCCGGGCCCTGCTCGGCCGGGTTCTGGGCCAGTCGCCGCTGAGCTGCGGCCAGATCGCGATCAAGACCGGCATGCCGCGCTCCACCGCCTACAGCCTGCCCGACACCAAACGCCCCGGCCTGCCCAGCAACCCCGACCAGGTCGAGGCCTTCGTCAAGGCCTGCGGCCTCACCCCCACCCAGATCGATCTGGTGATGGACCTGTGGCACAAGCTGCATCAGGAGGCGGAGAACATCCGCTCCAACGGTGAAAAGGCTGCCGACGACACCGCGCCCCCCTCGATGACGAAGCGTGCGGAGGCAGCCAGCGGTCTCCCCAGCAAGTACGAGCGAATACTCACGGACAGCGACACCAAGTTCTTCATCGGTGACGCCAGTTTGCTGCGCACCACTGAAGGATGCGCGAAGTTTCCCCATCGCACGCTGTTGTTCTCGCACCGGAACACCAGCTGGACCGAGTTGCTGCACTATGTCCTGGGTGACGAACGCCGGACTCGCCGCGCGGTCACGCTGCTCATCCCGATCACGCTGCTGCTGCTCAGCATCGTGTGCGCGCTGGTGTTCCTCGCGGTCAAGATGCCCACGACCACGCCCCTGGTAGTGGCCGGGCTGCTCTCCCCGCTCCTGCTCGCTCTGCGCAAGAACGGGCGGAAGCCGACGAAGAAGGTCGCCGCCGACGATTAGCACCTGATGGGCGTCGACAGGCCCGGCGGCCGGTGCGCCGCCGGGCCCCCGGTTCATCGTCACGGCGACGTTGTGCGGTTCCCAGTCCGCCCGGCCGAGCAGGCGGGTGGCCGGGTTGATCAGCCGCAGGCGCCGGTTGCGCACTGTGCCCTGATCTTTCTCGGCCGCACCGGAGCAGTAGCATCACCAGGTATGTCATCACCGATTTAGGGATCCATCCCGTGTTTTGCACCACTAGTAAGCGCTTAGTCAGTATCGGGGACTCCTTCACCGAGGGTGTCGGCGACGAGGACCCGTCGTCCCCCAACGGCGTCCGGGGCTGGGCAGACCGCGTCGCGGAACGGCTCGCGGCCAACCACCAGGACTTCCGCTACGCGAACCTCGCGATCCGAGGCAAACTCCTCGGGCAGGTCCTCACCGAGCAGCTCGAACCGGCCCTCGCGCTGAACCCGGATCTCGTGACCTTCTACGCGGGCGGCAACGATCTGATGCGGCCGAAGGTCGACATCGACGCTCTGATCGACGACTACGACCTCGCTGTCGGCAGGGTCGTCGCGACCGGCGCGCGGGTCGTTCTCTTCACGGGCGTCGACGGGGTCGAGGACGCCTTGTTCCGCAAGATCCGGGGCCGCGTCGCGATCTACAACGAGCACGTCCGCGGCATCGCCGCGCGGCACGGGGCGCTGCTGGTGGACATGTGGGCGATGCGCCGTCTCCGCGACCGGCGCCTGTGGGCACCGGATCGCTTGCATCTGAACTCGTCGGGACACAACGAGATCGCCATCGCCGTCCTCGACGCGCTCGGCGAACCGCACAAGCTGACGCCCGCCGAACTCGGACCGCGGCCGCTGTTGAGCCCGCAGGCTCGGCGCACCGAGAACCTCCAGTGGGGCAAGGAACACGCCGTCCCGTGGATCAAGCGCCGGCTGCGCGGCGAATCCTCGGGCGACGCGCTCCCGCCGAAGCGGCCGACGATGGACCCCTACGCCTGACGCGGCCGGAGACCGTCGAAGAGGATGCAGATCGTCCGGGTCCGTAGTTCGGGCCCGGCGTGCTCTGCCGCTTTCGCCGTCCCGATGATCACCGGGATCAGTTCGTCCACACCGAGGTCCTTCCGGACGTCGCCCGTGTCCTGAGCCCGGCTGAGCAGTACGCCGAGCGCGTCCTTGAGACGGACGCCGATGACCGAGCCCGCCGAGGGAACGCTGACCCCGGCCGCCGACAAGGCCTCGAAGTAGGCGTTCTTGGCGTCGGCCATCGCGATCCAGCCGGTCAGGAACCCGAAGAACGCGGCGCCCGGATCGGGCGAGTCCGCGGCGACCGTGGTTTCCGCGTCGTCGACGAAGCGGTGAAGGCGCGCGTAGAGGACAGCCTCCAGTAGGGCTTCTTTCGTCGGGAAGTGCCGGAACACCGTGCCGACGCCGACGCCTGCCTCGCGGGCGACTTCTTCAGTGGGCGCACTGGTGCCTTTGGCCGTGAAGACGCGCTCCGCGGCCTCCAACACCCGCGTGCGGTTACGGCGGGCATCGGCTCGGAGCGGTTTTTCGTCCGTCACAAGCGGGGATCCTAGACCCGGTGTCCAGAGCCGCTACGGGGCCTGGTCCGGCATCTCGTCCAGCACGCGCGCCAGCGCCTTGGGGACACCGGTGCGCCAGCCGCCGCCCATGATCCGGCGTGACATCCGCTGGAACTCGTCGTCGGGATCGAAACCCTCGTGACTGAGGAACAGCCGGGTGCCACGGCCCTCCGGTTCGAGCCGCCACGTCACAGTCCACTCCGGACCCCAGCTGATACTGAGCAACCGCTCCGGCTCCACGGCCAGCACCTCGCAGGCGACCGGCCCGCCCGCGAAACCGGCGGCGGGAACAGGGTCCGCGAGCAGTTCGAACCTGTGCCCCACAACGGGTTTCATGTCGTTCGGCATCCGGAGCCAGCGCTCCAGCAGCTGCGGTTCGGTCAAGGCGCGCCACACCTTCCGCGGTGAATGCGGAAGAAACTGATCGACGTGGATGACCGTCGGATCCTCGTCGTTCAGAGCTCCTCCTCGTCCAGCAGGTCACGCAGGTTAGCCAGCTTGTCGCGCCAGTACCGTTCATACGGCGAAAGCCAGTCGGAGACTTCTCGCAGCGGACCGGCTTCCAGAGAGTAGACGCGGTTGCGTCCCTGGCGCTCTTCCCGGACGAGCCCGGCTTCGCGGAGCACCCGAAGGTGTTCCGACAGGCTCGGTCGCCGCATGTCGAACTGGTCGGCGATCTCCCCCGCCGCCTGTGGGCCGTCGAGGAGAATGCCCAGCACCTCGCGGCGGGCCGGGTTGGCGAGCGCGGCGAAGACGTCGTCGTTGACCGGCACTAGCGCGGCCAGTTCCCGTAGCCGGAGGGTTCGAGCAGCCCCATCGCGTTGCCGTCAGGGTCTTTCAAGGAGGTCACCCGACCCCACGGCATCTCTTCCGCGTCCTCGACCTCGACGCCCTGGGCGCGAAGTTCCGTGATGTCGGCATCGACGTCGGAGGTGCTCAGCTGGAAGTGCACGCGAGTGTCGTGATCGAGACCACCGACGGCGTGGTCGACCAGGACGATGCCGGTTTCCGCCCCCTTGGGTCCGACCATGACGAACGGACCGTGCGGGCCGCTGACGTCGACGAGCAGATCGAAGCCGAGCTTGCCGACGTAAAAGTCCCGCGCCTTGACCTGGTCGGACACCGGCACGGTGAGGAACTGGATGCGGTCGATGTTCATACCCAGACGATACGTAGGCGATTTCCTACATGTCAACATCGGCGGAAGGTCCCGCTGCCTGTTGGTCGGATTCCCGGGCCTCCGCGCACCCCGAGCGCCACGCCTGGAACGCTCACCGTCTCGAGCGTGGCGCTCGAGACATCATGAAGTCCGGCGGGGAACAAGGCTCGCCATTGAGCACCCATACAACCTCGACTTAAATAGAGGTCCAGTGTTCGTGACCAGCGCCGCAACGGCTTGAGTTCGCCTATGGACGAACTTTTAGCGTCGTCGGCATGAGCACTGAAACCACGGAACAGTCCCCGCTTCGCGTCGCCGTGATCATCGGGAGCGTCCGGCACGAACGATTCGCCGACGCCATCACGGGCTGGCTCCTGACCGAACTCGCCGCGATCGACGGCTTGGAGGTCGACCCGATCGACCTCGCCGACGTCGACCTCCCGTTGCAGGGAACCCAGCCCGGGGGCACCGAGACGCCGATCAGCGGCAGGCTGCACGCGGCCGACGCCTACCTTGTCGTCACCCCGGAGTACAACCACAGTTTCCCGGCCGCGCTGAAGAACGCGATCGACTGGCACTTCAGCGAATGGGCGCACAAGCCCGTCGCGTTCGTCGGCTACGGCGCGGGTTCGGGCGGGATCCGCGCGATCGAGCAGCTGCGGCTGATCTTCCCCGAGCTCAGGGCCACCACCATCCGCGACGCGGTGCTGCTGAACGCTCCGTGGACCCGTCTCGGTCCGAACGGGTACGAGGGCACCGAAGGCGAGCGCGCCGCGCTGGCCGGGACGATGGCCGAGCTGGGCTGGTGGGCCCGCACGCTGCGCGCCGGACGGATCCAGGGTCAGGAGAGTGCGGCATGAACCGCCTGACCACACAGGAACTGCGCATCGCGGCGGTGATCGCGCTCGGCGGCTTGATGGCCGTTCTGGACACCACGATCGTCGCCGTCGCGCTGCCGCGGTTCATGACGACCTTCTCCGCGTCCCTCACCACGATCCAGTGGGTCGTGACCGCCTACGCGCTCGCCATGGTCGCGGCGATGCCGTTGGCGGCCACCTTCGCTCAACGCTGGGGTGCCCGCCGGGTGTACCTGGCCGCGCTGCTCGTGTTCGCGGCGTCGTCCGCGGCCGCGGGAGCCGCCGGCGATCTCGGCTGGCTGATCGCGGCAAGGGCCGTGCAGGGGCTGGCAGGCGGCCTGATCAATCCCTTGGGAATGACCATCGGTTTCGGGGCCGTGGACCCGGCGCGCCGGAGCCGGATGACCACGATCACCGGGCTTCCTCTGCTGATCGGACCGATTCTGGGTCCGTTGCTCGGCGGCTTTCTGCTGGACAGCCTGTCGTGGCGGGCGCTGTTCTTCATCACCGTTCCGCCTGCGCTGCTCGGGATCATCGGCGTGCTGCGCTGGATCCCCGCCGATGTCTCGTCGGCGGAACGCGCCCCGATCGACCTCGTCGGCGGTCTGCTGCTCGTCCCCGGCGTCGTCGCGGTGGCGTACGGGTTCAGCGAGGAGACGCTCGGCGCGGGCACCCGTGCGGCGATCGTCGTGGCCGGGCTGGCGCTCGTGGCCGTGTTCACGCGCCGGTCGTGGCGTCATCCCGCGCCGCTGCTGAACGTCCGGCTCCTGCGTGACCGGACGTTCGGGCGCAACACCGCGGTCCTGGTCCTGTACGCCGCGCCGTACTTCGGCTCGATGCTGCTGATGCCCGCCTACATCCAGGTCATCCGCGGTGACTCGCCGATGGTCAGCGCACTGATGTCGGTGCCGGCGGCGCTCGGGATGGGCATCACCATCCAGTTCGCGGCCCGTGTCCTAGAGCGCTTCGGTCCGCGGGTCGTCGTCGGGACCGGCTTGAGTCTCGCGATCGTCTCGACCGGGCTGACGATGCTCGTCCTCACCCCGGACACCCCTTACCCGCTGTTGGCGCTCTTGGGCGTGTTTCAGGGAGCCGGCACCGGAGCGATCATGATGCCCACGATCGTGAGTGCCGGCCGGAACCTGCGTGGCCCGGACCTCGCGTCCGGTTCCGCGATCCTCCCGCTGTCCAGCACCATCGCGAGCGCGGTCGGCACCGCGGCGGTGAGCGCCGTGTTCACCGGATTGATCGCCGAGGCCACCGGAGGACGGGGACTCGCGGCACTGGGCGATCCATCGGCGGGCGCGACTCTCACCGGGGACGTGGTCTCCGCGTATCGCCTGACGCTCGCCGGTGTCCTGGCGGTCATGGTGATCGCCCTGGTGGTCAGGCTGAGGACCCGGCCGGTCCCGGTAGCCTCGGCGGTGGAACCCACGACGGCACGGAGCGCAGCATGACGACCCCGACCCGGCTCGATGCCCACCTGACCATCAGCGAGGTCGCGAGCCGGGCGGGAGTCTCGGCCAACGCCGTCCGTTACTACGAGCGCTACGACGTCATCACCGCGCAGCGCACCACGGGCAACGCGCGCCGGTTCACCATCGACGCCGTCTGCCGGATCCGGCTCGCGGTCGCCGCCCAGCGGGTCGGGCTCAGCCTCGCCGAAAGCGCACAGATCCTGGCCGAGATCCCGCCGATGTCCCCCGATCTCGAGAAGTGGTCCCAGGCCGGGCAGCGGCTCATCGACGCCGGCCAGGCCCGCATCGCCGAGCTCACCGCCGTTGTCGACGAGTACCGGACGCTGGACTTCCTCACGCGCTGAACGGCCCTTCCGCCGCGTTCGACCAGCGCGACACCGGGTGGTTCCCCAGACCGGGGTAGGCGACGGCCATCCCCCGGTCCGGGGACATCGACCACAGCAGGGCGGCAGGCGACGCGGCATGGTCCGTCCAGGCCGGGGACCACTCGGGGACGTACCGCTCGTAGATGCGACGGACCCGGGCCAGGTCCTTGGTCTCCAGCCTCGCGGGCCCGGTCATCCGCACCTGACGGACGTCATCGGGCGGGTCGAACGTCGCGACCATGACGGCGACCTCACGGTTCGCGCGAGCGGCGGCCAGGAACGGTGACGGCCGGTCGCCGGCTACCGGGGTATGGAACCACAGCCTGCCTTCCTCGGCCACGAACCACATCATCGCCAGCGCCGGGTTCCCGCGGCCGGTGGTGGTGGCGACACTGGCGGGCAGGCGCGGCTCGTCGAGGAAGGCTTGTACGGCGAAACTCGCTTCGGTCATGAAGCCACCGTGCAACCTCGACCGCGGTCGAGGTCCAGCCCGAGTACATGAAGGCCCCC
>NZ_NMQT01000409.1 GCF_002234405.1 Amycolatopsis thailandensis | reverse complement strand
CGGAGCCGACCATGAGGAAGTTCTCGTCACCGGTTTGGCCGGCGGCGTCCTGGATGTCGGCCGAGTCCTCGTCGAGCGAGGCGACGGTGTTGAACTTCGCGTCGAACCAGGTCTGGGCGCCCCACGCCGAACCGATGGAGAGGAACACGAGCGCGGCGACCACGGCGGCCGTGATCCGGCCCGCCTTCGCCGTCTGCCTGGTCTTGCGTTCCTTCTTCTCCTGCAGGCGGGTCTGCGGTGACGCCTCCTCGGCGGCTTCCGCGGGCTCCGCGTCGGTGGTGGTGACCACCCGCTGCAACGCCGTACGGGTCTGCTCCAGCAGCGCGGCGGGGCGGGAGGCGAGCCGCTCACGGCGCTCGCGCTTCTTGGCCTCTTCGGCTTCGAGCTCGTCGTGCGCCGCGGAGAACCGGGCGAGCGTGTGGTCGATCTTGCGCTTGGTGATCGTCGCGTCGTCGATCGCTTCGAGCTCGTCGGTCATCGTCAGCCGGTCCATCTCGGACCGCGGCGGGACACCGGGTGACAGGGACGGCGCCGACGGCGGCTGCGCGGCGGGTGCCTGCCGCACCGGTCGCTGAGCGGGACGGCGGGGACGGCGAGGCGGGGCCGGGACCGCGGGCTGC
>NZ_NMQT01000408.1 GCF_002234405.1 Amycolatopsis thailandensis | reverse complement strand
CGATGCTCGCGCCGTCGGCGAACGCGGCGGAGACGACGGGGCCGGCCGGGTCCTGGCGCGACCCGGTGTGGTCGCTGGACCTCGCGGCGCATCCGCTGCGTTCGACCGAACCCGGCCGGAACACCGCCGACCTGCGGGCACTGGGCGCGATGATCGGCGGCGCGAAGGTGGTCGGTCTCGGCGAGGCCACGCACGGCTCGCACGAGTTCTTCGCGATGAAGGAGCGGGTGTTCCGCTATCTCGTCGAGGAGAAGGGGTTCCGGGCGTTCGCGCTGGAGGCGAGCTGGTCGGCGGGCATGGAGATCGACGACTACGTCCAGACCGGCAGGGGTGACGCCCGCGAGATCCTGAAGCGGACGGTGGCCGGTTCCCCGTGGGACCGCGAGGAGTTCGTCAGCCTGATCCGGTGGATGCGCGACTACAACCGCGCCCACCCCGCCCGGACCGTGCACTTCGTCGGTGACGACCTCGGCGGGCCTTCGATCAACGACGCGTTCTTCGCCAGGATCACCGACTACGTGAAGCAGCACCACCCGGCGGCGCTGCCCCGGCTGAACGAGCTCTACACCGGTATTCGCCCGATCGACGACCACCTCGCCTACCTGCGCAAACCGCTCGACGAACGGAAGCGGCTCGC
>NZ_NMQT01000407.1 GCF_002234405.1 Amycolatopsis thailandensis | reverse complement strand
GTGTTCTGCTCCCGACCTGGCGGCGCGCGCCGTTGCAGGCGCTGGCGCGGTTGCACGTTCTGGCCGCTTCGGACCTGGTGACGGATCTCGACGCGCTGGGACGGCCGCGCTCGTCCGGCGACGTCGGGCCGCGGCTGGAGATGCTGGCGCAACTGGTCGTCGGCGCGACGTCGGTGCCGGGGCCGGTGCTGACCGCCGTCGTGCACGGGGAACTGTTGGCGCTGAAGCCTTTCGGCTCCGCGGACGGGGTCGTCGCGCGCGCCGCGGCGCGGCTTTCGGCGGTGGCGACCGGGCTGGACCCGAAGGCGCTGACGGTGCCGGAGGTCGCGTACTTCCGGCGGGTGCCGAAGTACATCGAGGCCGCGACGGGCTTCTCTGGCGGGACTCCTGACGGTGTCCGCGCTTGGCTGCTCTTTTCGTGTGAAGCCTTCGAGGCGGGTGCCCGCGAGGCGAAGTCCATCTCGGACGCCGCGGGCTGACTTCCCGCGTTTCGTCCTCTGGATGCGGTAGTTGGCATCACGAACTACCGCATTCAGAGGAAG
>NZ_NMQT01000406.1 GCF_002234405.1 Amycolatopsis thailandensis | reverse complement strand
GGCTCTCAGCGAGACGCGGAAGCTCACCGCCGAGCAGCACGTGGCGGCGTCGCGGCACGGTATCGGCACACTGCACTCGTACGGGGTCACCGCGTTCCAGGACGCCGGCGTCTCCGCCGATATCCTCGGCGCGCTGAAGTCGCTCGACGACGCGGGCGAACTGCACGCCTGGGTCGTTTCGTCGCTGTTGATCAACGACCCGATCTTCGGCTTCGACCCGATCGGCGCGCCATTGCTGGAGGTCGCCGGGCAGTACCGGAGCGAGCACCACCGGCCCGACTTCGTGAAGATCTTCCTCGACGGAGTCCCGCCGACGCGCACCGCCGCCTTCCTGGAGCCGTACCTGCCGGACGCCGCGCACGGCGCCTGTCACCACGGCGCCACCACCATGCCGGGCGACGAGCTCACGGGCTGGCTGCGTACCGCGGCCGCGGCCGGGCTGTCGGCCAAGGTGCACTGCACGGGGGACGCGTCGGTGCGCGCCACGCTGGACGCGGTGGAGAAGATCCGCGCCGAAGGATTCAGCGACGCACGGTTCCAGGTCGCGCACGGCCAGTTCGTCCACC
>NZ_NMQT01000405.1 GCF_002234405.1 Amycolatopsis thailandensis | reverse complement strand
ATGCCGCCACCCAGGACGGCGACGTCGACCTCCGGAGGCAGTGGCGTGCCGGTCCGGTCGGGCGCGGGAGCGGTGTCGAGCCACAGGGAACGTGTGCCGGGCAACTCCGTCATGACGGGCGGATTCCCGGCTGCCCCCGCGGACAAACCAGCGCCGGCCGGGTTTTCCCGTTCATTCGAACGGGTAGCCGTCGGCCATGAACACAGCCCCCAGGTCCCCGGAGAAGAAGAACATCTTCGTGATCGGCCTCGACGAGGGCAACGAAGAGGTACTGAGACGCGTGCCGGGCGCGGAGCGGTACCTCTTCCACCCCTTGTTGTCCATCGAGGAACTCCAGCACGGTGAGATCCGGATCGTCGAACTCATGGAGAAGGCACAAGCGATACTGGACGCCTTCGACGGCTCCATCGACGCGATCGTCAGCTACTGGGACTTCCCGTCCTCGACGATGGTGGCGATGTTGTGCGAGAAGTACGGCTTGCCCGGTGTATCGCTCGAAGCCGTGCTCAAGTGCGAGCACAAGTACTGGAGCCGCCTCGAACAGTCGAAGGTCATCGACGAGGTGCCCGCGTTCGGCATCGTCGATCTGGACGACGAGAGCCCTCGGCCACCCGAGGGAGTCGGCTACCCCATGTGGCTCAAGCCGGTGAAGTCGTTCTCGTCCGAACTGGCCTTCCATGTCGCCGACGAAGCCGAGTTCGACAAGGCCGTCGTCGAGATCCGGGAAGGCGTCAGCAGGGTCGGCGATCCCTTCGATCTGGTCCTCGGCAAGGTCAGGCTCCCCACGGAGGTGGCCGACGTGGGTGGAGCCGCCTGCCTCGCGGAGAGTGAGCTCAGCGGAGTCCAGGCCGCGACCGAAGGTTATGTCCACAATGGACACGTAACGGTGTACGGCGCGCTCGACTCGATCAACTACGACGGCTCACCGTGCTTCGAAAGACATCAGTACCCGTCGCAGCTGCCCGACGACACCATCCGGCGGATGAAAGAGGTCTCGGTCCGCGTGATGGAGCGGG
>NZ_NMQT01000404.1 GCF_002234405.1 Amycolatopsis thailandensis | reverse complement strand
CGATGGTCAACCACTGGTTCGGCAGCAAGGAAGGCTTGTTCGCCCAGGCCGTGCTGAAACTGCCGTTCGACCCGCACGAACTGCTCGCGGAACTCCGCGACGGCCCCGACGAGGAATTCGGCAGGCGGATCGTGCGCACCTTCCTCACCCGGTGGGACGGTGCGGGCGGCGACGTGTTCCAGGCGCTCGTCCGCAGCGTCGCCGGACACGAGCAGGCCGCGCTGGTGCTGCGCAGCTTCTTCCAGAACTTCTTCACGAAGGTCATCGCCGGGCTGGGCTCGGACCGCGTCGAACTGCGGACATCGCTCTGCGCCTCGCAGCTGGTCGGGATGGGGCTGGTGCGGTACGTCGCGAAGTTCGAGCCCATGGCGTCGAGCGAGATCGATCCGCTGGTGACCGCGATCGCGCCGACGGTGCAGCGTTACCTGACCGGGGACATCGACTGAGTCGGTCCGTCGGGCGGGGTCGTGAGCGGTGAGGCCAGGTTCTCTTGGCCAGGGCGAAGGCGGCGTGTTCTGTCGCACGCCGGTCTCGGGTGTCGCGAAAGTGGCTTTCGCGACACTGAGCGCTGCCGGAGGGCACTGGGTAAAGGTGGTCGTGAGTGGCAAGTGGGGTTATTGAAAGGCAAGGCAAATATGTCGTGATCGAGTCTTCTGTCGAACATGGCCTTCGCGGCACGG
>NZ_NMQT01000403.1 GCF_002234405.1 Amycolatopsis thailandensis | reverse complement strand
GAGGTGAAGCCGGACCGCTGAGAGGTCCCCCCGCGTTGTGGTCAGTTCGGTTCGAACGTCTGCGAGTTGCGCGGTCGCGGCCGTCTCTCGTGCCGCCTGTTCGGCAAGAGCCTCCCGATGGCGGGCGTCTTGGTCGCTCAGCTGCTCACGAACAGACTCCAACTCCGCGGTCAGCTCACGCTTCTGCGTGTCCAGGAGTCGCTCCCAGGTTTTTCGTCGCTCGTCCGCTTCGGCCAAGGCGGTGCGCGCGGCGTCGCGTTCCGCGGTCCGTGTCGCCAGTTCCTCGCTGCGGGCGGCGAGCGTGGCCGCCAGCTTGTCGGCGCGGGTTCGCTGCTCGGCCGCTTCCTCCGTGACCTCTTTCGCGCGCTGGGTGATCACCGCGGTGGCCGACTCCGCCGTGGCCTGCGCCAGCTGGGCCCGGGCACGGCCCTCGACGGCCTCGTCCGCGGTCGCCCTTGCCAGGCTCTCGGCCTGCTCGGCGACCCGAGCGGCTTCCGTCGCCCGCTCGGCGGTCTGCTCGGCC
>NZ_NMQT01000402.1 GCF_002234405.1 Amycolatopsis thailandensis | reverse complement strand
TACTAGGCGCCCTATGCTCGATGCGCGCGCTGCATGCCGACCTCGTATTCTTTTGAGACGCCCCACACCACCCAGAGCTACACTCTTTCCCTCCCCGACGCTCTTCCGATCACGCCACCGCCGCCGCGCAACGCCCACAGCAGGTCCGGTGCGGTCTCGGCCGACACCAGACGTAGTTTTCCGTCCGCGCCGACGAAGCGCACGGATTCCAGGTTGTCGCAGGTCAGCCCGTACTTGCGGCCCAGGACGCCGATACCGCCGCCGAGGGTCAGGCCCGCGATGCCGACCTGCGGGCAGCTGCCGGCCGGAAGCGCCCGGCCCGCCGCCGCCAGCGCCTCGTACACCTGACCGAGCCGCGCTCCCGCCCCGATCGCGGCCCGGCCGCCCGGCAGGATCTCGATCGTGTCGAGCCGGGACAGATCGACGACGAGCCCTCTGTCCACTATGGAATAACCGACGTAGCTGTGCCCGCCCGAGCGGGCCGCGATCGGCACCTGGTGTCTCGCCGCAAAATCCACGCAGCGCCGGACGTCGTCCTCGTTCGCACATACCGCCACACCGGCGGGCAGCCGATGGTCGTACATCGAGAAGAACCCGAGCCGCGCTTCGTCGTAGCCGGGTTCACCGGGCCGGAACAGCGTGCCTTTCAGCTTGGCACGCAGCCGTTCCCATTCGTCCCCGCCGCCGTGCCCGGGGATCGCCGTGGCCGCCGATGCCAGCACCGGGACCGCTCCCGCCAGTCGCAACACCGTTCGCCTGTCGAGCT
>NZ_NMQT01000401.1 GCF_002234405.1 Amycolatopsis thailandensis | reverse complement strand
GGCCTGGCGAAGGTCAGTCGTTGTTCCACTTGGCGTCTTCGGCGTCGGCCTGCCGCGTGCGTTCCTTGGCGATGTCCAGGGCGCGCCGGGCCGTCGCCTCGTCCGGGTACGGGCCGAGGAGATCGACGCTCCGGCCGCGTTCCAGGTGCTCGACCTGGTTCGTCTTGGTGTTGTAGTACCAGCCCTGATCCGGGTTCGGGTCGCTCGACATACGTCAAGCGTGACATCACCCGGACGTTCTGTCATCACTTGCGATAGCGGTAGGGGATCTCCGTGGGATCACCGGTCGGCCCGAACTCGCCGTCTTCGGCCGGGTCCACCTTCGAGCTTTCCGGCACGCTTTCGGCGAGTTCGTCGAACCAGCCCCGGCCCATCGGGACACCGCGCGGCGGGGTGGGCAGGTCCGGCGCGACGGGGATGCCCCGCGACGGCGAGACCGGCTGCGGCAACGGACCCGAAGGCGGCCCGGTCACCGGCGGGGTGACCGGAGGCATCGCGGACGACGGCGGGGTCGTGGCGGGCGGCGGGACAGACGGGTTCACCGGTGGCTCGGGCTCGGCCTGAGACGGCGCGACGGACTGCGCCTCGGGCGTCGCCGGAGGCGCGCTCACCGGCGGAGGCGGCGTGTGGTTCGCCGTGGGAGGCCGCGACTGACTGGGCTGAGGCAGCGGCGGTAGAGCCTGCGCCGGAGCTTGAGAAACCGCAGGCGGCGAAGCCGGCGGCGCCGTGTGATTGCCCGGCAACGGCGACGCGGACGGCCCGGCGGGAGGCTGTCCGGCGGGAGGCTGCGCAGTGGGTCCGGCCGACGGCGGCGCTGACGATCCGGCAGGCGACTGCCCGGCAGGAGACTGTGCGGGCGGCTGCCCGGAAGGTCCGGCCGACGGCGGCGCGGACGATCCGGCAGGCGGCTGCGCGGCGGTTGGCTGCCCGGAAGGTCCGGCGGGAGACTGCCCGGCAGGAGACTGCGCGGACGGCTGCCCAGCTGGCGGCGCCGCGGGGGCGACAGATCTGAAGCGGACACGTCTGAAC
>NZ_NMQT01000400.1 GCF_002234405.1 Amycolatopsis thailandensis | reverse complement strand
CGGCGTCGTCGAGACGACCGAGTTCGCGGCAGACGTCGGCGAGTTCCAAGGTCGCGGCGTGATCGGACGCGGCCGTCCGGGACGCGCGAAGGTCCGCGAGAGCGCCTTCGAGGTCTTCGGCGCGCCGGACCAGCGCCCGCGCGAAGAGGCACCGGGCGAGAACCGGCCGCAGGGCGCGTTCGTGGAGCAGGTCGTGCAGCACCGAGACGGCGGCGACGGCGTCGGTCACCCGGCCTTCGGCGAGATACGCCTCGGCCAGCCGGCGTTGGTTCTCGGCGAGTTCGGTCAGGAGCTCTTCGCCGCCTCGGGCGAGGCGCAGTGCCTCGCCCGCGTGGTGCGCGGCCTGGGTGGTTTCGCCGAGGCGAAGCCGACCTTCGGCGAGGTACGCGTGCAGGGCCAGCAGAAGCACCGGATGCGGATGATCGGCCAGGCTCGCGTCGAGCGCGGTCCGGAGCAGGTGCATGGCGTGGTGCGGTTCGCCCAGGCCGGTCAGGACGTTCGCCCGGAGCGCGACGGCCAGTTCCCGATACGGCGGGATGTCGTCGGCGAGAGCGGCTTCGGCGGCGGCCACCAGCCGCGAGCGGGTGCCGCCCTCGGTGAAACGCGCGAGCCACAGCCAGGCGAGCCCGGCTTGACGGGTGCGGCCGATCCCCTCGGCACGCCGGGCCAGCCGTCGCATCTTCGCGGCCGAGCCGTTTCCCGCGAGGAAGTCCGACGCGGCCGCCGCGATGTCCAGATCGAGCCGGACGTCGTCGCGG
>NZ_NMQT01000040.1 GCF_002234405.1 Amycolatopsis thailandensis | reverse complement strand
ACGAAGTCCTGAAACATGACAGAGGGTTCTAACCCTCTTTACCACTCACGACCCCCATGCAGAACCGAACGTATAGGCATCAAGTGGACATTTGTGCGACAAGGGCGGTCCTTTATGGACACTCTCGCTGAGTTTCCCGGCGAAGACCTCCAGACGCTCGAACGCCGGAGTCGTCAGCGGCTCGAAACGGTGATGCTCGAAGATCGTTCCCGCAGTGTCGAACGCGGCTTTGCGGCGACGATCCTCGTCGCCGACGAAATCACGGGTTCCTGACGGTGGCTCGACCCTCGCCATGAACGTTCCTCGTGCGTTGGTGGGTTTGAGTGGTCAGCAGTTCTCCAGGAAGTGCCGCAGCACCCGGGTGCCGAACCGCAGCCCCTCGACCGGGACGCGCTCGTCCACCCCGTGCGCCATCGCGCGGTAGGGGAAGCCTTCCGGGAGCCACAGTGGCGCGAAGCCGTAGCAGTCGATCCCGAGCGGGCTGAACGCCTTCGCGTCCGTGCCGCCGCCCATGCAGTAGGGGACTACGACGGCTTCGGGGTCTTGCGAGCGCAGCGCGTCCGCCATCGCGTCGAACCACGGCGAATCGACCGGTGCCTGGACCGGCGGCTGATGCGCGACGAACTCGCGGGTGACGCCTTCGCCGAGCAGCGCGTCGAGTTCGGCGAACAGTTCCGGCTCGGCATCGGGCAGGACACGAACGTCCACCTGGGCCTCGGCCGAGCTGGGGATCACGTTCACCTTGTACCCGGCGTCGAGCATGGTCGGCGTCGTGCTGTTGCGGACGGTCGGCACCACCAGCGCGCCGGCGGGGCCGAGCCGCGCGATCGTTCCGTCCACATCGGACAGATCGACCGGGACGCCCAGCGCCTCACCGGTGCGTTCGAGGAAGGCCTGGACCGTCGGGGTCAGCTGGACCGGCCAGCGATGCGCGGCGATCCTGCCGAGCGCGGTGATCAGCCGAGTGACCGCGTTCTCGTCGTTGGGGCGCGATCCGTGCCCGGCGCGCCCCTTCGCGGTCAGGCGCAGATGCGCGGTGCCGCGTTCGGCCGTAGCCACCGGATACAGCCGCACGGTCCGGCCGTCGGCGGCGGGGACGTGGTAGGTGTAGGCACCCGACTCGCTGATCGCGGCCGCGCAGCCGTCGAACAGGTCCCGGTGCGCCGCGGCAAGCCAGTGCGCGCCGTAATCGCCCTTGTCCTCTTCGTCGGCCACGAAAGCCAGGACGAGGTCCCGCCGCGGCCGGAAACCGGTCGCGAGGGCGGCGAGCACCATCGCGATGAAGTCCTTCATGTCGACCGCGCCGCGGCCCCAGAGGAACCCGTCGCGCACTTCGCCCGAGAACGGGTCCACCGACCAGTCGGCGGCGTCGGCCGGGACGACGTCGAGATGCCCCTGGACGAGCAGCGCGGGCAGGCTCGGATCGGTGCCGGGCACCCGGGCGATCACGTTCGCGCGCCGGGGCTCGGACTCGATGATCTTCGAGTCGATCCCGAGCCCGGACAGCAGCGAAGCGACGTACTCGGCGGCCTCGCGCTCACCCTCGGAGTCCCCGTTGCCCCGGTTCGTGGTGTCGAACCGGATCAACCGCGAACAGACCTCGACCACATCGAGTTCAGCCATAGATACCTTGCACCGCCCCGGCCGCGATCGCCGTGACGATCTTGAACGCCTTCATCGCTTCGGTCATGTCCGGCGCGTCGAACCCGACGCGGCGCACGCCGATCTGTTCCACCGTCGGGATCACCGCCGCCGCCTGCGCGAGGTGGCTCGCGTCGAACTCGACCTCGATCCGGTGGGGAGTGGTGTACCGCTCGACCCGGCCCGCGCGGTTCATCGCCTCCGCCGCGGCCGAGGACAGCAGCTCGGCGGTCCTGGCGGGCGGAAGGCAGATCGCGGCGTAGCGGCTGACGCACTCCTTGACCGTGACCAGTTCGGCCTCCGGCGCGTAGTCCTGGGCGTCGTCGCAGGCCTTGTCGTCGCCGGAGACGATCAGCACCGGGACGCCGTACTCGGCGGCCATCGCGGCGTTGAGCCTGCCCTCGCTGGCGGGGACGTCGTCGAGCCACACCCCGGTGATCTGATTCTCCAGGTAGGTATGGGAAAGGACGCCGTCGAAGCCGGCTCCGGCGTGGTAGCCGAGGAAGACGACTCCCTCCACGCCGGTGTCGATGCCCTGCATCATCGAGAGCGGCTTGTGCCTGCCGGTGAGCATCCGCGCGCGGCCGTCGAGGTCTTCGAGCAAAAGGTTCCGCTGGGACGAATGCGCCTCGTTGACGAGCACGTCGGTGGCGCCCGCGTTGAACAGGCCCGCGATGGTGGCGTTGACGTCGCCGGTGAACAGGCGCCGGAATCGCTGCCACTGTTCGGTGCCGGGGATGACGTCCTCGGTCCAGGTGACGCCGGTGGCGCCCTCCATGTCCGCCGAGATCATGATGCGCATGCCGGGCACCCTAGCCGAGGCGCTTTGTCCTCGCCCCCGGGATCAGGGCCAGGAACCGGACCGCCGGTAGACCGCCCAGGCACGTTCCCAGGCGGCGGACCGTTGCCGGTCCAGGACCAGCCGGACGGCCCGGTGGAGCAGGACGAGCGCGGCGACCACCGCGAACCAGAGCCAGAGGCCGACGAGCACGGAATCGAACACGGCCGTCGACGCCGTCCGAGGGGCGGCGGTCTGGTCACCGCGGGCGTCGATCCAGATCGGCACGGGCGATCCGGCGGGACTGCCCGGTGTCGCGAAGACGCCGCCGGTGTGCCGGGCGCCGCGAGTGTCGGTCCAGACCGCCTCGGTCGCGGAATCGTCGGTCCCGACGCTTTCACTGTCGACGATGCGGACGGGTGCGGCCTTGAGCAGGTACGCGGTGGTGGCGTGCCGTCCGGCGGCGTCGGTGGCGGCCGCGGCCAGCTGCCTGCCGTGATTGGCCGAACCGACGGCGGCCGCGACGGGGATGGCGAGGACAGCGGCGAGGATGACGAGTTTGAGGAGAAGGGCTTCGAACCGGTCCGAGCCGCGGGCCAGCGAGTTGTGACCCGGGAAGAGCCGTCGCCGGAACAGGGCGATCGGACCGCTGGACCCGTGCACGAGGAACCCCATTCCCTCAGACCGCGAAAACCTCCAGTGTCGATTCTCGGTCACCGGGGCGCCGTTGTCGCGGTAGGGGGACACAGACCACTCTGTGAACCCGTACACAACCTTTAATTCGTTTTGCCCGGCCTCATACCCCCGCTACTGTTCTCGGCATGGGGATTTTCTTCACTCTGTGATTCTCGCCTTCGACGCGGCCCTGGCGTAGAGCCTTCGCTCCGCCGGGCCGCGTCCTTCCGCATGTTCTTCTTCCTTGCGAGAATCAGGAGGACGCCCCTGTGCGCACCCCGCATCGAAATCCCGGAACACAACTCGTGCTTTCCGGTGTCACCAGACGTTTCGACGACCATGTCGTGCTCGACCAGGTCTCCTTCACCGCCAGACCGGGGGAGAAGGCGGGCGTGATCGGCGACAACGGCTCGGGCAAGTCCACGCTGCTGAGACTGATCGCCGGCCGCGACCGGCCCGACAACGGCACGGTGACCGTCACCGCGCCCGGCGGCGTCGGCTATCTCCCGCAGACGCTGGAATTGCCCGACACCGCCACGGTCGGGGATGCGATCGACCTCGCGCTCGCCGACATCCGGGACCTGGAATCCCGGTTGCGGGCGGCCGAGACGTCGCTCGAAACCGCCGAGGACCTCGCCGTCTACGGCGATCTCATGACCGCTTACGAAGCTCGCGGTGGTTACGAGGCCGACGCCAGGGTGGAAGTCGCCCTGCACGGGCTCGGTCAGCCGGGCCTCGATCGCGGCCGCGTGCTGGGCAGCCTGTCCGGTGGGCAGCGATCCCGGCTGGCACTCGCGGCCACCTTGGCCGCGTCACCCGAACTGCTGTTGCTGGACGAGCCGACCAACGATCTCGACGACGAAGCCGTCGCCTGGCTGGAAAACCACCTCCGCGGGCATCGCGGCAGGCTCGTCGCGATCACCCACGACCGGACGTTCCTCAGCCGGGTCACCACCACGATCCTCGAGGTCGACGCCGACCGCCGGACGGTGCACCGGCACGGCAACGGCTACGCGGGTTACCTCGCGGCGAAGGAGGCCGCGCGGGCGAGGTGGGTCCGCGAGTACGAGGAGTGGCGGCTGGAGAAGGCCCGCTACGAAAGAATGGCCGACGTCAACATCGACCGGTTCTCGGCGATCCCGCGCAAGGCCCCGGCGGCCTTCAGCGGGGCGGGCGCGTTCCGGGCCCGCTCCCGGGCGCACGGGGCGATGGGCCGGATCCGGTCGGCTCGCGAGCGGATCCACCGCCTCGAAGTGGACCCGGTTCCGCCCCCGCCGCGGCCGCTCCGGTTCGCCGGGCGGATCGAAGCGGGGGAGACGGAGATCGATCGGTATGTGGTCAAGGTCGACGACGTGTCGGTGGACGGACGCCTTCCGCGGACGTCGCTCAGCGTGCTGCCCGGTGAGCGGGTTCTCGTGACCGGTCCCAACGGGGCCGGTAAGACGACCCTGATGCGGGTGCTCGCCGGTGAACTGGCGCCGTCGACCGGATCGGCGGAGCGGGCGGGGCGGATCGGGTTCCTGCGCCAGAACGGCGGGCTCGCCGCCGATGCCCGGACCGTCCTCGCGGCCTTCGCCGGTGACGGCGAAGAAGAGGAGGCGGCCGAGCGGTTGCTGTCGCTGGGCCTGTTCCGCGCGGCGGATCTGCGGAAGCCGGTCCGGGAGCTGTCCGTCGGACAGCGACGCAGGCTGGAACTGGCCAGGCTGGTGACGGCCAGGACCGACCTGCTGCTGCTCGACGAGCCGACCAACCACCTCGCCCCGAATCTGGTGGAGGAGATGGAGCAGGCGCTCGCCGGGTACTCCGGGGCGCTGGTGGTCGTCACCCACGATCGGCGGCTGCGGCGGACCTTCGAAGGGAGGCGGCTCGAACTGGTCACTTCAGCGGCGTGAGAGGTCCGTCCACCCTGGCCGGGTTGAGGCAGCTGCCCAGCCCGTCGACGAGAGAGCAAGTCCCGGGTCCGCGTTTGAGCCGGTAGCCCTGCGGCACGCCACCCGCCGCCACCAGATCGCGGTAGGCGGGTACGGCGTCCGTGGGGCGCCGGGTCAGCGCGGGGTCGGTCAGAGCGTCCACTGTGTACAGTCCGAACCGGGCGCGATAGCTGCCCCATTCGTAGTTGTCGGTGAGGCTCCAGTAGTTGTAGCCGATGAGGTTCATCCCGTCGGCCTTCGCCCGCTGGAGCCAGTACACGGTGTCGCGCACGTGATCGCCGCGGGAGTAGTCCGCGTCGCGCGCTTTGCCGTTGTCGGTCGCCATGCCGTTTTCGACGATGTAGAGCGGCAGGCGCGGGAACCGGTTGTGGTAGCTGCGCAGGGCGTAGTAGATGCCCTCGGGTTGGAGCTTGACGTCCCAGAACTTGTCGGAGGCGGCGGCGAACACCGTCCAGTTGTCGATGCTGAGGCCGTAGTAGTAGTCGATCCCGATGAAGTCGAGCTTGTCCTTCACCTGGTCGAGGAAGAACCAGTCGGCCATCCCGTTCACCCCGGTGATGTAGGCCTGGTTGCTGGTGACCTTCGACGTCGGATCGAGTTCGTGGATCAGGTCGTAGGCCCGCCGGTGCGCCTGGACGACGTTGGACTGCGCCGCGAGGTACCGCGTCGCGCTCAGCGCGCCGACCTTCTGTTCGTTCTTGAGGAAGATGAGCGGTTCGTTGAACGTCACCCAGAGGACGTCCTGCCCCGCGTAGCGCTGGACGATCTTCCGGCTGAACCCGAGCCAAGCGTCGGCGGTCCGTGCCTCGGCCCAGCCGCCCTGATCGAGTGCCCAGCCCGGGTAGACCCAGTGGTTGAGCGTGATCATCGGGGTCATGCCGGCGGCCCGGACCTGCCGGAGCACGTCGTCGTAGAAGGCCAGTTCGGTTTCGTCCCACCGGCCGGGCGACGGTTCGACGCGAGCCCATTCGACACCGAAGCGGTAGGTGTTGACGCCGAGCCCGGCCGCGAGCCGGATGTCGTCGGCGTAGCGGTGCCGGAAGTCGACGGAATCCCGGTACTCGTCGACGCCGTCCTGCCCGGCGGAGCGGTCCACGAACCGCTTCCAATTGCTGTCCGGGGCGCTGCCTTCGGACTGGTAACCCGACGACGCCACACCCCAGTAGAAGTCCCGGGACCAGTCGCCGTCCTGCGATGCGGACGCGTTCACGGCCGAAAGTGTCGCGCATAGTGAGACGGCGAGAAGCAAACCGGCTCCCCGGCGTAATCTTCCCCGATGCTCCGGCCACTTCGACGATCGTTCACCGGTGTCCGCCATCTTCCGGACGCTAACGTGAGTGAACGGCGTAAACAAGCGGCCGTCCGGGGACTTCGACGATGACGTTGGGGAGATGATCGCCTTGACCGGCAGCACGGTCCGTCACGCCGTCTATCTGCCGCCTTTCGGCCCGTTCGGTGAGCCCGGGGTGCTCGTCGACCTCGCCGTGCGTGCGGAGAGGGCGGGCTGGGACGGCTTTTTCCTGTGGGACCACGTGGTCGCGGACACGATGCCCATCGCGGATCCGTGGACGACCCTCGGCGCGATCGCGCACGCCACCGGCAAGCTGCTGTTCGGGCCGATGATCACGCCGCCCGCCCGGCGCCGCCCGTGGGTGGTCGCCCGGCACGCGTCGACGGTCAGCCGGCTCTCCGGCGGGCGGCTGATCCTCGGCACCGGGCTCGGTTCGGACGAATCCGGTGACTTCAGCCGGTTCGGTGAGCAGACCGACCTGCTGACCCGGTCGGCGATGTTCGACGAAGGCCTCGACGTCATCCGCGCGATCTGGTCCGGCAAGCGGTTCGACCACGACGGAGCGCACTACCAGGTCGCCCTCGCCGAGGCGCCGCCCGAGCCGTTCCGGATCCCGATCTGGGTGGCCAGCTCGACCGACAACCCCCGCGTGGTCCGGCGAGCGGCGTTGTGCGACGGGATCTTCCCGAACCCGGACGACCACACGCCGACCGCGGAGGAGATCGCCGAGACCCATCGCGCGCTCGGCCTCGCCGGGCTGGAACCCGGCCGCCCCTTCGACGTCGCGGTCGCCGGGAACGCGAGTCCGGCGTGGGAAGAGCCGATCAAGGTCGATCTGCCCGCGCTGGGCCAGGCCGGGATGACGTGGTGGATGGAGTCGCTGATGCATCTCGATCCGCTTGAGCTTTCGCAGAAGATCGTGGACGCGGGCCCGCCGCGGTGGTGATGATCAGAGTGCTGGCCACGAGTGCGGGCAAAGCCCAAAGCGCGGCGGTGACGTAGCCGCTGTGGCTGGGGAGCAGGCTGCCACCCGGGGTCGCTGCGGCGAGCAGGGAACCGGCGAGCGCGCTGCCGAGGCTGAATCCGATACTGCGGATGATCTGGTTGATCGAGAGCACGCTGGCGGTCTCTTCCTGAGGCACTCCGACGAGAATGAGCTTGGGCATCAAGGCGAAGATGCCTCCGACGGCGAAGCCGAGCAGCGCGATCGCCGCGAGTACGGCCAGAAGCGAGTGGTCCGCGAGGACGAACAGCAGTGCGCCGGCCATCGCGATCGCGGCCGACAGCGCGTAGGTCCACCGCTCGGTGATGCGGGCGACGAGACGGGGCACCGACTTTCCCGCGACGAACCCGAGCAGCGAGAACGGGATCAGCGCCGCGCCGGCGGCGACCCCCGGGAGCGCGAACCCGTACGGAGCGCCGCCCGGGGTCTGCACATAGCGGGTGAACAGGCTGAACAGCAGGTACAGCCCCAAACCGGCGATGAGGATCGCCACGTTCGCGCGCAAGAGGGGACCTTGGCGCAGCAGCCGCAGATCCACCAAAGGTGTCTTCGCGCGTAGTTCGACGATCGCCCAGACGGCGAGGATCGCGAGAGAGCCGGTGAGGATGGCGACGGCGAGCCAAGCGGTCTTCCAGATCGACGGCTGGGCGATGACCAGCAGCAGACCGAGTGAGCCGATGGCCAGGAGAATCGCGCCGAGGACGTCGATCCGAGGACGTTCTCCCGACACCTCGGCGGGCAGGGAACGCCACGCGATCGCCAGTCCGGCGACGGACAGCACGAATCCGAGCCCGTAGGCGGCGCGTAGTCCCGCGAGCTGGTCGAGAAGGCTGATCACCGGATAGCCGACCCCGATCCCGACCGTCGTGGCGACGGACAACAGGGCGATGGTCGACGCCGACCGCTCCGGCGGCAGGTGCGCGCGGGCGACGCTCATCAACAGCGCCCCGACGGCCACCCCGAGCCCTTGCAGACCGCGGCCGATCAACAAGGCCACGAACGGGAGCGGGAGCACCGTCAGCAATCCGCCCACCGCGACCAGCGTGAGCGCGGCCAGGATCGTGGTGCGCCGATACGGGCCGCTGCCGAGCCGCCCGAGAACCGGGCCCGCGATCGCACCGGCGAACAAGGTGATGGTCAGGGTCCATTGCGCGGCATCGAGGGACACGTGCATCCCCGTGGCGACCGGGGTGATGAGCGGCGCTCCGACACTGCCGATCACCGCGGCCGACAGCGCCGTGCACACCAGCGCGACGCTCAACCGCCCATCCCGGTCGCTCATCGGTTCGTCTCGCTCGTGATGTGCGCGAACAGCCCGGACTGGATCCTGGTGCGGACGCCGTCCGCCCACTCCGCGTCGACCTGCTCGACGTCCATCGCGGCGCCGGCGTTCAGCAGCATCCCGAAGGCGAGGAACGCCTTCACGGACACCGGTTCGAGCCCGGTGCCGTCCTCGGTCGTGTCCCACATCCGCGCGAAACACGCCCGGACCGCGTCCCGCACCTCCGGGTCGCCACACGCGGCGAAGCCCTGAAGCTGCAACAACAATCCGGTCCGGTCGGCGAGCTGGTCGAAGTACCGGGCGCCCATCGCCGAGAGCGCGTCGAGGCCGCCCTTGCCTTCGCCTGCCTCTCGCATCCCCGAGCTGACGGCTTCGAACGCCGACTCGACGAGTTCGAGGAACAGGGCCTTCTTCGTCCCGAACATCCTGAAGATGTAAGCCTGCGTGATCCCCGCTTCCCGTGCGATCGCCTCCGTCGAGGCTCCGTGCAGCCCGTGGTCGGCGAACTCCTTCGCCGCGATCGCCAGCACCTGCGCTCGTCGTTCGGTCCCGCTCATCCGTCCGGCCATAGGGTTAAGTTACTGGTTACTAACTACTAAATAAAGGTGATGTGGATCTACCTCGGGCTGCGGCGACTCCTGGTCTGGTCCGTTAGGTGCCTCAGGGTGGGCGACTGTCGGCACCGGGTCGGTCGGGGTGGTCGTGCTCGGAACTTTCGCGTGACCGAGTGGATGACACGCGTGATCAGACGGACGACACGTGTGTCCAGGCGGACGGCACTCGGCGACGGCCGAGTCCATCGAGTGTCGTCCGTCTGATCACGTATGCCGTCCGCTCAGTCACGCGTGCCGTCCCACCGGTCACGCGAAACCGCCCGACCAGAGGTTCCTGAGGCACGGTTGGCCCTAGCCCGAATCGCCACTCGCGACCACCCTGACCTGAGCGCGCCCGCAGTACCAGCGCTCCCTGTCTACTGTGGACAAACGTTGCATCCTTGGCCGGATTCGGCTGCTCCGAACGACTTCACCACCCTTGCGGCGTCGCGGCCCTTTGGTAGCGTCACCGAAGGCGTCCTGCGAACCAGTGACGCCGGGGGAGAGGGGCGAAATGGTCGACGAGCCGGAGGGAACCAGATCCGACGGGCACCACGCGATGCACCTGGAAACCGGGGTCGCGCTGGTCAACGCCCTGACCGGATCGCATGTCCACGGCAGGCCGAAACCGGAGCTCGGCGGCCACGACCTGATCAGTGCGGCCGCCGAAGCGCTCGGACCCGTGGACGGTCAGGTGGATCTCTTGGTGGCGGAACGACTTCGAACCGTCGCGTCGCGGCTGCGGGAGATCATCGAGTCGCTTTCGCGGCGCGAACACGACCAGGCGGCCGGACTGCTCAATCGGATGCTCGCCGACAGCAGGGCCCGCCCGTATCTGCATCGTCACGGCGAACAGTCGTGGCACTTGCATTTCCACAGTCCCGACGCCGATTTCGTGCAGCAGTGGGCGTCCGGGCTGGCGGTGTCGGTGGCCGCGGCGCTCGGTGACCACATTCCGCATCGCGTCGGGCTGTGCGCGGCGCCGCGCTGTGATCAGGTGTACATCGACGCCAGTCAGGCGCAGATCAAGCGGTTCTGCGGGCTGGCCTGCCAAAACCGCGTGAAAGCCGCCGCCTACCGGGCCCGTCGGTCAGGTTCGTGAGCGTCGCGGAACGGTCGTAGCTCGGCAGCACCGCCGGCTCGTCGCGCGGGATCGCGCCGTGGCCGCCGCACGCCTACCCAAGCTGCGCGACCAGGACGACGCGGCACGGGCGAGGGTCCCGCCAGTCAGAGGTCGTCGAAACGGTCGGTGGTCAACTCTTGACCGTCCGTCGATCCCGTGGGTAATCTCTCCTTTACTTTCCAATAGTAAGGAAAGTTTCCTATTTAATCCCGCCGCCCTGACCGTCGGCCACCAACGCCGGTGCCGCCGACGCGAGAGGAGAAGCCGAATGCGTTGGGACAAGATCCGTCTCCGGGTGACGGCCGCACTGGCCGCCGGACTGCTGGCCCCGGTCGCCGCCGCGAGCACCTCGACGGCCGCCGAGACCGCGGCAGAACCCGCAACGCAGGCCGCCGCCGCGCTGCCGCCGGGCAGTCCGGCCGCGGTCAACGGGCAGCTGAAGGTCTGCGGCCTCCAGCTTTGCAACTCCGCAGGCAAACCGATCCAGCTCCGGGGCATGAGCACCCACGGGATCCAGTGGTACAGCCAATGCGTGAAGGCCGCTTCACTCGACGCGCTGGCCAACGACTGGAAGGCCGACGTCCTCCGGATCTCCATGTACATCCAGGAAGGGGGCTACGAGACCAACCCGCGCAAGTTCACCGACATGGTGCACGGGTACATCGAGGAAGCCACCAAACGCGGGATGTACGCCCTGGT
Source organism: Amycolatopsis thailandensis (assembly GCF_002234405.1). Taxonomy (GTDB): domain Bacteria; phylum Actinomycetota; class Actinomycetes; order Mycobacteriales; family Pseudonocardiaceae; genus Amycolatopsis; species Amycolatopsis thailandensis. The sequence goes on along the minus strand of NZ_NMQT01000040.1, from coordinate 18,691 downwards.
CGACTGGCATCAGCTGACCCCGGGCGACCCGAACGCGAACCTCAGCCGCGCCAAGACGTTCTTCACCGAGGTCGCCCAGCGGCACAAGGACAAGACCAACATCATCTACGACATCGCCAATGAGCCCAACAACGTCAGCTGGGACCGCGTCCGCAGCTACGCGGAGCAGATGATCCCGGTCATCCGCGCCCAGGACGCCGACGGCGTCGTGCTCGTGGGCACGCACGGCTGGGGCTCACTCGGCATCTCCGACGGCCGTGACGAGACCGACGTCATCAACAACCCGGTGCGCGCCACCAACTTCATGTACACGTTCCACTTCTACGCGGCGTCGCACAAAACCGAGTACTTCAACGCGCTGACCAGGGCCGCGAACAAGATCCCGCTGTTCGTGACCGAATTCGGCACCCAGACCGCCAGCGGTGACGGCGGGAACGACTTCACCAACTCCCAGAAGTACCTGGACTTCCTGGCGTCGAAGAAGATCAGCTGGACGAACTGGAACTTCTCCGACGACAACCGTTCGGGCGCGGTGTTCAAGCCGGGCACCTGCGCGGGCAGCTCGTTCACCGGCACGGCTCCGCTGAAGCCCGCCGGTGTCTGGATCCGGGACCGCATCCGCACCGCGGACAACTTCCCGACCTCCTGATCCCGGCAGCGCGCACGTCATGAAGGGTCCCCTTAGGACGAAAATCGTCTCAAGGGGACCCTTCATGACACCTCAGCCGAGGGGATCGAAGTCCAGGGCGGCCAAGCGGCCCGGATCGGCGAGGATGTCGATCGCCGCGATCTTCCCGTCCACGACGGTGAACGCGAAGACCGTCGCCGGGACGCCGTCCTTGGTGACGACCATCCCCGCCGCGCCGTTGACCAGCGCCGGCCGGAGGACACCGCCGGCACCCGTGGCCCGGAACATGAGCGCCTGGCTCGCGACCGTGGCCGCCCCGCGCACGAAGCGCGAGGTCCCCGCCGGAGCCGCGCCGCCCTCGGAACGCAGGATGACGTCCGGGTCGAGCACCGAGACCAGCGCGTCGAAGTCACCGTCCCGTGCCGCGGCGAAGAACGCGTCGACGACCGCCCGCTGGCGGCTCAGGTCCGCGTCGGGGACCGTCGGCGAGCCCCGCAGACGGCGGCGGGCACGGCTGGCGAGCTGCCGGGTCGCCGCGGAGGACCGGCCCACGATCGGCGCGATCTCGTCGAACGGCAGGGCGAACATGTCGTGCAGTACGAACGCGAGCCGCTCGGCGGGGTCCAGGGTGTCGAGCACGACCAGAAGCGCCAGCCCGACCGAGTCCGCCAGCAAGGCCTGGTGTTCCGGGTCCACCCCGCCTTCGCGGCCGATGATCGGGTCGGGCAGCTGCGCGCCGACCGGATCTTCCTGCCGCGACTTGCGCGAGCGCAGCATGTCGAGGCAGATCCGGCCGACGACGGTGGTCAGCCAGCCGCCGAGGTTGTCCACGTCGTCGGCGTCCGACCGGCTCAAGCGCAGCCAAGCCTCCTGCACGGCGTCGTCCGCCTCGCTCAGCGAACCGAGCATCCGGTACGCCACCGCCCTCAGGTGCGTCCGGTGCCCTTCGAAGCGCCGCGCCAGCCAGTCGTGTTCGTCCACGGTCCCCATCCTTCATCGATCAGTCGTAACCCTGACGTGTGGGGGAGCGAAGATGTGACAGGCCTTCAGCCGCGGGTGGCCGCCTGGATCGCCGACGAACGGAGAGCGTTCGCCGCCGCGCCGACGATCATCCGGCCGATCTGCGACGGCGTCGCTCCGGCGCTCTTGAGCAACGCCAGCTCCGGAGCGCGCTGCCGGATCAACAGCGACAGCGTCGAGAGGGTCGCGAACAGGACGATCACCATTCCCCAGCCCCCGACGACGCTCGCCATGAGCAACAGCGTTCTCCCGGCGTCGGGTCCGGCGGTCGTCCGAGTGTCCAAAAGGGACGCGAAGGTCATCAGGATCGTGGCACCGAAGAACAACGCGACGAAGCTCGCGATGAACCCGGTCGGGCGACGGCGGAGCGACGAGAAAACCAGTTTGGTCGCGATCATGCGGACTGCCCTCCCCAGGGGTTTGCCGCCAGGTTAGGGAGAGCCGACGGCGCCGGACAGGGGACAGGCCCCCGTGTGCGAGGTGGGGCCGGCCCTACCGTTTCGGGTAGCCGCCGTCGACCTCCTTCACCGGCTTGTGCGGGAAGCGGCGCTCGGCGTAGGCCTTCGCCGCCGAACCCTCCCGCACGTACAGGGTCTCCACCTTGTCCTGCAACGGTTTCACCACGTTCCCGAGGAAGCCTCGCCGGTCGTCGAGGTAGGGCCCGAGCACGTCTTCACCCGCCGGGCAGACGGCCATGCAGTACGCGGCCTTGTAGTTCGGCTTGAACGCGAGGCTCTGCCACATCGACACGTTCTCCGAGTCGGTCACCCTCGACCGGAAGTCGGCGGCGTCCTCGCTGTCGGCCACGGTCTGCGCCCAGTCGGTGAATCCGCTCATGAACTCGCGGTAGTTGTGCGTCGAGCAAGCGACGAAGTCGAACTCGCCGGTCTTCGAGATGGCTCCGATCGGGCAGGCCGCGACGCACAGCTTGCAGTCCAGGCAGGGGTTGTAGTCGAGGGCTTCGCCGTGTTCGGACACCTCGGCGTCGAGCAGCAAGGTCGCCAAGAGCACGAAGTTGCCGAACTTCGGGTGGATCACGTTGCGGTGCAGTCCCATGGCGCCGAGCCCGGCCGCGACGGCGACGGTCTTGTGCGCGACCACCCAGATCCGGCCGGGGTAGTGCTCCATCTCCATCGGGAACGTCGCCGACGGGTTGATCGCGCGGTGGCCGGCGTCCTGTAGCGCGCGGACGATGGTGTGACCGGCCTCGTTGATGATTTCGCCGCCGCGGTGGAACTCCTGGTTCGCCACGCTGCGGGCGGGGGACCGGACGTTGTCGCGGTTCATCCGCACCACGAGCGAGACGAGGGTCTTGGTGCCGGGAAGTGCCCGCAGGACGTGCTCGCGTTCGCCTGCCAGATCCGGGTGGTCGAGCGAGACGGCGGCCGCGTCGTCGGCGCCCGCGGCCAGGCAGATGTCCTTGAGCCAGGCCGCGTCGATCACCGGAGACGGCTTGTCGCTAGGGTTGGCGAGCACCGCCTGCACCGACGGATGGTCCGCGAGTTTCCTGGGCAGCCGGCCGGTCACAACGCCTCCAGGATGGTCGCGTTGGCCTGGCCGCCGCCTTCGCACATCGCCTGGAGCCCGTACCGGGCGCCGTGGTGGTGCAACGCGTTGACCAGTGTGCCCATCAGCCGGGTCCCGCTCGCGCCGAGCGGATGGCCCAGCGCGATCGCGCCGCCGTGGACGTTGACCTTGGCCGGATCGGCCCCGATCTCCTGCTGCCACGCCAGTACGACACTGGCGAACGCCTCGTTGATCTCGAACAGGCCGATGTCGGACAGGCGCAACCCCGCGCGCCGCAGCACCTTCTCCGTCGCCGGGATGACGCCGGTGAGCATGAGCAGCGGATCGGACCCGGTGACCGCGAAACTGTGCAGGCGGGCGCGGGGACGGAGGCCCAGCCGGGCCGCGGTCTCGCTGGAGGTGATGAGGACCGCGGACGCGCCGTCGTTGATCGGGCTGCTGTTGCCCGCGGTCACCGACCAGTCGATCTGCGGGAATCGCGCGGCCACGGCCGGGTCCTGGAACGCCGGTCGGAGTTTCGCCAGTGTTTCGAGGTCGGTACCCGGGCGGACGGACTCGTCGGTGGACACGAGGCCCGACGGCGTCTCGATCGGCACGATCTGGCTCGCGAACCGCCCGAGTTCGTGCGCTCGCGCCGCCTTCCGGTGCGAAGAGACGGCGAACTCGTCCATCGCCTCCCGGCTGAGCGACCACTTCGCGGCGATGAGTTCCGCGCTGATCCCCTGGGGCACCAGACCTTCGGGATAGCGCTCCGCGACGCCGGGGCCGAGGGGATCGGTGCCCGGCAGCACGTTCGACCACATCGGGACGCGGCTCATGGACTCGACACCACAGGCGATGACGATGTCGTAAGCACCCGCCATCACGCCCTGCGCGGCGAAGTGCACGGCTTGCTGGCTGCTCCCGCACTGCCTGTCGACGGTGGTCGCGGGCACGGTTTCGGGCAGTCCGGCCGCGAGCGCCGCCCATCGCGTGACGTTCTGAGCCTGCTCACCGACCTGGTCTACCGCGCCGCCGATGACGTCGTCGATCAGCGCCGGGTCGATTCCGTTGCGGTCGACGAGTGCCCGCAACGTGTGGGCGAGCAGCTGGACCGGGTGGATCTCGTGCAGGGCGCCGCCGGGCTTGCCCTTGCCGATCGGGGTACGGACGGCGTCGACGATGACCGCGTCGTGCACGGCTGCCTCCAGTAGTGAGTTGGGATCTCCAACTCACTGTGGCATCGAGTGGGTTGGAAATCAAGACTCACTGGGTTTACGCTGGTCGCATGACCGAAGGACCGAGGGACTGCTCGATCGCCAACGCGATGGAGGTGATCGGGGAGCGCTGGAGCCTGCTCGCGCTGCGCGAAGTGTTCTTCGGGGCGCGGCGATTCGACCAGATCGTCCGCAACACCGGGGCGAGCCGCGACATCCTGACCGCGCGGCTGCGCAAGCTCGTCGAGACGGGAATCCTCGAAAAGCGGCTCTACGAGGAGCATCCGCCGCGCTACGAGTACGTGCTCACGGAGGCGGGGCACGCTCTCAACCATGTGCTGCTGAACCTGATGGCGTGGGGCGACCGGTATGTCACGGAAGGGCCGCCGCCGACGGTGTGGCGCCACGCGTGCGGTGAGGAACTCGCGCCGGAGACGGTGTGCGCGCACTGCCGAGAACCTGTGCGGGAGAAGGACATGACGCTGGTGCGGAGCAGTCGGCGCACTCGCGATTCTTGAGCGGTGAGGAGGGTTCTGGCGGGGCAAGCGACTGGCGTCGGATCGCTCGCGCGCCGACCTTCACGCCCGGCCGGAGTGTGTGACCGGCGAGTGTGGAGGATTTGGGACGTTCAATGTCCCGGATCTTCCACGCTCGGTCTGGTTGGTGTGGGAGTCGGGGCGGTGAATGTCCTGGCTCTGGTCACCGGTCGCGCCTGGCGCGACCTTGATCAACGGAGGATCGGGGACGTTGAGTGTCCCGGATCCTCCGTTGATCAAGGTCCGAAGCCGGGGCGGCCCCCACGGTGAAGGAATTGGGACGTTGAACGTCCCAATTCCTACATCGTCGCGCCCTTGCAGCCTCGGAACCACCACTCTCGCCCAGTTCGGCTGTGGGTAGGTAAACACCGGTCCGCTCTGACCCGAAACGTCACTCACGACCACCTGGACCGACCTGCACGTGAGTGGTGTCGGGGATCGCTCCGGTTCGGCGGCCAAAGCGTTTCAGGGGACTCAGTTCGCAGTGTCGCGAAAGCCACTTTCGCAACCTTCAGCGTTGCGAAAGTGGCTTTCACAACCTCCCTGACCAGCGGAGAGGCGACTTTGCCGAGACCCTGGCGCTGGACGCAAGGAAGCGGCCTTCATGTACCCAAGTGGGGCAATCGTCAGCCGCGGGTCTTCCATTCCCGCGCGATCATCCGCATGAGTGCCGGATAGATGATCGTGTACCGGAACGGCTTGATGAATCCCATGTACGCCCGGCCGAACACACCGTTGGGTTTGACCAGTACCGCCATCTGGCCGCGATACCCGCCCTGGCCGTCCTCGACCCATGCGATGTGCAGGACGCCGTGCATGGTCCGGTTCGCCATCTCGGCGGCGAATTCGTCGTCGAGCCGGTAGAGCGGGGTGAACGGGAGCCAGTCCTCGTCCGGCCCCGTCGGCGTGCCACGCAAGTCGTCGGGCAGCCGGTCGCGAAGCGATCCCACCCGGGCGTCGAGGCCGGAACTCCGCTCGTCCAGTCCGAGCAATCCGCCGAGCTTCCAGCGCAGCGCCCACAGCGCCCGGACCGGGAGCGGTGCCCCGTCGGGGAAGTTCCCCGACGAGAACTGCTTCACCAGCTTGTCGAAATCGTCGGGTCCGCCGGGCGTGTCCAGCGCCCAGACGTCCTCGAGGGCGAAGTCCCCGGCGATTTCGTGGATCCGCCAGGAACGCGTGGTGTGGGCCGTGTCCGCGAGTTTCATGCCGACACCAGCTGGACGATCTCGCGCGGGCGGATCTCGCGGTCGTCGAAGGCGACGTCCACGTCCGCGGAGCCAAGGGCCTGCATCGATGCGGCCTGCGCCGCCGCGGATTCCCAGCGCGCGATCGACACCACGGCGTCACCCGCGGCGGTGACCCAGCATTCCGCGCCGAGACAGCCCGGAGTGGAGCTCAGCACGCCGGCGACTCGCCGCACTCGTGCGACGAATTCGTCGTGATGGTCGGCGTGCGGGTAGTGCGTTGCCACGAATCCGACAGTCATGTCGTTGGTTCCTCCCAGTGAACTCCGCCATCTATACGGTAGCGTATATATCGTCTTCGTGGTGCCGGAGTGACGGGAGATACGGTGATCGCATGGCCGCAGAAACCCGGACCCCGCCGAGCGCCTGGATCGACGCGGGACTGCTCGCCCTGGCCGCCGGAGGGCCCGGCGCCGTCCGTGTCGAGGCGCTCGCGAAAGCGTTGGGTGTCACCAAAGGCGGCTTCTACGGTCATTTCGCCGACCGGGGCGCGCTGCTCGACGGAATGCTCGCAACCTGGGAGCGGATGAGCACCGAGTTGATGTTCGAGACCGTCGAGCGCGAGGGCGGGGACGCCAGGGCGAAGATCCGGCGTGCCGGGCTGCTCGCGGGCGACCGCGTGTTGCCGATCGACCTCGCGATCCGGGACTGGGCCCGGCGTGACTCCGAGGTGGCCGAACGGCTCCGGCGGGTCGACAACCGGCGGATGGACTATCTGCGTTCGCTCATGCTCGAGATCTTCACCGACGAGGACGAGGTCGAAGCCCGCTGCCTGCTCGCGTTCTCGCTCTTGATCGGCAAGCACTTCATGGCCGCCGATCACGGCGGACGCAGCCGGGACGAGGTCACCGAACTGGCCGGGAGCCTGATTCTCGGTGGCGTTCCCGGTCATGACGGCTGACGCGGGCCACCGGCTTCTCGCCTTCCTGCGCGAGCTTCGGGAAACCGCCACGTGGGCGGTCGAGGTCGCCGGGCCGAGATGGCAGCTCAGCGGAGCGATCTGGAAGGCCGCCGTGGACGTCGAACCGCGGCGCTGGCTCGGGTTGGCCTTCGAGGCCCTGGACCCCGTGACCGGCAAGCGCGCCACCTACGACATCGACACCGATCTGTACGACCTGTCGCAGGACAAGCAGTGCGAGTTCGCGGAGGAGATCGAACGCGACATCATCGAATTCCTCGACAACCTGAGGAAAGGAGTCGTCCTGCGCGGGAACGACGGAGCGAAGTTCGTGCTTGTCTTCCCGCTGGACGGCTCCTATGTCCGCGTCGTCCAAGGTCGCTTCCTGGGCAGTGCGACCACTCGCCCCAGTCTTGTCGCGGCCCAGGCCGGTGGCGATTACGTCCCGGTCGAGTGACGCGCTAGTCGTCGTCCTCTTCGGGCGCCGTCGGGACCTGCTTGCGCGCGACGTAGACGAGCAGCCCGATGATCACCACGGGGCCGACGAAGATCAGGATTTCGTCCCAGCCGCCCTGGTGCATCATCATCACCCGCGCCGCGATGGTCATGAGCCGGAGACCAGCGCGATCCCGAGCGCGGTGTAGCCGATCATCAGTGCCAGCATGGGGTACTGGCCCACCTTGACGTAGTTCGCGCGCAGCACGCCGACGGAACGATCATGTGCCGAGGTTACGGCCAGTACGTGCCCGACGACGATTCCGGCGATCTGCACCAGCGCGATCACCCCGGTCGAGACGACCGTGTAGTCGATCGCGCGGCCGAAGCCCTGCTGCCCGGAGAACACGGCGAACGAGAAGTAGTGCGCGACGGTGTAGCCGACCATGATCGGGATCAGCGACGGCGCGAACGCGGGATACGGGTCGAACCCTCGCCGTAGGTACGGCCTGGTCAGGCTGATGGCGCCGGCGTAGGCGCCGTAAGTGAGCGCGACGCAGGCCGCGAGCCCGGCGGTGCCGCCGAGGACGCCGGCGTCCAGCGACGTCCAGAAGGGGAGCCGGGTCAGGCCGTCGAACGCCGTCGAACCGAGCACGACCAGGACCAGTGCGGTCAGCCACGGCGCGGGGGAGATGGTGAGCAAGCCGTCCAGTGGATTCCGGACGACCAGACGCCCGTCGCCGCGCCTGCCGAAGGGGGAGAGGGCCGCGATCAGGCGGGCGTAGACCTCGAAAGCGTCGGCGCGATCGAACCAGCGCGGACCGAAGACCACCCCGAGCGCAATGTGTATAACGGCATACACGGTGCAGAACAGGGCGATCGCTTTCGGCGAGTCCGAGTGCGGGTAGACCAGTTCCAGCCAAAGAAACGCCAAGAGGCCGACGATCGCGGGCAGGTAGCCCAGCCGGTCCGAAAGCTCGCGGTGCCGGAAGGGAATCAGCGACGCGACCGTCCTCAGTGGATTCAGTCGTCGCCAGACCGGGCCGAACAGCAGTGAAAGCGGGACCAGGCCGACCCAGAACCAGACGTAGAACCACGCCGGAGCGGGATTGTCGGCCGAATCGGCGGGGCCGGCCCACGCCATCACGAGGAAGCCCGCGAACAACGCCACGCCGACCACGCGTGACGCGACCCGGGAGAACGCGCCGTCGATGAACCGTTCGAGGCCGAGGGGGAGTGCGCGGCCGGCGTCGGCGCCGCGGAGTTTGGGTTCCTTCCAGAGCGCGGTGAGCGCGAAGAACGAGACCACGACGGCCGCCGCTGCCGCGTAGAGCGCGAGCCACAGCGGGACCGGCAGATCGGACCGGCCGCCGAGACCGTGCGCCAGGATCATCCGCCGACCCGGAGCTTGGTCACCGCCGCGCCGCTCTTGTGCAGTTCCACCTCGAAGATCCCGTCGATGTTCGCGGTGAAGGAGACCGTCCCCGGAACCCCGGGTGCCAGCTGAGCGGCCTTGTCGTAACCGTGGACGTGCAGTTCGTCCGCCTGGTCGGAGGTGACCTCCAGTGCGACGTTCTCGCCGGTGCGCACCGCGACCTCCTCCGGGCCCGCCGTGCGCTTGCCCTCGGCGATCGAGAACTTCACCGTCTTGGTGCCGGTGCCCGGGGCGGGTTCGGACCCGCTCGTTCCCGAGCAGCCGGCCACGGCCAGCAGTGCCGCCACGGTGATCCCGCAGATCCTCCGCATCGAGGTCCCTTCAAGTCGTACGCCCCGGCTTGCCTGGCCGAGGCCGTGCCCCTATCGTGTTACCCCAAGGTAACAGTTACTCAGGTTAGCAGGAAGGCGAACAACGGTGTTCATGGCTCAGGAGAGCCCGCCTGCCGGCGGTGCGCAATTCGGGCAGATCGTCATCGCGGGCCTGATGTTCACCGCGGTCTTCCTGCCCTTGGCTGTCTTCGTCCTCCGCGAGCGCGCGGGGAAGCGGACCGTCGTCGGCCGCGTCGCCGACTGGATGGGCGACTTGAGCGGCTTGCCGCGCTGGGCGGCGCTGCCGATGTTCGTCGCCTTCCTGTCCGGGATGTCGGCGCTGATCGGCGTCTACTGGGACGTCCCGATCCACATGGAGCTCGGCCGCGACGAAGGCCCGCTGGCGAACCCGTCGCACTACCCGATCTACTTCGGACTGATGGGTATCTTCGCCAGCGGTGTGCTCAGCGCGACCCTGGCGACCAAGGATCTGCCCAAGAGGACGTTCAAGATCGGCCCACACTGGAAGGCGCCGATGGGCTCCATCCAGATGATGGCGACCGGTCTGGTCGGCATCGCCGGGTTCCCGCTCGACGACGTCTGGCACCGGCTGTTCGGCCAGGACGTCACCGAATGGGGACCGACCCACGTCCTGATGATCGGTGGCGGCGTCTGTGTCGTGCTGGGTCTCCAGCTGCTGCTCGGCGAGGCGCGTCAGGTCGGCGCGACCGGACCGATCGTGCGCCTGCTCGGCCCGGTGCTCGCCGGTGCCTGGATGATGGGCGCGTCGGCGTTCCTCATGGAGTTCGACCTCGGCGTCCCGCAGTTCCCGATGCTGTCCCAGGTCGTGCTCGTCGGCCTGATCGGCGCCTGGACGCTGACCTACGGACGACTGTCCTGGGGTCCGGGTGGCGCGCTGATCGTCGTCGCCGTCTTCCTGGTCACTCGCGCGTCCTTCACCGTCCTCCCGCTGTTCGCCGACCTGCACGTGGCATCGCTGCTGCCGTACGTCGCCGAGGCGGTGATCATCGAGGTCGTCGCGCTCGCGATGCGCAACCGGCAGGGCTACACCTTCGCCGCCGTCGCCGGTCTGCTCGTGGGGACGGCCGGGATGCTCGCCGAGGCGGCGTTCACCCGGTGGCTGATGCCGAACCCGTGGCCGACCGCCCATCTGCCGTTGTTCGTCCTGTTCGGGACCGGCGCGGCACTCGCGGGCGCGTTCATCGGCGTCTGGCAGTACCAGCGAGTGGAGGAGACGGCGACGCTGGTGCCCGCGGCCGGTCCCCGGCACGTGGTCGGGCTCGTCGGCGCGCTGGGCGCGGTCGTCCTGATGTCGGCGGTGGCCGTCCCGCAGGATCCGGAAGCGGACTTCACCGCGGACGTCCGGCTGACCGAGGCCGCGGCCGGACAGCCGATTTCGAACCCGCACGGTGGCGGCACGCCCCGGTGGGTCGACGCGACCGTCACGATCTCGCGGCCCGATCTGGCCGACGACTCCGTCTGGCTCAACGGCTTCGCCTGGCAAGGCGGCGACTTCTTCACCGCGCCGCTGGAGAAGATCGGCGACGGTGTGTACCGCACTGTCGAGCCGCTGCCGGTGTTCGGCCAGTGGAAGACCGGGATCCGCGTGCACGTACCGAATCGGATGATGGGGCTTGCCCCGATCTACGCGCCCGCCGACCCCGCCGCGAACGCCCCGTCGATCGAAGCGTCGTCCGGTTCGCGGCCGTTCATGTCCGAGATCGAGTTCCTCCAGCGGGAACGGAAGTCGGAGACGCCCGCCGTGCTGTGGACGATCGCGTACGCCACCGTCGGGTTGATCTTCGCCGGCATGTGGGCGCTGTTCGCGTGGCTGTACGCGGGTGCCGCCACCGCGCGACGGCGTGAGGTCTCCGTCGGCTGACCCCCGCGTTTCGTCCTCTGGATGCGGTACTTGCACACGCAACTACCGCATCCGGAGGACGAAACGCTTTGCTCTCACTTCGTCGCACGTATCGATTGAGCATCATCGCGCGCAAGCCTTTTGCAAGCAGGCTTCCCTTGAATACCCAGGACACCGCACGTGTCGCCGGTTCGCGCGCCGAAACGGTGACTCAGTGCGACGTCATTGAAGCGTAAAGTAGCTGTTGACCACGCGACGGCATCCGCTGTGCACGATCGGTATTGGCGAGTCATTGCGCGGTTACCGCGACATGTGGTTACTTTTCCGCCTCGGGGGTTGGGACACAGCGAATTTCGATGGGGTGGTCTTCGTGCGCACAGAGCGTTTTCCGAAGCGACGGCGCGGTCTTCGCGTGGTCGCGGTCCTCGCCGCTTCGGCGGTCGCGACGGTGCCGTTCGTGCCCGCCGCGGCGGCGCAGCAACAGGGCAAGGTCCTCCGGGTGGCGCTCACGACCGGGATCGACCACCTGAACCCCTTCACCGCCCAGCTGTCGGCGGCGACGCAGGTCGGCCGGTTCAACTACGAGTTCCTGACCCTGCCCTCGGCCGAGGACACCCAGCCCACGGGTGGCGTGGCCGAGTCGTGGACGACGTCGGACGACAAGCTCACCTGGACCTTCACCATCCGCCAGGGGATGAAGTGGTCCGACGGCAAGCCGGTCACCGCGCAGGATCCCGCGTACACCTTCCAGCGGATGCTCGACGACGAGAACGCCCGCACCGCGAACGGCAGCTACGTCAGCAACTTCGCGTCGGTGTCGGCGCCGGACGACAAGACGCTCGTCATCAAGACCAAGGCACCGCAGTCGAGCATGACCTCGCTCGACGTCCCGATCGTTCCCAAGCACATCTGGGAGCCGATCAAGGACCTCAACGCCCCCTCGACCGACGAGATGGCCGTCGTCGGAGTCGGCAGCGGGCCGTACCTGCTGACCGAGTACAAGAAGAACGAGTTCGTGAAGTTCAAGGCGAACAAGGACTACTGGCGCGGCGCGCCCAAGGTCGACGAACTCCAGCTGCTCCAGTTCAAGGACGCCGAGGCGGCGGTGAACGCGCTGAAGCAGGGCGAGGTCGACGTCATCAACCGGCTCACGCCGACGCAGTTCGACGCGCTCAAGGGCGAGAAGAACATCACCACGAACAAGGCCCCCGGCCGCCGGTACAACGAGCTCATCATCAACTTCGGCGTCAAGAACGTGGTCGACCAGCCGATCGGTGACGGAAACCCGATCCTGAAGGACGTCCGCGTCCGCAAGGCGATCGCGCAGGCCATCGACACCAAGTCCATCGTGGACAAGGTCATGAACGGCTACGGCCAGCCCGGGACCGGTGTCGTGCCGGCGATCTACAAGACCTACAACTGGACCCCGTCCGACGCCGAGAAGACGAAGTTCGACATCGCGGCCGCGAACGCCACCCTCGACCAGGCGGGCTACGCCAAGGGAGCGGACGGCATCCGCGTCGCCCCCGGCGGCGCGAAGCTGGAGTTCCGCCTCGCCGGTCACGCGAACCGGCCGTTCGACCAGCGCACCGTCCAGTTCGTCAGCGGCTGGCTCAAGGACATCGGCATCGGCGTCAAGCAGGAGCTCGTCTCCGACGACGAGGTGGACGACCGCACCACCGCGGGCAACTACGACCTCGCGATCTCCGGCTACGGCACCTCGCCCGACCCGGACTACGCGCTGAGCCTGAACACCTGCGCCGGCCGCCCGAACGCCCAGGGCAACGGCGGCAGCTCGGCGACGTTCTTCTGCGACCCGCGCTACGAAGACCTGTACAAGAAGCAGCTGACCGAGTTCGACCCGGCCAAGCGCGCCGAGATCGTCAAGCAGGCCCAGGCGATCCTGGCGGGGGAGTACGTCGACGTCGTCCTGGACTACGACAACGTGCTCGAGGCCTACCGTTCGGACAAGTTCTCCTCGTTCACCAAACAGCCGCAGCCCGACGGCGCGATCCTCGAGCAGTCCGGCTACTGGGGCGTCTACGGCGCCACTCCGGCCGACGCGGCCGGGGCGAGCTCGGAGGACGGCGGAAGCAACACCGGACTGTGGATCGGCATCGGCGCGGTCGTGCTCGTGGTGCTCGTCGGCGGCGGCGTGCTGCTCGGGCGGCGCGGCAAGTCGGCCGACGACCGGGAGTAAAGGACAGCGTTGACCGAAGCACTCAGTTCCCTCGATCAGCCCTCGGCGCTCGTCGACCCCGACGAGCGCCGAGGCGGGACCGGCACCGCCCGGTTCGTCCTCACCAAGATCGGCGAGGCGGTGGCCAGCCTCGTCCTGGTGGTCGTCCTCGGCTTCTTCCTGTTCCGGATGCTGCCCGGCGACCCGGTCCGGACCATGGTCCGCGACCGGCCGACCGACGCGAAGATGATGGCGGAACTGCGCGAGCAGATGGGCGTGGACAAGCCCCTGCTGGTGCAGTTCTGGGACTACATCACCGGTCTGCTGACCGGTGACATGGGCCAGTCCTACATCCTGCGGCAGCCGGTCGCCGGCCTGATCGGGGAACGGCTGTGGCCGACCATCCTGCTCGTCGGCAGCGCGACGGTGCTCGCGATCCTGCTCGGTCTGTGGCTCGGCATCCGCGCCGCTTGGCGTCGCAACAGCTCCTTCGACCGCGTCCAGACCGGGATCGCGCTCACGCTGTGGTCGGTGCCGCAGTTCTGGCTGGGGCTCATCCTGCTGGTCGCCACGAACGGGCTCTTCCCCAGCCGCGGCATGCACTCCCCGGACGTCGAGCCGGGGTTCTTCTCCGAAGGCCTCGACGTCCTGCACCACCTGGTGCTGCCCTGTCTGACCCTGCTCGTGGTCTTCTACGCCCAGTACATGCTCGTGATGCGGTCGTCCCTCATCGGGGAGATGAACTCCGATTACCTCACCACCGCGCGGGCGAAGGGGTTGCGGGACGACCTGGTCCGGCGCAAGCACGCGGTGCCCAACGCCCTTCTGCCGACCGTCACACTCATCTTCATCCAGTTCGGCATGGTGGTGTCCGGTGCGGTCTCGGTGGAGGCCGTGTTCAGCTGGCCCGGCCTCGGCCAGCTGCTCTACACGTCGCTCCAGGGGCCGGATCTTCCTCTCCTGCAAGGAGTATTCGTGGTTCTGGCCGGTGCGGTCGTGGTGATGAACCTGTTCGCGGAACTGCTCTACCGCGTACTCGACCCGAGGGTGCGGACGGCATGACCGCCACGGACAAACCGAGCACGATCGCCTGGCGCCGTCGCCGGGCGGCGGTGGCGAAACACTGGCGCGAGTTCGCGGCCAACAAGGCCGGGCTGACCGGCTTGATCTTCCTCGGTCTCATCACCGTGCTGGCGATCCTGGCGCCGGTCCTGACCGACGAGTCCGGCCTCGACGTCACCAAGGTCACCGGTGGTCCGCTGGAGCCCCCGAGCGGGGAGTTCTGGCTCGGCACCGACATCGACGGCCGGTCCGTCCTCCTGATGACGTACTGGGGCGCGAGGATCTCCCTGCTCGTCGGATTCTCCGCCGCGTTCCTCTCGGTGCTGATCGGCACGATCATCGGGATCGCGGCCGCGCATTTCGGCGGCTGGCTCTCCAGCCTGCTGCTGCGGTTCACCGACTTCTTCCTGGTGCTGCCGTCGCTGGTGCTGGCCGTGGTCCTGGCGGCCGTCCTCGACCGGAACACGGCGACCGTCATCATCGCCATCGGGGTCACCGCGTGGCCGAGCACCGCGCGGTTGGTCCGGGCGCAGACCCTGACCATCGAGAGCAGGCCGTACATCGAGCGCTCGAAGGCGCTCGGCGGGGGACATCTGCACATCGTCGGCAAACACGTGCTGCCCGGTGTCATGCCGCTCGTGCTCGCCAACACCACGCTCGTGGTCGGCAACGCCGTCATCGCGGACGCCACGCTCGCCTTCCTGGGGGTCGGTGACCCGAACTCCATCTCCTGGGGCGCGATGTTGCAGAGCGCGCTGAACAACGGAGCCATCACCCGGGGCGCCTGGTGGAATCTGCTGCCGCCGGGTATCGCGATCGTCGTGATCGTCCTCGGTTTCACCCTCGTCGGACGTGCGCTGGAAACCGTGCTGAACCCGCGACTGAAGGGACAGCACTCATGAGCCCCTTGCTGGAACTGAAGAACCTCGGCGTCACCTACGCCACCGGCGGCGGCGAGGTCGCCGCCGTCCGGGGCGTCGACCTGGTGCTCGAACCCGGTGACACGCTCGGCGTGGCGGGAGAGTCGGGGTCGGGGAAGTCGACGGTCGCGATGAGCGTGCTGCGGCTGCTCCCGCGTTCGGCGAAGGTCACTGGCGAGATCCTGCTCGACGGCGAAGACGTCACGGCCATGAAATGGGGCAGGCTGCGCGCGGTGCGCTGGGCCGAGGCCTCGGTCGTTTTCCAGGGCGCGATGCACGCGCTCAACCCGGTCCGCAAGATCGGCGAGCAGATCGCCGAGCCGATCCGCCTGCACCCACCCGGTGGCAAGGCGCCGTCGGAGAGCGAGGTGCGGGCCAAGGTCGCGGAACTGCTCGAACAGGTCGACCTGCCGCCCGGCCGCGCCGGGGCGTACCCGCACGAGCTGTCCGGTGGGCAGAAGCAGCGCGTCATGATCGCGATGGCACTGGCCTGCTCGCCGCGGCTGATCATCGCGGACGAGCCGACGACCGCGCTCGACGTCGTCGTCCAGGCCCAGGTGCTCGACCTGCTGGGCAGGCTGGTCGCCGAACAGGGAATCGGGCTCATCATGATCAGCCACGACCTGTCGGTGCTCGCCGCGACCTGCCGCCGGATCGCGGTGATGTACGACGGCGAGATCGTCGAGGAACGGCCGAGCGCGGAACTGATGAGCGCGCCGCGCCACGAGCACAGCAAGGCGCTGGCGGCCGCGTTCCCGACCGTCGGCGACCCGGTGTCGCGGTTCGCGCCCGCCACGAGCACACCGCTGCCGCCGGAACCGGAACGCGACGGCGAGCGGCCAGCGCTGCTGGAGGCCGAGGACCTGCGCGTCAGTTTCCGCGACCGCGCCGGCAAGCGCATCGACGCCGTCGCCGGCGTGAGCCTCCAGGTGCGCAAGGACGAGATCGTCGCCCTGGTCGGGCAGTCCGGTTCGGGCAAGACGACGCTCGCCCGAACGCTGCTCGGCCTGCAGAAACCCGATTCGGGCGCCGTCCGGTACGACGGCAAGCCGGTCCCGCTCGGCGGCGCCGGGCTCAAGGCGTACCGGCGTCAGGTGCAGTTGGTGCTACAGGATCCGACCAGCGCGCTGAACCCGAACCACACGGTGTACGAGGCCGTCGCGGAAGGCCCCCGCATCCACGGACTGGGCGCGAACGAGCACGAGATCGTCACCAAGGCCCTCGAAGCGGCCGAACTGCGGCCCGCGGAGAAGTTCCTCGACCGGCTCCCGCACGAGCTGTCCGGCGGGCAGCGGCAGCGAGTGGTCATCGCGGGCGCGCTCGCACTGGACCCGGGCGTCCTCGTGGCCGACGAGCCGGTGGCGTCGCTCGACGCGTCGGTGCGGGGGGAGATCCTGGCGCTGCTGCTGCGTCTGCGGCGTCAGCTGGGTCTCGCCGGGCTCGTGATCACCCACGACCTCGGGCTGGCCTGGAACATCGCCGACAGGGTCGCCGTGATGTACCGCGGGGAGCTGGTGGAGGACGGCACCGTCGAAGAGGTCTTGTTGGACCCGAAGCACGACTACACGAAGTCGCTGCTCGCCGCGTTGCCCGGTGGTACCGCTCAGCGAGAGACGATCGACCGCTGAACGAAGGGAACCCCGCCCCCGACCCGGGAAGCACCCATTGCCGCGCACTCGCACAGGCGCGGTGTGTAACCTCCAATCTCGAAATGGCGACCACGACAGACACCCCGCAGACGCCCTCGTCCGGCTCGCTCGGCGAGCGGCTCCGGGTGCCTTCCCGGTTCCCGTACCGCACCATCGCGATGGGGACGATAGGCAGCACGCTGCTGATGCTGGCCGCGCTCGGCGCCGGCGGCATCCTCATCCGTGACCCGATCCTGGGGCACGGACCGTTGTCGTGGATCCGCTACGGCCATGGCCGCATGCTCGCCAACACGATGCTTTACACGGGCTTCGCGCTGATCATCTGGGCCTGGGTCCGGCTGGGCCGCTACGCGCTGGCCGGCCGGATCGGCAGCCGCCCGATCGTCATCGCCGCCGCGTGCTGGATGACGCCGCTGCTGGTCTCGCCGCCGCTGTTCACCCGCGACGTCTTCTCCTACCTCGCGCAGGGCGCGCAGCTGCTGAACGGGCTCGACCCGTACGCCAACGGCCCGGCCGAACTGGACGTGCTGCCGGACGTGGTGCAGAACGTCCACCCGCTGTGGCAGACCACGCCCGCGCCGTACGGCCCGCTGTTCCTGCTGTTCGCGAAGTGGATCGTCGGGATCACCGGCAACGACATGATCGCCGGCGTCGTCGCGACCCGCCTGGTGCTGATGATCGGCCTGATCGGGATGCTGTGGTCGCTGCCGCGGCTGGTCAAGCACCTCGGCGGCAAGCTGCCGATCACCCTGTGGCTCGCCATCGCCAGCCCGATGACGGTGATCCACCTCGTCGGCGGACCGCACAACGACCTGCTGATGCTGGGCTTCCTCACCGTCGGCGTGCTGGCCGCGCTGGAGCGCAAGCACGTCGTCGCGATCGTCCTGGTCACCATCGGCATGCTGATCAAGCCCACCGCGGCCTGGGCGCTGCCGTTCCTGGTCTGGGTATGGGCGAACCACCTGCCCGGCGACCGGAAGGTGGTCAATTTCCTCCGCGCGGGCGCCGCGTCGGTGGGGATCTTCCTGCCGGTGTTCGTCGCGGGCACCTGGCTCTCGCTCGGCTCGGTCAACCTCGGCTGGCTGGGCGGTCTCAAGGCGCCGACGCTGATCGCGAACTGGATGAACTTCCCGACCGGGATCGGCGAGATCTTCTACTCGCTGGTGAACCTGGTGGTCGACGTCGAGGTCTCGCCGTTCGTCACGGTGTTCCGGGCGATCGCGATGGTCGGCCTGTTCGTCTTCGCCGGCTGGCAGTGGTGGCTGGCCCGCGACGGGGGATACCCGGCGATCCACCGGATGGCGATCGTCCTGCTGGCCGGCGCGATCGTGCCGCCGCCATCGCTGCCGTGGTACCTGACCTGGGGTTTCGTCGTTCTGTCCGCCTTCGAATGGCGTCGCCGGAACCTCGCGGTCGTCGTCGCGGTGTCGGTGTTCGTGACGCTGGTGTACTACCCGACGGGGGAGCAGGCGCTCTACGACTGGTGGTTCATGGCCGGCGTCGTCGCCGCGAGCGTGTACGCCGCCGCTTCGCTGCTGCGGCCGGATCCGCTGGGGATCATCGCCGCCTGGCGGGGGAAGCCGGTGGACCAGTTCCTGCCCACCGAGGCTCCTCGCTCCTGACGTCCGCTGGTCCAGGTCTCCTTGAGGGAATCAAAATCCTTCAGGGACACCAAGTCGGGTCGCTTATCGCGGCCGACCTCTGGTTCGTGAAGTAGTGAAGGCCTCCTTCCCTACCTTGAGGGTAGGGAAGGAGGCCTTCACAGACTT
>NZ_NMQT01000004.1 GCF_002234405.1 Amycolatopsis thailandensis | reverse complement strand
GGATCGCGGCCGCCGGGCTGCTGGCCCAGGCCGTCGCGCCGACCACCGTGGTCACCGTCGCCGCGGGGGCGGGCGTCGTGGTCGCCTTCGTCGCCGGAGCGGGCTGGTCACGGGCGGTGTCGTCCCGCCGCGGCCCGGAGGATCCCGAAGATCCCGTGGGGCCAGCCGGCGGGACGACACCCGTTGGCGAGCATGGTTCCTGACTCGATCGGCTCATCACGTCCAGTTGTTGTCACGACGGGTCGTCCAGTTGTTGTCACGCACCGCTTTCACCTCCCTTCGCGAAGCCGCTCGCTCGTGGGCGAGATCACTCACGTCCAGTTGTTGTCACGCCGAGTGGTCCAGTTGTTGTCCCGCATGCCGTTCACCTCCCTCGAAATAGCGATGTATCAGGCGAAACATTCACCAGTTGTTGTCCTGCATCGGTGCACCTCCCTCGTTCCGGTTGGGCTGTCCGGGGGAATTCGAGGCCGCGCTTCTTATCGTCCGGACAACGACGGTCGTCGCAGTCCCGGTTCGATTACGGTGTAGATCACCGACGGAAGAGGGTGTGTGGACGGACGACTCGGCGGCGCGCGGCGGAGGCTCGGGGCCTGGCACCTGTGGAGCCTGCCGCGACCTGTGCGTTCCTACGTCCTGGTCGTGAATCTCATCGCGGTCCTCTCGACCGCCGCGACGGCCTGGCTCGTCCCGGTGACCGGTACCGACCTGGTCCGCTTCGGCGTCTTGACGCTGTGCGCGGCCATCGCGATCGAGGGCACCCGGCAGATCGAACGCCAACGGGAGTACGACAGAGCACCGTCGGTCGCCTACGTCGACACCAAGGCGGTCTGGAGCGTCGCCGCCGTCATCGCGCTGCCGCCGGTGCTCGCCGCCGCGATGGTCGTGATGACCTACACCATCGCATGGCTGCGGATCTGGCCACACCAACGGCCGGTTCTCCCCCATCGGTGGATCTTTTCCGCCGCGACGGTGCTGTGCGGCACGCAGGCCGCCGTCGTCGTCCTCAGCCTCGGCCTGCGGCACTACCCCGGTCCGCCCGACTCCGGACTGCTCGCCGGGCTGGGCGATCTGGCCGTCATCATCGTGGCCGCGGCCCTGCGCTGGGCGATCAACACCGTGCTGGTGATGATCGCGATCGCGCTCTCGTCGCCCCCGAAGTCGATCGGGGAGCTGTTCTCCGGTTTCGGCGACCAGATCCTCGAAGCTGGCGCGCTCGGCCTCGGCCTCGTGACCGCCGTCGTCCTCGTCCAAGCCAACCCGCTGGTGCTGGTCGGGGTAGTCATCGCGCTGGTCGCGCTGCACCGCGGGCTGCTGCTGACGCAGTACCGGCGCGACGCGCACACCGACGCCACCACCGGGCTCGTCACGAAACGCCGCTGGCGTCAGCTGGCCGAAGAGCACCTCGGCCGGACACGCGCCGGGCGCAAACTCGGGGTGTTGTTCCTCGATCTCGACAACTTCAAGACGATCAACGACACCTACGGTCACCCCAACGGCGACCTCGTCCTGCGGGCGGTCGGTGACGCGCTGCGCGCCGAGATCCGCGAACAGGACGTCTGCGGACGGTGGGGCGGCGAGGAATTCGCGATCGTCATCCCGGACATCCAC
This sequence comes from Amycolatopsis thailandensis, assembly GCF_002234405.1. Lineage (GTDB taxonomy): Bacteria > Actinomycetota > Actinomycetes > Mycobacteriales > Pseudonocardiaceae > Amycolatopsis > Amycolatopsis thailandensis. The sequence goes on along the minus strand of NZ_NMQT01000004.1, from coordinate 52,066 downwards.
GGCGAAGAAACGCTTCGCCAGGTGGCCGAACGGATCCGGCACCAGGTGGCGGTGGTCTCGGTCGCGCTGCCCGATCGCGACACCGTGCTGACCGACCTGACGGTGTCGATCGGCGGGGCGTTGTACCCGGCGGCCAACATCACGAGCGTCGACGACCTGCTTGTGGCCACCGATACCGCCCTCTACCAGGCGAAGCAGGGTGGCCGCAATCGTGTCGAGTTGGCGCCTCCCACGCAGTAGATTTCGCTTTCCTCTCACCGCGCCAGGACCGATCCGCGATTTCCCTTCGCTCCGACTCGTCGGCACTGTCGCCGAACCATTCGTTGCCGAAAATCGGCGACGGTCTTCATGGCCGGAATTGTCGGTGGCCGGTTGTACGGTTCTCCACGTGGACACTTCTAGAGCCTTTTTGGCTTCATACAAGGATTCCTCTACTTTGACCGACGAGGAATGCGTGTTGCTCGCGCAGGAGGCGTCGGCGGATATCGCGCGACTGGAGGCAGTCCGGTTCCGCGCGATCGCGCGGTTGTCCCGCCATCGTGGTGGTACTTCGAGCGTAGTGCAGGAGGTGGCATTCGCACTGTCTGTTGTGGACGGTCATGCGGCGGCGCTGGTGTCGACGGCGGAGGCGTTGACGACTCGTCTGCCGCGCACGTTGGGGTTGATGGATCAGGGGTTGGTGAGTGGCGCGGGCGCGGCGAAGGTCGCCGCGGCGACCGCGTGGCTGTCCGACGACGACGCGCGCGCCGCGGACGCGATGCTGGAGGATCGGCTGGAGGGCCGGAATACCGAGCAGATCCGGAAAGCGGCGAGTCACGCGGCGGGGGTGGTGGACAAGGAAGGGGCCGCGCGGCGTACCGAGCACAGTCGTGCCGGGCGTCGTCTGATGGTGCGGCAAGGTGAGAGCGGGGTGGCGTCGATCGAGGTCGAGGACGGCCCGGTCGAGAAGGTGGCTGCCGCGTATACGCGGATCGATCGGGAGGCGCGGGCGTTACGGGCTGGTGGTGAGACGCGGACTTTGGATCAGTTGCGTGCCGATGTGGCGTTGGATCTGTTGCTGGGCGGGCAGGGCGGTGCCGGGGAGCGGGCGGAGGTGTTCCTTTATCTGGACTTGGCCACCTATCTCGGTCTGAACGAGGATCCGGCGGAGTTGGCGGGGCATGGGGATATTCCGGCGTCGCTGGCGCGGGAGATCGCTACCGGGGCGGATACGGTGTTGCGGCGGATCATCACGGATCCGTTGTCCGGGCAGGTGCTGGATCTGGGCCGGGAGCGGTACCGGCCGACCGCCGGTCTCGGCGAGTTCGTGCGGGTGCGGGACCGGGAATGCCGAAGACCCGGTTGCCACCGTGTCGCGCAGGCCTGCGATCTCGACCATTCCGTGCCCTGGCAGTTCGGTGGTCACACCAGCGCCGCCGACCTCGCCGCGTTGTGCCGCCGTGATCATCGGCTGAAGGACGAACCCGGCTGGATCTATCACCTCGCGCCCGACGGGGCGTTGACCGTCACCACCCCGACCGGGCAGCGCCACACCAGCGAACCGCCTCCTCTGCACGAACCCCGCCCGACAACGCCCCCGGACGACGAACCACCACCATTCTGAGCCCGTCGCCGAAAAACGGCCACGGAGACGCGGCATCGCCCACGCCTCACGCGCACCGAGCCACAGGGGCCCACCCGCCTTTGTCGCCGAAAATCGGCCACGGCCCCTCCAATGGGGCAGGCCTCCACAGGAAACCCTCGCCGGGCAACGAGAGTCCTGCCTGCGTCCCTCGTCGTGCGGTCGCGGTCATCGGCTCAAGGACGAACCTGGCTGGGTCAGCCGCCTCGCGCCCGGTGGCACGTTGATCGTCACCACCCTGCACGCACGTTGCCCGACAGTGTCCGCGGAAGACGAGCCGCCGTTCTGAGCCCGTCGCCGAAAAATGGCCACGGAGACGCGGCTTCGCCTACGCCTTACGCGCACCAAGCCACAGCGACCCATCCGCCTTCGTCGCCGAAAATCGGCCACGCCGTCTCCAATGGAGCAGGCCTCCACCGGAAAACCCCCTCCGGGCAACGAGACTCCTGCCTGCGTCCCTCGCCGTGCCGCCGCGACCACCGGTGGAAAGACAAACCCGGCCAGCCCCGCGCCCTCGCCTGGACGACGAACCACCACGCGTTCTGACCCCGTCGCCGAAAAAAGACCACGGAGACGCGGCTTCGCCTACGTCTCACGCGTACCAAGCCATAGGGCCGACCCCGCGTCGCCAAAAAACGGCCACCCCGCCCCTGCCCGAGCATCACTCCCCACGAAGCGCGTAGCCTCGTCCCCCAACCGAGCGCCCCAGCCGAGCACCGTCGCCGAAAACCGGCCACGAACCTCAAGTGAGCACCCCCGGCCCCAACCCTCGACGCCCAGCGCCGCGACGAGCACCCCGCGCCGGGCCAGCCGTCCCGGCAACCCCGATGAAACCGGGCGTGAACACCTGATGACAGCTCACGAACCCGACTAGCAAGTCCAACCCCCGATTGTCCACTTCATCACGTCATCAGGGCCCTCTACTAGGTGTTCCAGGACACTTTTTGGCGGGTTCCTACAAGCACCGGCCCTCGGCATGCGTCACCGACGACATTCTCGTACCGGCCGGTAAGAGGCAGGCTGTTAGACAGGTACAGGAGACTGTCCCCCGTGTGATCCGGCGGGACGTCACCCTGTTGTGCTGCGTACTTGGGAGGCTCAGTCGGTGTTCAGTCGTGTCGCCATCGTCAACCGCGGAGAGGCCGCGATGCGGCTCATCCATGCCGTCCGCGAGCTGTCGGCGGAGACCGGACAGCGGATCGAGACCGTCGCTCTCTACACGGACGCGGACCGGTCGGCGACGTTCGTGCGGGAAGCCGACCTCAGCCACAACCTCGGTCCCGCGTCGGCACGTCCGTATCTGGACTTCGCCGTACTGGAGCGGGCGCTGACCGAGACCGGGGCCGACGCGGCCTGGGTCGGTTGGGGCTTCGTGGCCGAGGACCCGGCCTTCGCCGAGCTGTGTGAGCGGCTGGGCGTCACCTTCATCGGCCCGAGCGCGGACGCGATGCGCAAGCTCGGCGACAAGATCGGCGCGAAGCTGATCGCCGAGGAGGTCGGCGTGCCCGTGGCGCCGTGGAGCCGCGGCGCCGTCGCGGACCTCGACGCGGCCATCAGCGCGGCCGAGGACATCGGCTACCCGCTGATGCTCAAGGCGACCGCCGGCGGTGGCGGCCGCGGTATCCGCGTCATCACCTCCGCCGACGAGCTCAAGGACGCCTACGAGCGCACCAGCCTGGAGGCCGAGCGGGCCTTCGGCAGCGGCGTCGTGTTCCTGGAGCGCCTGGTCACCGGCGCCCGGCACGTCGAGGTCCAGGTCATCGCCGACGGCCAGGGCACCGCGTGGGCGCTCGGCGTCCGCGACTGTTCGGTGCAGCGCCGCAACCAGAAGATCATCGAGGAGTCCGCCTCCCCGGTGCTGAGCCCCGAGCAGGCCGACGAGCTCAAGCGGTCCGCCGAGCGGCTCGCGCTCGCGGTCGACTACCGCGGCGCCGGCACGGTCGAGTTCCTCTACCACCCGGGCGACAAGCTGTTCGCCTTCCTCGAGGTCAACACCCGCCTTCAGGTCGAGCACCCGATCACCGAGCTGACCACCGGCATGGACCTGGTCAAGGCCCAGCTGCACGTCGCGTCCGGCGGCAAGCTCGACGGCGTCCAGCCCGCCGAGTTCGGTCACGCCGTCGAAGCGCGGCTCAACGCCGAGGACCCGGACCGCGACTTCGCCCCGTCACCCGGCCGCATCGCCCGCCTGGACCTGCCCGCCGGACCCGGCATCCGGGTCGACACCGGGGTCAGCGAAGGCGACACGATCCCGGCCGACTTCGACTCGATGATCGCGAAGATCATCGCCTACGGCCGCGACCGTGACGAGGCGCTCGGTCGTCTGCGCCGGGCGATGGCGCAGACCACGGTCATCATCGAGGGCGGCGCGACCAACAAGAGCTTCGTCCTCGACCTGCTCGACCAGCCCGAGGTGATCGACGGCAGCGCCGACACCGGCTGGATCGACCGCGTCCGCGGCGAGGGCAAGCTGGTCACCCACCGCCATTCGGCGATCGCGCTCGCGGCCGCCGCCATCGAGGCCTACGAGGACGAGGAAGCCGTTGAGCGCCAACGTCTTCTGTCCACCGCGCACGGTGGCCGCCCGCAGGTTCAGCACGAGAGCGGCCGCCCGCTCGACCTCAAACTGCGTGGCGCCGCGTACCGCGTGAGCGTGGCCCGGATCGGTCACCGCCGGTTCCGGGTCGGCGTCTCCGCGGGCGGCGGCGACATCCACCCCGCCGACGTCGAGGTCGACCGGTTCGACGAGCACACCGGCCAGATCACCGTCAACGGGACCCGGTTCCGCCTGGTCACCGGCACGCACGGACCGATCCACCTGGTCGAGGTCGACGGCGTGACCCACCGCATCAGCCGCGACGAGGGCGGCGTCGTCCGCTCCCCCGCGCCCGCGCTCGTCGTCGCGACGCCGCTCGAGGTCGGCGCGGAGGTCGAGGCAGGCGCACCCGTGCTGGTGCTGGAAAGCATGAAGATGGAGACGGTGCTCCGCGCGCCGTTCCGGGCGAAGCTGCGTGAGTGCGTCGTCTCGGTCGGCAGCCAGGTCGAGACCGGCGCTCCCCTGCTGCGGCTCGAACCGCTGGCGGAGGAAGGCGAAGAGGTCGCCGAGGACACCGGCAGTATCGAGATCGAGCTGCCCACCGAACCGGACGGCACGTCGGCGGCGCAGCGGATCACGCGCGGGCAGCAGGACCTGCGCAGCCTCCTGCTCGGCTTCGACGTCGACCCGCACGACGAGCGCCGCACGCTCAGCACGTACCTGGCCGCCCGTGCCGAACTGGAGGGCAACGGCGACCGCCCGCTGGAGGGCGAGGTCGAACTGCTGACCGTGTTCGCCGACCTGTCCGAGCTGATGCGCAACAAGCCGGCGCGCGAAGAGGCCAAGTCGGACACCCGGGTGCACAGCTCCCGCGAGTTCTTCCACACCTACCTCCAGAGTCTCGACGTCGAACGCGCCGGGCTGTCGGAGTCGTTCCAGAACAAGCTCAAGAAGGTCCTGGCCCACTACGGCATCACGGACCTGGAGCGGACGCCGGAGCTGGAGGAGGCGGTCTTCCGCATCTTCCTCGCCCAGCAGCGGACCTCGTCCGACGTCGCGGTCGTCACCGCGCTGCTGCGGCAGTGGCTCACCGAGGCGCAGCCGTTCGAGTCGATGCGCGAGCCCGCGGGCAAGGCGCTGGAGGCGCTCATCGCCGCCACCCAGCTCCGCTTCCCGGTGGTCGGCGACCTGGCGCGCAGCGTGGTGTTCCGCTGGTTCGCCCAGCCGCTGCTCCGCCGCACCCGCGCCGAGGTCTACAGCGAGGTCCGAAAGCACCTGCGCCACCTCGACGTGAACCCGGACTCCCCGGATCGCGCCGAGCGGATCGCCAGCATGCAGGCCAGCGCGCAGCCGCTGGTGCGCCTGCTCGGACAGCGGATCGGGCGCCCCGGCACCGATCACACCCCGCTGCTCGAAGTGCTGAGCCGCCGCTACTACGGCAACCGCGCGCTCACCGGCGTCGGCCAGCTCACCGTCGGCGGCTGCACCTTCGTCACCGGTGACTACGCCGACGAGAACGAGCGGTTCCACATGGCCACCACCGCCGTCGACCGGGCCGGGCTGCCCGGCGCGATCAAGGCGGTCGCCGATCTCGCCGCCCAGCTGCCCGCCGACACCGACGTCGAGGCGGACCTCTACCTCACCTGGGACGACGAGTCGGCCGACGACGACGCGATGGCGGCGGGCCTGCGTGAGATCCTCACCGCCGAGTCGCTGCCGAGCCGGATCCGGCGCGTCACCACCACCGTCGCCGGGCACGGCGGCGCGGTGACGCACCACCACTTCACCTTCCGCCCGTCCTCGACCGGTTTCAGCGAGGAGCGGCTGATCCGCGGTCTGCACCCGCTGATCGCCCAGCGGATGCAGTTGCAGCGGCTGGCGAACTTCGACCTCACCCGGCTGCCGTCCGGTGACGAGGACGTGTACCTGTTCAAGTGCGTCTCGCCGATGAACCCGTCGGATCAGCGGCTGGTCGCGCTCGCCCAGGTCCGTGACCTGACCCCGTTGCGGGACAACGACGGCAAGCTGCTGGCCCTGCCCGCGGTCGAAGGCACGCTGGCGGGCTGCCTCGACGCGATCCGCGAGGTGCAGGCGAAGCTTCCGCCGAAGAAGCGCTTCGACACCAACCGGATCATGCTGTACGTGTGGCCGACCAGTGAGCTCACCGGCGAAGAGCTGGACACGGTCGCGCAGCGCGTGCAGCCGTCGACGGCGGGCGCGGGTCTCGAAGAGGTCCAGTTCCTCGGCAGGCAGCGCGACCGCGTGACCGGTGACGTCACCGAGGTCGCCGTGCGCATCGGCTACGACGTCAGCGGTGGCGTGCAGATGTCGCTGTCCGAGCCGACCACCGAGCCGATCCTCCCGCTCGACGACTACCGCCAGAACGTGCTGCGCGCCCGCCGTCGCGACACGGTGTACCCGTACGAGCTGACCGAGATGCTCGGCTCGTTCAGCGAGTACGACATGGACGACACCAACACGCTCGTCCCGGTCGACCGGAAGAAGGGGCGCAACACGGCCGCGATCGTGGCCGGTGTGGTCACCACGCCGACCGAGCGCCACCCGGAGGGCGTCAAGCGCGTGGTGCTGCTGGGCGACCCGACGAAGGCGCTCGGCGCGCTGTCGGAGCCGGAGTGCTCCCGGGTGATCGCGGCGCTGGATCTGGCCGAGCGGCTGCGGGTCCCGCTGGAGTGGTACGCGCTGTCGGCCGGCGCCCGGATCTCGATGGAGTCCGGCACCGAGAACATGGACTGGGTCGCGGCCGCGCTCAAGCGCATCGTGCACTTCACCCAGGACGGCGGCGAGATCAACATCGTCGTCGCCGGGATCAACGTCGGCGCCCAGCCCTACTGGAACGCCGAAGCGACGATGCTCATGCACACCAAGGGAATCCTGGTGATGACGCCGGATTCCGCGATGGTGCTGACCGGCAAGCAGTCGCTCGACTTCTCCGGTGGCGTCTCGGCCGAAGACAACTTCGGCATCGGCGGCTACGACCGCGTCATGGGCCCGAACGGCCAGGCGCAGTACTGGGCGCCGAACCTCGCCGCGGCCCGCGACGTGCTGATGTCGCACTACGACCACACCTACGTGGCGCCGGAGGAGACCGGCCCGCGCAAGGCGGTCACGAACGACCCGATCGAGCGGGACATCTCGCCGTTCCCGCACGCGGCCGTCGACAGCGACTTCACCACGGTCGGCCAGATCTTCTCGCGGGAGGCCAACCCCGACCGCAAGAAGCCGTTCGACATCCGCACGGTGATGCGCGCGCTGTCCGACCAGGACCACCCGGTGCTGGAGCGCTGGCCGGGCATGGCCGACGCGGAGACCGCGGCCGTGCAGGACGTGCACCTCGGCGGGCGGCCGGTCTGCCTGCTCGGCATCGAGTCGCGTTCGGTGCCGCGCCGCGGCTTCCCGCCCACCGACGGCCCGGACACCTACACCGCGGGCACGCTGTTCCCGCGGTCGTCGAAGAAGGCGGCGCGGGCGATCAACGCGGCCAGCGGCAACCGGCCGCTGGTGGTGCTGGCGAACCTGTCCGGCTTCGACGGTTCGCCGGAGTCGATGCGGAAGCTCCAGCTGGAGTACGGCGCGGAGATCGGCCGGGCGATCGTCAACTTCGAAGGCCCGATCGTGTTCACCGTGATCTCGCGGTACCACGGCGGCGCGTTCGTGGTCTTCTCCAAGGCGCTGAACCCGAACATGACCGTGCTGGCGCTGGAAGGCTCGTTCGCCTCCGTACTCGGTGGCGCGCCCGCCGCGGCGGTCGTGTTCGCCGGTGAGGTCAACGCGCGGACCGCGGCGGATCAGCGGGTGCGGTCGCTCTCGGACAAGCTCAGCGGGGCGACCGGCGCCGAACGCGCCGCGCTGGCCGCGGAACTGGCCGAGGTCCAGTCTTCGGTGCGGGCCGAGAAGCTGGGCGCGGTCGCTTCGGAGTTCGACGGCGTGCACAGCATCGAGCGCGCGGTGAAGGTCGGTTCGGTGGACGCGATCATCAGCGCGGCGGAGATGCGGCCGCGCATCATCGAGGCGATCGAGCGAGGCCTCGCGAAGAAGTAGTACTCGACTGCAATGAAGGGGCCTTTCATAGCAAATTTTGCTATGAAAGGCCCCTTCATTGCACGGGTCAGTGGCCAGGTCCGGCGTCAGGTGGCAGGTCCCCGAAGTCCTCCGGCACGATCTTGTCCAGCGCCGCCCGGAACTTCTCGACCTCTCGCTCCTGCGCGACCGGATCCGGCGGCACCGACGGCAGTTCCGCGTCAGGCCCCGCCCCCACGATCTCGACCCGCACCGAAGCGACCTCCAGCACCGAATCCGCCACCTCGATCACGACACCGGCGCGCAGGCCGATCGCGACCGCGTCGCTCGGCCGGGCCGAGATGCGGATACCGGACTCGAACACCAGGTCGGCGAAGAAGATGCCGTCCCGCAGCGCGGTCACCTCGACCCCGGTCACCCGGTGCCCGAACGACTCGACCACCTTGCCGATCAGTTCGATCGTGCCGGGCCGCGGCAGCCGGATCTTCTCCTGCGCGAGTGCCACGGCGCTCGCCTCGGGGCCACCGATCGTGATCGCCAGCCAGCGGCGTTCACCCTCGCGCTCCCGCAGCAGCATCACCGGAGCCGCCTCCGGAGCCAGGACTGCCATCCCTTCGACGTCCATCGGGATCATGCGCGGTACCTCATTCCTTCGGTCGACTGGAGTGTCCCTCGGCGCGCAACCGGGGGACCATGTGCGGGTAGTGGAGTTCGAACGCCGGCCGTTCGGACCGGATCTTCGGCAGATCGAAGAAGTTATGCCGGGGAGGCGGGCAGGTCGTCGCCCATTCCAGGGAGTTCCCGTGTCCCCAGGGGTCGTCGACTTCGACGACCTCCCCGAACCTGAAGCTGCGGACCACGTTCCAGAGGAACGGCAGCACCGACGCGCCGAGCAGGAAGGCGCCGATCGTGGAAATCGTGTTGAGCGCGGTGAATCCGTCCGACGTGAGGTAGTCGGCGTAGCGGCGCGGCATGCCTTCGTCGCCGAGCCAGTGCTGGACGAGGAACGTCGTGTGGAAGCCGATGAACGTGGTCCAGAAATGCCATTTCGCGAGCCGCTCGTCGAGCATCCGGCCGGTCATCTTGGGGAACCAGAAGTAGATCCCGGCGAAAGTGGCGAACACGATGGTGCCGAACAGCACGTAGTGGAAGTGCGCGACCACGAAATAGCTGTCGTGCACATGGAAGTCCAGCGGCGGTGAAGCGAGGATGATCCCGGTCAGCCCGCCGAGCAGGAACGTCACCATGAACCCGACCGACCACAGCATCGGCGATTCGAAGGTCAGCTGCCCTTTCCACATCGTGCCGATCCAGTTGAAGAACTTGATCCCGGTCGGCACCGCGATGAGGAACGTCATGATCGAGAAGAACGGCAGCAGCACCGCGCCGGTCGCGAACATGTGGTGCGCCCACACCGCGATCGACAGCGCGGTGATCGAGATCGTCGCGAACACCATCGTCTTGTAGCCGAACAACGGTTTCCGGCTGAACACCGGGACGATCTCGGTCACGATGCCGAAATACGGCAACGCGACGATGTAGACCTCGGGATGGCCGAAGAACCAGAACAGGTGCTGCCACAGGATCGCGCCACCGTTGGCCGGGTCGAAGACGTGCGCGCCCAGCCGTCTGTCGGCTTCCAGCGCGAACAGCGCGGCGGTGAGGATCGGGAACGCGATCAGGATCAGGATCGTGGTGAAGAGGATGTTCCAGGTGAACAGCGGCAGCCGCCACATGGTCATCCCCGGCCCGCGCAGACAGAGGATCGTCGTGATCATGTTGACCGCGCCGAGGATCGTGCCCAGCCCGGAAACGATCAGGCCCATGATCCACAGGTCGGCGCCGACTCCCGGCGCGTGCGCGGCGGCCGAGAGCGGGGTGTAGGCCGTCCAGCCGAAGTCGGGTGCGCCGCCCGGCGTGACGAACGACGTCAGCGTCATCGTGCCGCCGAAAAGGTAAAGCCAGTAGGAAAACGCGTTCAGCCGGGGAAACGCGACGTCGGGCGACCCGATCTGCAACGGGAGGATGTAGTTGGCGAAGGCGAAGAGATTCGGCGTCGCGTACAACAGCAGCATGATCGTGCCGTGCATGGTGAACAGCTGGTTGTACTGCTCCGGTGAAAGGAATTGCAACCCCGGCCTGCCGAGTTCGGCGCGCATCAGCAGCGCCATGATCCCGCCGGCGAGGAAGAACGCGAACGACGTACCGAGGTAGAGCAGGCCGATCGTCTTGTGGTCGGTGGTGCGGACGACGCTGAGGAACACGGAGCCTTTGGGGGCGCGAGGCCGCCCGCCGAAGCGGATGGCCTCCGGTCGGGGCGTTGTCTTCACTGTGGTCACGGCGACTCCCAGCACGAGGACACACCTTCGGAAAGCTGGTACCCCTCCAGGAGAGTCCCTACACGCGAGCTTTTCAAGGGCTAGCCGAGTAGGGCCTCCAGGTGGTCGGCCGCCGTCGACGCCCCGCCCGCCTCCCGGAACGAGTCACCCACCTTTGCGGCGGCCGAGCGATACGCCGGATCGTCCAGCACCTTGGTCACCGCGGCCGCGATCCGGTCGGGTTTCGCGCGGCCGAACGCGGACCACCGGGTCGCTGTCGAACCGGCGATCACGCCAGCCCTCGATCTGCGCCCACACCCGGCCGCGGTGGACCAGCTGGACGTCGGCTTCGAGTTCCGAGCCGGTGACCGAGACGACGCGGACGACACAGTCGAGCCGCTCCCCCGGCAAGGGGTGCTCGCCGTAGAACCGGATCCGCCGCATCCCCACCGGGAACACCGTGGTGCGATCGCTCAGCCGGGACATGATCCAGTACCCGAGCAGCTGGCCGGCGTTGTCCAGCAGCGCCCCCGGCGCCTCGGGGGTCCGCAGTACTCCGCGCACGTGCCGCTCACCCACCGCGACCAGGTCCTCGACGCCCTGGTACTTCGGCCCGTGGAACATCCAGCGCTCGGTGTAGAGCTGCTCGGCGAGCAGGTCCGGCGTCTGCTCGCTCCCGTCCGGGAACGTCCAGGGCCGAGGCCGATCGGAGGGGAACCCGGCGGCCAGGCCGACGACGGCCCGGGAGTACTCGCCGAGCGACACACCGGCCTGGGAAGTGCCCTGGGGCGCCACGTTCACCGGCACGTCCAGCGTCGGGGTCGCGGCGATCCACTGGTCCAGCCGGACGTCCTCCAGTTCGACCGCGCGGCCGCCCGGCGCCGCCTGTTCGGCGAAGTCCATCAGGTGCCCGATCACCGTCGTGGCGGGTACGACCGGCCACGCGTCGGAGGGCTGTTCGAAGACGCAATAGTCGAGCAGGTACGGCATCGTCTCGACGGAGACCCGCAGTTCGGTGCGCAGCGGCTGGAGGCGGGGCGCCTGCCTGGCGGCGGACAGCTCGGCCGCCAGCGGGTCGCGCTCCCCGATCCGGTCCAAAGTGGACGCCCGGGCCGCGCGAGGGCGAAAGGCGCGCCAGACGCTCTCGTCCAGCGACAGCGGTGGCCCGCCGAGGTCGAGGCGGATCGTCCGGCCGCGCTTCCCGCCGTCGCGGCCCGGCAGGAGCTCGAACGCCGGATCGCCGCCGTCGGCCCACAAGGCGGTGGCGACCCGCAGCAGCTGCGGAAGACCCTGCCGGTGCGCGGAATGCGCGGCGACGACCAGGTGCTCGCGGTCGTGCAGCGTGTTCCCGATCAGCGACCCGAGCTGACCGGCACCCGCCTGCACGAAGGCGCGGAACCCGGCCGCGTACATGTTCTCGACGAGACCGCGGAACCGCACCGGTTCCAGCAGGTGCCGGACGAACAGCGCGCGGATCTCCCTGGCCGACGGCGGATAGCGCTCCCCCGTCGTGGCGGACCAGACCGGGAGATTCGCCGGACGCAGGGTGCAGCGCTCGGCGGCCTCGCGGATCGGGCCGAGGTACGGCGCGAGCATCGGGCTGTGGAACCCGGACCGGAACGGCAGCGCCTGGGAGATCACACCGTCGGCGCGGAAGGCGAGTACGAAATCTTCGACGGCTTCCGAAGGGCCGCAGATCATCGACTGGTTGGGCGCGTTGTCATGCGAGAGGACCACTTCGGACTGTCCTTCGAGGACTTTCGTGACGACGCAGGCGTCCGCGCCGATCACCGCGAAAGCCAGTCCAGGCAGCTTGAACTCGTCTGGATCGAAGCCCGCCAGGAGCGCGTCGACGTCCGCGTCGGCGTGGATCCCGGCGGCGGCCATGGCGGTCCACTCCCCCAGGCTGTGCCCGGCGACCGCGTCCGGCGTCACGCGAAGCCCGCGCAACACCGTGTCGAGCAGCCTGCCCAGCCGGAACACACCCTTGCCGTGCCCGCCGACGGTGACGTCCGGTGAATCCCAGCGAAGGCCGAAGTGCCGGGCGACGTCGTCGGCATGGGCCTCGAAGTCGTTCTCCAGGCCGGGGAAGACGAACGCGAGCTTGCCGCCTGCCGCGCCGAGCAGCGGTTCCGGGACGAACCAGAGGTCGTTGCGACCGCGCCAGGACCTGCCCTTCGCGACCACTTTCCTGGCCAGGTTGAGCCGCTTGGGCGTCGGATCCACAAGGCCGAGCCGGATCCGGCCGCGTCCGCTTTCGCCGTCGCTCAGGAGGTCGTCCCGGTCGAGCAGGCAGCCCATCTCGGCGACGGTCGGCGCGGACAACCGCAGCACACGTTCGGGTTCGGAGACCGTGACGGCCGCCCGCGCCGCGGCCTGTTCCAGGACGACGTGGGCGTTGATCCCGGCCCGGCGCACGAGCCGCCGGTCGTCGGTCTGCCACACCTTCGCACCGGCGGGCGGCTCCTCGCAGTACGAGGTCGGTGGGAGAACCCCGTGGTACACGGCCAAAGCGGCCTTGACCAATCCGGCGACGCCCACCGCGGGCTGCCCGACCACCTCCGCGGTGGTCCGGCCATCGCCGGCCACGCCGGTGCCGGTGACGACGGCGTAGACCCGGTCGCCGTCGCGTTCGGCGTCTTCGAACCGCTTCAGCACGACGACGCCGGTGACGTCGTGGCAATGGTGCGCGTCACCGGCCAGCACCACGTCGCAGCGCCCGGTCGCCAGTTCGCGCACGGCGTGGTCGACGGCGACGAGCGACGACGCGCAGGCGGCGTCCACCGTGTAGGCGGGGCCGCGCAGGTCGAGCCGGTTCGCCAGCCGGGAGGCGGCCAGGTCGGGCACTAGCCCGATCCCGGCTTCGGGGGCTTCGGGCATCACGCCGCGGCCGAGGATGACGCCGGTCCGCTGCCGGTCGGCGGGCAGCCGCTGCTCGCCGCCGGCGTCGGCGATGGCCTGCGCGGCCACCCGCAGCGCGATCAGCTGATCGGATTCGGCGCCCGGGTCCCAGCGGCCCGCCGACATCCCGACGATCGCGATCGGGGGTGTTTCGGCCACCGGTCACCACCCCGAGGCGGTGCAGGTGACGGCGGTGAGGCCTTCTCCGGGGTCGATCGGTTCGATCCCGCGCCGGGCGCAGTCCCGCATCAGGCCGGCGCCGAAGGGATGCGCCGCGATGAACAGATCCGCCGTACCGGTCGACAATGGGGCAGGAGAAGTGTCGGAGCCACGAAGCGACTTAAACGCAGGTGCGGCTTCACGTCAATACTCGGCAGTAGGATTTCCGGTCACAGGAACCGGATGGCCGTACGCCGGCCTGCGAAACGCGAGGATCGCCGAGTTTTCCCGCAGTACCAGGGAAATGTCGTCAACGACCAGGTGTCCCAACAGCCGATACGCCATCCGGTCTGTTACCCGGAGTTCACGGTTCCCTATTCGCCAGTACGCCGTAAATGGCGACACTCGCCCATTCCGGGGAATTGAGAACGATTCGCCCTATCGTCGGTATCCACGCGGACAGGGCTTTCGGTATCACGCGCGAATGAAGGGCCGTTCACAGAAGGACAGGAATGGACTCATCGGGATTTCGCGTTCCGGACCGCGATCGCCAGCAACGCCGCGGCCGGTCCGGCGAGCCGCCGCCCGGCGGGCCACACCGCGCGCAGTTCCCGGCCGAAGTCGACACCCTCGACGGCGACCGGGACGAGCCTCCCTTCGGCGACGTCCCGGACGATGGCGAGTTCACTGATCACCGCCGGACCGGCACCCGCGATCACCGCGTTGCCGACCGCGGAGGCGGAACCCAGTTCCAGCAACGGTTTCGCCGGTCCGACCCCGGCCTTGCGCAGCGCGGCGTCCACGGTCTCCCTTGTCCCGGAACCAGGTTCGCGGACCACGAGTGGTGTGATCGCCAGTTCGGCCGCGGTCACGGGACGGCGCTTGCGCGCCCACGGATGACTTCCGGGCACGACGAGGACCAGGTGATCGGTGGCCACCCGCCTCGACGAAAGTCCGGGCAAGGAACCGGGCGACTCGACGAATCCGAGGTCGACCTTGCCCTCCCTCGCCAGTTCCGCGGCCTGATCGGAGTTGGTGACCTCCAGGCCGAGGTAGAGCCCGGGGTCGCCGCGTTTGAGCTCGCCGATCCAGCCCGGCACCAGATATTCGGCCAGTGTCATGCTCGCGGCGACCCGCAGCTGCGCCTCGTGCTGGGTGCGCAGCGCTTCGGCACCGTCGAGCAGACCGTCGAGTTCGGACAGCACGCGCTGCGCCCAGCCCGCGATGACCCGGCCGTCGGGGGTGAGCGCGGACCCCCGCCGCGTACGGTCGACCAGCACCAGCCCGAGCCGTCGCTCGACTGTGGACAGTCGTTTGCTCGCCGACGGCTGAGCGATCCCGAGACTGGCCGCCGCCTGCCCGATGCTGCCGAGCTCGTCCACGAGTACCAGCAGGCGGAGAGAGTCCAGGTCGGGTGCGGTCATAGCCCGAGTGTATGACCTACCCCTCGCATTCCCGGCTACCGACGCCACCCCGTCCGGGCGAGGCTCGGACCATGAGCACCACGCACGCGAGACCGACGAAGCCCTATCTGACCGCTTTGGCCGTCACCGGTGCCGGGGTGGCCGCCGCGTACCTGGTCGGTACGGCGTTCCCGGTCGTCAGCGCGCTCACCATCGCCGTCGTGCTCGGCATCCTCACCGGCTCGCTGCCGTCGTGGTCGGACGAGACCCGGAAGGCGATCTCCGGGGTCACCAAGAAGCTGCTTCGCGCCGGTGTGGTGCTGCTGGGCTTGCAGCTCTCGCTCCCGTCGGTCCTGGCGCTGGGGCCCGGGACGCTGCTCGCCGTCGTCCTCACGGTCGGTGTCACCTTCCTCGGCACGATCGGCCTCGGCAGGCTCCTCGGCGTGCCGCGTGGCCTGGCGATGCTGGTCGCGACCGGGTTCTCGATCTGCGGCGCGTCCGCCATCGCCGCCATGGAAGGCGTGGTCAAACGCGAGGATTCCGACGTCGCGACCGCTGTCGCCCTGGTCACCTTCTACGGCGGGCTCGCCATCGCGGCCGTCCCGCTGATCGGCGGCTGGCTGCACCTGGACGCGGCCCGGATCGGCGAATGGGCCGGGCTCTCCGTGCACGAAGTCGCGCAGGTCGTCGCCGCGGCGACCCCGGCCGGGAGCGCCGCCATCGCGGTCGCGATCGTGATCAAGCTCAGCCGGGTGGTCCTGCTGGCCCCGATGGTCGCCGCGGTCGGCGTGGCCGAACGCCACCGTCCCGCCGACGGGAAGCGGCCGCCGCTGGTCCCGCTGTTCGTCCTCGGTTTCCTGGCGATGGCCGCCCTGCGCAGCACCGGGATCGTGCCGGGGTTCGCGCTCGACATCGCCAAGGTCGCCTGCACGCTGCTGCTGGCCGGCGCCCTGTTCGGGCTGGGCTGCGCGGTCCGGATCGGGAACCTCGTCCGCACCGGGGGCCGTGCCCTGCTGCTCGGCCTGCTCTCCACCCTGCTGGTCGGGACCACCGCGCTGGTCACGCTGACCGCGCTCGGCTGAGCACGCCGACCGCGAGCGACGCGAGCACCCCTCCCACGACCATCACGGTGGGGATCGAGACCCAGTCGACGACGAACCCGCCGAGCAGCGCGCCCGCCGAGAGGGTCGCCTGGAACGACGAGGTGAACAGCACCGACGCCGCTTCGGGCGCCCGCGGCGCCGCGCGCGCGAACCACGTTCCCGAACAGACCGGGACGGCTCCGTAGGCGAAACCCCAGACCACCAGCAGCGCGAGCGCTCCGGCCTTCGAGTCGCCGACGAACGGCAGCGCGCACGTCGCGACCCCGATCAACCCGGCGGCGGCGAGGAAGGTCAGCCGGAGGTCGCGGGCGATCGCCGCGCCGGCGACGAAGTTGCCGGCGATCCCGGCGGTGCCGTAGACCAGCAGGAAGACGGTGATCAGCTCCGGGCTCACCTGCGTCACCTGCCGCAGGAGCGGCGTGATGTAGGTGTAGGTCCCGAAGTGGGCGAGGACGACCAGCACCGTGACGAGCAGGCCGAGCCGCGTCGCCCGCTCCCGGGTCATCTCGCGCAGGACACCGAGCCTGGTCGCGCCTTCGGCTGGCAGTGGAGGCAGCGCCCACGCCAGCGCCACGAGGACGCCGATCGTGAAGATCGCCAGCGCGGCGAAGGCCGCCCGCCAGCCGAACAGCTCACCGACGAAGGTCCCGGCGGGCACGCCCAGCACGGAACCGAGCGGCACCGCGGAGAAGATCACCGCGGTCGCGCGGCCCGCGTGCCCGGGTCCGACGAGCCGCGCGGCGAGCCCGGAGCCGATCGCCCAGAACGCGCCGATCACCAGTCCGACCAGGACTCGCGAGATCAGCACCGCCCAGTAGGCCTGCGCGGTCGCCGCGAGGACGTCGGCCAGCGCGAGCACCACCATCAGCGCGCAGAGCAGGATCCGGCGGTCGAGCCGTCCGGCGGCGACGGTGACGGCCGGGGCGGCGAGCGCGGCGAGGAACCCGGGCAGGGTCATGGTCAGGCCCGCCGTCCCCGGCGTGATCCGGAAGTCCTCGCCGATCGGGGTCAGGAGGCCGATCGGCAGGATCTCCGTGGTGACGAGGGAGAAGATCCCCAGCGTCACCGCGAGGACGGCGAGCCATCCCTTCAGCGGGGTCCGGGTGGAGGTGTCGAGGGTCGAAGCGGTCATGTGCTCCAGCCCATCACCACGCGGACACCGCGGTCTGGCGGATTCGCGACGTTGATCTAGCTCCGCGAACGCTGGGTCACGACGATGCAGGCGACGACGATCAGCGCCGTCACGGGCGCAGCCGCCGGGAGGTGCTCACCGAGCAGCAGGACCGCCCAGACCAGGGTCAGCAGCGGCTGGGCGAGCTGCAGCTGGCTCGCCCGCGCGACGCCGATCTCGGCCATTCCCCGGTACCAGGCGAAGAAGCCGCCGAACTGCGAGATGAGCGCGACGTAGAGCAGGCCGACGATCCCCTCGCCGGTGACGTGCAGCGGCTCGGTCGCCAGTCCGAAGACGGCGAACCCGGCGGTGAACGGCAGCGCGAGGACCAGCGCCCACGCGATGACGTGCCAGCCGGCCATCTCCCTGGCCAGCCTGCCGCCCTCGGCGTACCCGAAGGCGCACAGCACGAGCGCGCCGAACAGGAACAGGTCCGCCGTGGACAGTCCACCGCCGCTCTGGCCCACGGTGAACACGACCACCGCGCTCGCGCCGACCGCGGCGGCGAGCCAGAACCGGCGGGACGGCCGGTGCCCGGTCAGCCTCGACGAGATGACGGCGGTGGCCATCGGCAGCAGCCCGATCACCACCGCGGAATGCGCCGTCGACGACGTCTGCAACGCGAGGGTGGTCAGGATCGGGAACGCCAGGACACAGCCGAGCGCGACGACGGCCAGACCGCGCCACTGGTCCCGCCTCGGCAACGGGACACGGAAGACGCGAAGACAGGTGCCGGCGACCAGCGCGGCGAGGACGCTTCGCAGACCGGTGGCCGTCCAGGGTTCGAAGCCCTTGAGCGCCCACACGGTGGCGGGGAACGTGAACGAGAAGGCGAGGACACCCAGCGCCGCCAGCAAGGTCCCGGAGCGGACCGCTACTGCCCGGTCCGCGATAGCGCTATCATCCAGTCTCATGTCCGATGGTAGCAGCGTCGCCAGCCTGGTCACACAGCTGAGGTCCGAGCTTGAGCGCTATCCGATCGAAGGAAAGCTCCCGTCCAGCCGGGAACTGGTCCGGCAGCTGAAGGTGAGCCCGGTGACGGTCTCGCGCGCGATCTCCGCGCTGGCCGCCGAAGGCCTGGTGATCACCCGTCCCGGCGCCGGTGTCTTCCGCGCCCCGCCGCCCCGCGAGGTGGTGGTGACCGGCGACGTGTCGTGGCAGGAGGTGGCGCTGAGCTCGCAGTCCGGCACCCGCGCGATCGACGCGAGCGGCGTGCTCACCGCGCTGAGCGACCCGCCGTCGGGCGTCATCGACCTGAACGGCGGCTACACGCATCCGAGCCTCCAGCCGGAACGCGAGCTCGCGGCGGCGTCGGCCCGCGCCGGACGCCGTCCCGGCGCGTGGACACGGCCGCCGATCTGCGGTCTGCCCGAACTGCGGGCCTGGTTCGCCCGCGACATCGGCAGCCCGGTGAACGTCGAGAACGTGCTGGTCACCTCGGGTGGGCAGAGCGCGCTGACGACGGCGTTGCGCGCGCTCGGCGCCCCCGGCGCGCCCGTGCTGGTGGAATCCCCGACGTACCCGGGCATGCTGGCCATCGCGCGGGCCTCGGGGCTGCGCCCGGTCCCGGTGCCGATGGACCGTGACGGCGTCCGGCCCGAACTGCTCGCGGACGCCTTCCGCGACACCGGCGCCCGCCTGTTCGTCTGCCAGCCCGCGTTCCAGAATCCGACCGGCGCGGTGCTGTGCGCCGAACGCCGGGCCGAGGTCCTGCGGATCGCGCGGGACGCGGGCGCTTTCGTCATCGAGGACGATTTCGCGCGGCTGATGGCGCATCCCGGCAGCCCCGCTCCCCCACCGCCGCTCGTGGCCGACGACCCCGACGGCGTCGTGGTGCACATCCGGTCGCTCACCAAGCCGGCGTCACCGAGCCTGCGGATCAGCGCGCTGGCCGCCCGCGGCCCGGCGCTGGAACGGCTGCGCGGCCTCCACGCCGTCGAGAGCTTCTTCGTGCCGCGGCCGTTGCAGGAAACCGCGCTCGAGCTGGTGAGCTCCCCCGCCTGGACGCGTCACCTGCGGACTCTCGCCGCCTCGTTGCGGGAGCGCCGCGACGTCGCCGTCTCGGCACTGCGGGAGTTCCTGCCCTCGTGGGCCACCGTCCCGGTCCCGACCGGCGGGTATCACCTGTGGCAGCCGCTCCCCGGTTTCGCCGACGAAACGGCGCTGACCAGCGCTGCTTTCCGAGCCGGAGTAGCGGTCACCCCCGGCAGGCTCTACTTCGCGGCCGAGGCGCCGGGGCCCTATCTGCGCCTGAGCTACGTCAGCGCCGCGACGGGCACCCAGCTGCGGGACGGCATCCGGCGCCTTTCCCAGGCATACCAAGAGATCCCCGGTTAACCCCCGGCGCGGTTTGCTCGTACCATCGCGCACGGAGGCGACGAAAAGGAATGACACAGCCCGCGGCGGAGCCGCAAGATTCACCCGGCAGGCTCTGGGAGCTGCTCGACGACGGTCAGCGCAAGGCGCTGCGCGCCGAGGCCGAGCTGCGCCGGTACCCGGCCGGGACGGTGATCATCCGCGAGGGTGACCGGTCGGACTGGGTGCTGATCCTGATGACCGGGCGGGTCAAGATCACGTCGGTGTCCACCGGCGGGTACGACGCCGTGCTGGCCGTCCGCGATCCGGGCGACATCATCGGCGAGATGGCGTCGATGGACGGCAGCCTGCGCTCGGCCACGGCGATCGCCGTCGAACCGGTCACCGGGCTGTGGCTGTCCGCGCGCGCGTTCAGCGCCGTGCTCCGCGAACAGCCCGGCATCTCCGTGGTCCTGCTCCGGATCATCACCTCGCGGCTGCGCTACGCCAACTCGCGCCGCACCGAATTCGGGGACAGCACGGCCGCGGAACGCATCGCCGCGATCCTGGTCGACCTCGCCGAGCGGTACGGCGTACCCGTACCCGACGGCACCCTGATCGCCCTGCGGATCAGCCAGCGCGATCTGGCGGGACTCGCGTCCGCGTCACGGGAAGCCGTCGCGAGGACCCTTCGGACGCTGCGCGCCGACGGGCTGCTCAGCACCGGGCGCCAGCGGCTGGTCGTCCGGAGCCTGCGCGACCTCAAACAGCTCGCACCCGACGAGCACTGAGCCGCCACGGCAGGCCGAAGTGCCGTTCCACGCGCGCTCCGGTGGCGGAGAACAGTTTCCGCACGCGCGGCTCGTTCTCCGGGTCGAAGTCCGGCGTGGTCTCGATCAGCGTCGCGAGTTCGCGGGTGAGCCTGGCCGCGGCCTTCCCGGGCACCAGCAGGACCCGCACCGGCGCGAGGCTGCGCACGGCGGGCGGCGGCGCGATCAGGTCGATCCGGGCGCGAACGAGGCCGGTCAGTCTCACCAGCCAGAGGACGGCCCCGGTGAGCGTCCAGGCCAGGATTTCCGCCAGGAGGAACGGCGACAGGATCAGCGCGAGCCCGGCCGTCTGCGTGACGGCGAACACCAGCATCAGCACGTCTTCGAAGCCCAGGCGTTCCCTCTCGGCCGACCGGCCGCGGTGCCGGGTGAACGACACTTCCCGGTAGCGCTCGCTTTCGGTGACGATGGCGATCGGGCGGATCCGGCGCAGCCACGGCGCGAACCGGCGCACGACCAGCCACTCGCCGCCGCCGGGATCGGTCACCCGCATCGCGTTCCCCCTTCATCGGTGCGCGGATCTTGACACAGATCTCCGACGAAGCAGGGTCCGGTGCCGTTCCACGCGCACGCCGAACCGGGTGAGGACCTCGCGCACGTCCGGGTCGCCGGGGTCGAACGTGACGCGTTCACGGAGCAGGCCGCGCAACTCGGTCACCAAGGGCACCGCAAGGTCGTCGTGGACCTTGAGGATCGTCAGCGAGGCCAGGCCGTTCTGTTTCCTGTGCCAACCGGCGACGTCGACCCTTCCCGGTGCCCGCCGGAACCGCCGGACGGCCAGGGCGACGGATCCCGCGATGCCTTGGCCCAGCAGTTCCAGCAGCAGGAACGGCAGCAGGAGAAGCCCCAGCAGCACGTACACCGGGAGCTGCACGAGCGCTTCCACCGCGACCAGCAGCCCGAACAGGCCCGTCGCCACCTTCGCGAGGGCGCCGTCATCGCGGCGCTCGGCGTCGTCGGCACGGGCCTCGGACGCGTCGTCGAAGTCGAGCCACCAGTCCGGCGCGAGCCGGTAGCGCCGGTAACCGCCCTTGAACAGAGCGAACGGCTGCACCCACCGACGCCACGGCGCGAACCGGCGATCGATCGTCCATTCACGCCCCTCCGGATCGAACACCTTCATCGGCCCTCCCCCTTCCGATCTCGCGCCGTGGCCGGCGAGATCGAGCTTGGCAGCGGAAGCGCCCTCGTTCTGCGTCACCTGACACAGAACGCGAAACCGGGTTGTACGCGCCTTGTACGACGGCTGTACGAGCCGGAAGGACTCTGATGCCCCGTCACCCGGAACCCAACCCAGGACGGAGCATTCCCGTGAAGATCTCCCGCGTCGCACAGGGCCTTTTCGCGGCCCTCGTCGCCACCGCGGCGGTCGGCGCATCCCCGGCCACCTCACTCGCCACCCCGGCCACCGGCGACCGGATCTCGGCGGCCGCCGTCGGGAACACGGTGGTGTACAAACAGAAAACAGAAGGTTACGACTGCTTCAGGATCCCCGCGATCGTCAAGGCGAACAACGGCGAACTGCTCGCGTTCGCCGAAGGCCGCCGAGGCGGCGCCAGCTTCTGCAACGACCGCGGCGACATCGATCTGGTCGTGAAACGCTCCGCGGACAACGGCAAGACCTGGAGCGCCCCGAAGATCGTCATCGAGGGTTTCGGTGACACCAAAGGAAACCCGACACCGATCGTGATCCCGTCCACCGGGCGGATCGTGCTGCTCTCGGTGATGGAATGCGTCAAGAACCCCGACTGCAACCGGATTCCGCGCGTCTCGATCAGCGACGACCACGGCAAGACCTGGACCGCGCCGAAGGTGCTCACCACACAACTCGGATTCGACGCCGCACCGGGCTGGCTCGCGACCGGCCCCTCGCACGGCATCGTGCTGACGCGCGGCGCGCACGCCGGCCGCATCGTCGCCGGCATGAGCTACACCGACGACGACAAAAACAGCGGCGCGCTCATCTACAGCGATGATCAGGGTGTCACCTGGAAACGCGGCGCCACCGAAACCCTGGCGAAGTCGGCCCCGCTGAACCCGCAGGAGATCAGCGTCACCGAACTACTCGACGGCCGGGTCTACGCGGCGGCGCGCAACCAGGCCAACAACGGCGACAAATGCCTCAGCGGTGGCGCGAAGAACCGCGCCTACGCCATCAGTTCCGACGGCGGAGCCAGCTTCTCCACCAAGTTCACCTTCGAGGAGGACCTGATCACCCCGGTCGTGCAGGGCTCGACCGCGCGGATGACCGCGACCGACAAGGCGGGCAAGTACAACCGGATCCTGTTCGCCGCGCCGTCGGTCTGCGACCGTCGCAAGGAACTCGTCGTGCGGTCGTCGTTCGACGAGGGCGCGAACTGGCAGGGCAACTCCGCCGGAACGCTGGTGTGGAGCGGTGACGCCGCGTACTCCGACATGGTCCAGCTGTCCTCGGGCTCGGTCGGCGTGCTGTACGAAGCGGGCCCGGCGGGGAACGCCAACGAGACCATCCGCTTCTCGACCGTCACCGAGACGACGCTCGGCGCCCCGGTGTGCGGCGGCGGGTACGGCGTCATCGACTCGGCTCCGCTCGGCACGGCGGGCACGGTCTACCTGTCCTACAACGCTTCCAACGGGCAGAACTGTGTCAGCACGATGAAGAGCGCGTCGGCGGGCACCGCGACCGCGACCTCGGCTTACCTCGAGGTCGCGGGGTCGTCCCGGAACACCGACTCCGGGTCGTTCTCGTGGTTCGCCGGACCGGTGAAGGCGGCCGCGGCGGACAAATGCGTGAAGTGGGGCGGTTCCGCGGGCGGGGTCAAGTACGACAGCCCGTCCGAGCACTGCGGCTGACCTGTCTGCCCGTCCCTCGTTCAAGTACATGAAGGCCCCCTTCCTTGCATTATTGAGGGGTAAGGCAGACGTGTCGTTGGGGTGTGCGCCGAATGTGGCATTGGGGACGTTGAGTGTCCCCAATGCCACATTCGTGGCACCCGGGATCGGTGCCGCGACTTGGGACATGCTCCAGCGAGGCCCGGGCACCGGCGGGGCTTGACGCGAAGGGAGCCTTCCCCGCGTGCGATGCGGCGAAAGTCCCTTCACCCCGGTCACTCGCGACAGGTCACTTCGGTGGCCGCAGCCGCGGTGAAAGCTTCGTCAGCGCCAGCTTCTCCAACTGCCCCGCGATCTCCGCGAGCCCGGCGTCGAACCGGTCCAGGTCCACGCCCCGGCCGGACAGGTCGTCGCGGACGTGCTGCTCGACCTTCGCCCAGTCGTTGCGGTACCGGGTCGCGAGTTCCTTCCACGGCACGCCCGCCAGTTCCTCGGCGAGGCCGCCGTCGTAAGCGATCACGCCGCGCTCCATCAGGTACGCGATGCCCGGGTAGCCGAGGTATCCCTGCCAGTAGGACCCGTTGTCGTTGGCCGTGATCGAGCCCGCGGCCGGATCGTGGCGGACGTCGTAGGTCTTGGCCTTGTCCGACGACGCGACACGCGCCGTGTCACCGTCGATCTCGACCCGCCCGTCGGCCACCGCGCCGAGCGCCTCGTAGATCTTGATGACCGGCGACGGCTTCCAATCCGCGGCCAATTAGCCCTCCAGCCTTTCGAGCAGGACGACGTCCACGATGTCGCCCTCTTCCTTGCCGATCGCCTTGCGCACGTCGGCCTTCACGGGGAGCTTGTGGGTGCCGTCGCCCAGCGCCATGAACGAACTCCGGAACGGATGCCCGTCGATGGTCCCGCGCACCTTCACCAGTCCCCTGGTGCCGAAGAACTCGGCGGAGCCGGGCATGACCACGTACGTCCAGCCGCCCTTCTCAGGGCTCTTGAGCAGCGTCGCGGTGAACTTCTTGTCCATCATCGCACCCTACGACAGGGCACCGACGAAACCCGTACTTCAAAGTGCGACGCGGATGCGGACGCGGCGGCCGACGTCGCGCGCCCAGGCCCGGATCGACGGCCAGTCGCGGAAGTCCCCCGCCCACGGGCCCATGGCCCTGATCTTCCAGAGCGGACCGTGCGCGGTGGCCGGCGTGAGCCTGCCGCCGAAGGTGGCCGTGCGTTCGGCGTCGATCCGCGCGGCGAGCAAGGCGACCCCCGCGGGCAGGCTGACGTGTTTGCCCGCGGCGAACGGCCCGCAGGGCCCGCTGTGGAACAGCCAGACCGGACGGTTCCGGAGCGCCTCCTCGTGCTCGGTGAGCAGGCGCACCGCCTCCGGACGCCATCGCCGGTGGTGCAACGCGCTCCCGACGATCACCGCGCCGTAGGGTTCGACGTCCTCGACCTCGGCGGCGTCCAGCAGATCGGCCGTGAGCCCGCCTTCCCTCAGCTCGGCGACGATCACCTCGGCGATCTCCCTTGTCCCACCGGACCGGCCGGCGTGGGCGACGAGCACTGCGGTCATGCCTCCATTGTCCGCGCGGCCGCAACCCATGCCACCGTCCGGCTTATCGACACGCCGCATTCGGCTCACCTCTTCACCCGTCAGTGCCCTACCCAGGAGGCAGGAACGCCGGTCTCGCGGCCGGATCGGGTTCGTCGTAGTAGCGGTGGAAAACCGCGGTCTGCCCGCCGGACAACGGCGGGACGATCCAGCTCCACTCGGCCCGGCAACGACGGCCCGCGCGTTCTTCCTTGGCGATGTGCGTGAGGAACCGCCGCGATTCGGTGTGGTGATCGGCGACGGTCACGCCCGCCGCGTCGAAGGAGTGCTGGACGGCGAGGGTCAGCTCGACCAGTGAGCGGTCGCGCCACAGGGTGCGTTCCGATTTCGTCGACAGCCCCATCAGGTCCGCGATCACCGGCAGCAGGTCGTAGCGGTCGGTGTCGGCCAGGTTGCGCGCGCCGACCTCGGTGGCGAGGTACCAGCCGTTGAACGGCGCCGCGGGATAGGTGATCCCGCCGATCACCAGCCGCATGTTGCTGATCGCCGGCACCGCGTGCCAGCGCAGCCCGAGCCCGGCGAACCACCGGTGGTCGGGATGCGACAGCGGGACCTCCAGCACGGCGTCCGAGGGCAGCCCGAACAGCTGCCGGTCCCCCTGTTCGGCTTCGATGAGCAGCGGCAGGACGTCGAAGGAGCCTTTGCGTTCGGGCGGGCGCCAGCCGTGCTCCTGGACGGTCTCGGTGAAGTCGGCGTGGCGCGGATCGCCCAGTACCGAGCCGTCGCTGAGCCGATAGCCCGCGTAGCGGATGAGCTGGTCGTTGTGGATCTTCGGTCCCGGTCCCGCCGGGCCGTCCGGCGCGAACACGGTGATCATCGAGCGGATCCGGCCGTCCCGGGTCGCCTCGCGCAGGTGGGCGACGCACTCGTCGGCGATGGCGTCCGCGCCTTCGACGTCACGGCGATCTCGCACCTTCAACCCCTGCCAGTACAGCCTGCCGATGCACCGCGCGGAATTCCGCCAGGCCACCCGGGCGCCGAACTCGACCTCGGCGGTGGTGTGCCGGTAGGTGCCGGTCTCGTCGATCTCCGCGCGAACCCGGTCGAGCCGCTCGCGCAGTCGCTCGGTCCCGCCGTCCGACTCGGCGTGGAAGAGCCGGAGGAAGTCCTCCGCCTCGGCCACGTCCACGTTCCGTCCCCGCGGCCTCACCTCCGGAGGCAAGCGAGGGATATCCGTCACCCGCATGGAGGCTGTCGATACCTCTGCCTCCCACTCTCCGAATTCGACGCCGGCACCGGCGGCGGGAACGATCACCATTCCTCCTGCACTCGGGAATGCCCGGAGGATCATGCCTGATCGGCGAGACGGCCGGGTCCGGACCAGACGAAAGAGGATACCCCACAGAAAGAAGAGCACGATCCACCAAACGGCAGAAGCCGCCGCCGAGATGACATTTTCGCAGGCAGAAAGCTTGTAGACGACAATATTTGGAATCGATTACCACTTCGCGGGATATTAACGGAATTGCACTCGGTAAAATGATCACGCTCACCCAAGATCAATTAAGTGATCGTTATTCATCACTCTTTCGAGCGTATTCATCCACCTGCTCTTCTGTTCTTTCCCCATGCCGGTGTATTGGCCCGCGTCCGCCATCGCTAGAGTGCGGGCATCCCGGCGGAAAGGAAAATCGTGGTCGACAGGCGGATTCCGGTCATCCTGGTAGCGGGCTTCCTCGGATCCGGCAAGACCACGCTGCTCAACCACCTGCTGGCCAACCGCCAGGGCGCGCGGATCGGGGTCGTGGTCAACGACTTCGGGAGCATCGCGGTCGACGCGATGGCCGTCTCCGGCCAGGTCGACACCATGATGTCGTTCGGCAACGGCTGCCTGTGCTGCGCCGTCGACGCGAGCGGCCTGGACGCCATGCTCGCCAAGCTTTCCGAGGCCGAGGCCGGCATCGACGTCATCGTGATCGAAGCCAGCGGGCTCGCCGAACCGCGTGACCTCATCCGCCTGATGATCGCCAGCGAGAACCCCGCCATCGCCTACGGCGGCCTCGTCGAACTCGTCGACGCGGCCGAGTTCGAGGCGACCAGGAAGCGGCATCCGGAACTGGACGAGCATCTCGGGTTCGCCGACCTGGTCGTGCTCAACAAGACCGACCGGGCCGACGAGGAGTCCCTGACCAAGCTGCGCGGCACGATCGACGAGATCGCGCCGGGCACCCCGGTGATCGCGACCTCCCACGGCCGGATCGACCCCACCCTGTTCTTCGACGCCCGGCCGCGCGAACGGGCCGGGCAGATGTCGTTCGACGACCTCCGCGAGGAGGAGCACGATCACGAACACCACTTCCACACCGCGTACGACAGCGTCGCCTTCACCACCGAGCGGCCGCTGGACCCGCGACGGCTGATGGACTTCCTCGAACAGCGCCCCGGCGGGCTCTACCGGATCAAGGGTTTCCTCGATTTCGGCCCGAACGGCCCCCGGTCCCGGTTCGGCCTGCACACGGTGGGCTCGTTCATCCAGCTGGAGCGCTCGGCGTGGCCGTCCGGACAGGCGCGCCGGAGCGAACTGGTGCTGATCGGTTCGGGAATCGACACCGAGGCCGTCACCGCGCGCCTCGAAGAATGCGTCGCGGACGATCCCGAGGTCGTCGACGAGCGGGGAATGCTGCGCGTCCTGCGGTTCATTCAGGACTGAGTTCGGCACTGACACGCCGAAAGGCCTCGAAATACCGGGTATCCCCGCGCGTCTCCTTGACACTGTTCCGCGGAAGGAATCTCGAGCTGGACCACCTGTATCGGGAGGACAGTTCCATGACGAACACCGCCGGACGCTGGTACCTGGTCGGCGCGCTGCCGGAGGACTCCCCCGCCGCGCATCTGATGACCCGCTCCGAAGACCTCCGCTACCGACGTTCCGCCTGCGGGGACAAGGAATCCCGGATGTGGACGCCGGTCGATCTCACCGCCGGCGACGTCGCCCCGTGCCCGCGCTGCGCCGCGACCCTGCCAAGCCACCGGTCCACGCGCAAGGCCGAACCCGCCGTGAACACGCAACTCGCCTTCGACCTGCCGCTCTGACCCGCATTTAGTCCTCTGGATGCGGTAGTTGCGCGCGCAAGGACCGCATCCAGAGGACTAAATGCGGTCCTTGCGGCGGGCCCGCGCCCTTACTCTTTCTTGGCGCGGCTCGGCGCCACCCGTGGCGGCTCATTCGGCATCTTCGGGTAGACGGGCGGCCAAGGCGCGTCCATGAGCCCGTTCTCCATGTCCTTCCGGGACATTTCCAGCAGCGGCTCGATCGACTGCGGTTTCGTTCCCTCCCAAGGGTCTCCGCGTTCGGCGAACCGAGCGGGCACAGTGGACAGTGTGAGCTTGTCCGGCTCGACGGTCTCCAGTTCGTCCCAGCCGATCGGCGTCGACACCTGACCGCCGACCCGCGGCCGCACGCACCAGGCGCCGAACACCGTCTTGTGCGGCGCGTTCTGATTGAAGTCGACGAACACGCGGGAGCCGCGCTCTTCCTTCCACCACTGCGCCGTCATCTCCTCCGGATGACGGCGCTCGAGCTCGCGGGCGAGCGCGACGGCCGCCGCGCGGACCTCGTAGGCGTCCCATTTCGGTTCCAGCGGCACGTAAAGATGCAAGCCTCGTGAGCCCGAAGTCTTGATCTGCGCGGTGATGCCCAGTTCGTCCAGCAGCGCCTTCGTCAGCACGGCACCGCGCCGCAGTTCGGGGAACCCGATGCCCGGCGACGGGTCGAGGTCGACGCGCAGCTGGTCGCTGATGTCCGGCGTGTCGGCGCGGTTCGGCCAGACGTGGAACCCGAGACAGCCCTGGTTCACCGCCCAGATGACGTGCGCGAGGTCCTTCGCCACGAGCGCGTCCGAAGTGGTGCCGTTCGGGGTGGACACCACCGTCGTGGTCAGCCAGCCGGGCGCGTTCTTCGGGACCCGCTTCTGGAACCACGACTTCCCGCCCGCGCCGTCGGGATAGCGTTCCAGCAACAGGGGCCTGCCACCGAGTTGCGCCAGCAGCGGCTTGGAAACCGCGCGGTAGTACTCGACCAGGTCCAGCTTGGTCTCGCCGTTCTCCGGGAAGTAGACCTTGCCCGGATTGGACACCGTGAACTCGACGCCGTCGAGGTCCAGCGTCAAGGGTTCCGACTTCATGTTTCCCCCAGCTCGGTGAACAACGTGGCCAGCTCGGCGGGCGGGACCTCTTCGAGCTGCGCGTACGTGCACGAGGCCGGCTCGCGGTCCGGACGGAAGCGCACCAGTCTGCCGCCGTGGCGGAACCGCGTGCCCTCGACGTGCTCGTAGCGGACCTCGGCGACCCATTCGATCCGGACCGGCTCCCAGCTCAAATCCTTCCCCGGCGCCCACCGGCTGCCCGCGCCCGGCATGCGGCCGCCCGCCTCCTCGTGGGCCTCGGCCCACTCGCGCCAGGGGTGGTTCTCCAGCGCGTTCTCGCGCAGCGGCGCGAGCTCGTCCACCAGCTCACGGCGCCTCGCGGCGGTGAAGCTGCTGGCCACGCCGACGTGCTGGAGGACGCCTTCGTCGGTGTAGAGGCCGAGCAGCAGCGACCCGACGCCGACGCCGTCCTTGTGCCGCCGGAACCCGGCGACGACGCAGTCCGCTGTCCGCTGGTGCTTGACCTTCCACATCACCCGCTTGTCCTGCTCGTACGGCGCGTCGGCGGGCTTCGCCATCACACCGTCGAAGCCCGCGCCCTCGAACCGGGTGAACCAGTCCTGGGCGACGTCGGGATCCTCCGACAGTGGCGTGAGGTGAACGCGGGCGAACTTCGTGTCGACGACGCTTTCGAGCAGCTTCCGCCGCTCCGCGAACGGTTCCTCCGTCAGGTCCCGGTCGTCCAGGGCCAGCAGGTCGAACACCACGAAACTGGCCGGCGTCTCGGCGGCCAGCTTGTTCACCCGGGACGCCGCCGGGTGCAGGCGCAACTGGAGCGCCTCGAAGTCGAGCCCGCCCTCGGTGACCAGCACGATCTCGCCGTCGATGACGCACCGCTCGGGCAGCGCCTCCTTGAGCAGCTCGACCAGTTCGGGGAAGTACCTCGTCAAGGGCCTGTCGTTACGCGAGCCCAGCACGACTTCGTCACCGTCGCGGAAGACCACGCAGCGGAAGCCGTCCCACTTCGGCTCGTACAGCAACCCGGGCGTGCGCGGCAGTTCGTGCACGGCCTTGGCCAGCATCGGCTTAACGGGTGGCATCACGGGCAGTTCCACGAGGTGATCCTAAGCCGGACCACCGACAAAAGCGCGACGTCAAAGCTCCGCCAGCAGGAGCCCGCTACGCGGTTTCGGCGTGAAGTACGTGGCCTTCCTCGGCATCCGCGCACCGGCCGCGTGCACGGCGAGCACCTCCGCGTACGGGACCGGGGCCAGCAACAACACCGCCTCGGCGTCCTCGGGCACCGGGGCCCCCGGAAGCAAGGGCCGCACCCCCGGACCTTCCGGGTCGACGCCGAGCGCCTCGCGGAGCAGTCCCTGCTCGACCACGGCGTGATCACCGCCCGCCTTGCCGAGCACGACCCGGTACGCCGACGCCCCCGCCAGCACGGTGACCTCTCCCGGTTCGACGGGCGGCTCCGGTGGGCCCGGGTGGACGTCGAACCCCGCCTCCGTCCATCGCCGGATCAGCGTCGCCGCGTGGAGACCGGTGCCGGTGAGCACCCGGTGGATGGGCCCGATCCGCAGCCCAGGTCCGCCGGTGACCAGCGCCAGCAACGCGCCCCGCCCCGACGCGGCGGCGGCCGCGACCCGGTGGTTGCCGTCCGCGACCAGGAGATCCAGTCCGTCGAGGGTCGCCAGCAGTTCGTCCTGGCCTTCGCCGGGGCCGGCGAGCCACAGCTCGTGCTTGCGGCCCGCGCCGTCCACTGTGGACAAGGCGGGCACCTGTCCCCGGCAGATCAGTTCGATCTGCGCGGTCAGCTCCCGGCCGCCCGTCGCCGGGACCAGCATGGCGGCGCTCGTCGCGATGCCGAGCCCGGCGAGCATCGCGGCCCGGTCCGCGACGACGTCCGGATAGACGTCCTCGGTGTGCCGGACCCGGGTCACGCCGTCGTCGCGGACCGCCGCCGGGTCGACGAGGCACAGCACGCCCAGCGCGACGCCGTCCGGCCCGTCGATGCGATACGGCGCGACGACGGCGGACACCGGGCGATAGTGCTGTTCCCGGATCCGCTCGAAAGTCGCTCTGGCCTGCGGCAACGCCTCCTCGATCGAGAGACCGCCCGCCAGCGCGGCCGGGGTCCTGGCCGGATGCTGGACCGCCAGCAGGCTGTCTCCGCGCGCCTCGGCGAGCGCGGCGGCGACCCGGTCCGGATCGGCGAACTCGTCGACGTCGGGCCCCGGGACGGTGTCGCGGACAACCCAGCCACGGTCGATCGGGCGGATCCAGGTGCTCATCCGATCCATTTTGCGGGATACCTCACGGAAAAAATCGGTCCCATGACCGGGTGTCTCCATGGAATGCTTACCCATGCGAAGTAGTTGACGC
The DNA here is from genome assembly GCF_002234405.1 of Amycolatopsis thailandensis. Lineage (GTDB taxonomy): Bacteria > Actinomycetota > Actinomycetes > Mycobacteriales > Pseudonocardiaceae > Amycolatopsis > Amycolatopsis thailandensis. The sequence continues at coordinate 20,795 of NZ_NMQT01000004.1, read as the reverse complement.
CCTTCATGAGCCCGAGGAGAGCCCCTCAGATGACCACCCCGGCCCCGGTCGCCGCGAAGGAAGGGGTCGGTTTCCGTTCCGAACGCGGCCCCGTCCTGATCGCCGTGATGCTGTGTTCCGGCCTGATCGCCCTCGACTCGACCATCATCGCGACGGCGGTGCCCTCGGTGGTCGCCGATCTCGGCGGGTTCTCGCAGTTCCCGTGGCTGTTCTCGATCTACCTGCTGACCCAGGCGGTCACCGTCCCCCTCTACGGCAAGTTCGCCGACGTGCTCGGCAGGCGGCCGGTGATGTTCTTCGGGATCGCGGCGTTCCTGTTGGGCTCGGTGCTGTGCGGCGCGGCCTGGAGCATGCCGGTGCTGATCGCCGCCCGCGCGGTGCAGGGCATCGGCGCGGGCGCCATCCAGCCGATCGCGCTGACCATGGTCGGCGACATGTACACCGTCGAGGAACGCGCCAGGGTGCAGGGCTATCTCGCCAGCGTGTGGGCCATCTCGTCGGTGGTCGGGCCGACGCTGGGCGGTGTGTTCGCCGAGTACCTCGACTGGCGCTGGATCTTCTTCATCAACCTGCCGCTCGGCGCGCTGGCGGCGTGGATGCTGTTCCGGAACTTCCGCGAACGCGTCGACCGCCGCTCGCACCGCATCGACTACCTCGGCGCCACCCTGCTCACCCTCGGCTGCTCACTGCTGATCCTCGGCCTGCTGGAGGGCGGGGTCGCCTGGGGCTGGGCGTCCGTGCCGAGCCTGGCGATCTTCGCCGGTGCGGTGCTCCTGCTGACGGCGTTCGTGTTCGTGGAGCGCAAGGCCGAAGAACCCGTGCTGCCGCTGTGGATCTTCACCAAACGGACGCTGATCGGCGGCAACCTGGTCGCCGTCGTCGTCGGCATGCTGCTGATGGGACTCACCTCGTACCTGCCGACATTTTCCCAAGGCGTACTCGGCACCGGCGCGCTCGTCGCCGGATTCGCACTGGCCGCGCTGACCGTCGGCTGGCCGATCTCGGCGTCGCTGGCGGGCCGGATCTACATGCGGATCGGGTTCCGGGACACCGCGCTGATCGGCAGCGGGGCCGTCATCGCGGGCGCGGGGCTGACCGTGTTCCTGTCGGCGGGGTCGTCGATCTGGCTGGCCGCCTCGGCGGCGTTCGTCCTGGGGCTGGGACTGGGCCTGACGTCGAGCCCGACGCTGATCGCCGTGCAGTCCACCATCGGCTGGGAACGCCGCGGCGTCGTCACCGCGACCAACATGTTCAGCCGGTCGCTGGGCAGCGCGGTCGGCGTGGCGATGTTCGGCGCGATCGCGAACGCCACCCTGGCGGGCCGCTTCGCCAACCCGCCCGCCGGGGTCTCCGGCCTGCCGTCCGGTGTCGACGCGACCAGCGTCGTCCTGGGCGGCGACGGCCCGGACACCCCGACGACGACGTTCGTGCGCGACGCCCTCGCGGGCGCCACGCACCACGTCTTCCTGGCGATGCTGGTGGTCGCGGTGCTCAGCGTCGGCGCGCTGCTGCTGATGCCGCGGCGGACCGAAGAGCTGAAGTTCGACTAGGTCTGCAGCGGGATCGCGTGTTCGGCGAAGTTCTCGACGAACCGCTCGATCGGCTCCGGCCCGGCCGGGTACAGCACGAACTTGCTGAGCCCGGCGTCGATGTGCTCGGCGATCAGATCGCGGGCGGCGCGCCAGCTGCCCGCGATCAGCCGGGACGGATCCGCGTCGGACCGTGCCGCGATCGAAGCCGCGAGCGCGTCCGGGATCCCGTCCTCGGCCACGATGAGACTGATCCCGAAATGGTCGGCCTCGACCTCCCGATCCGCCTCGGCGGCGGCCTTCTGGATCGCCTCGCGCCCGGCCCGGGCTTCCTCGGGCGTGAGGAAACTTGCCAGCCAGCCGTCCGCGAGCCTGCCGACCCGCCGCAGCGCGCCGGGTGCCTTCCCGCCGAGCCAGAGGTCGAGCCGTTTCACCGGGCGCGTGCCCAGACCCACGCCCTCGACGCGGAAGAACTCGCCCTCGAAGGTCACCTCTTCCTGTTCCAGCAACGCCTTGATCAGGAGCAACGACTCGTCGAACACCGCGGCGCGACGGCCTTGCGGTACCGGGAAGAGCGGTAGTTCCGCGTCTCGGGCGGGCTTCAGGCCGAAGACCGGGAGGACCCTTTTCGGCGCGAGAGCGGCGAGTGAGGCGAGTTGTTTGGCGACGAGCACCGGGTCGCGGCCGGGCAGCACCATCACGCCGGTGCCGACCTTCAGTTTCGAGGTGCGGGCGAGGGCGTGCGTCAGCCCGACGACCGGGTCGATCCTGGGCGAGTACACCGCCTCGGGCAGCCAGAGCGAATCGACTCCCGCCCGCTCCAACAGGTCGACGGCGGCGCCGAACTCCTCGGGCGCCGTCCCGGTCCCCAGCCCCGCGCCGACCCTGATCTTCAGGTCCTCCGCCACACTCGCTCCCTTCCGCCTGGCCCGGATCCGGGCCGGAGTCCGGTGTTCACACCGGACCCTGACGTGAACAACCCCGCACACCCATGGACTCTTCCCTCGAATTCCCCGTACATTCGAGTGTCGTGCGGGCCGTTCCCGCACGGATTGGGGGACTTTTCCATGGCAGGGCAGGCTCTTCGCGGTTGGACACGGTGCTTCCATCCGGCGCCGGCGGCCGAGACGCGGCTCATCGCCTTCCCGCACGCCGGTGGCTCGGCGAGCGCGTACCGGTCGCTTTCGGCGGCTCTCTCGCCCACCGTCGAGGTGCACACCGCCCAGTACCCGGGACGGCAGGATCGCATGGACGAGCCGGTCATCGACGATCTGCACGTCCTCGCCGAGCGGCTGGTGGACGTCGTCGCCGCGATCCCGAAGCCTTTCGCCCTCTTCGGCCACAGCATGGGCGCCATCCTCGCGTTCGAGATCGCCCGGCGGCTGGAAGCGCGCGGACTCGTTCCGGCGGCGTTGTTCGTTTCGGCCCGGCGCGGCCCGGACATCTTCAAGGAGCGGTCGCACCACCTCGCCGACGACGACACCTTCCTCGCCGAAGTCAGCAGGCTCGGTGGCACGGACGCGTCGATCTTCGACGACCCGGACATCCGCGCGCTCGCGTTGCCCGCGCTGCGCGGCGACTACAAGGCCGTCGAGACCTATCGCTACCGGCCCGGCCCCGACGTGACCTGCCCGATCGTGGCGCTCGCCGGGGACTCGGACCCCGTCCTGGAGCTGCCGGACGCCGAAAACTGGCGCGAGCACACCACCGGCACCTTCGAGATGGACGTGTTCCAGGGCGGGCACTTCTTCGTCGACGCCAACCTGGACGCCGTCGCCGCGCGCATCCTCGGCAAGCTGACCGTCAGCCCCTGAGCGTCAGGCCCAGGCGGAAAGTTCCTTGGCGAGCGCGGTCGGTCCGCCGGCGGTGCGCAACGTGGGCGCACCGGGCCAGCAGTCCTGGTGGTCACCGGTTCGCAGGGTCTCGGCGAACCGGGCCACCAGCCTCGGCTGCGACGCCACCGTCCGGCCGCCGAGGTAGGCGACGACGACATGGTGGTCGTCGTCCGCGTGCGTCGCGACGGCGGCGGACCAGCCGTGCTCTTCGTGCCACATCAGGTCGACGTCGCGTTCGGGGAAGCCGGGAAGGCGCCAGTTCAGCCTCATCCGGGCGGTGACCGGGCCGGTGAGGTCCGCCGTGCACGAATCCATCCGTATCCCCAGTGCCGCTGCCACGTCCTCCAGATAGGCGTTCAGCCTGGTCATGAGATCCAGACCGGCTTCCGTGGGGGCGGGGGTCGAGGTGGTCACGGTCCCTCAGCTTCCTGTCATTTTGAGTTGGCGTGACGGGAATTACCCACCCCGACACGGCTTCACACCCTCATTTCGTCACACCACGGTTTCGGTTCGCTCAAGCCGTGGCTTCGATGACCCGCGTCAGCGCTTTGTGCAGCGCTTCCAGCTCGGAGACCTCCATGCCGAGCTTCTCGACGACGCGGTACGGGATCTTTTCCGCCTCCGCGCGCAGCGCGCGACCGGATTCCGTCAGCTCGACCGTCAGCAGCCGCTCGTCCTCGGCGCTGCGCCTGCGCGTGACGTATCCGATCGTCTCCAGTCGCTTGAGCAGCGGTGACAGCGTCGCGGGTTCGGCGCGCAGAGCGGTGCTGAGGTCCTTCACCGCCTGCGGTCCCCGCTCCCACAACGCCAGCATGACGAGGTACTGCGGATGGGTGAGCCCGTGGGGCTCCAGCAACGGGCGGTAGATCGCGATGACGCTGCGCGAAGCGACCGACAGCGCGAAACACACCTGACGCTCCAGCGCGAGCGGATCCTCGCCCAGATCGATCGACTTCATCTCCGGCCCTTCCGAGTTCATGCCGCGAATCCTAGCCGTGTCCTGCGCGACACTAAAGATTAGCGTGCTAATCATTAGTGTACTGTGACGGACATCGAAGGAAGGAGTCGCCCGATGCCCCTGCCCCGCAAGCGTCCGGACGTGTTCCGCTGGCTGTGGTACTCACTCGGCGGCAGGCTGCCCGAGCGCTACCACGACTGGATCCTCCACGACGCGACCACCGGAAGCTGGCGCTGGCGGCACGTCGCCCGCAGCACGGTGATGATCGCCCCGCTCTGCGCGGTGTGGCTGCTCCTGCCCGGCCCGCTCCCCCTGCGGCTGGCGATCGTGCTGATGGCCGCGCTCGTGGCGTACTTCTACTCGATGGCCTACATGGAGGAGAGCATCGAACACCGGCTCGCCAAGAACGGCTTCCCGCCGGGGATCGGCCGCCGGACGCGTGCCGAGGCCATCGCTGTCGCGGAGGCTGAGGTGACCGAGCGGTATCTCGCGCGGTACCGCGACCAGGCAGACTGAGTCGCCACACTGGGGTGCTGCCGCGTGGCGAGGGCGTTGCGAAAGCCACTTTCGCAACGTTGAAGGTTGCGAACGTGGCTTTCGCAACGCCGCGGCAGCGAGTCATGCGGCTCCGCTTCGGGCAGTGGCGGCCCGATAAGCCGCGACGAGCTCGGCGGCAACACGCTTCGGCTCTGTCCGCAGTCGGCTGGGCAAAGTCTGGAGAACCACGATTCCGGCGGCGGCATACCTGGCGTTTCTCGCCACTGTCGCGGCGTAGTGCTGCTTGCCGAAGTGGAAATCGTACGAATCGATCTCCCAGGCCAAGGCCACCGCTGCGAAGTAGCCATCGGCGGTCGCGATGTACTCGCCGTTTTCGTCCCGCAGTTCATGATTCCACCGAGGCTCGGGCAACCCACTCATTCGCCAGACTCGCATCGCGTCGACCTCCGCGGCCGATCGGGCTCCGTCAGCGATCCGATGCAGCGCTTCGCGCGGGATCGCGGTGCCGCGACTACTCCCGGCATCGAGTTCCGCGAACAGCTCCGGAAGGCTCACACCCCGCTGCACCGCCTCGGCGAGAAGAGCCGAAACCTCCTGCCGTGAGCCGAGCCGACGGCACTCGTCGAGGACGGCCCGGACTAAAGGCGCCAGCGGCACCCCGTCAAACACGACCGCTTGCGGCTGCCGGATCGTGCGTTCGATGGTCACATGCTCGGAACTTCCGACCTTGTGTTCAAGGGGGACGAGCAGATGGACGCGAAAAGGGTGGTCCGGCAGAGCCCGCAGCCCCTGCCGTCGGCACGCGGTCGCTCCCGTCACCACCGCATCCGGCCCCGCATACAGGAGCGCGGCGTCGATCAGCTGCCGCCGCGTCGGCTCGCCGGAGTTCAGCAGGAGGACTCCCGGCAGCAGTCGTCGCCACGACTTCCCGGGACGGCACCGGCGATAGCAGGTCATGGAGGGAACGCCGAGTTCCGCGAGCCGGGCGACGGTGATCACGCCACCACGGCTGTGTCGATAGAGCCCCTCGGGATCACGGGCCCAGTCTCCGGTTTTCACCTCATGATCGTCGGCGCCGCGATCGATCGCACACCACCTCCTTTCGCCGATCTGTGGACAACTCGCCACATCAGCCCCACTTGTGGATAACTCTCGGGACGTTGCGAAAGCCACGTTCGCAACGTTGAAGGTTGCGAACGTGGCTTTCGCAACGCGCGACAACCCGTCCGACCTGGTCGCGGCTAAAGTGCGGGGGGATGAGACGCAAGCTCCGCCCGCCGCTCCCGCCCCGTCACGGGCTCGACCCCGCGAGGCTCAAGATGCCCACCGAGGGGCCGTGGACGACGTTGCGGGAGCACCTCGTCGAGCGGCTCCCCCGCGTCGCGCCCGAGCGGATCGAGGAGATGCTCCGCGAGGAGCGCATCGTCGGACTGGACGGGCCGCTGAGCGTCGATTCTCCGTTCGTGCCGGACTCGTTCGTCTGGTTCCATCGCGATCTGCCCGACGAGGTCGAGGTCCCGTTCGAGGTCTCCGTGCTGCACCGCGACGAGCATTTCCTGATCGCCGACAAACCGCATTTCCTCGCGACGATCCCGCGCGGGCGGCATATTCTGCAGACCGCGCTGGTCCGTCTCCGCCGCGAACTCGATCTCCCGGCGCTCGTCCCCGCCCACCGGCTCGACCGGGTCACCGCCGGGCTCATCCTGTTCGTGATCACTCCCGAAGTCCGCGGCAAGTACCAGACGATGTTCCGGGATCGCTTGGTACACAAGGAATACGAGGCGATCGCGCGGTACGACCCTGACATCGCGATGCCGCGCGAGATCAGCAGCCGCATCGTCAAGGAACGCGGGGTCATCGCCGCCCAGGAGGTCGACGGACCGCCCAACGCCGAAACCCGTGTCGAGCTGATCGAGCACCGTGACGGGTTCGGCCGCTACCGCCTGCTTCCCGCGACCGGCCGCACCCATCAGCTCAGGTTGCACATGAGCGGCCTCGGGTTGCCGATTCTCGGCGACGACTTCTACCCGGAGCTGACCGAGACCCCGCTCGACGACTTCACCGAACCCTTGCAGCTGCTGGCGAAGGTCCTCGAATTCACCGATCCGGTCACCAGGGAACGCCGCCGGTTCGAAAGCGGGCAGACCCTCGAAGCGTGGACGGACCTCGACGCGTGGCGCCGAGGTCCGTGACACCGGCTCACTTCCGCCAGAACTTGATCCCGCTCCAAGTCACCTTGACCGGCCCGGCCCCGCTGGCCGTCCGGTAAGCGCCGAACTTGTCGTAGTAGCTGCCACTGCTACTGCTCACCGTCTGCTTCAGCGATCCGTTGATGTACACCTTGTGCGTGCTCCCGACCTGGTGCACGGTGTTGACCCGCACCGACGTCCCGACGGTCGCCCCGCTTCCCAGCGTCTCCCCGCCGTGGACGGCGTAGAGCCGTCCGCCGCGTTCGACCGCGAGCATGAAGTACGGTCCGGCGGTCGGGGCGTCGCGGAAGGTCTGCTTCAGGCTGATCCGGGTGCCCGCCATGCTGGTGATCCGGAACGAGCCCTCGAACTGCCGGGTCCCGCCGGTGTAGGTCACGTAGCGTCGTTCGGCCCGCTGGTCCCCGCTCCCGGTGGAACAGGTCAGTTCGAAGTTCAGCCCATCGACGTTGCCACATCCGCGTTCCTGGACATTGAACGAGGGGTTCTCCGTCGTCCACGGCCCGGTGCCGACCTGGGCGTTCGCCGGCATCGCCGTCGCCACCAGGCCGAGTACGGCCGCCGCGACCACCCCGGTGGTCCGAAGTCGTCTCCGCATCCTGCCTCCTGCACACTCAGGGCGGCGGTGGTGGTCCAGACCAGGACCAGGCTGCGACTGTACGAGTACGAACCGTCATCGGACAAGACGTTGACGCTCCGGCGTCCCGCTGATCGGGCAACGACGGTGAACCACGACCGTTTGTCCAAGATGGACAGACACCCCGCGCGGCGCGGCCTATCTCCGGCTCACCGAGGATCCCGGTAGAACGCGCTGAGTTCCGGTACGAGCCGCTCCGGCGGGACACTGTGGAACTCCCCGTCGAGTTCGACCTGCCTCGCTCCCGGGATCGCTTTCGCGGTGGCGAGAGCGGCGGCCTTCAGCCAGTCCGTGCTGCCGTTGCTGTTCACGACGAGGACGGGCGTCGCGATCGACGCCAGCTCGTCCGGCACCTTCGAGTCGCCCAGCACGAAGGCGTCGTAGACGAGCGTGGGCGCGTAGGACCGGAGCTCGGCCCACATCGGCGTCGCCTTGGCCGCGGCGACGGCCTCCGCGGGTGTGCCGACGGCGGACATCGTGAACAGCGCGACGGCGTCGTCCCACCGATCGGCCGCGACCAGGTCGCGCATCTCGTCCGCGTACCCCTCGGGGACGTCTTCGGTTTCGCCGCGATACGGCGACTCGAAGACCGAAAGCCGCGCCATCGGCACTCCCGCCGCGGCGGCGAGGAGCGCCAGCGTGCCGCCCGAGGAGATGCCGTGCACGATCACCGGCTCGTCGAACGCGGCGACGACGGCGGCGAGGTCCTCGATCTCGCGCTCGACCGCGTACGGCGCGGTGTCCCCACTGTCGCCCCGGCCCCGGCGGTCGTAGGTCACCACGGAGAACTCGGCCACGAACTCCGCGACCAGCGGTTCGTCTCCGTGCCGGTCGTTGCCGGCGCCCGCGACGATCACCACCACCGGCCCCGCGCCGCGTCGTTCGAACGCGATCGGCGTTCCGTCCGCGGACCTGACTGTGTCGATCATGCGGCCCATCGTGCCCCGTGTCGCCGCCGGGCGCAGGTCATTATTCCGAGAGCATGCTTCGCGGTATGGAGCGCGTCAGGGTCGGCAGGGTTCCGGACGGCAACGGTTCGACCAGGATCAATCCAGATCGGCCCAAGACCAGCGGGGGGCCTCGGTTCCGTCCGGTTCGCGACCGAAGCGGAAACGGGTCCGATTTTCTCCCCGCGTCAAGAACAAGTCGAAGTAACCTTCGGCAGCCAATCTCTCGGTGAGTGCTGCCGCCTGGGCATCGCATCCTGATGCCGGCATCGCATTCAGAAGTTCCGACAGGCCGGACGAATCGCTCAGCCTGGCGCCAGCGGCAGCCCTCCAGGCCAGCACGGCGAGCGGCTCGGTCTCTCCCAGCTCTTGCAGGGCTTCCACCAGCTGTACCACCTTGGCCGGGTAACGCACATCGGCACCTTCCGCCACTCTCCCTGCCAGCAAGGTGACGAGCTCGGTCAACCGCGTCTCGCGGAACGTTTTCAGCAGCGCGCTCATCGCTTCAGGGTCCTCGACAGCCCCCTCTCCGGCCATGCGTCCTGCCAATACGAAGAACTGTTCGACGGCACCCAGGTCCCTCAGTGTGTTCAGCAGTTTCATCGCGGCGAACGGCTTGTCGACGGCGAAGTGTTCGGCCACTCGCCGGGTCAGTATCGCGAACAGCTCCGCGGTACCCATTTCCCTGAGCGTGCTCAGGAATTTCGCCACCATGTAGTTGTTTTCGAGGGGGAGGTCCATGGCCACCCGGCTTGCCAGCACGGTGAACGGTCGCAGGGCGGCCGTCTCACCGAACTTGCTCAGGAGCGAATCGACGACGTATGCGTCGTCGAGGGAGACACTCGCGGCCACCTGACCAGCCATCTTCGCGAACTCGTCGTGGGCGTCGGCCGCCCACAAGGCGGTCAGCAGGTCGGAGATCCCGCGGACGTCCTCGAGGTGTGCGGCCGCGGTCAGCCGCCGGGTCAGCACCTCGAACGGTCCCGTGGCGCCCTGGGATCGCAGCACGTTCACGAGGCCGTCCAGGCCGTAGGCATCGACTGGGACGCACTCCGCCGCTCGCGCCGCGAGTTTTCCGGCTTCCTCGAGGTAACCCAGTTCGTGCATTTTCTCCAGCAGGATCCCCGGCGCGATGGCGGTTTCCAGGCCGGCTTGGGCCGCCAGCCGCTCGGCCAGCATCGTGGCTTGGTCGGCATCCGACTTCCGCACTGCCTCCAAGAGCCTGAGTGCCCCGTGATGATCGGTGAGAACAGCGTCGGCGGCCGCTCGGCGAGCCAATATCGCCGCCTGTTCCGGGAAACCCCGGTCTCCCAGCGAATCCAGCAACCGGGCCACGGCATCGGCCCGATCGAGCGCGGTGTGCTGGGCCGCGCGTGCGGCGAGCGCTGCCACCTGCTCCGGTCTTGCCCGCCTCAGTTCGAGCAGGAGCCACGACACCACGTCCGGCTTCGCCACGGCCATGTGGGAAGCGGCCAGATCGATCCGGTCCGCATCGTGGAGCACGTACAGAAGCAAGGCAGCCCGGGGCAGGTCGTCCACGGTGAGCTGTATCAGTGCCTGCCGCGCCAGCGTCTCGAAATACTCGGGCTGGTTCAGCTGGTGCAAGACCGTCAGCACGCTCCACGTTTCGACCAGGTCGGCGTGCGTGTCATCGGCGAGGATCCTGCGAACCAGGACGCCCATCTCGGCGACGGCACCGGCGCCGTGCAACGATGCCAGCAGAGTGCTCCTCCAGCCGCGGTCTTCACCGGTGACGTGCTCGGCCACGCTGCGAGCCATGTCCGCGACGTGCTCGTCGGCGCCCGCGAGGCGCAAGGCCTCCAGCAAGTCGACCGCCGAGGCCGCGCTGGTGGGAGCGCCCAGTGCGGTGATCCGTTCTGCCAGAACGGCAGCCTTCGCGGTCTCACCCGCATTGCTCAGTATGACGAGCAGATCTGCCACGATCGGCGCGTGGTACAGCGGTGCCCGCGTGGCCATGCGACGAGCGAGCAGCTCCATTTGCTCGATGAAGCCCCATTGGCGCAGCCACCAAAGGAGCTCGAACACACGCGGATCGTCGACGGCTGAATGGTCGGCCGCCCGCTTGGCCAAAACCTCGGCCTGCTCCCTGGCTTCCAGGGCGCGCAACATTCTCAGCGCGTCGATCACGCCGTCGAAATGGTTCAGGTCGACGTTCGCGATGACCCGCCGGGCCAACGCGCCCCTTTCCGGCCCCTCGCTGGGCAGAGCAGTCATCAACAACGACACGAGCCTGGAGCCAAGAGGCGAATCCTGAGCGGCGGTCCAGCACGCGATTCGGCTGTCGCCGGGATGCAGTGCGCCCATTATTTCGACGAGCCGATATGCGGCTTCGAGATCGCCGTGCGCGGCGGCGTTCTTGTAGAGCTGAGCAGCGTCGCGGTACAGGCCACGCAGCCAGGCGGACCAGCCGAGACTCGTCTGGTCGTCCGGTCGGCCGTGATCGGCGACAGCGGCCCAGAAGTCCAGACCGGGTACCTGGTCGGCACGATGCATACGTCCCCACTGATCGAGGTAGTCGGCCAAGCGGTACTCCGGAGGGCCGTCAGCGGATCCCGCCCGGCCGTTACGACGAGTGCGCCTGGCGGGAATCCGGGTGAGTGGACCAGGTGCGCCTTTCGCGGGACGAGTGACGTACGCCAAGGCCCGATCGAGCGAGTCGTCTCCGGATTCACTCAGCTGGAGATCTGTGAGATAGGCGGCCGCCGCCTGTTCCAGCAGCGGCAGGGGCAGCCCCAGCCGGTGCCCGAGGCGGCGGGCGTCCATCGCAGCCTGGACAAGGGCTTTGGCGGCGGGTGGGGCGGTCTGGAACCGGTTGAGCAGTTCCGGGCCGCCTGCCACCTCTTGTGTGATGCGTCCGCCGGGGGCATGACTCACCGCCCAAGCCAGTCTGGGGTCGGTGCGGGCGGCTTCGATCATGTTGGCCAGTTCGGGGCCGGTGAAGGCATCGGGAACCGGGATGGCCGCGCCGTCGATCAGGAGTCGTACCTGTGAGTCGTGTGCACGGGTCAGGGCGTCGTGGTGCTGAGGCCACAGCGTGCCCAAGACGAGTACCGGTGCCCGGGTACCGTCGGCGAGCAGGGCGCGCAGGGCCGCGGCGATCCTCTGACCGTCCTGATTATCGAGGTAGTTCTGGGTTTCGTTGAGCCAGACAACCGTGCGAGGCGCCACCTGCTCCAGGTCGTGGAGCAGGATGTCAGGACGGGTGGAGTCGGGATGCCACAGCCGCCAGTCCCCTGCCTCACGCAACGGTGTGAGCGCTTCCCAGCACGCACGGGTCTTACCCGCCGAGGACCCGGCGACCAGAACCGCGAGGCCGCTGGTACCTCCCGCGGCGTCGGTGACGAGGTCTGCAAGGCGGCGGTCGTGGGCGCGAGGCACGTACGGGGGCAGATCCGGCAGGCCTTGAACGCCTTCGATCGTGACTGGCCGGTGAACCTCCAGGGCGAAGGGGTTTTCGGCGGCGTTCAGTGGCTCACCAGGAGGGACGTGCAGACTGGCGGCGACCCACAGATCGCGGGTGCGGGCGGCGGCGTCGGCGGTATCCCAGCAGGCCAGCCTCGCCAGCACGGTGGCCAAAGTGACGGTGTCGGCTTGCGAAGGCGGCAGGACGGGATCACGCAGGATGCGGTGGACGCTGTCCCGGTTGGGAGAGCCGGGGAGTTCGTCGTCCGCCCGGATATGGCTTGTGATCACGTCCAGCGAAGGCACGCCTGCTTCCACGTGCAGCCGGTGAAGCAGGGTTTTGAGCTCACTCAGGGGCCCGGACGGCAAGCGAGGCACCGGGATTCCTCGTGGCCGTCGCCGCGGCGTGCTTGTTTTGCCGGTCTTGTCGCCACTCATCGCGCAGCATCATCGCGCCCGAAGCCGTCAGAACGGGCTGACAGGCGTGATTCAAGGACACGGGCCACTCGTTTGTCGCAATCGGTGGCCGGCCGTGGATCAGGCCACACGCTCGTCTCCGACAGGCCGTCCACCGGGGGTGGCCTCGACCATCGGAGGTTCCTGATGTCCCGAGTCCGCCGTCGCAGGCCTGCCCGTCCCGAACAACGCACGCTGACTGCCGCAACCTTGCGCGGAATGGTCAGCGGACTGGTCGGCGCCATGGCCAGATGGCTGCTGGACCACTTCGTCGGCTGAGCAACCGACCGGCTTCCCGATCCACTCGAACACGCGTTCGACAAATGGCCGGAACCGGGGTAGGTTCGGTCACCATGACACCCGCGCTTCAAGCCTCGCTCTTCGACGAGTGCGCCGCCCTCGGGCTCGGCTCGCTCGGCGGATTGCGGCGCACCGAGCTGACCCGGGGTGCCTGGATCGACGTGCTGCCCGGCTGGCTCGCGGGCGCCGACGAACTGTTCACCCGGCTCGCCGAAGACGTGCCCTGGCACGCCGAACGACGGCAGATGTACGACCGCGTCGTCGCCGTGCCCCGGCTGCTGAGCTACTACCGCGAGGGCATGCCGCTCCCCCATCCGATCCTCACCGAGGCACGGGAAACACTCTCGGCGCACTACGCGGACGAGCTCGGCGAGCCGTTCGTGACCTCCGGTCTGTGCTTCTACCGGGACGGGCGTGACAGCGTCGCCTGGCACGGCGACGACACCGGCCGCTCGCGCACCGAGGACACCATGGTCGCGATCGTCTCGGTCGGCGCCGCCCGCCAACTGGCGCTGCGCCCGCGCGGCGGCGGCGAGACAGTCCGGCACGCCCTCGGGCACGGCGACCTCATCGTCATGGGCGGCAGCTGTCAGCGGACCTGGGAACACGCCATCCCGAAGACCGCCAAACCCGTCGGGCCGAGGATCAGTGTCCAGTTCCGGCCGAGAGGAGTCGCCTGAGCATCAGTCCAGCAGCACGGGCAGCGCGTCGACGCCGTAGACGATCGAGACCTTCCGGAAGCCCACCTCGTCCGGTTCGATCGCCAGCCGCATCTCCGGGAACCTGCGCACCAGCGCGGGATACGCGGTGCGCAGCTCCATCCTGGCCAGTTCCGCGCCGATGCACCGGTGGATGCCCCAGCCGAAGGCGAGGTGCGAAGTCGGCTCGCGGGTCGCGTCGAACTTCTCCATGTCCTCGCCAAGGACACCGTCGCGGTTCGCGACGCTGAGCGAGCACAGGACGATGTCGCCCTTCGCGATCCGGACGCCGGCGACCTCCATGTCTTCCTTGGCGAAACGCGGGAAGGCCATCTGCACGACGGTCAGGTACCGCAGCAGTTCCTCGACGAACTTGTGGACGGCGTCGTCGTCACCGCGGACGGTGTCGAACAGCGAACGGTCTTTCAGCAGGACGAGCGCGCCGAGGGCGAGCATGCTCGCCGTGGTCTCCAGCCCGCCGGTGAGCACACCGTCGGCGAGACCCGCCAGTTCGCGGTCGTCGATCTCGTCGCCGTGCTCCTTGATGAGCATGCCGAGGAGACCGTCGCCCGGGTTCTCCCGCTGCTTCTTGACGATGTCGTCCAGATAGGACAGTGACTCCGTCATCGCGCCGAGTGACGCGCCCGCGCCGCCGAAGAGATCGAACCGCGCGGTGCTCAGGCGCTGGAAGTCGTCACGGTCCTCGTACGGGACGCCCAGCAGCTCGCAGATGGTCAGCGACGGGATCGGCAGGGCGAAGGCCTCCCACAGGTCGACGGGCCCGTCCGCCTTCTCCATCGCGTCGAGCTGGTCGGCGACGATCTCGTCGATCCGCGGCGCCAGCCGGGACAGCCGCCGCATGGTGAACTCCGGCGTGAGCAGCCGCCGCAGCCTGGTGTGCACCGGCGGATCGGCGAACCCGAGCCCGCCGGGGTTCTGGTCCTCGGTCACGCCCGCGTTCCCGACCAGGTTCGTGAAGTCGCTGCTGAACTCGGTCACCTTGCCGAGCACGGCCTTGGCCTCGTCGTAACCGGTGACCAGCCAGGCGTTCATCCCGAACGGCAGGTCCAGCTTGCTGATCGGCTCTTCCGCGCGGATCCGGCCCAGCTCGGCCACCGGGTCGAGGCCGTCGCGTTTGAGCGGCCTCAGCGCGTTTTCCGGGATGATCGACATCTTGGCCAGGTCGAAGCCGTTTTTCTGCTGACGCGCGAGGTAGCGGCGGCCGATCCACGCCAGCACGCGCGAGCGAATGCTCCCCATACTCCGCACCCTACTCCAGCCACTGACCACCTGACCTGGCACAACAGGCCGCCTTCGCCCGGCCGGGCAGGAATTTCGACGGCTGTTCACCCGCCGTCCCACTCGATTCGTCACGTCCAGAAAGTCGGATTCGGGCCGCGGACGGTTCCCGGTGGCCGGGAGACCTCGGTCACGGTCGGTCACGACGGACCGGAGAGAACGCCTGACAGCCGGCCGGTGTCGTGAGATTGTCGGACCTTCCTGGGAGGATTCGGACATGTCACCCTCGCTCATCGGACGAGACCATCCCGCGGGTGTGCTCCGCGCGGAGATCGCCCGCGCCGCCGAAAGCCACGGCGGGCTGGTGCTGGTCACCGGCGAGGCCGGGATCGGCAAGACCACGCTGGTCACCGGCGCCGCCGAAGAGGCGAAGCGCCTCGGCGCCCTGGTGCTCAACGGGTCTTGCTGGGACTCGTCGAGCGCACCGGGCTATTGGCCGTGGACGCAGGTGGTGCGCGGGTTGCGGCGCGCGGTCGGGCAGGGCTGCTGGGCCGCGATGGCGGACAGCGAGCTCGACGTCCTGCTCGGCGAGACCCGCGGCGACGGGGCGGCGGACGGGTTCCGCCTGTACGACGCGGTGACGAGCGTGCTGGTGACAGCGTCCCAGGACCAGCCGGTCGTGGTGGTGCTCGACGACCTGCACTGGGCCGACGCCGCGTCGCTGCGGCTGCTCGAATTCGCCGCGCGGCACACCTGGTTCGAACGGCTGTTGCTGATCGGCACGTATCGGGACGTCGAGGTCGAGACGACCGATCACCCGCTTCGCTCACTCATGCTGCCGTTGCTCGCGAAGGCCACTTCGGTCACTCTCACCGGGCTCGAACCGGAAGAGGTCGGCACGCTCATGGCCAGGACGGCGGGCGCGGAGCCGGACAGCGCGCTGGTCGCCGAGGTCCACCGCCGCACCGGCGGCAACCCGTTCTTCGTGGAGCAGACAGCGCGGCTCTGGCACAGTGGCGGTTCCGCCGAGACCATCGCGCCCGGGGTGGCCGACGCGTTGCAACGACGGCTTTCCCTGCTCCCCCAACCTGTTCTCGAGCTGCTGACCACCGCGTCGGTACTCGGCAGGGAGTTCCACCGGAGACTGCTCGCGGGCGTGGCGTCGGCACCGGTGCCCCAGGTCGACAGGCTGCTCGACCAGGCCGTCGCGGCGCGGCTGGCCGTGGTGCACGGGCAGGGCCGGTTCGCCTTCGCGCACGACCTCGTCCGCGAAACGCTGTACGCGAGCCTGTCCGAAGCGGACAGGCGGAAACAGCACGCCGCGGTGATCGCGACGGTTCGTGAAGCCCCGGCGTCACCGGACAGGCTCTTCCCCGCGGACATGGCCCGCCACGCACTGCTCGCAGGCCGGGAACTCGATCCGGGCGAGGCCGTCGACCTGTTGCTCGCCGCCGCGATCGACGCCACCGGCCGCATGGCGCTCGAGGAATCGGCCACTCATTACCGGCGAGCGATGGAGGTCGTGGTGGATCGCCGCCGCCGCGCGGTGATCGCCCTCGAACTGGGCGCCCACCTCACACGGAACCAGAGTTCCGAAGAAGGGCAAGAGGTTCTCGACGGTGCGAAGGCGCTCATCCGCGAACTCGACGACGACGATCTGCTCGCCCGGCTCGCGCTGACCCTGATCCGGGCCGATCACAAAGGGCTGCGAGCCGAGGAGACCACCGCCTTGCTTACCGAGGCGCACCAACGGCTCTGCGGCGGTAAGCCCGGCGACGACGTCTCCGTCGACCAGATGACCCAGGAGGTGACCGCGCGGATCATGATGACCGCCCGCGACGATCACGACGACTCCGCGCTGCTGTTCGGGCTGTGGGCGCGCCACGACGCGATCTGGGGGCCCGGCACCGCCGTGGAACGGCAACGGCTCACCGAAGAGCTGATCGCCGTCGGCCGCCGCACGGGGAACTCGGAACTGGAGCATTTCGCGTCGTCGTTCCGCTGGGTGGCGTTGCTGGAGCAGGGTGATCCACGTTATCTGGAGCAGTACCGGGACTTCCTCGCGATGGCGAGCGCCAACCTGGTGCCGAGTTCGTACCTGGCTTCGATGATCGACCAGAACATCATCGCGACGCTCCAGGGCCGGTTCGCCGAGGCGGAGGCGTTCCTGGAGCAGCTGGCGCACTGTGAAGACGACCACGACCATCCCTACTTCGGCAATCTGCACCAGTTGCAGCGGTGGGCGCGATGGTGTCTGCAAGGCCGTTTCGAGGACCTCGTCGGATTGCACCGGGAGATCGCGCGCAGCGGCTACGGCTACAGCAGGCTGCTGGAAGCGATCACCGCCGCGCAACGGGAGGACGTCGCGGAAGCCGTGCGGCTCACCGATCTCGCGGCCGAGGCGAGGCCGTTCCCGCGCGAACTGGAGCCGCTGTGGCTGCGCTGCCAGGCGCAGGCGGCCGCGCTGTCCGGAGATCCCGACCGCTGCGAGGCGGCCCGCGCGACGCTCGCGCCGCACAGCGGCGAGTGGGTGGTCTCGCTCTACGGCTGTGAGGTCTCCGGCCCCGTCGACCTGTGGCTCGGCAGACTCGACCTGGCCCAGCACCGATGGAACGAGGCGGCCGGAAAGCTGCGGGACGCGGCGCTTTCGGCCGACCGGATGCAGTCCACGCCGTGGGCGGTCGAAGCGAAGTCGTGGCTGGCGAAAGCCTTGCTGGGCAGGAATCTCGAAGAAGACCCGGCCGAAGCGGCGGCACTCTTGTCCGAAGTGGACAGAGAAGCGGGCGCGATCGGCATGAATCACGTCGTGGCGCGGGTGGAAGAGACCCGGAAAAGCGTGCGGACCCCGCCCGTTCCCGCCGCCGAGTTCCGCCGCGACGATGCTGTGTGGACCTTGCACTTCGACGGCGTCACCGCGCACCTTCCGGATTCGAAAGGCTTGCGGGACTTGCATTTCCTGCTCGGCAGGCCGGGTTCGGACGTGACGGCCGTGCGGCTTCTCGACCCCGAGGGCGGCGAGGTGGTCGTCGCCGCCAAGAGCCTCGGCGGGGACGCCGTCCTCGACGACGAGGCGAAGGCCCGCTACCGGGCGCGGCTGGACGAACTCGACGAACTGATCGACTCCGCGACCGCGCTGGGCCAGGACACCCGCGCCGCCGCGCTGGATCGTGAACGGGACGCGCTGCTCGCGGAACTGCGATCCGCCGCCGGGCTCGGCGGGCGCACCCGGCGGCTCGGCGACGAGGCCGAACGCGCGCGCAAGACGGTGACCGCCCGGATCCGGGACACCCTGCGCAAACTCGACGAGCAGCACCCGGCGCTGGCCACGCACCTGCGCGCGTCGGTCACCACCGGGTCTTCGTGCCGTTACGCGCCGGACGACAAGGTCCCTTGGCGGCTGTAGCCACCAAGGGACCTTGTCACCCCCAGCTCATTTACGGTTGTAGAGCCTCATCGTCAGCGTCCCGAAGACCGCGAGGATGACCGCGCCGGCGATCAGCACCCAGGTGATCTCGCCGCCGTCCCAGTTGCCGTCCATCATCGAGCGGACCGCCGCGACCACGTGGGTCACCGGGTTGACCTCGACGAACGCCTGCAACCAGCTCGGCATCGTCTCCGGGTTGACGTAGATGTTGCTGAGGAAGGTCAGCGGGAACAGCACCATCATGCTGACGCCCATCACCGACTTCTCGCTGCGCAGCAGCAGGCCGAACATCGTCCAGATCCACGAGAACGCGAACGAGAACGCCAGCAGCAGGAGGATCGCGGCGGCCACGCCACCGACCCCGCCGCCGGGCCGGAAGCCCATGATCAGCCCGACGCCGAGGATCACCAGCGCCGCGATGAGGTAGCGCAGCATGTCGCCGAGCAGGTAGCCGACCATCGCCGACGGCCGCCAGATCGGCAGCGTGCGAAACCGGTCGAAGACACCCTTCTCGATGTCGGTGTTGACCGAAATCCCGGTGTACATGGTGATCATCAGGATGCTGCTCGCCATGATGCCCGGCAGCACGAACTGCAGGTACTGCGTCGGCGAGCCGGACAGCGCGCCGCCGAACAGGTAGGTGAACATCAGCGTCATCATGATCGGGAACGCCGTGACGTCGAACAGCTGCTCGGGCACGTGCTTGATCTTCAGCATCGCGCGCCACCCGAAGGTGACCGATGCCGACAGCGCGCTGGGGCGCTGAGGGCGGTTCTTCGCGATCAGGACGGCGGCGAGATCCTCCGCCTTCGGTGCCGCGAGAACGGGTTCGTTTTCTTTGACTGCCGTGGTGCTCAAGCTGTTTCCTCCTCTTTGCCGCGCGCGTCCGCGATCGGGTCGCCAGGGCGCACGTTCGAGATGACACTTCTGTCAGAGAGACTGGTTGCCCTGCCGCCCCGGTAGCGGGGCATGGCCGACGCGCGCCTTGTGGTCGCCGAGAGTTCGGGCGTCCGGTTCGACTCCGTGCTCAAGCTGCACTCTCCTCAGGCGTGGCGGTGCGGTCGGTGAGGGCCAGGAAAACCTCGTCGAGGCTCGGCTGGCCGAGGGAGAAGGTGTCGACGACGATGCCCGCGCGGGCGAGTTCGGCCAGGGCGCGCGCGGCGTGCTCGGCGGCACCCTGTTCGCTGCTCTCGCCCGAAAGCCGGGCGGTCAGCGAGACCGGGTCCGGTTCGAGCACCACCTGCGCCTCCAGGTTGCGGACGAGCAGCGCTTCGGCCTCGGGCCGCTGATCGGCCTCGCGCAACCGGACGTGGATGGCACCCGCGCCGACCGACGCCTTCAGCTGCCCCTTGGTGCCTTCGGCGATCACCTTGCCGTGGTCGATGACGGCGATCCGTGACGCCAGCTGGTCGGCCTCGTCGAGGTACTGCGTGGTCAGCAGGACGGTGGTGCCGTGCCGCACGATCGCGCGGACGATGTCCCAGACCTGGTTGCGGCTGCGGGGGTCGAGCCCGGTCGTCGGCTCGTCGAGGAAGAGCACGTCCGGGGTGTTGAGGATGCTCGCGGCGATGTCGATCCGCCGCCGCATCCCGCCGGAGTAGTTCTTCACCTGCCGCCCCGCGGCCTCGGTCAGGCCGAACGCCCCCAGCAGTTCCTCGGCCCGCGCGCGGGCGGCCGGTTTGCGGTGCCCGGTCAGCCTGCCGATCAGCACCAGGTTCTCGGTCCCGGTCAGGTCCTCGTCGACCGAGGCGTACTGCCCGGTCAGGCTCACCATGGACCGGACGGCGTCGGCCTCGCGGACGACGTCCTTGCCGAAGATGCGCGCCTCACCGCCGTTGGGGCGGAGCAGGGTCGCGAGCATCTTCACCGCGGTGGTCTTGCCGGCGCCGTTCGGGCCCAGGACGCCGTACACGGTGCCGGCCGGGACCTTCAGGTCGATCCCGTCGACCGCCCGCTTCTCCCCGAACACCTTGACCAGCCCCGAGGCTTCGATGGCCAGTTCACTCATTTTCCTTTTCCTTTCAGAAACTTTCAGCAGACGTAGGGACGCGCGGCACGCGCTGCGCGCAGGGCGAGGCCCCACCAGACGAGCTCGTCGAGCAGGGTGGTGACGGCCTGTCCTTGGCCGTCGGTGTCGAAAGGGGTGCCGTCGAGGAGGTTGAAGGCCACGGTGTCCCGCATGGTCACCGTGTGCAGCTCCGTGAAGACCGAGCGCAGTTGCTCGACGGCGTAAAGGCCCTGTGACCGGTAGCCGTAGGAGACGAAGCCGACCGGCTTCACGCGCCACTCGTCGTAGGCGCAGTCGATCGCCTGCTTGAGCGACGCCGGGAAACTGCGGTTGTACTCGGGAGTGACGACGATGTAGGCCTCCGCGTCGTCGATCCGCGCGGTGAGCCGCTTCATTCCCGGGGTCGGCTGCTCCGGCAGCGCGGCGGGCAGGTCGAAGTCGATCAGGTCGAGCACCTCGGTGACGAGGTCGTCCCGGCCTTCCGCGCGGCCGGTGAACCACTTGCCGACGGCGTCCCCCACCCGCCCTTCACGGGTACTGCCGATGATCACCGCGACCCGCAGCGGACTGTCGTTCACGACCGACCTCCTCTCGCCTCACCCTTCAGGCGCGAGAAAGCCGCCGGGCGTTCGCTAG
>NZ_NMQT01000399.1 GCF_002234405.1 Amycolatopsis thailandensis | reverse complement strand
CACCACTTTCGATTGCTCGATCGATCTTTCGGGACAGCAGAAGAAGGTCACCGTCCGGGTGTTGAACACGACCCCGGAATTCGAGGTCGGCGCACCGCACTGACGGGAAAAGCCGCGACGGGAACTCCCGTCGCGGCTTTTCTTTCGGACAAACGAAACGGCGGGCTCGGCATCCGGAGATGCCTGCCCGCCGTTGCTCGTTCCGAGCGTGAGACTCAGAACAGGCCGGTGACGCCCTGCTCCGTGCTCTGGTAGCCGTCGGCCAGCTGCGGCAGCACGCCGGCGACCTGCGCGAGAAGCTGCTTGAGCTCCTCGAAGCTGTTGTCCCACTCCTGCTGAGCGGCCATGTACGCGACCTTCGCGTCACCGTCCCAGGTGTTGATCAGCGGCGACAGGTCGCTCTTCAGCTGCCCGAAGAGGGACTCCAGCTCGCCGCCGGAGTTCTTGCAGTCGTCGGCCGCCGCGTGAATCGTGGCGTAATCGACCTTCATCTCGCCCATAAGATCCTCCAGTCAAAAAGAAAAAGTCGTGGTTTTGGT
>NZ_NMQT01000398.1 GCF_002234405.1 Amycolatopsis thailandensis | reverse complement strand
CCCGCTGCATATCCGCTCGTTGCTTCAACGCGGTCGAGATCTCTATTGCGTTCTTTGTCGCTCGCTCGGTCCACTCTCTCCGCGCTCCTCGCGACTTCACACACCGTGATTTCGGACAGCCCTCTCCGGCCGATCTTTCCGGCTTCTCGCAGGTCCCGAAGGGCGCCGAGCTGGTCTGCCGGCGGCGTTTCCGGACCTATCCGTTTCCTTTTCTGCTTCTCGATCCGCCCAACACCCAGCCCTCCCCTCTTTCCCTCCACGACGCCCTTCCGATCTGGAAGCAGGGCCGCTTGCACAGCTGGCGGTACCAGGCCTTCAGCTTCTGAGCCGTCTCCGGATCCTCCACCACCTCGTCGCAACGAGCCCGGATCTGCTCCATCTTCTCGAAGTCGGCGTCCTCGACGGCGTCCATGATCCGGGGGAGGTCGACAGGACCCTCGAGCGAGGCGATGCGGTGCAGGATGCGCCGGGCCAGCTCGGTCCAACCGTCCATGACCAGGTCTTCCTCGACCAGG
>NZ_NMQT01000397.1 GCF_002234405.1 Amycolatopsis thailandensis | reverse complement strand
CGGCGAAGCGCTGACCGGGCTGCGGCATCAGCTCGCGGACCTGCTGGCCTACGAGCACGCGCCGTTGGCGCTCGCCCAAGGAGCCAGTGGCCTCACCGGCGGCAGCCCGCTGTTCAGCTCCATCTTCAACTACCGGCACAGCCCGGACACTCCCGAGGAGGCCCGCCCGGCACTGGACGGGATGAAGGTCCTGTCCGCCCGCGACCTCACGAACTACCCGCTCGCGGTCGCTGTCGATGCCCAGGAGTCCGGCTTCGCGATCACCCTGGACGCGGTGGCGCCCGCCGACCCGGCCCGGGTCGGCGCGCTGCTGCTCACCTGTCTCGAAGCGCTCACCACCGCGCTGGCGGACGAGCCGGCCACGCCGTTGCGCACGGTCGACGTGCTGGACGAGACCGAGCTGTCCGCTCTGGTGGACGGCTGGAACGACACCGCGGTACCGGTACCCGAGGTCTCGATACCGGACGCGTTCGCGGCCAGGGCCGCGGCCGGCCCCGACGCCGTCGCGGTCGTCTCCGGCGAGCTGGAGCTGTCCTACGGCGAGCTGGACGCGCGCGCGGACCGGCTGGCGCGGGCACTGGTCGCCGCGGGGGTGCGGCCCGAGTCGGCGGTGGCGGTCGCGATGGAGCGGTCGGCCGACCTGGTGGTGGGCTTGCTGGCGGTGCTGAAGGCCGGTGGCGTGTTCGTGCCGCTGGACACCGGCTGGCCGGAGGCCCGGATGCGCGCGGTGACCGCGGACGCGGGCGCCTGCCTGCTCCTGGCGCACGAGCCGACCAGCGGGCTCGAACTCGGCGTCGCGACGTTGACGG
>NZ_NMQT01000396.1 GCF_002234405.1 Amycolatopsis thailandensis | reverse complement strand
GCTGCCGCCGGCGGCGATGATGCCGACGAACATGAACTGCGAGGCACCGGCGAAGACGAGCACCGAGAGCAGCATCGGCGCCCAGATCGGGAAGCCGGAGCCCACCGCGATCGCGCCGTAGGAGATGCCGACAATGGTGTCGGCGAGGCAGACCAACCCGATGTCACGGAGAAGATCGCGCCCCAGGACACGAGTGGTTGTTCGCCAAATCGAACGCATGGTTTCATACAATGAACGAACGCCACCGTGTTCGTCAAGGCGAACGCAACGACCGATGGAGCGAACGCATGTCCCCGACCGCGTCCGAAGGCGCACCACTGGACGTCATCGCCACGTCCCTGCGCCGGGAACGCGCCCGCACCGGGCTTTCCCTCACCGAGGTCGCGAAACGCGCCGGCATCGCCAAATCGACGCTCTCCCAGCTGGAGTCCGGGGCCGGGAACCCGAGCGTCGAGACGATCTGGGCGCTGTGCGTCGCGCTCGACGTCCCGTTCTCGCGAG
>NZ_NMQT01000395.1 GCF_002234405.1 Amycolatopsis thailandensis | reverse complement strand
CCATCTCGACTCGGTCGGCGCGGACTGTGCCGTACTGGCCAGCGAGACAAGCCGGTTCACGCTGGCGGTGACCGGGGTCCGGTCGCTGGGGAGCGGGGTCGCGCTCGTGCTGGACTCGCCCGAGCTGGTTTCCGTCCACAGTGGCCTGAGAAGCCGATGGCTCCGTTGGCTCACACCCCAGGACAGGCAACCTTTGATGCCTCATGTCACAGTCCAGAACAAGGTCGGCGCCGCCACCGCCGCGGCTACCCTCGCGACCCTCCGGCAGGAGATCACGCCCAGCACGGCAAGGGTGACCGGCCTGGCCGTCTGGCGTTACCTCGGTGGCCCTTGGGAACCGATCAGCAGGCACGAGTTCTCGGGAACCGTGCCCGCCTAGGCGTTTCGGACTTCGGACGATGTGGCCGGCCCCGTGTCGAGGGACCGGCCACATCGTGTGCAAACGGCCTGGGTCGGGAGAACCGGCCGTCCTCCTCACCATTTGGTCGGGCAGCGACCCTGGTGTGGTGAGGTGGTCTGATCGGGGCTAGGACTGGCCAGGGCGTTGCACGTCGCCGCGCCAGGCGGCGGCCTCGGAGCCTCCGCGGTTTTCGAGAAAGGCCTTGAAGCGGTCGAGGTCGCCTTGGACGCGGCGGTCGCGGATGCCGAGCTTGTCGGCGCCGTTTTCCACGATTCCTTCGGGATCGATTGCCATCTGAACCGTTGTCCGGGTAGGTGTTCGCCGAAGACGTGCACGGTTACGACTCC
>NZ_NMQT01000394.1 GCF_002234405.1 Amycolatopsis thailandensis | reverse complement strand
AGCGTGAGCACGAACAACGCGGTCTGCCCGATGACCAGCACGGTCAGCGGCAGCACCAGCGCGGGCACCGCCGTCGCCGGATCGGTGAACAGGTTTTCGTAGCCGCTGGACGGGAACCAGCGCAGCGTCACCGAGAACACCAGCACGAGCATCAGGGAGATCCAGAAGTCCGGCATCGCCATGCCGAGCGCCGAAAGCCGGTCCAGCGCGCGGGCCACCGGGTTGCGCGGCGACACCGCCTGCCAGGAGGTGATCGTGACCGAAAGGAAGAAGCTGATCACCGTGGACAGCACGGCCAGGGTCAGCGTCGGCAGGATGTGGTCGGCGACCACGCCCAGCACCGGCGCGTGATAGGTGATCGACGTGCCGAAGTCGCCGTGCAGCACGTTCCCGGCCCAGCTGAGGTACTGCTCCCACAAGGGGCCGTTCAGCCCCATGCTCTCCCGCAGTGCGTCCACATCGGACGGTCGCGCGGTCGGGCCGAGGATGGCCTGCGCCGGGTCG
>NZ_NMQT01000393.1 GCF_002234405.1 Amycolatopsis thailandensis | reverse complement strand
CCCCTTCCTTGCGCCAGGCGCAAGGAAGGGGGCCTTCACGTACTTGCTCCGGTGGTCAGTCCCCCATGAACGGGGCCAGGCTCTGCCGGGACGCGGCGAACTCGTCCCGCCACCCGGCACCGAGTGGCAGGTCCGCTCCCGCCTCGTCGAGGACGGCGAGGCAGAGCGCCACGAAGCCCCGCGCCAGTTCGCGGTACACCGGATGCGTCATCACCGAACCGTCCAGGAGGGTCCTCGTGAATTCCGTGAACACCGGGACGTCGACGATGACGTGGTCACTAGCCATGAACGACAGCCCGTGCGCCGTTTCGGCGTTCGCGGACAGCGTGTCCGCCATGGTGACGAACAGCCTGCCGATCCGCAGCGCCGGGCTCCAGACGGTTTCCCCGTCCGCTTCGAAGATGTAGCTCATTACTTCCAATCCAGCATGACTCGGACCGAGGTGTTGGCCTTTCTGAACGTGTCCACGGCCTTTTCGACGGCGGCCTTGAAAGCCGGTGTCGCACCCGGCTGCGTGAAGCGAAGCCCGATCGGCGCGTTCTCGTAGCCCTGGAGATGCTTACGTGCTTCGAGATAGCTGTTGAGCTTCTTGTCGACGTGTTTGCCGACCCAGTCCGGGATGTTCTGCGCGTCGATCGCGGTCTTCTCCTCCCACAGCACCCCATTCTCCACGCGGTCGATGTCGGTGATCGGACGCCCGTTGTTCGGCACGGCCGGGTCGTAGACGACGTGGTCGGTCTTCCCTTCGAGTGAGCCGTTCTTGTTGTTGCCGAGGTTCTGGACGTTGGTCGCGGCCTTGTTGAGGCCGTCCATCGCCACGGCCATTCCCGCGATGAACTGGCTGACCCCGCCGACGATGGCGGGCCCGCCGGACATCGCGCAGATCAGCAGGCCGGTGAGGGCCCCGGTCAACGCACCGGGAACCGCGCCGACGCCCGCCACGACCGCTCCGGCTCCCGCACCGGCACCGGCGGCCGCGGCGATCTCCGCGGCACAGACCGCGGCGCCGCCGGCCGCGGTGACCACCCCGCTGTAGGCGAGTCCCGCCCCTACCGCCGTCTGCGCCAGGTTCTCGAGCAGCAACAGCAGTTCGTCGCCGTGTTCGGCGAGATACTCCAGGGTCTGGCCCAGCAGATGTTCGATCATGCCCATCAGCTGGTCGATGGCACGGACGACGTCGCCGAGCGACGGATCCTTCGCGGCTTCGTCCCGCAGCCGCTGCAGAGTGCTCCGCATCTCGCGCAGCGCGTCCTCGGCTTTGGCCTTGTCCTGACGTTCCCGTTCGGCGGTCTCGGCGCGTCCGGCCGCCTGGCCCGCTTCGACGGCGCTGTTCCGGGCGTTCCGCGCGGCCTCGGCCGCCGACTCGGCGTGCCGCTGGGCGTTTTCCGCCGCGGTGTTGGCATCCGCCGCGGCCTTTTCGGCGCCCGACGCCGCCGTGTTCGCCGCGTCCGCGTCTCGCTGAGCCTGGGTCGCGGCAGCCTGGGCGGCGCGGGCGTCGGCCTGCGCGGCGGTGGCGCTGCGACCTGCGATGGTCGCGTCGCTGTAGGCCTGGTTCGCGGCCTTTCGCGCTTCGACGGCGTCAGCCCGCGCCCGGGCGTCCGCGTCGCTCGCCCGCGCGGCCGCCGCTCGTGCGGCGGCACCGTCGGCAGCGGCCGCGGCGGCCGACTGCTGGGCTTC
>NZ_NMQT01000392.1 GCF_002234405.1 Amycolatopsis thailandensis | reverse complement strand
GCCTGGTGGATTGCGGCGTTTTGGTCGACGAGAACCAGACGTTCTGGCTCGCCAGGCCCTCCTCTCGGTGGCCGACGGTCGAAGTCCGCGCCGCCGACACCGCGTCCACTGTGGACGAAGCCGTCCTGCAAGGACTGCTGACCCGCGCGCTGGTGATCACCGCGCTCGACGACCTCGACCACGGCGTGACGGCCACGCCGCTGGACCCGCAGGTGGCGGCTGCCGCCGTCTGGTCGGCCGCCCGGTACGGGCTCAGCGGCCCCGCCGTCGATCCGGTGACGGGCAAACCCGTGCCCGCCACCGACCGGATGGCCTCGCTGCTGGGGCACGTCCGGGAGGCACTGGAAGAGACCGGGGACAGCGATCTGGTGCGCACGCTGCTCGATCGGCTGGAGCGCGAAGGCACCGGCGCGGAAAGACAGCGCCGGGCCTCCGCCGACGGCGACGTCGCGGTGTTGCGGATGCTGACCGAAGAGACGGTTCCGCGTCCGTAGATCGGGTACTCCGCTCGTATGACGACGATCGACCGCCCGGTGGCCGCGACGCTGCCCGAAATCCGCGGCCCGCTTTCGGCCGCCGTGGTGGACACCCTGGCGGGTGGCCGCCGCGACGACTTCGACCTG
>NZ_NMQT01000391.1 GCF_002234405.1 Amycolatopsis thailandensis | reverse complement strand
GTGGCTTTCGCAACGCTTTCGACCGAGGTCGTGTGACCGGAAAGCGTCGGCTCATTTTCCCGACACGACTCCCCCACGTGGGTGACGTGCCGCTACTCCGGCCGTGTCCCAGGGGAAGCGGAGGTCGCCCGGCCCGAAGTGCCTGTCAGGTAGGCGGATTCGCGGCGAAGTGAGTTCCGACACCGCCCCGGGATCCAGAGCGCGAGGCGTTGTCCAGCGGCGACGGTCCGTCGCGACGCTCGTCGCTCCACTGTGGAGGGCCGATCGGCGGGCACGGGGCGATGCGCCATCGGGGTGATCGAGGCGTCCGCCGGACACCCGCGTGGATCTACGAAGAGTCGCGGCGCCACAAACGCGGCGCATTCGTCCTCAGAGCGCCGTGGATCCGTTCCGGCACCCCGGTTCCCCGGACACCGAGTTCAAGGGCGTCGTGGGCGAACGAGAAGGCCGGAGCGTACAGCCGGTGAAAATGCGGCAGGGCCCCGCGCCGTGCGCGGGGCCCTGCCGTTGGCTCACTCCTGAGGAGGGAGCTTACTTCTTCTTCGCGGCCGCCGAGGTCCGCTTGGCCGGAGCCTTCTTGGCGGGAGCCTTGGCGGCGTTCGCCTTGGCGGCCGGCTTCGCGGCGGCCTTGGTGGCGGTCGCCTTCTTGGCCGCGGTTTCGCGAGTCGTGGCCTTGGCCGCGGTCTTCGGCGCCGCCTTGGCGGCGGTCGTCTTGGCCGGAGCCTTGGTCGCGGTCGCCTTGGCGGC
>NZ_NMQT01000390.1 GCF_002234405.1 Amycolatopsis thailandensis | reverse complement strand
TACCGTTCGAAAACTTCTTCTCCCAGCTTTTTGGCCGCCGCCAGATCGCCCGAGTGACGAAGATCGATCGAATGGGCGAGAGCACAGCCCATGGTGACGGAGTGGTCGTCACCATAGAAGAGCCGGAACCTCCTGAGTGCTTCCGTGGACAGGCTGAGAGCGCCCGGGTGATCGCCGTCCTTCCGCCTCGCCACCGAAAGCAGGAACGTGTTGGTCGTCGCGTCCGATTGATCCGCACCGAAGCGGGCATAGAAGTTCTCGGTGAGCCTTTCCTGCTGAACCCGGGCCTGGCCGTAATCCCCCGCCTCGCGCAGGTCGACGATCAGGGAGCTGTTGACACCGAAGGTACGGACGTGGTCGCGGCCGAGGACCTCGATCCGACGGCGGAGGGTGTCCTGGTCCAGTTCCGCGGCCTCCCGGTAGGCACCCGCCAGCCGAAGACTGATGGCGTGCTGGTACGCGGCGTTGAGGGTCTCAGGGTCGTCTTCGCCGAACATGCGCTTGGACTTGTGATAGATCTCTTCGCTCAGTTTGGACGCCGCCGCGAAGTCGCCCTGTGCCCGGAGGTCGATCGTGATGTTCCGCTGAAGTGCGAAAGTCTCTTCGTTCTCTTCGCCGGACACCTGAAGACGCAACGCGAGGGTGCGCTGATTGAGTTCCGCGGCCTCGGAGTAC
>NZ_NMQT01000039.1 GCF_002234405.1 Amycolatopsis thailandensis | reverse complement strand
CCGATAGTGTCCTCTATGGACAGTTGGCAAGGTGTCGTGCCACGGCGACGAGCCTCTTCGCCCCCGCTTGGCCAGCGGGTGGACGACTTTGCCGAGACCCTGACCTTCAGGTAGGCAAGGAGGCCTTCACGGAGCAGTAAGGCCCTGGGGCACCGACCCTGGTGAAGGGACCATCCAGGACGTTCAACGTCCCGAAGAGGGCCTACACCCGCCCAAGGAACACGCCCCCGAAGCCACTCACGACGTCCCCATCACCAGGCTCAATCGATGAAGTCGATGTTGGGGTAGTGCGGCGACTCGCGGTCGAACATGTGCTTGTCCCGTCCGCGAAGGTGCAGATCGAAGAACGCGCCGACGTACTCCCGTTGCGCGGCCAGCGAGCGACGGGGATCGATGGTGCCGATGACCGCCTCCCGCTTCTCCTTGGCCACTCGCGAACCCAGCTGCGGGATGACGACCTGCAAATCGCTGTACGCCATGTGGGTACTGCCGCCGCGCAGGAGCAGGTCCCGCTTCCAGCCGCGTTGGTTGGCCCAGAAGTCCGCCCAGCTCCGGTCGAATTCGGGAGTCCGGTGGGTGTGCTGGAGCGGTTTCCCGTCCTGGCCGATCCCTTCGGCACCCATCAGCATGAACGGCCGGTCCAGGCCGCGTTTCGTGACTTCGCCCGGCACGTAAGGGGTTCCGGGTGGGTAACCGAACGCGGTCGCCATCGCGCCGTCCAGGTTGATCCCGGCGTCGATCCGGCGATCCTGCACCATCGCCTCACCGGAGGTGAACCCGCCGTAGGAATGCCCGTAGGCGCCGACGCGGGACAGATCGAGCGACCGGCCCAGACCACGGGGAAGCGGCCGGTTCTCGGCGTCCGGGTTCTGGCCGCGGGCGAGTCTGCCGAGCTGGTCGAGGACGAAGCGGGTGTCGCCGACCCGGACGTCGAGGGCCTTCTTCATGAATTCGGGGCCTTCGCCCCCGTTCACGGCGGGTTCCAGCCGTCCGCCGGGGAACTCGACCGCCGCGCTCTCGTAGGTGTGCGAGAGCGAGACGACGACATACCCGCGGCTCGCCAGGTCGTCCACGAGAGCCGAGTAGGTCTCACGCGGCGCACCGAAGCCGGGGGAGAAGAGCGTGACCGGCTTCGGCGCGCCGTGCGCGGCGGGGACGCCGAGTTCGGCGTTGCGTTTCGCGGACTTCCAAGCGATGGAGCCCGTCGGGAGGTCGAGGTAGTCCTTGCCCGCCAGGATCTGGTCGACGACGGAGCCCATGGCGGGACCGACCCACGGCGCGCGCGGCCCGTCGGCGAAGCGGTCGGCCGGGTAGGTGACGGTGACCATGAGTTCCCGGCGCCGCTCCGGTTTCCACGGATCGGCGCGGGCGTTGTCGACGAGATGGAGGTCGGTGGTGCCGACGTCGTAGTGACCGGTGAGGGCCGGTGCGGTGAGTTCGACCTGGTCGGCCGCGACGGCGGGGGCGGCCGTGGCGAGCCCACCCGCGAGCGCGAGGCCCGCGATCAGCGCCGAACCCCGCACCACCCTGCTGTGTCTCGATGACACTGTGGAGTCCTTCCGGATCGGGGCGGCCCGGTGGGCCGCCTGTTTCCGACCTTGGCAGCGCTTCGGCGCTACGCGCATCACTCTGGAGTTTGAGTGTGGGTCACCCGTGCAGGGCACGGTAGGCCGAGGCGGCCCCAGGGTGCAGCGGCACCTTGCCGGTGCCGATCAGCGTCCGGACGTCGAGGAACTGGGTCCCGACGGCGGGTGCCGGGACGAGGTCGGCGGCGTGCCCGGCCAGTACCCGCGCGACCGCGGCCGCGGCGTCGTCGGGCAGGGAAGGCGCCGCCAGCAGCAGGTTCGCGACGCCGATCGTCCGCAGTTCACCGACTCCCTGGTAGGCCTGCGCTGGAACGTGGACCTGGTCGTACACCGGGCCGTAGCCCGCGCGCAGGGCCGGCAGGTGGGCGTCGAGGGGGAGGAGCGTGATCGGGGTGGTCCGGTTCAGCTCGGTGAGCGCGGGCGTGGGGATCCCGCCGGACCAGAACAGGGCGTCGACCTCGTGCGCCATCAGTGCGTTGATCGCCTCCCCGAGCAGGAGGTTCTTCGCGTGCACCGGGATCCGCGCGCGGGCGAACAGCCGCGTGCTGAACACCGCGACGCCGGATCCGTTCGCGCCCATCGCCACCGGCCGTCCGGCCAGATCGGAAAGGGACCGCACGCCGCCGTCCGCGCGGACCACGAGCTGGTGGTAGTTCTCGTAGACGCGGCCGATGGCCGAGAACGACATCGGGACCGAGAACGGGTCCGCTCCGGAGAAGGCGGACTCGGCGACGTCGCCGAGAACGAGCCCGAGATCGGCCCGGCCGTCCCGCAGCCGGCGCAGGTTCTCGACACTGGCCTCGGTCGCGACGGCCGTCGCCCGCAGCCGGGGCTCCACCCGGTTCAGCTGCTGGGCCAGCAGCTCCGCGAAGGCGAGGTAGAACCCGCCGCTCTCGCCCGCCGCGATGACTATCTCGCGGTCCGGGCCCTGATAGCCCGCCGTCGAACAGCCCGCGAGCGTGGCGAGCCCGGCGAGGAGGGCGGTACGCCTGGTGACGGTCATGGCGTGCCTCCCGTGACGAGCGGGAGTTCGACGCGGACTTCGAGTCCGTGCGGCTGGGCTTCGCGAAGCTCCAGTTTCCCGCCGCGGGCGAGCACGTGCTGGCTCGCGATCGCGAGCCCGAGGCCCATCCCGCGCGGCGCGCCGTCGCCTCCGGCCCGCCAGAACCGTTCGGTCGCGCGTTCACGGTCCTCTGTGGACAGTCCGGGGCCGTTGTCGGACACGAAAAGCGTGGCGGTCGTGTCGCCGGCCTCGTAGCCGGTGGTGATGGTGGCGCCCTGGCCCGCGTAGTGCACCGCGTTGTCCAGCAGGACGTCGAGCACCTGGGCCAGTTCGCTTTCCGAGCATCGCACGGGCACCGGCTCGTCGTGGCCCTCCGCCGCCGCGAGATCGACTCCAGCGTCGTCTGCCGACGGACGCCACGCGTCGACTCGTTCGGCCAGCACCGCCGGGAGATCGCAGGGTTCGTCGCCGGATTCACCCGCCGCGAGCCGGGTCGCGGCGCTTTCGGCGAGCGCCAGCGCGAGCAGTCCGTCCAACAAGGACTCCAGGCGTTCGACCTCCGCGACTGTCGCGCGGTAGGCCCGCTGACCGTCGCCGTCCACCTGCGCGGCCAGGGAATCCACCCGCAATCGCAAGGCCGCCATGGGATTCCGCAGCTGGTGCGACGCGTCCGCGACGAGCCGCCGCTGCTGTTCGGACGCCTCGACGACGGCGTCGGACATCCGGTTGAACGACGTCGCGAGAGAACGCAACTCCTTCGGTCCGGCGCGATCGGGGACCTCGGCGCGATGGCCCTCGGTCACCGCCTGCACGCCGGTCTCCAGTTCGTGCAGCGGCCGCACCATCCAGCGGGCCAGGAGCACCGCGAGCAGGACGAAAACCGCGGCGACCAGGACCGCGCCCGCCACGATCGCCGCCCAGCGGGTCGTGACGTCGTCCGCCGCCGTGGTCACCGAAGCGCGAAGGACGACGACTCCGGCCACCCGCGTCCCGGTGCCGACCGGCCGGGCGAAGTAGACCGGATCCGCCGACCACGGGCTCAGCTGTTCGGGTCCCTTCGCGGGCTGGTTGCGCAGGGCGGACTCGACGAGTGAGCGCACGAAGGGCTCCGCGGCCGTCATCCCACCGGTTTCGACCAGCGGCATTCCGCGCGCGTCGACCACCACGACGGCTTCGCCGTATAACGACGAATACCGCTCGGCGTCGACCGTCAGCGTGGTCGGGTCATCGGCGTCGACGGCCTGCTGGGCGAGGACGACGAATCGGTCGACGTCGGCGTTGCGGGCGATCACCAGCTGCTGGGTCCGCTGCGCGGCGGTCGACCCGAACAGCGGGATCGCGAACGCGGCGACGACGGTGAGCGCGAGCGCGACGAGAACGACCAGCAGCCGGGTGCGCACCGCTCAGTCCCGGCCGAAGCGGTAGCCGAATCCCCGGATCGTGGTCAGCAGCCCCGGCCGGTCGAGTTTCGCGCGCAGCTGGGTCAGGTGCACGTCCAGCGAGCGGGAGACGGCGAGGTACGCGTCGCCCCAGACCTCGTCCATCAGCTGCTGGCGGCTCACCGCCGTGCCGGGCCGGGCGGCGAGCACCGCCAGCACGGCGAATTCCTTGGTGGTGAGGCCGATGTCGGTCCCGTCGACCAGCACCCGCCGGGCCCCGAGGTCGATCTCGACGTCCTCGACGCGGACGATGTCGTCCTGGGGCGCGGCAGTGATGGCGGCGCGGCGCACCACCGCGTCCATCCTCGCCAGCAGTTCGGCGAGGCGGACCGGTTTGGTCAGGTAGTCGTCGGCGCCGAGCCGCAGCCCGCGCACCACGGACCGCTCGTCCCCGCGCGCGGTGAGGACCAGCACCGGCACCAGCGACACCTGACGGACCTTGCGGAGCACGTCCAGCCCGTCCATGTCGGGCAGGCCGAGATCCAGCAGGATCACGTCGGCCTCGCGATGCCGGTGCAGCGCGTCGCAGCCCCGGATCGCGTGGGAGACGGTGTGGCCACGCGCTTGCAGCGTTTCGGACAGCGCGTCGGCGACGCCGGCGTCGTCTTCGACCAGCAGCAACCGCATGACCACACCTTCCCGTCTAACGGCCGGAGACCGGCTCGGGCTGCTTCTTGTTGTCGAGCTCCGAGGTCTTCGAGGTTTCCCGCATTGTGCCGTACACGATGAGCGAGACCAGGACACAGCCCGCGACGTAGTAGAAGAACACCGACTCGTGGCCCGCGCCCTTGAGCGCCTGCGCGATGAGCTCGGCGGTGCCGCCGAAGATCGCCACCGTGAGCGCGTAGGGGAGACCGACGCCGATCGCGCGGATCTTCGTCGGGAACAGCTCGGCCTTCACGATCGCGTTGATCGAGGTGTACCCGGTGACGATCACCAGCCCGGCCAGCATCAGCAGGAAGGCGAACACCGGCTGCTTGGTCGCGCCCATGAGCGTCATGATCGGGACGGTCAGGAGCGTGCCGCCGATCCCGAAGAACATCAGCAGCGGGCGGCGGCCGATGCGGTCGGACAGCTTCCCGGCGAGCGGCTGCAGGATCGCGGCGACGAGGATCGCGCAGAACAGGATCAGCGTGACCGTCCGGCGCGGGATGCCCGCGGTGTTCTCCATGAACTTCTGGCTGTAGGTGGCGAAGGTGTAGAACGACACCGTTCCGCCGAGGGTGAGGCCGACGACGAGCGCGATCTCCTTGGGGTACTTGATCAGCGCGCGCAGCGTGCCCTTGTCGCCCGCGTCCTTGCCGGTGCCGGACGCCTTGGCCTCCTCGAAGCTGGCCGACTCGTCCATCCCGCGCCGCAGGATCATCACCACGACCGCGGCGAGCGCGCCGACGACGAACGCGATCCGCCAGCCCCACGAGGTCAGCTGCTGCTCGGTGAGAATGGACTGGAGCAGGAGCTGGAGGCCGAGCGCCAGCAGCTGGCCGCCGTACAGCGTCACGTACTGGAAGCTGGAATAGAAGCCGCGTTTGCCCGGAGTGGCCACCTCGGACAGGTAGGTCGCGGAGGTCGAGTACTCGCCGCCTACCGAGAGCCCTTGGACGAGCCGGGCGATCAGAAGCAGGATCGGCGCGGCGATCCCGATACTGGCGTAGGTCGGGGTCACGGCGATCATCAGCGACCCCGTCGCCATCAACGTGACGGAAAGCACGAGTGCGCTTCGTCGCCCGAAGCGGTCGGCGAACCGGCCCAGCATCCAGCCGCCCAGCGGCCGCATGAGGAACCCGACGGCGAAGACCGCCGCGGTGCCGAGGAAGGCCGCCGTCGTGTCCTTGGTGGGGAAGAAGGACTTGGCGAAGTACGTGGTGAAGGCGGCGTAGGCGTACCAGTCGTACCACTCGACCAGGTTGCCGATGGAGCCGCGCAGCACGTTGCCGACGACTCGCCTCTCGCTTACGGGCGGCGACGCTTCGCCGATCCGGGTTGTCATCTTTGACCTCCTGTGTTCCGGCTCACGGTGAACAATCCGTGACGGCCGGGCAAGGTTTCGGCCCGGTTCCTAACATCCGCTTAGGACGGTCGCGGTTACCCGGAGGTAGGGGTGGCGCGGCTCCGGCGCGCGGCGGGCGAGCCGATAGCCTCAGTGCGGTCACGGACGAAGACGAGGCGAGGAGAGCTGAAGTGGGACGGTCGGTACTGGTCACCGGCGGCAACCGCGGCATCGGTTTGGCGATCGCGAAGGACCTCGCGGCGCAGGGACACAAGGTCGCGATCACGCACCGCGGTTCCGGCGCGCCCGACGGCCTCTTCGGCGTGCAGGCCGACGTCACCGACGCCGAGCAGATCGACGCCGCCTTCAAGCTCGTCGAGGAGCACCAGGGCCCGGTCGAGGTCCTCGTCGCGAACGCCGGCATGACCGACGACACCCTGCTCATGCGCATGAGCGAGGAGCAGTTCACCCGCGTGGTGGACGCCAACCTCACCGGCGCCTACCGCGTCGCCAAGCGCGCCTCCCGCGGCATGCTGCGTGGCAAGTGGGGTCGCTACATCTTCATCTCGTCCGTCGTCGGCCTCACCGGTTCGGCCGGTCAGGTCAACTACGCGGCGAGCAAGGCCGGTCTCGTCGGTCTCGCCCGCTCGCTCGCGCGTGAGCTGGGTTCGCGCAACATCACCTCGAACGTCATCGCCCCGGGCTTCGTCGCCACGGACATGACCGACGAACTCGGCGAGGACCGCAAGAAGGAGATCCTCGCCCAGGTTCCCTCCGGCCGGTACGCCGAGCCGTCGGAGATCGCCGCCGCCGTCCGCTACCTCGCCTCCGAAGAGGCCGGGTACGTCAACGGCGCGGTGCTGCCGGTCGACGGCGGCCTCGGCATGGGCCACTGACGTCCCCGTTTTCCCGTACTGATCGCAACAACTCCGGACTGGAGGTCCCGTGCCAGGACTGCTCGAAGGCAAGCGCCTGCTGATCACCGGCGTCATCACCGACGCCTCGCTCGCGTTCCACGCGGCCAAGATCGCGCAGCAGGAGGGCGCGAAGGTCGTGCTCACCGGCTTCGGCAGGCTGTCGCTCGTCGAGCGCATCGCCAAGCGCCTCCCCGAGGAGGCGCCGGTGCTGGAGCTGGACGTCACCAACCAGGAGCACCTCGACTCCCTCGCCGACCGCGTCCGTGAGCACGTCGACGGTCTCGACGGCGTGCTGCACTCGATCGGGTTCGCCCCGCAGTCCTGCCTCGGCGCGCCGTTCCTGGACGCCCCGAGCGAGGACGTGAAGGTGGCCGTCGACGTCTCGGCGTACTCCTTCAAGTCGCTCGCCGTCGCGACCCTGCCGCTGCTGTCGCGCGGTTCGTCGATCGTCGGCATGGACTTCGACGCGCGCGTCGCGTGGCCCGTCTACAACTGGATGGGCGTGGCGAAGGCGGCGCTGGAGTCGGTGAACCGGTACCTGGCTCGCGACCTCGGCCCGAAGGGGATCCGGGTCAACCTGGTCAGCGCCGGTCCGATGAAGACCATGGCCGCGAAGTCGATCCCCGGGTTCTCCGAGCTGGAGGAGGGCTGGGGCGACCGTGCGCCGCTCGGCTGGGACAGCTCCGACCCGGACCCGACGGCGAAGTCGGTCTGCGCCGTCCTGTCGGACTGGCTGCCCGCCACGACCGGCTCGATGATCATGGTGGACGGCGGAGTGCACTCGCTCGGCATCTGATCTCGTTCAAGCGCGTGAAGGCCCTCTTCCCTCGGCTGAGCCGAAGGAAGGGGTCTTCACGCGCTTCAAGCGGGCGAGCGGTGGGCTGAGTGGGTCGTGAGTGGCGTTTCGGGTTCTGGCGGACGCGTATTTAACTACCCGCTGGTGTGATCGGCGAGTGTGGAGGATTTGGGACGTTGAGTGTCCCGGATCTTCCGTTGATCAAGGTCCGAAGCCCGGGGCGACCCCACGGTGAAGGAATTGGGACGTCCAACGTCCCAATTCCTTCACCGTCGCGACCGGACAGCCGCTGAACCACCACACTCACCCAGTTCAGGCGTGGGTGTAAATACCGGTCCGCTCTAACTCGAATCGCCACTCACGACCACCTGGACCGAACGGCGATCGCCGCACGGACACCTGACCCGGCCGACCTCTCGACGTGTCAGGGCAGGACGGCGTTCGCGACGTGCCAGGAGTCTTCGAGGAGCAGGTACTTGGTGATCCGCCCGTCGTCGTTCACCTCGAACTCGATGGTGAAGGCCGAGTCGATGACCTTGCCGGTGCTGCGGATGATCGAGCGGAGACGGCCGATCGCGACCGCGTGCGGCCCGTCGACGAGCACCCGCTCGACGTCGAACCGGTCCTTGACGAGGCCGTTGTCGAGCAGGTCGTAGAACTCGCGGATCTCCGCCGGGTTCCGGCGCGGACCGATCCACGGGACCAGTTCGGTCGCGCCGGGGATGTCCCACGCGACGCTGTCGGCGAAGAGTTCCGAGGCGCCGTCGGTGTCCCCTGTGGACATTCGCCGGAAGAACTCGGTGAGCGTGGCCTGTGTTCGGTCGGACATGATTCTCCTTACTGGGTAACAGGTTCGCGAAGCAGACGGATGTCGTCGGTGCGCTGGACACCGGCGGCGAGGGTGAGTACGAGCACGGTGGCGGCACCGAGTCCGACGCTCACCCACGCGACGCTGGGATAGCCGAGGCCGGCGTCGATCGATTCGCCGCCGAGCCAGGGGCCGACGGTGTTGCCGACGTTGAAGGCGGCCGTCGTGCTCGCGCCGACGAGGGTGGGCGCGTTGCCCGCCACGGCGAAGGCGCGGACGTTCAGGGCGGGATTGATCCCGAATCCGGCGACGCCGAACAGGAATACGGCGAAGATCGCGACCGGGGTCGCGGGGCCGGAGAGCGCGAGCAGCACCAGGGCGAGCAACGCGACGCCGAGGCCGCCGTAGAGGGTCGCGAAAGGCCTTGCGTCGGCGAGCCGTCCGCCCGCGGTGATGCCGATCAGCGCGCCGAGCCCGAACAGCGACAGCACTCCCGGCACCCAGCTTTCCGGCAGCCCGGCGATCTCGGTCAGCAAGGGCGCGAGGTAGCTGAAGGTCGCGAAGATCATCGCCTGCGCGAGCGCGATCACGCCGAGCGCCAGCCAGAACCGGCCGCGGCGGTAGAGCCGCAGTTCGGTCGAGACGTCGGTCTTGTCCTCGCCGTTCTGGGTTTCCGGAACGAGGGCGAAGACGCCGATCAGCGCGACGACGGTCAGCGCCGTGACCGCCCAGAAGGCCGCTCGCCAGCCCGCGTGCTGGCCGAGGAAGGTTCCGGCGGGGACCCCGGCGATGTTCGCGACGGTGAGCCCGCCGACCAGGATGGCCAGCGCCCGGCCACGACGTTCGACCGGGACCAGCGCGACGGCGGTGGCCGCCGCGACCGCCCAGAACCCGGCGCAGGCGACGGCGCTGATGACACGGGTCGCGAAGAGCAGGGCGTACCCGGACCCCAGCGCGCCGACGACATGCGAGATCCCGAAGACGACGAGCAAGGCCATCAGGGTGGCGCGCCTCGGCACCCGCAGTGTCGCGATCGCGAGCAGGGGAGCGCCGACCACCATGCCGATCGCGAAGGCCGAGATGAGCAGACCGGCCTCCGGGATGCCGACGTTCAGGTCGGCCGCCATTCCCGGCAGCAGGCCGGTGATCATGAACTCGGACGTGCCGAGCGCGAACACGCTCAGTCCGAGTACGCAGACTGCCAAAGGCACGAGGATTCCCTCCGGTTTTGTATTGATCGGTCCAAAATGTGGGCAGCGTCGCGCACAAGGCTTGTTTCGGTCTACTTCGCGGCGATCCCGTTCAGGGCGATGCCGGCGACGGCGTCCATGGCCGTCCGTCCGGCGCCGCGGCGGGACATGAGCCGGAGGCCGGCGACGGTGCTGTGCGCGAACTCGGCGATGTCGCCGGGCTCGCGGGCGCTGTCGATCGTCCCGTCGAGCTGTCCTTCCCTGGCGCAGGCCGCGAGAAGGGTGAGGTGCCGCTTGGTGTCGGCGTCGATCCGCGCCCTGATCTCGGGATCGCGGTCGCCGAACTCGGCCACCGTGTTGACCACGAGGCAACCTCGGCCGGGGTGTGCGGCTTCCTCGTCGATCGTGTACGAGAACAGGGCGCCGAATCGCTCGATGCCGGTCCCGGACTGCTCCAGCAAGGCCGTTCTGGCCACGATTCCGCGCTCGGCGTAGTGGTCGAGCGCGCGCACGAACAGTTCATGCTTGCTGGTGAAGGTGTTGTAGATGCTGCTGCGGCCCAGGCCGGTGGCTTCGCAGAGGGCCTGGGTCGACGTGCCCTCGTAGCCGCGAACCCAGAACGCGTCCATGGCGCGCCCGATCGCCGCGCGCTCGTCGAATTCCTTCGGCCTGGCCATGCAAGCGACCGTACCAGGTTTTGGATCGATTGGTTCAAAATGGGCCGGGTCAGCGTGCGAGGCGCCACAACGGCAAGATGACGGGGTGGGTTACGACGCGCTGCTTTGGCTTTCGTTCGGTGGTCCCGAGGGACCCGACGAGGTGATGCCGTTCCTGGAGAACGTCACGCGGGGTCGGGGAGTCCCCCGGGAACGACTGCTCGAGGTCTCCGAGCACTATCAGCACTTCGGCGGGATCTCGCCGATCAACCGCCTGAACCGGGACGCGATCTCCGCGGTGGAGAAGCAGCTCGCGGCGGCCGGGATCGAGCTGCCCGTCCACTTCGGCAACCGCAACTGGCGGCCGATGGTCGAGGACACCCTCGCCGAGATGACGAAGGCGGGCGCTCAGCGCGTCCTGGTCTTCCCCACGAGCGCGTACGGCGGCTACTCCGCCTGCCGTCAGTACGACGAGGACATCGAGCGTGCCCGCGCGGCCGTCGGCGACGGCGCGCCGGAACTGGTGAAGCTGCGGCAGTTCTTCGACCACCCGCTGTTCATCGCGGCCTTCGCCGACGCCGTCCGCGCCGCGCACGCGGAGCTGGGGAACCGGCCGGGAACGCGGACGGTCTTCTGCGCCCACTCGGTGCCGGAGTCCGCCGACAACGCGTCCGGGCCGCCGTCCGAAGGCGGCCGACGCTACTCGCGCCAGATCGCCGAGGCCGCCCGTCTCGTCGCGGCGGAAGCGGGGATCGAGACCTACGACGTCGTCTGGCAGTC
Organism: Amycolatopsis thailandensis; assembly: GCF_002234405.1. Taxonomy (GTDB): domain Bacteria; phylum Actinomycetota; class Actinomycetes; order Mycobacteriales; family Pseudonocardiaceae; genus Amycolatopsis; species Amycolatopsis thailandensis. The sequence goes on along the minus strand of NZ_NMQT01000039.1, from coordinate 38,048 downwards.
GCGCTCCGGCCCGCCCCAGGTGCCGTGGCTGGAGCCGGACATCGTCGACCACATCGACGCGCTCCACGCCGAGGGCGTCACCTCGGTGGTCGTCTGCCCGGTCGGCTTCGTGTCCGACCACCTCGAGGTGATCTGGGACCTCGACAACGAGGCCGCCGAGCGGGCCGCGGAGCACGGCATGGGCTTCGCACGGGCCGCGACGCCGGACACCGACCCGCGCTTCGCGGAGCTCGTCGTCGAACTGATCCGGGAGCACACCGAGGGGGCGCCGGCGCGAAAGCTGTCGCCGTTCCCGGCGGCCGGGTGCACGGTCAACGGGGCGCCTTGCGCGGTCGGTTGCTGCGAGCCCGCCAAACGCCCTGCGCGCCCTTAGTCCGGAGTACATGAAGGCCCCTTCCTTGCACCTAGCGCCAGGGGCTCGGCAAAGTCGCCTCTCCGCTGGTCAAGGAGGTTGTGAAAGCCACTTTCGCAACCTTCAACGTTGCGAAAGTGGCTTTCGCAACGCGGCGCACCGGCGCGATCCCGACACCACTCGCACGCGGAGTGGCCCAGGTGGTCGTGAGTGGTGTTTCGGGTTAGAGCGGATCGGGGTGTTTACCTACCTATGCCTAGCTGGGCGTGAGTGGTGGTTCCGCGGCTGCCAGGGCGCGACGATGGAGGAATTGGGACGTTGAACGTCGCAATTCCTCCATCGTCGCCAGGGGTGCCCGGTCTTGGATCTTGATCAACGGAAGATCCGGAACACTCAACGTCCCCGATCCTCCGCTGATCAAGGTCGCGCCAGGCGCGACCGGTGACGGGGGAAGATTCCGGACGCTCAACGGCCGGAATCTTCCCCCGTCACTCACGACACCCGCTTACGCGACTTTGCCGAGACCCTGGCGCCTAGCGCAAGGAAACGGGGCCTTCATGTACTGATCCTCGACAGGTGGAGGTCGATCAGCGCGACGGCCTCTTCGCCGGTCTGGTAACCCAGCAGGACCGCGTCTGCCAGCCCGGTGACCAGGGCCAGGAGCAGGCCCGCTTCGGCAGTGGGGTCGACGGTCGGCGAGAGAGCCCCGGCCTCCTTGGCGGCGGTGAGCAGGGCTGCCACCGCGTCGCGGAGCAGCCCGTGACCGGTCCGGAAATGGCCGGCGATCTCCGGATCCTTGAGCGCGCGCACGACGAAGGCGTTGGCGACCAGCGCGGCGTCCCGGCCGGGCTCGTCGAGGGGGAGCAGGGCGACGAGCAGATCCCGGACCCGAGGCTCCGCCCCCGGTGGAGTGGCGATGCGCTCCTCGAGTCCACTTCGCAAGGTGGTGACCGCGAAGCGCAGCATGTCGTCTCTCGACGCGAAGTAGTGCTGGACGAACCCCTTCGAGATGCCCGCTTCGGTGGCGACCTCGTTCAGGCTGACGCCTTCGAGCCCCCGATCGGCCGCGATACGGCGGACGGCCGCGGCGATCTGCTGCCGCCGATGCTCGTGATCGACTCGCTTGGGCACCCACTCCTCCTTTTTTGCAGTCCGATCGGATTGCAAACTTGTCACCAACTGCTTTACAATCCGATCGTACCGCAAAAAGGAGGAGGACGGATGAAGGTGGGCGGGTTCGCCTCGTCGGAGGCGCGAGCCGAGTACGAGGTCGTCTACGAACGCGGTCTCGCGGCCTTGCCCGCACCGACCGGGACATACGACGTCGAGACGGCGTTCGGGGTGGCGCGCGTGTACCGGTTCGGGCGGCCTGGCGGGACGCCGATCGTGCTGTTGCCGGGGCGGGCGGGGACCGCCGTGATGTGGGAGCCCAACCTCGCCGCGCTGATCGAGCACGGCGAGGTCTACGCGGTGGACCTCATCGGCGAGGCCGGGCGCAGTGAACAGACCGTCCCCATCCGCGACGGCGCGGACCAGGCCGCCTGGCTGACCACCGTGCTCGCCGAACTCGACCTGGCGTCCGTGCACCTGATCGGGTACTCGTTCGGCGGCTGGCTCGCGGCGAACCTCGCCGTCCGCGCGCCGGACCGGCTCAAGTCGCTCACCGTGATCGATCCCGTGCTGACGTTCGGCGGGTTGACCGCCGGCTTGGTCGTCCGTGCCACGCTCACCGCGATCCCCGTCGTCAATCGGTGGGCCCGTCCTTCGTTCCTCCACTGGATCTCCGGCGGCGCGGAGATCGACGCCTCGGACCCGGTCGCGCGGGTGATCGACGAAGGGATGCGGACCTATCGCATCGCCCTGCCGACGCCAAAGTTGTTCACCGACGCACAGTTGCGCTCCCTGCGGATGCCCGTGCTGGCCCTGATCGCCGGGCGCAGCGTCATCCACCAGCCGGAACGCGCGGCCGCCCGGGCCCGCGAACTCCTTTCGCGCGGACAGGTCGAACTGTGGCCGTCGGCGACCCACGCCATCGCGGGTGAAGCCGCGACCGAGGTCAACGCGCGGGTCTCGGCCTTCCTGACCGAATGCGAAGGGAAAACGCCGTCGTGACGGCGCGTGGCAAGAACCCGACGGTGTCCTTGCTGCTCTGGGACGTCGCGCTGCCGTTGGCCGCCTACTACGGGCTCAGGCTCGCCGGACAGAGCGAGCAGGTCTCCCTGCTGGCCGGGGCGGTCCTGGCCGCTTGCCGGATCGCCTGGGTCGCGATCCGCGACCGGTCCTTCGACGGCTTCGCCGCGCTGCTGGCCGGAGTCCTCGGGGTCGGGCTCGTGCTTTCGCTGGTCACCGGTGACGTGAAATTCCTGCTGCTGAAGGAATCCTTCGCCACCGCGACGGCCGCGATCGTGCTGCTGGTGAGCTGTTTCGGCCGCACGCCGATGGTGCTCGTCGCCGTGCGTGCCGGGGCCGGCGCGGCCAAACGCGCCGAGATCGACAGGCTCAGTGACGAGGTCCCGGCCTTCCGGCGCGCTTTCACCCGGATGTCGGCGGTGTGGGGCGTGGTTCTGCTGCTGGAGGCCGTGGTCCGGGTGCCGCTGGTCTATCTCTTGCCCGCCGACGTGATGAACGCGCTGAGCGTGGTCCTGCTGCTCGCCGTCATCGGCGTGCTTTCCCTGTGGTCGGTCCGGTACGCCGAGAAGGTCCTGAAAAAGCACACTGTGGCCGCGTGACCTTACGGGTGCCTGTCCGCCTGGTCCGCGAACACCCGCACCGCTTCGTTGATCGCCGCGCAGCGCGCGTTGCGGACGGCCTCGTTCAGCGGCCGCAAGGCTTCCGCTCGCCGCAACGCGGCGGACGAGGAGAGCGCGCCGCCGGGATCGTCGGACTCGGCGATGGCGAGGATCGCCGCGATCTCCTCCGAGCGCTGAAGCACCCGCAGCGCCCGGCCGGGCATCCCGGCGGGCCAGGGCGAGTCGGTGGCCGAACGCAGTCGCGCCGAGAGTTCCGCACGCACGCCCGGCCGCTCACTGGCGACGTCCAGGGTCTGCAACGCACCGGCGCTCGCCCGGATCGCGTCGGTCAGGCCGTGCTCGGCTTCGCCCAGCGGGCGATGTTCGAGGACGCCCGGCATGGGCACCGAGTACACGGTCCACCGCATCAGCCCTTCGGCGATCGCCTCGGGCACCACGCCGTAGCCGAGATCCGGCAGCACGACGGCCTCGCCGGTCCGCAACGCGGCCTCGGTGAACGGTCCGCCGCCACCCAGGCCGCGGACGTCGCCGGGCACCGGGAGCAGCAGCTGCATGCTCTTCGCGCCCTGCGCGCGCAGGGCGAGCAGCAGCTGGACCGGGGTCGCCGCGCGGTTGAACGCGAGGGGCAGGTCGAACGCCTCGGCGGCCGCCGCGTCGGCGGCGACGAAGTCGTGGGCTTCGCCCCAGACCTGAAGGGCGTCAAGGACGTCGTCGGAGGCGGCGGCTCCGTTCAGCCACGCCGAAGACCAGACCGCGAGGGTCGCACTAGGACGGCACACCGGACTGATTTTAGTCGTGCTTCGAAGCAGACGGGCCGCCCGTCCCCGCGAGCCGGTTGACCCAGAGCTGGAGTTGCTTCACGTCGACAGGGGCCATGATCGCGACGTAGCGTCGAACGGGTGAACGATGTTCCCGCAAACCTGCCCCGGACCGCCGGGGACCTCCGCGCGGCCGGCCACCTGCCGCGTTCGATCAAACAAGAACTGCACGACAACCTGCTCGCCAAGCTCCGCACCGGGGAAGACCCCTGGCCGGGGATCGTCGGTTTCTCGCGGACCGTGGTGCCGCAGCTGGAACGCGCGCTGCTGGCCGGGCACGACGTCGTCCTCCTCGGTGAACGCGGTCAGGGCAAGACCCGCCTCCTGCGCACCCTCGCGGGACTGCTCGACGAGTGGACACCCGTCATCGAGGGCGCCGAACTGGCCGAGCACCCGCTCGACCCGATCACCCCGGAGTCGCGCCGCCGCGCCGCCGAACTCGGCGACGACCTGCCGGTGACCTGGCGCCACCGCGACGAGCGGTACACGGAGAAACTGGCCACACCGGACACTTCGGTCGGTGATCTGATCGGCGACGTCGACCCGGTGAAGGTCGCCGAAGGCCGCAGCCTCGGCGATCCCGAGACCATCCACTTCGGACTCGTCCCGCGTGCCCACCGCGGCATCGTGGCGATCAACGAGCTGCCGGACCTCGCCGAGCGCATCCAGGTCGCGCTGCTGAACGTGATGGAGGAACGCGACATCCAGGTGCGCGGGTACACCCTGCGCCTGCCGCTGGACGTGCTCCTGGTGTCGACGGCGAACCCGGAGGACTACACCAACCGCGGCCGCATCATCACCCCGCTCAAGGACCGGTTCGGCGCGGAGATCCGCACGCACTACCCGCTCGACGTCGACGCGGAGATCGCGGTCGTCCGCCAGGAGGCGCGTCTGGTCGCCGAGGTCGGCGAGCCGCTGCTGGAGGTGCTCGCCCGGTTCGTGCGGAACCTGCGCGAATCGCCGGTCATCGACCAGCGGTCCGGCGTCTCGGCCCGGTTCGCGGTCGCGGCGGCGGAAACGGTCGGCGCGGCCGCGCTGCGCCGGTCGGCGCTCACCGGCGAGGAACCCGCCGTGGCGCGTCCGGTCGACCTCGACGCCGTGCCCGCGGTCCTGCGCGGCAAGCTCGAGTTCGAGCCGGGGGAGGAGGGCCGCGAGACCGAACACCTCGTGCACCTGCTGCGCCGGGCGGTCGCGGAGACGGCCCGTTCGCGGTTCGCCGGCCTCGATCTCCAGCCGCTGGCCGAAGCCGTCGAGGCCGGGCACCTGGTGGCCACCGGGGAACGTGTCCCCGGCAAGGACGTGCTCGCCGCGCTGCCGGAACTGCCCGTGCTCCACGACGTCGCCGCTCGCGCCGGGGTGAGCCCGGACGAACCGGCGGGGCGGATCGCGTCCGCGGTCGAACTGGCGCTGGAATCCCTGTTCCTGTCGAGGAAGCTCGCCAAGGACTCCGACGACTCGACCACTGTTTACGGCCGATGAGTTTCCTCCCGGAGGGTTACTCGTACGGGCCGTGGAACGACGGCCCGGATCCGCTGGCCCCACCGGCGGACCTGCGGGACGCGCTCGACGAGATCGGGCGCGACGTCATGGCCGGGGCCTCGCCCAGGTCCGCGCTGGAAGAGCTGCTGAGGCGTGGCACCCCGCGCACCGCCGGGCTCGACGAGCTGACCAGGCGGCTCTGGCAGCGCCGGTCGGAGATCCAGCGGCGGCACCGGCTGGACGGCACACTCCAGGAGGTCCAGCGGCTGCTCGAACAGGCGCTGGAGGCCGAGCGGCGCGAGCTGTTCCCCGATCCGGACGACGACGCGCGCTTCCGGGAAGCGCGGCTGGACGCGCTCCCGCCGGGAACCGCGGCCGCCGTGCGCGAACTCGCCCAGTACGACTGGCGGTCGGAGCAGGGCCGGGAGAACTACGGGAAGATCCGTGATCTGCTCGGCCGTGAGCTGCTGGATTCCCGCTTCGAAGGGATGAAGGAAGCACTCCGGAACGCCGGACCGGAAGACGCCGAGCGGGCGAACAAGATGCTCGCCGACCTCAACGACCTCCTGGCCGCGCACACCCAGGGACGCGAGGACGTCCCGGAGCGGTTCGCGGAGTTCATGCGCGAGCACGGCGAGTTCTTCCCGGAGAACCCGAAGAACGTCGAGGAGCTGGTCGACGTGCTCGCCGCTCGCGCAGCGGCGGCGCAGCGGATGCTCAACTCGATGACGCCGGAACAGCGCGCCGAACTGGCCGAGCTGTCCCAGCAGGCGTTCGGCGACCCCCGGCTCGCGCAACAGCTGTCCACTTTGGACGCCCAGCTGCGCGCACTGCGGCCCGGTGAGGACTGGACGTCCTCGGAACGCTTCCGGGGCAACGACCCGCTCGGTCTCGGTGACGGCGCCAGGGCGATGTCCGATCTGGCCGAACTGGACGCGCTGGCCGAACAGCTCGGCCAGTCCTACCCGGGCGCGAGACTGGAGGACATCGACGTCGAGGCACTCGAACGCCAGCTCGGACCGGACGCCGGCGTCGACGCGCGGCGGCTGTCCGAACTGGAACGGGAGCTCCGGCGGCAGGGCCTGTTCGAACGGGCTCCCGACGGCACGCTCCGGTTGTCTCCCAAGGCTTTGCGGAGGCTGGGGGAGACGGCGCTCGCCGACGTCGTGAACGCGTTGCGCGGCAAGGCGGGCGAGCGGGACACCGAGTCCGCCGGGGCCGCGGGCGAGCCGACCGGCGCGACCAGGCCGTGGCGGTTCGGGGACATGCAGCCGTGGGACGTCTCCCGGACGGTCCGCAACTCCGTCCTGCGTTCGGTTTCGGTGGGCGAGCGGTCGGTCCGGATGGACGTCTCCGATGTCGAGGTGGTCGAGACCGAGCACCGGTCGCGCGCGGCGGTCGCGTTGCTCGTGGACACCTCGTGGTCGATGGTGCAGGAGGGCCGCTGGCTGCCGATGAAGCGGACGGCGCTCGCGCTGCACCAGCTGATCAGCACCCGGTTCCGCAACGACGCGCTCCAGCTGATCACCTTCGGGCGCCACGCGACGTCGGTCGAACTCGCCGAGCTGGTGGGGCTGGAAGGCGCTTGGGAACAGGGCACCAACGCCCATCACGCGCTGCTGCTCGCCGGACGGCATCTGCGGCGGCACCCGGACGCCCAGCCGGTGGTCCTGATGGTCACCGACGGCGAGCCGACGGCGCATCTGGAACCGGACGGCACGGCCGAGTTCGACTACCCGCCCCAACCGAGGACGCTGCTCAAGACACTGTCCGAAGTGGACCGGATGGCGAAACTGGGCGCGTCGGTGACGGTGTTCCGGCTCGGCGACGACCCCCGCCTGACCGCGTTCGTCGACCTGCTCGCGCGCCGTTCGGGCGGCCGGGTGGTCGCCCCGGACCTCGACGGGCTCGGCGCCGCGGTGGTCGGCGACTACCTGCGGACCAGGAAGCGGTAGCTCAGCGGCCGGTCACCTTGATCCTGGCTCCCCGAGCGGGTTCCAAGGTGATCGGCCGCGACCGGATCCGCTCCGGTCGCGGGTGTTCCGGGGCGACGGCGAACCGGCCGAACAGCTCCCGCAGCACGATCGAGCCCTCCAGCAACGAGAAGCCCGCGCCGAGGCACCGGCGGGCGCCGCCACCGAACGGCAACCAGCTGCCCGCCGGGGGCGAGCCGTCGAGGAACCGCTGGGGCCGGAACAGCTTCGCGTCCGGATGATGATCACCGTCGCCGTGGACGACGAGGATCGACGGCATGACGTCGAAGCCGGCGGGAATCCGGTAGCCGCCGATTTCGACGTCCTCGGTCAGCCGCCGTACGACCTCGCCGACCACCGGGCGCAGCCGCAACGACTCCTTCATCACCGCTTCGAGTGCCTTTTCGTCGCCTTCGTCCGCCGCCCGCGTGGTGAACGCCGCCTGTTCGGGATCCCGGGAGATCTCGTGCAGTGCCCAGGCGAGCGCGGTCGCCGTGGTCTCGTGCCCGGCGAGCAACAAGGTGACCAACTGGTCGCGGAGCTCCGCGTCGCTCAGTTCGTCCCCGTCGGCGGGCACCGTGAGCAGCCGGGACAGGACGTCGGTCCGCTGAGCGAGGTCGGACACCTGGCGCCGCTCGGAGATCTCGGCGTAGAGCAGCTCGTCGACCCGGGCCTGTCGTTCGGCGTACGTGCGCCAGGGCCGGTAGCGCTGGAGGCGAGGACTCTGCCAGCCGATCACCTGGACCAGGTCGAGCTCCACCAGATGTCCGATCAGCCGCCGGAGTTCTTCGAGCCGCGGTCCTTCGGCGACACCGAACACGACCCGCAGGATGATCTCCATCGTCAGCGCGCGCATCCGGTCGTGCGCGCCGAACGCCCGGTTCTCCGGCCAGCGGTCGAGTTCGGCTCTGGTCAGTCCGGTGATCATGGCGCGGTAGCCGCGCAGCGCCGCGCCGTTGAACGCGGGCATCAGCAGCTTCCGGGCGCGCAGATGGGTGTCTTCGTCGGTGACCAGGACGGAGTGGTCGCCCATCAGCGGCTTCAGGGTGACGTTGCCCTCGCCGCCGTGGAACGTCGTGACCGGCCCGGTGAACACGGTCTTGATGTCGTCGAGGTCGGTGAGCATCACGATGTCGCGGTGCGGCGCGAACCTCATCCGGACGACGGAGCCGTAGCGGCGCTTGAGCAGCGGGAGCACGTGATGACGGAGGTTGCCGACGACGAGCGTCTGGACGAGGGCGGGCAGCGGGGGCCCGGGCGGAAGTGCGGCCGACGTGGTGGTTCCAGCTCTCCCCATACCCCGGTTCTACGCGCGGAGCGGGACGACGTCCACCTACGCTGGGCCGATGGGGTATCCGGTGGGAAAGGTCGCGGCGCTGTCGGGCGTCACCGTGCGCACGCTGCATCACTACGACGAGATCGGCCTGCTGTCACCCAGCGGGCGGACTGCAGCCGGATATCGCAGCTACAGCGACGACGACCTCGAACGGTTGCAACGCGTCCTGTTCTACCGCGAACTCGGCTTCGGCCTGGACACGATCGCCAAGGTGGTCGACGACCCGTCCCTGGACGCGCTGGAGCACCTGCGGCGGCAGCGGGCGCTGCTCGTCGAGCGGATCGGCGAGCTCACGCGGATGGTCGAATCCGTCGAGCGGGTGATCACGGCGAAGGAGGTCGGTAGCGTGCTGACGCCGGAGGAGCGGTTCGAGGTCTTCGGCGGCTTCCGTGAGCCGGAGGGCTACGCGGAGGAGGCCGTCCGCCGGTGGGGCGAGACCCCGCAGTGGCAGGCGGCCGCCGTACCGCGCTCCAAGGACGAATGGGTCGAGGCGGAGAAGGCCCGGGAGGACTGGGTCCGGCGGCTGCTCGACGTCGTCGACTCCGGCGCGCCCGCGGACAGTGTCGCGGCGATGGATCTCGCCGAGGAGCACCGGCTGATGCTGGCCGAGTTCATGGGGGACTGTGGCCACGAGATGCATCGCGGGGTCGCCGGGATGTACGCGACCGAACCGGTCCAGCTGGGTTTCCTGGTGCGGGAGCCGGACCAGCGCCCGGGGCTCGGCGAGTACATCCGGGACGCCGTCCACGCCAACGCCGACCGGGCCGGGAAGTAGCGACTTCGGTTACTCCGGCCGTGTTCCTCTCCCACCGGACGGGAACGGCGTCGCGGCTCCGCTTACAGTCGGGGTATGCAGACTTGGTCATCGGTCGACGTGCCCCGTATCCCCGGCACCCCCCGTCCGCTGCGGCTCCACGACACCGCGACGGGGCAGATCCGTCCCACGGCGCCCGGGTCCACCGCCCGGATGTACGTCTGCGGCATCACGCCGTACGACGCCACCCATCTGGGGCACGCCGCCACGTACCTGACGTTCGACCTGGTGAACCGCCTCTGGCGGGACGCCGGGCACGACGTCCACTACGTGCAGAACGTGACGGACATCGACGAGCCCCTGCTGGAGCGCGCCGAGCGGGACAAGGACGACTGGGTCGTCCTCGGCATGCGCGAGACGGCGTTGTTCCGCGAGGACATGACCGCGTTGCGGGTGCTGCCGCCGCGCCAGTTCGTCGGGGCCGTGGAGAGCATCCCGGAGATCGTCGAGGTCATCGCGAAGCTGGTGGCGAACGGGAGCGCGTACCGCGCGGACGACGCGGAGTACCCGGACATCTACTTCGACCACAACGCGACCGGGCATTTCGGCTCCGAGTCCAACTATGACGCGGAGACCATGGCCAAGTTCTTCGCCGAACGCGGCGGGGACCCGGACCGGCCGGGCAAGCAGCATCCGCTCGACGCGCTGCTGTGGCGGATGGCGCGGCCGGGTGAGCCGTCGTGGGAGTCCGAACTGGGCGCGGGACGCCCCGGCTGGCACATCGAGTGCAGCGCGATCGCGGTCAACCGCCTCGGCCTCGGCTTCGACGTCCAAGGCGGCGGCTCGGACCTGATCTTCCCGCACCACGAGTACAGCGCCGCGCACGCGGAGGCCGTCGCGGGGGACCGCCCGTTCGCTCGGCACTACGTGCACGCCGGGATGATCGGCCTCGACGGCGAGAAGATGTCGAAGTCGCGCGGGAACCTCGTGTTCGTCTCGCGGCTGCGGGCCGACAAGGTCGACCCGGGCGTGATCCGGCTCGCGCTGTTCGCCGGTCACTACCGCGAGGACCGGCCGTGGACCGCGCAGCTGCGGTCGGACGCGGAAGACCGGCTCGCCCGCTGGCGCGAAGCGGTCTCCCTCGCCACGGGCCCCGCGGCGGAGGACACCGTCGCACGCCTTCGCGACCACCTCACCGACGACCTCGACACGCCCAAGGCGCTCGCGGCCGTCGACGCGTGGGCAGGGCAGGCCCTGAACCGGTCGGGGACGGACCCGGCGGCTCCCGGCCTGATCCGGAACGCGGTCGACGCGCTGCTGGGCATCGAGCTCTGAGAAATGTCATGAGGGGTCCCCATAGGACACTTTTCGTCCTATGGGGACCCCTCATGACACCCGTATAACGCCCTACACGGCGACGCGACCGGCTTCCAGCCGGAGGTGGTCACCCGGCCAGTCCCGCCGCAGCCATCGATCGTGAGAAGCGATGACGACGGCGCCCGGCGCGGAATCGAGCGCGGCGAACAACTCCTCGGCCAAGGTGAGCGAGATGTGGTTCGTGGGCTCGTCCAGCAGGAGCACCTCCGGCGGGTCGGCGATCAGCAACGCCAGCGCGAGCCGCCGCCGCTGTCCGACCGAGAGTGCGCCGACCCGGGTCCCGAGATCACGCGGGGCCAGCAGCCCCAGCCCGCGCAACGGGGGAGCGTTCTCGCCGAGGGCCTCGGCGTAGGTCCGCTGCGCGGTCTTGTCCGGCTCGGCGAACGCGACATCCTGGTCCAGCATGCCGATCCGCACCCCGCGTCCGGAAAGGACGGTCCCGGAATCCGGCTCCAGCGAGCCGGCGAGGACCGACAGCAGCGTCGACTTCCCGGCGCCGTTGCCGCCGGTGATCAGGAGCCTCGACGTCGTCGTGATGTCGAGCGTCGCCAGCCGCAGCCGCCCGGCGATCTCGATGTCCCGTACCGAGATCGCCGTCTTGCCCTCCCCGGGTTCGCCGGTCAGGTCGCCCTGGAACCGCAGGGGCGCGGGTGGTTTCCGCACCTGGTCGCGTTCCAGTTCGTCCAGCCGCAGTTGCGCGTTGCGGACCCGGCGTGAGATCTGCTTCTGCACCCTCCCGGTCTTGAAGTCGTAGAGCATCTTGGCGTTGTCGCGCTGCGGCCGGTTGTGCGCGACGGCGCGCGCGGTGACGGCCACCGATTCGCGCAGTTCCTTCAGTTCGTCCTGCTCCTCGGCGAAGCGTTGTTCCCAACGCGCCCGTTCGGCCCGTTTCTGGTCCAGGTAGTCCGAATACGTGCCGCCGTAGCGGGTCGGACCGCCCAGCGCCGGGTCCAGGTCGACGATGTCGGTGCACACCGCGTCGAGGAACACGCGATCGTGTGACGACAGCACGAGGACACCGGTCAGCGACGCGAGATGCTGTTCCAGGAACTCCATCGCGGCGTCGTCGAGGTGGTTCGTCGGCTCGTCCAGGACGAGCGTGCCCGGCCGCCGGATCAGCAGCGCGGCGAGGCCGAGCCGTGACCGCTGCCCACCCGACAGCGTGCCCAGTTCGCGCCCCGGATCGATCCCGGCGAGCCCCAGACCCGCGCACACGACCTCCGCTCGCCGGTCGGCGTCCCAGAGATCGTGCGCCTGGGCCCATTCGAGGACGCTGCCGTACTCGTCGAGCACCGCCGCGTCGTCCGGGTGCTCCGCGAGCGCTTCGGTCAGCTCGTCGAGTCTCGCCGACGCTCGCCGTATCTCGGCGAGCGCGTCGTCGATGACCTCGGAGAACCGCGCCGTCAGGGGGAAAGGCAGTTCCTGCAAGAGGAATCCGAGGTCGTCACCGCGCAGGACCTCGCCACCGTGCGGCTCCTCGACCCCGGCCAGCAACCGCAGAAGCGTGGATTTGCCGACGCCGTTCTCGCCGACCAGGCCGAGTCGTTGGCCCGCCGAAGCCGTCAGGTTCACGCCGTCGAGCACGACGCGGGCGCCGTAGGAGTGGACGAGGTCTTTGGCGATCAGGGAAAGAGACATACGACATCACCGCGTTTCTTCGGACATGAGGGATCCCCGCCGGGCGTCGTGGCTCACGGGAGCAGTGCTCGACCGGTGCCGCCTCGGAACGGGGAAGGTGTGATGTCAGTTGTCCATGATGCGAGCAGTCTAACGCAACCTGTGTAGCGTTAGTCAACCCCCTCTTTCCGGGACCCGGACCGCAGTCGGACGGCCTCTTGTTCGGCGAAGACGCGTCCGTCGGTCAGAACACCGAGGAGCGCGGCGAGCTGACGCCGGTCGAGCTTGGCGAGCCGGTCGCCGAAGAACCGGGCCACGGGGGAGTAGAGGTCGGCGACGTCGTCCAGCCGGTCGGGGAGCGGGCGGACCACGAGGCGACGGCGGTCGGCGGGATCGGGGGCGCGTTCGACCAGGCGCCGTTCCTCCATGCGGTCGAGCATGCGCGTCACCGCGCCGGTGGTCATGCCGAGGGCGCGTGCCAGCTGGGTCGGCGACGTCGCGGCACCGCTGATGACCAGCTGGAGTCCGTGCAGTTCGGTGGGGCTGATCCCGAGCCGCTCCGCCATGGCCGTCTGGAACAGGACGGTCGCGCTGACGAACCGGGGGATCTCCAGTGCGGCCGCGGTGGCGAGTTCTCGCTGGTCAGGCACGTGCATTCCTTCGGCAGTAGTTGATTTGTGCAGTTACTGCGACGCGCAGCAACTGTCCTGGCAAGGATATGGGCGGCGTCTTGACACTTTCGAGGCCGCCTGCGAATCTGAAAGGGAACTTTCGAAAGACTTCTTTCAGATTGGATCGGGCGATGGCCGGGTTGCCGCCGCGCAAGCGGATCGAGGACGTCGAGCTGATGCGGGCGCTGGCGCATCCGCTGCGGTCGGCGCTGGTGGACCACCTGATGGCGGTCGGCCCGCGCACCGCGAGCGAGTGCGCGGCCGCGGTCGGCTCGACAGCCTCGAATTGCAGCTGGCACCTGCGTCAGCTGGCCCGGCACGGTCTCGTGGAGCGAGCCGAGGGGGAGGACGGGCGGGAGCGGCCTTGGCGCGCGTGTCAGGTCGGCATCGAGTTCGGCGACGACCCGGAGCTGCACGGGGCGCAGCTGGCGGTCGTGGGCACCACCCTGGCGCGGGAGAAGGAGCTGACCGAGCGCTACCTCGACGCCGCCGACCGGCTCGACAAGGAGTGGCGCGACGCCTCCGGGATCAACAACTACTCGCTACGGGTGACCGCGGCCGAGCTGGACGAGCTGGCCCGCCGGATCGACACGCTCGTGCGGCCTTACGTCAGCGCGATCCGCGAAGACGTCCCTGAGGGAGCCCTGCCGGTCCACTTGGGACTGCGGGCGTTCCCGCGCATCGACGCCGAGGGGAAACCGGGCACATGAAACCGTTGAGAGAACCCGCTTTCGCGCGGCTGTGGATCGCCGCGTTCTTCTCCGAGACCGCCGAGTGGATGCTGCAGATCGCGCTGCCGGTGTTCGTCTTCAAGGCGACCGGTTCGGCCGCCACCACGGCGATGAGCATCGTCCTCGGCCTGCTGCCCGCGGTGCTGCTCAGCCCGGTCGCCGGCGTGATAGCGGACCGCTGGAACCGGCGGCTGGTGCTGTGCGTGGTGTGCGCGGGCCAGGCGTTCGTGGCGCTGCCGCTGCTGTTCGTCGCGTCCGGCGGCCCGGTGTACGTGATCTACGGGGTGATGGCTGCGCAGGCGGGGCTGGCCTCGTTGTTCGAGCCCGCCCGCAACGCGCTCGTGCCGGAGCTGATCGCCCCGGACGAGCTGATCGGCGCCAACGGCCTCATGAGCATCAACGGCAGCGTCGCGCGCCTCGCCGGAGGCTGGGCCGGCGGTCTCCTGCTCGGTTTCGGCGGCCTCGGCTGGGTCGTGGTGGCGTATCTCGGCGTGCTGATCGTGGGTTCGATCCTGCTGTCGCGCCCCTTCCGGCGGACAGCCGCGCCGATCGAGGCAGGTCCGCACGAGCCGGTGCTGCGAGCCTGGCTCGACGGGCTCCGCGAGATCGGCCGCGAAGGACGTCTTCGCCTCGCCGGTGTCGTCGTGGTGCTGACCTCGCTGGCGCAGGGGATGTTCCTCGTGCTGTTCGTGGTCTTCGTGCTCGACATCCTCAAGGGCACCGAAGGCGACGTCGGCCTGCTGCGTGGGGTGCAGGCGCTCGGCGGGCTGGCCGCGGGTTTCGCCGTCGCCACCGTCGCCCGCAAGACCGCGCCCACCGCCCTGCTCGGCTGGGGCGGGCTCGCGCTCGGCCTGCTGTCGGCGGTGATCTGGAACCTGCCCGCGCTCACCGTGTCGCTGCCGCTGGGCGTCTTCATCGGACTGTTCGGGCTGGTCGGCGCCCCCGGGGTGCTGGCGGGGTCCGGTTTGCTCTCGCTGGTCCAGACGACCGCGTCGCCCGAACGATCCGGCCGTGTCCTGAGCACCGTGTTCGCCGGGACCGCCGGGTTCACCGCGCTGGGCGCGCTGCTGGCGGGCGGGCTGGTGGACGCGCTGGGCAGCGGGGTGCTGTTGAACGTCCAAGCCGGTCTCCACATCGTTTCGGCGTTGGTCGTGCTGGGGGTGTCGGCGACGGGCGGGTTACGCCGGGATGCGGTTTTGGCGGTTCGCCGGTCCGAGTGAAGCTACGGTGGAGGAGTGCCGCATCTCTTCGCCACCAGCGACCTCCACGTCACTCATGAGGGCAATGCCCCGCTCGTCGACGAGGTCGTTCCCCGGACCCCCGACGACTGGCTGCTCGTGGCCGGTGACGTCGCCGAACGCGCCGAATCCGTGATCGGGGTGCTCAAGACCTTGCGTGAACGCTTCGCGAAGGTCGTCTGGGTCCCCGGCAACCACGAGCTGTGGACCACCCAGAAGGACGAATGCCAGCTGCGTGGCCAGGCGCGCTACGAGCACCTGGTCGAGCGCTGCCGGGAAATCGACGTGCTCACCCCGGAGGATCCGTATCCGGTGTGGGAACACCAGGAGAAGCCGCTGACGATCGCCCCGTTGTTCGTGCTCTACGACTACAGCTGGCGGACCCCGTCGGCCGAGGGGCTGCCGCTGCTCGCGGCCGTCGACCAGGCGCGCGAAGCGGGCGTTCTGTGCACGGACGAGTTCTTCCTGCATCCCGATCCGTACCCGAGCAGGCAGGCGTGGTGCGCCGACCGGGTGAAGATCAGCACCGAGCGGCTGGAGGCGATCCCCGAAGACCACGGGACGATCCTGATGTCGCACTGGCCGCTGCACCGCCACCCGACCGCGCCGCTGTACTTCCCGGAGTTCGCGCTGTGGTGCGGGACGACCGAGACCGAGGACTGGCACCAGCGGTTCCGGGCGGAGGTCGCCGTCTACGGGCACCTGCACATCCCGCGTTCCACCGAGGCGGACGGCGTGCGGTTCGAAGAGGTCTCGCTCGGCTATCCGCGTGAGTGGCGGAAGCGGGCGAGGGGCCCGATCCCGCTGCGCCGCATCTTCTGACCCGTTGCTTCCGGGCGGTGTGGTCCCGAATGTCATGAAAGGGTCTTTCCTGACGTTTTTCGTCAGGAAAGACCCTTTCATGACATTCCCGGAAGGAGAGCGGTCAGCCCCGCCCGGGACCGTCCTGGCCCGGACGACGGCGCCGCAGGTACCGCTCGAACTCGGCCGCGATCTTGTCCCCGCTCACGTCGTCCAGCGTGAACTCGGTCTCCGCGTCGCCGCGCTCCTCGAGCCCGCGCACGTACTCGCTGATCTCCTCGTCCTCTTCGGCCATCTCGGTGACCGTCCGCTGCCACTCCTCGGCCTGCTCCGGGAGAGCGCCGAGCGGGATCTCGACGTCGAGGACGTCTTCGAGCTTGTGCAGGAGCGCCAGTGTGGCCTTGGGCGACGGCGGATGCGAGACGTAGTGCGGCACGGCCGCCCAGATCGACACCGCCGGGACACCAGCCTGCACGCAGTAGTCCTGAAGGACCCCGACGATCCCTGTCGGCCCCTGGTAGTTGTTCAGTTCCAGGCCGAACTGCGAAGCGGTGTCCTTGTCGTACGCCGTCCCGGTGACCGGTACGGGCCGGGTGTGCGCGGTGTCGGCCAGCAGCGCGCCGAGGGTGACGACGGTGGCCACGTCCAGTTGCTGGATGTGCTCCAGCAGTTCGGCGCAGAAGGCGCGCCAGCGCATGTTCGGCTCGGGTCCCTGGACCAGCACGATGTCGCGGCTGAGGCCCTCGGGGCGGCACACCGAGAGCCGCGTGGTCGGCCAGTCGACCCTTCGGGTGACGCCGTCGACCATGCGTACGGTCGGTCTGCTCACCTGGAAGTCGTAGTACTCGTCCGGACTCAGCTCGCTCAGCGGTGTCGCATCCCAGTTGAGCTGAAGATGCTCGACCGCCCGGCTGGCCGCGTCACCTGCGTCGTTCCATCCTTCGAAGGCGACGATCAAGATCGGCTTGGTGTCATCCGGGTGGTCGCGGCCGGGCCGCTGGGTCTCGTCGACGGGCTCACTCACCGGACCAGCCTACGACCAGGCGGGTGTTCACCGTTGAGCATGTCCGATCGTCTTCGCTGAGGGCGAACCACGCAGACGCGCCGTAACGCGACATTCAGGGCAAGACGCCTCGACGTCGGTGTGATCCCCTCTCGGCTACCGTGGGGTACGGAACGCCGAATCGCGCAAGACCTGATCTCGAGGGGGAGCCGTGACCGAACCGTCCACACTGGACGGACTCGCCGCCGTGCTGTGGGATATGGACGGCACGCTGGTCGACTCGGAGAAGCTGTGGGACGTCGCCCTCTACGAGGCCGTCGAAACCCTCGGCGGCACGCTGACCGAGGAGCAGCGCCTGAGTCTCGTCGGATCCAATATGGACGACACGGCCGCGTTCCTGCTGGAAGTGTGCGGCAAACCCGTCACCCCCGAGTCGATCGCGGAGATGGGGGAGTGGATCCGCCGGCGGACGGCCAACCTCTTCGACGGCCCGCTCCCGTGGCGTCCCGGCGCGCAGGAGCTGCTCGAACTGTTGCGCGCCAAGGGTGTCCCGATGGCGCTGGTCACCTCCACCGAACGGTCGCTGACCGAACTCGCGCTCAACACCATCGGCCGCGAGTACTTCGCCGCCACCGTCTGCGGCGACGAGGTCGATGGTCTGAACAAGCCGGACGCCAGGCCGTACCGGCTGGCGACGGAGTTGCTGGGGGTCCCGGCTTCCCGGTGCGTCGCGATCGAGGATTCCCCGCCGGGCGCGGCTTCCGCGGCGGCGGCGGGCTGCACGGTCGTGGTGATCCCGAACGACGTCGACGTCGAACCGGGAGAGCGGCGCGTGTTCCGTTCGTCGCTGGTCGGGCTCGACGTGCCCACGCTGACCGCGTTGCTGCCCTGACAGCCATGTCGCATTTCCGCTAGACCTGGGTGTCGGAGTCGGTGATGCTTGCCGGGTGCATGAGGATTTCGAGCGCTGCGTCAGGGCGGTCCAGGCGAAGGACGCCCGTTTCGACGGCTGGTTCTTCACCGCCGTCCTGACGACGCGGATCTACTGCCGGGCGAGCTGCCCCGTCGTCCCGCCCAAACCGGAGAACATGTCGTTCTATCCGAGCGCGGCGGCCGCTCAGGAGGCCGGCTTCCGTGCCTGCAAGCGGTGCCGTCCGGACGCGAGTCCCGGTTCGCCGCAGTGGAACGAGCGCGCGGACGTCGTGGCCAGGGCGATGCGGCTGATCGCCGACGGCGTCGTCGACACCGACGGCGTGAGCGGGCTGGCCGCCCGGCTGGGCTACAGCGTCCGGCAGGTGGAGCGGCACGTGCGCGCCGAACTCGGCGCAGGCCCGCTCAGTCTCGCCCGCGCGCAGCGCGCGCAGACGGCCCGGCTGCTGATCGAGACCACCGGCCTGTCGATGATCGACGTCGCCCTCGCCGCGGGGTTCGGCAGCGTCCGGACCTTCAACGACACCGTGCGCGAGGTCTTCGCGTTGTCCCCGACCGAACTGCGTGCCCGCGTCCGCACCGCGCCGGCGACCGCGCCCGGGACGCTGAACCTGCGCTTGCCGTACCGCAAGCCGCTGTTCCCGGACAACCTCTTCGGCCATCTGGTCGCGACCGGCGTCCCGGGCGTCGAGGAGTGGCACGACGGCGCGTACCGCCGGACGCTGCGGTTGCCGCACGGCCCGGCCGTCGTCGCGCTCAAACCCGAAGACGGCTACATCGGCTGCCGGCTCACCCTCTCGGACCTGCGGGACCTCTCCACCGCGATCAGCCGCTGCCGGCGCCTGCTCGACCTCGACGCCGACCCGGTCGCGGTCGACGACGCCCTGGCCGCGGACCGCCTGCTCGGGCCGCTCGTGACCGCCGCACCGGGCAGGCGGGTGCCGAGGACGGTCGACGGCGAGGAGTTCGCCGTCCGCGCCGTCCTGGGACAGCAGGTGTCCACCGCCGCCGCCCGGACCCACGCCGCCCGCCTCGTCCTCGCGCACGGCGAGCCCGTCGACGACCCGGAGGGCGGTCTCACCCACGTCTTCCCGGACGCCGCCGCGCTCGCGGAGATCGACCCGGAAAGCCTCGCGATGCCGCAGAGCCGCAAACGGACCCTGCTGGGTCTCGTCGCCGAACTGAACGACGGCGAACTGGACCTCGGCGCGGGCAGTGACTGGCAGCGGGCCCGGGAGCGGCTGCACGCGTTGCCCGGTTTCGGCCCGTGGACCGTCGAGAGCATCGCGATGCGCTCGCTCGGCGACCCGGACGCCTTCCTGCCGACCGACCTCGGCGTCAAAGTCGCGGCGAAAGGGCTCGGGCTCACCCCGGCGGCCTTCGCCGCGCATGCCGAGCGCTGGCGCCCGTGGCGCGCCTACGCCGTCCAGCACCTTTGGGCGACCGGTGATCACCCGATCAACCGGCTGCCCGCCGCCTGAAGTCCCGAGGAGCGCCATGCGCACGCACACCGTCATCGACAGCCCGTACGACCGGCTGACCCTGGTCGCGGACGGCGAAAACCTCTGCGGTCTGTACATGGTCCAGCAGCGGCACCGGCCGGCCGAGGAGACCTTCGGTCACCCGGATCCGGGCGCGCCGATCTTCGTGGAGACCGAGAAGCAGCTGAAGGAGTACTTCGCCGGTCAGCGGCAGGACTTCGATCTCTCGCTGAGCTTCGGCGGCACCGACTTCCAGCGGATGGTCTGGGAAGGCCTGCTCGGGATCCCGTATGGCGAGACGGTCTCCTACGGCGAACTCGCCGACCGGCTCGGCAGGCCCACCGCGTCGCGCGCCGTCGGGCTCGCGAACGGGAAGAACCCGATCGGCATCATCGTGCCGTGCCATCGGGTGATCGGCTCCAACGGTGATCTGACCGGTTACGGCGGTGGTGTCGAACGGAAGCGGCACCTGCTCGACTTCGAGCGGGGCGGGGCGGCGCTGTTCTGAGGTGTGACGCGAGCGGCAACACACCGGCCCGGGGCAGCGGGACGCGAGCGCGGATGGAAGGATCTCCAGACTGTGAAGACCTTCGATGAGCTGTTCGCCGAGCTTGCCGAGCGCGCCCGTACGCGCCCCGACGGTTCCGGCACCGTCGCCGCGCTGGACGCGGGAGTGCACGCACAGGGCAAGAAGGTGCTCGAAGAGGCGGGCGAGGTGTGGATCGCCGCCGAGCACGAATCCGACGACAGGCTCGCGGAGGAGATTTCACAGCTGCTGTACCGGTTGCAGGTGCTCATGATCGGCCGTGGCCTGTCGAAAGAGGACGTGTACCGGTACCTGTGACGCGTCCGCGTCCGGAGAACCAAGGAGAAGCAATGCTGCGTGTCGCCGTGCCGAACAAGGGAGCCCTCGCCGCCGCCGCGTCGGAGATGCTCGGAGAGGCCGGCTACCGCAAGCGACATGAGGCCCGCGATCTGACCGTGCTGGACACGGTCAACGAGGTCGAGTTCTTCTTCTTGCGCCCCAAGGACATCGCGATCTACGTCGGGTCCGGTGAGTTGGACCTCGGCATCACCGGCCGCGACCTCGCGCTCGACTCAGGCGCGCCGGTGGAGGAGATCCTCGGCCTCGGCTTCGGCGGGTCCACCTTCCGGTACGCCGCGCCCGCGGGCCGGGACTGGAAGATCGAGGATCTGCAGGGCAAGCGGCTCGCGACCTCGTATCCGCGGCTCGTGCGGGAGAACCTCAAGCAGCACGGGGTGGAGGCCGAGGTCATCCGCCTCGACGGCGCCGTCGAGATCTCGATCCAGCTCGGCGTGGCCGACGCCATCGCCGACGTCGTCGAGTCCGGACGGTCGCTGCGGCAGCACAACCTCGTGGCCTTCGGGGATTCGATCTGTGTCTCGGAGGCCGTGCTGCTCCAGCGCGCGGGCACCGAGCACACCCGGCCCAAGGACCAGCTGAAGGCGCGGCTTCAGGGCGTCGTTTTCGCCCAGCACTACATGATGCTGGACTACGACTGCCCGCGTTCGCTGCTCGAAGCGGCCATCGCGATCACGCCGGGTCTCGAGTCACCGACCGTCGCGCCGCTGGCGGACGACGACTGGGTGGCCGTGCGGGCGATGGTGCCGCGCAAGGAGGTCAACCGGATCATGGACGAGCTCGCCGAGACCGGCGCCAAGGCCGTCCTGGCCTCGGACATCCGGGCCTGCCGCCTCTGACCCCGCTCCAGACGCCATGAAAGGTCCTTTCCTTGCGAATTTCGCAAGGAAAGGACCTTTCATGGCGTTGGCTACCGGGGCCGGTTCGGCTTCTTGGGCATGAGGTCGTAGAGCCGCTTCCGGGCGCCGTTGTCGTTGGCGCTGCGGGTCACCGAGACCTCGGTGATGAAGTCCTCGAAGACGAACTCCTCGTCCGCCGGCACGATCGCCGGGGCCGGATGGTTCCTCGCGTACCCGTCCAGCGTTTCCGCGATCTCCCGGAACGACAGTGCTTGCAGCGTCTCCGGGGCGTACGTCGTCACCGGTACACCGTGCGCGGCCGCCTCGTTCATCACCACGCCGAGCGGGACGTGCGACAACATCGGGATCCCGAACGAGTACAGCTCCTGCAACGCCGCCGCCGCGTAATGCGAGACCGGGCGGCGGTACAGCCCCGGAACGAGACCGTAGTAGGCGATCGGCGGACGGCCGACGGTCTGTTCGACGTAGCGCACCTGGTCCGAAAGCAGGCGCAGCGCCCGGATGCTCGTCCGGTCCGGCTGCACCGGCACGAGGATCCCGTGCGAAGCCGCCAGCGCGTTGTTGGTCAGCACGTCGAGCGCGGGCGGGCAGTCGATGATGATGTGGTCGTAGTTGGCGAACTGGATCACCCTGGCCAGCTGCCAGCCGGGGACACGGAACTGGTCCAGCCGCCGGATCAGGTCGAACATTCCCGGCGACGTCGGGATGACGTCGAACGCGCCACCCCGCCCGAGGTTGCTGCGCGGATGCCGCACCGCTAGTTCCTCGATCGGCCCCTTCCACACCTTGGTCAGGGCTTTTGCCAGGCTGGGCATATCGGGGGCCACTTCGTCCAGCCCGAGTAGTTCGGTCGTCGCGTGGCCCTGTGGGTCGAGGTCGATCAGCAGCACCCGGCGACCGCGTTCGGCCAGTGCGGCCGCCGCGCCCACGCTGAGTGAGGTCTTGCCGACCCCGCCTTTCTGGTTGACCACCGAGGTGATCTGCATGCCGAAGCGCTCCCTGCGTCTGTTGTTCCGGGAAGGCTATTGGAAACACGCCGAGAAAGCGCGTGTTTCAGCCCGCCTGTCGCGGTCGCACCAGGAGAGCCTGCGCTCCGGAGGCGATCGAGCCGGAGCCGTCGTGCAGTGTGGTGGTCGCCGTTCCGATGCCGTTCGGGCCGACCAGGGTGGCCGCGTCGACGCCGATCCAGTCGCCCAGCGGCGGGCGGCGGAGGTGCACGGTCAGCTCGGAGTTGATGAACCACCACTCGCGCGGGTCGAGAAAGTTCGATATCCCGTTGCCGGAGTCCGCCAGGACGAACAGCCGCTGCAACGGGCTCGGCTTCTCCCCGTCCACGAGGGCGACGCGCTGACGGCCCCAGACCGTCGCCGGCCCGGGTTCGTCCAGCGCGCCCTTGACCCGCCGCCATTCGACGGCGTCGAGGTACCCGCCGTGCCAGCCTTCGGGCCAGCTCGACGTCGGGAGGCCGTCCGGCGGCGGCAGCGCGGGCCCTTCCGCCGTCGCCACCGCGGTGGTGTCCGACGTCGCGATGCGCCAGGCCGAGGCGCGGCCGACGACCCGCTCCCCGTGGGAGAGTTCGGCTTCCAGCCACTCGACCGACCGGCCCGGTCGTTCCACCCAGGCCCGTACCGAAAGTTCCTTCAGCGGGGCGGGCCCGAGGATCTCGATCGTCACCCGCGCCAGCTGGCTCGCGTGCGGCGCTTCGACCCCTTCGAGCGCGCGGACCAGCAACGCCGAGGGCGGCCCGAAGTGCTGCGCGTCCGGGGTCCACGGGCCCGCGGTGTGCTGGGTCGGGAGGAAGAGGCCCTCGCCAGTCGGTTCGTAGAAGGCTTCCGTCACAAAGGCACCCTAGTCCGCGCGATCCAATACGGACTCCTCGCCGGGATCCGGCTCCGGCCAGCCGGGGTACGGCGGGGGAGTGCCGCCGTACTGCGGGCAAAGCGCCTGGTGGTCGCACCACGCGCAGAGTTTGCTCGGGTTGGGCCGGAAATCGCCGGTCTTGCCCGCTTTGAGGATCGCCTGCCAGATCGCCTCCAGCGTGCGCTCGAAGCGGATCAGCTCGCCCTCGTCGGGCGTGTACGCGAGGGACTGTCCGTCGGTGAGGTACATCAGTTTCAGCTGGCGCGGTACGACACCGCGAAGCCGCCAGAGGACCACGGCGTAGAACTTCATCTGGAACATCGCCTTCGCCTCGCCGATTTCACGCGGCGCGGCGCCGGTCTTGTAGTCGACGACGCGGATCTCGCCCGTCGGCGCCACGTCCAGCCTGTCGACGTAGCCGCGCAGGAGCACCCCGGAGCCCAGCTCGATCTCGACGTGCAGCTCGCACGCCTCGGGCTCCAGCCGACGCGGGTCCTCGAGACCGAAGTAGGTGTCGACGAGCTGCTCGGCCGAGGAGAGCCACGAGGTGACGGCCTCGGGGTCCTCCTGATCGAACAGCTCGATCCACTCCGGACGTTCCGCGGACAGGTCCTCCCACGCCGGCGCGAGCAGCTCCTTGGCCTGCGGCGGCGTGCGATCGGCTTGCGGAAGGGAGAACAGGCGCTCCAGCACGGAATGCACCAGCGTGCCGCGCAGCTGGGCCTTCGTCGGGGTCTCGGGCAGTCTGTCCACCGCGCGGAAGCGGTAGAGCAGCGGGCACTGCTTGAAGTCGCTGGCACGCGACGGGGACAGGGCCGGCCGACGGCGCGGGGTTTCGGCGCCGGGCGGCGGATCGGCGGTGACCGTGTCGGTGTCGGGCATGCGAGGAGGGTATCGCCGGGCACCGACAGTTTCGGGACCGCAACGCACCGGAGCGGCATGACCGACACCACCCGGACGGGCGGGGCGGGTTACCGGTACCCCACACCTGGGCATCTACGCTCTGACACATGGCGGTGACGGGTGAGCACGGCCCGCCTCGACGAGGCGTGGCACCGGAGGGTGGTCTCCTGCTGTTCCGTGTCTCCGGGATCCCCGTGCTGCTCGCCCCTTCGTGGTGGATCGGCTCCCTGATCATCGTGGTGCTCTACACGCCACTGGTCGGACGGCTCCTGCCCGGGGCGACGACGCTGACCTCGTGGCTGCTGGCGGCCGCGTTCGCGGTCCTTCTCGGACTTTCGGTACTCGCGCACGAACTCGGGCACTGCCTGGTCGCGCTCCGGCTCGGGATCCCGGTCCGGCGACTGCGCCTCTTCCTGCTCGGTGGGCTTTCGGAGGTCGCGAGGACGCCCCGCCAGCCGCGTCAGGAAGGCCTCGTCGCCGCCGCGGGACCGGTCGTTTCGTTGCTGCTCGGCGGTTTCTGCGGGCTGCTCATGTTCGCCGTCCCGGCGGAGAGCGCGGCATGGCTGCTCATCGCCGAATGCGCCGTCGCGAACTTCGCGGTCGGCCTCTTCAATCTCCTGCCCGGACTCCCGCTGGACGGCGGCCGCCTGGTCCGAGCCGGGGTCTGGGCCGCCACGGGTCACCGGGAGAAGGGCACCCGCGCGGCGGTCGTCGGTGGCGGCGCCGTCGCGGCGGGACTGCTCGTCTGGGCGTTGTGGGGTCTGGCGGCGGGCAGCGAGGACCGCTGGCTGCGGCTCGGTGTCTGTGTCGTGACGGCGTGGTTCGTGATCCTCGGCGCGCGAAGCGAACTCGCCGCCGAAACACGCCGAGGCTGGCCCGAAGGCGTGCTTCTGAGCGAGCTCGTCCGGCCCGTTCTCCAGCTCCCCGCGGAAAGCCCCGTCTCGGACGCGCTGGCGGCTTCGGCGGGCCGTGGGGTGGTCCTGGTGCGTGCCGACGGTGTCGCGGCCGGACTGCTCGACGAGACGGCCGCCGCGCACCTGGCCGGAACTTCGCCGCACGCTCCCGCGGAGATGGCCGCGGAGCCGATCCGCGCCGACACCGTGCTGCTTTCCTCGGAGTCGGGGGAGGAGATCGCCGAGCGCGTCCGGGAAACCGCCGCTTGGCAGTTCCTCGTCGTGGACGACGAAGGCAGGCCCGCGGGGGTGCTCCGGCGCGAGGACCTGCGCGCCGCGATGACCCGGAGCCGACCCCCGGCGTAGCGCGGCACGGCCACCTGCGAGGATCGGTTGTCGATCAGTACGCGGGTATGGAGGTTCAGTGTCGGTCCGAGGGCCGTTTCGTGTAGGTGACCGGGTTCAGCTGACCGACTCCAAGGGGCGGCACTACACCATGGTGCTCGCCGAGGGACAGCAGTATCACACCCATCGCGGCGCGTTGGCGCACGACGACGTCATCGGGGCGCAGGAGGGTTCGGTCGTCACGTCGGCAGGCGGCAGCCACTATCTGGCGCTGCGCCCGCTGCTGCCGGACTACGTGCTGTCGATGCCGCGTGGCGCGCAGGTGATCTACCCGAAGGACGCCGCGCAGATCGTGATGTGGGGCGACATCTTCCCGGGCGCGCGGGTGCTCGAAGCGGGGGCCGGTTCCGGCGCGCTGACCTGTTCGCTGCTGCGGGCGGTCGGTTCGGAAGGGACCGTGCAGTCCTACGAGATCCGGGACGACCACGCGGAGCACGCCGAACGGAACGTGGAGAAGTTCTTCGGCCACAAACCGGACAACTGGTCGCTGACGGTCGCGGACCTGTCGACGCACACCGGAGAGGTCGACCGCGTCGTCCTCGACATGCTGGCACCCTGGGATCAGCTGGAGACGGTCGCCGCGCATCTGGTGCCCGGCGGCGTGCTCACGGTCTATGTGGCGACGGTCACACAGCTTTCGCGGATCACCGAAGCCTTGCGGGACCAGCAGTGCTGGACCGAGCCGGAGTCGTGGGAAACGCTGATGCGGCCCTGGCACGTCGTGAGCCTCGCCGTGCGGCCGGATCACCGGATGGTCGCGCACACCGCTTTCCTGCTGACGGCGCGCCGTCTGGCGGACGGGACCGTGTCGCCGCGGGTGCACCGCCGCTCCGGCAAGGGCTGACCCGGCCACGTGGCCATTGCCAAGTCCGTGAAGGCCTCCTTGCCTACCCTCAAGGTAGTGAAGGAGGCCTTCACTACCTTGGCCGGACAAGGACGCCACCTGCCGACCTCGGAAGTGCCCCGTGGGTCCCAAGGCCCTGAGGCGAAGGGGACTTTCCGCTCGTGCGATGCGGGGAAAGTCCCCTTCATCTCGCTGACCGCCGCCGTGTATAGACAGGGCACCGAGGTGCCTGTACCGAACGGTCTCCCCAAGGGCGCTCAGCGCTCGACGGAAATCACGGCACACACCACTTGCCGTCGCGCTTCTTGAGCGGGAAGGGCGTGTCCTTCTGACCGCCCGCGCCCTCGACGTGCACGGTCACGGTCGCGGAGTCGCCGCCGACCGTCGGCGGATCCGGGATGGTGGCGGACACCTTGCCCGCCGCCTCCCACTTCCGCTTGAGCGCGGCCAGGTCGGCCGACGACTGCTGGACGCAGGTGAGCTTGCCGAACGCCGTCGCGTCGTGATTGACGATGGCCGCGGCGATCGCCTTGCCGACGACCTCGACCGCCGCCACGTCCGGGTCCACCGGGACCGGACGGGACGAACTCGGCCACGACGTGGGCGTCACCGAGTCCGGCGCGGCCGGTTCGGAGCCGGACGGGGCCACCAGGAGCAGCCCCACCACGACACCGACCACGACCGCGCCGCATCCGGCGAGAACGGCGATCAGCCTGCTGGACACCGGTTCCGGGTCAGCTCTTGCCGCCGGTGAAGCACCAGAGGTCGGACTCCTTCTTGAAGTTCAAGTTGCCGGAGTCGGTCTTGCTGCCCTGGGTGACCTTCGCGGGCTGCTTTGCGGAGTCCCCGGTGACCTGCATTTCGCCGGTCGCCTCCATCTTGATGTCCTTGGCGATGGGGACTTCGTCCTTAGTGTTCACGCTGCGGCATGCCGACTGCGCGACGGTCTTCCCGTCGCCGGCGTTGTAGGCGGCGATGACCACCTGCGCCACTTCCTGCGGTGTCGCCTTGCCGAGCGGGGCGGGACCCGAGCCCTTGGGGGTCGACGAGGTGCTCGGCGAGCTGGACTTGCTCCGGGTCGAGGAAGTGGACGGCTTCGACGACGAAGAAGCGGAGCCCGTCGGAGCGGCGCTGCTCGAACTGGCGGGTGGTGCCGCGGTCGGGTTGTCGTCGCCCGAGTTCAGCGCGATGACCAGCGCGGTGACACCGCCACCGACCAGCACGACCGCGCCGATCGCGATCCCGACGATCAGGCCGGTCTTCTTTTTCTTGGGCGGCTCGCCTCCGTAACCGCCGCCTTCCGGCGGGTAGGCGTTGTAACCGCCCTGCTGCTGCCCGTACGGATCCGCCTGGCCGAACTGCTGCGTGGCACCGGGATATCCCTGCTGGGGCTGGGGGCCGCTCTGCGGGTAGCCACCCTGCTGCTGGCCGTACGGGTCTTGTCCGTACTGACCGGGCTGCTGCTGGCCGTACTGGCCGCCACCGGGGTATCCCTGCTGCGGCTGGGGGCCGCTCTGCGGGTACCCGCCCTGCTGCTGGCCGTACGGATCCTGTCCGTAGCCGCCGGGCTGTTGCGGCGGGTAAGTCATGGCTGTTGCCCCCTAGCTGTTCTGCGAAAATGCTCAACACGACTTGCCGGTCCGCCTCCCCGGCGAACGTCGGCCCGATGCTAGCCACCGAGCCGGATCGCCGCTCGATTAGGGCCGAACTGATACCGGAATCCCGTTTGCACCCGGACGGAGCCGGGTATTCCGCCGCAGGTCAGGACAGGTGGACGGAATGTGACCAGCAGAGTGCCGGACCCGGCACCGGGATGGCCCCTTGCGCGGCGCGGAGGTACGTGCTGTCAGGTCGTCCGGAACGCGACGCGCCGATCTTGTGATGCGGAAAGGCCTTTTATTGTCGGTGATCGCCGGTACCGTGGAATGAAAAGCACTCCGAGGAGGTGCCCAATGCATCATGACCTTCCCGGAGGTCGGCGCGAGGAGGCCGACCCTTCAGAAACGACCGGAGCTGGAACCACGTCCGACGAGCAGGCACGTCAAATTCGCTTCCTCGAGGAGGAAGTCGCCCTGCTGCGCCGGAAGCTCACCGATTCGCCACGTCAGAACCGAGTCCTGGAGCAGCGACTCGCCGAGGCGTCGGAACGAGTGAGCCAACTCACGGAACGCAACACGAAACTGGTCGAGACGCTCCGCGAGGCGCGTGGCCAGTTGCTCGCGTTGCGAGAGGAGGTCGACAGGCTGGCTCAGCCTCCGAGCGGTTACGGCGTGTTCGTCACCGCGTACGAGGACAACACGGTGGACGTGTTCACCGCGGGCCGCAAGATGCGGGTTTCGGTCTCACCCGCGGTCGAGGTCTCGTCACTGCAGCGCGGACAGGCGTTGCGGCTCAACGAGGCGCTCACCGTCGTCGAAGGCGGTGACTTCGAGCGGATCGGTGAGGTCTGCGCACTGCGCGAGGTGCTGGCACCGGACGTCGAGGGCGGCAGCCCCCGTGCGCTGGTGGTCGGGCACGCGGACGAGGAGCGGGTCGTCCTGCTCTCCGATCCGCTGGCCGAACAGCCCCTCAAGCCGGGCGATTCCCTGCTGGTGGACTCGAAGGCCGGTTACGCCTACGAGCGCGTGCCGAAGGCGGAGGTCGAGGATCTCGTGCTGGAGGAGGTGCCCGACGTCCGCTACGAGGACATCGGTGGCCTCACCCGGCAGATCGAGCAGATCCGCGACGCCGTCGAGCTTCCGTTCCTGCACGCGGATCTCTACCAGGAGTACCAGCTGCGCCCGCCCAAGGGCGTGCTGCTCTACGGGCCTCCTGGCTGCGGTAAGACCCTCATCGCGAAGGCGGTGGCCAACTCGCTCGCCAAGAAGGTCGCGGAAGCACGCGGCGACGCGGCGGACGGGAAGTCCTACTTCCTGAACATCAAGGGTCCGGAGCTGCTGAACAAGTTCGTCGGGGAGACCGAGCGGCACATCCGCCTGATCTTCCAGCGGGCTCGGGAAAAGGCCTCCGAAGGCACCCCGGTGATCGTGTTCTTCGACGAGATGGACTCGATCTTCCGCACCCGCGGTTCGGGCGTGTCCTCCGACGTGGAGACCACGATCGTCCCGCAGCTGCTTTCGGAGATCGACGGTGTCGAGGGCCTGGAGAACGTCATCGTCATCGGCGCCTCCAACCGCGAGGACATGATCGACCCGGCGATCCTGCGGCCGGGCCGGCTCGACGTCAAGATCAAGATCGAGCGTCCGGACGCCGAAGGCGCGAAGGACATCTTCTCCAAGTACCTGTCCGACGGTCTGCCGATCCATTCGGACGACCTCGCCGAGTTCGGCGGCGATGTGCGGGCGACGTTCGACGCGATGATCCAGCACACGGTCGAGCGGATGTACGAGGAGACGGACGAGAACAGGTTCCTCGAGGTCACCTACGCCAACGGTGACAAGGAAGTCCTGTACTTCCGTGACTTCAACTCGGGCGCGATGATCCAGAACATCGTGGACCGGGCGAAGAAGTCGGCCATCAAGTCCGTGCTGGAGACCAAGCAGCCCGGCCTGCGCGTGCAGCACCTGCTGGACGCGATCGTCGACGAGTTCGCGGAGAACGAGGACCTGCCCAACACCACCAACCCGGACGACTGGGCCCGGATCTCCGGCAAGAAGGGCGAGCGGATCGTCTACATCCGCACGCTCGTCACCGGCAAGAACCAGGATTCGGGGCGGGCGATAGACACCGCCACGAACACCGGTCAGTACCTGTAACGCGGTCCGAAGGGGCCCTTCACCACATCCCATGTGGTGAAGGGCCCCTTCGTCACGTCTTATGCGGGTACGGCGTCCTTCAGCTTCTTGCGCGGGCTCAGCCGCCCGTGGGCGGCCAGGATCCCGAAGACCACGAGCAGCGCGCCGACAGGCTGGTTCCACGCCAGCGGTTCGTCGAGGACCAGCACGCCGAGCAGCACGCCGACCACGGGTGTGAGGTAGGTCACCGCCGACGCGTTCGACGCGCCCCACGCCGCGATGATCGACGCGTTCCAGGCGTACGCGAGCCCGGTGCCCAGCGCCCCGAGCGCGATCATGCTGAGGACGATCGATGTGTCGAGGTGGACCGGCGTCGTCGCGATGAACGGCGCGAGCACCAGCATCACGACGGCGCCGCAGCAGACCTGCCCGAGCGCGATGGTCGGCGGGTCGAGGTCGCGCCAGGAGATGA
The DNA here is from genome assembly GCF_002234405.1 of Amycolatopsis thailandensis. Lineage (GTDB taxonomy): Bacteria > Actinomycetota > Actinomycetes > Mycobacteriales > Pseudonocardiaceae > Amycolatopsis > Amycolatopsis thailandensis. The sequence goes on along the minus strand of NZ_NMQT01000039.1, from coordinate 7,883 downwards.
ACCGTCGCACGTACACGAACGAGATCCCGTAGCAGGTCGTCGCCCCGAGGCAGGCCAGCTGCGCGGTCAGCTCGTGGGAGACGTCGATCCCTTGCCAGACCCCGACGATGGTCAGCACGCCGAGGAATCCGAGGATCAGGCCGGTCGTGCGGGCCTTCGTGAACCGCTCGGACGGCAGGGCGGCCGCGGCGATGAGCATCGTGATGAGCGGGGTCGTCGCGTTGAAGATGCTGGCGAGCCCGGAGGAGATGTACTGCTCTGCCCAGGAGAAGAGCAGGAACGGGATGACGCACAGCAGAACGGAAACGACCGCGAGATGGCCCCAGACGGCCGGGTCACGGGGAAGTGGCTTGCGGCGCCAGGCTGCGACGGCGATCAGCGCCACGGCGCCGAGGACGACCCGGGAAAGCGCGACCTGGACCGGTGACAAACCGGTGAGGCCGATTTTGATGAACAGAAAACTCGCGCCCCATACGACCGCGAGTGCCGCGAATCGGATCGCGATACCGAAACGTCCCAATTGTCCTTCTCCTGAGTTCTCAACTTCAGGCCCAGTGAATCTGGAATCCACCTTGCGCTCCAGCGGTTTTCGGACGATGTGTCCGACGCCTCCAGTAGGTTCCGTGCATGGGGACGGGAATCGAGCGACGCACGGCGGCTGTGCCGGTGGCGCCGCTGTCCGCGCTGGGCCGGATGGGAAGCGCTCAGTGGGAGGTCGAACTGGACCGTGGCGGGGCGCTCGCGGTCACGGGTGCGACCGGCGCATGGGCCGACGAACTCGCCGTGTCGTCCGATCCGGCGGCCTGGCTGCTCGGACAGGGCGGACTGCGGAGCCTGACGGAAGGCATGATCTTCGCCGCCGGGACCGTCTCCGGGGTCGGGGACAAGCCCGAGTTCCTGCCCGCGCGAGGACCCGAGATCCCGGACGGGCCGGTGCATCCCGCGCTTCCCGCCCGCCTCAAGCCCGCTCCGGGCCGGGAGTTGCGGATGTCGGGACATGAAAGGGCCAGTGAGCGCTGGGTACTGCGTGTCCTGGCGGACGGGACGCTCGCGAACGGAGCCGGGGACTTCGACCCTCTCGATCCCGGAGCCCTGAAGGACACAGACGATCCCGCTGCCGTCTGGCGCGCGTGCTTCCGCGACGAAGATCCCGACATGTGGACCGAAACCGTCGAAATCGTCCGCTCGACCATCGCCGCCATCCCGCGTCCACTCGTCGCCGCGTGCGGCTGGCTCGGTTCGGTGGAGATCTCGGTCAAGGGCGAAGTCGTCGCGTCGGGGCGGCATGGTGGAACGCTGCTCGGACTGCTCAAAGACGCCGGCTTGAAGCGGGACCCGTACGGCGCGATGCGGCGGCTGGCGGGACGGTTGCCGGAAATCGGTGAACCCACACCCGGCGTGGTGATCACGATCGGCGACCGTATAACGCCCTATACTTCGAGGCTGTGAGCGAATCCTCCGGGCGCCCGCGCGCGCCGATCACCGAAGCCGATGTCCTGGCGTGGCTGGAAACGACGGCCGCCGCCGTCCGGGCGGGGGAGGTGAGCGCTCCCGAGCTCATCGAGCTGCTGGGCGAGTTGCGGCGCGCCTCCGCGGCCTGCGCAGACGCGTCCGACTGGGCGCTGCTCGCAGCCAGGGAGGAAGGTGCCAGCCTCCGTCAGATCGCGCCGATGTTCGGCAAGGGTTACGTTCGTGCCCCGGCGGCCCGGCTGGAGAAGCTCCACCGGCAGGCGCAGAACTCGAGTCAGTGGCTCGCGATCCTCCGCCACAAGAACGAAGGAGCCCGGTGACGGACACGGAGATCGGCGAGCGGATCGCCGTCGGACTGGCGGCGCTCGGCAGGCCCGCGTACATCAACCTCGGCCGGGTCGACGCGCTTCCGCCCGGACGCGAGTTCGAGGCGATGCGTGAGGCCACCTATGACGTGCTGGACGACGCGTACCGCGCGGGCGTCCGGTGGATCGACGTCGCCCGTTCGTATGGTTCTTCGGAGGAGTTCCTCGCCGGCTGGCTCGCCGATCGCGCCCACCGCGACGTGACGGTGTCGAGTAAATGGGGCTACCGCTACGTCGGCGAGTGGAAACTCGACGCGGAGGTCCACGAGGTCAAGGAACACACGGCGGCGCGCTTCGCCGAGCAGTGGGCGGAAACCGTTGGTCTGCTGGGGAAAGCCGTATCGCTCTACCAGGTCCACTCGCTCACTGTGGACAGTCCGTTGTTCACCGACGAGCGGCTGATCGGGGCGCTGGCCGAACTCGCCGCCGACGGTGTCCCCGTCGGCTTCTCCACGTCCGGTCCGGCACAGGCCGACGCCGTCCGTCGCGCGTTCGAGCTGGAAGTGGCCGGAACGCCGGTCTTCAGCGCCGTTCAGTCGACGTGGAACCTGCTGGAACCCTCCGTCGGCCCGGCGCTCGCGGAGGCGCGTGCCGCCGGGAAACAGGTACTGGTCAAGGAAACCGTCGCGAACGGGCGGCTGGTGGTCGAGCCGCCGCCGGTGCTCGCGCGGATCGCGCGGGAGCACGAGGCCGGCCCGGACGCGGTGGCGATCGCGGCCGTCCTGGCCCAGGACTGGCGGCCGGTCGCGGTCATCGGGCCGTCGAGCCCGGCCCAGCTCGCGGAGAATCTCGTTGCCGCCAAGGCGAAGCCGACCGCCGACGAACTCTCGGAACTGGCCGCGCTCGCCGAAGAACCGGTCGCCTACTGGCGGCACAGGTCCTGCCTCGGCTGGCACTGAGGGGCTGGACTAGTCTCGCGGCAAACATCAGGCGGGACATCCGGGGAGGCTCGAGGGTGCGTCATCGGCAGGTGCTCGCGGTGGCGACGGTCGCGCTGTTCGGTCTGTCGGGATGTGCCGACCGGCCCAACGACCTCGACACCTACTACGACGACCCGACACCGACGCCCACGGTCAAACCCGTGCAGCCGTCGGTGAAGCCGCAGGCCGCCCCTGTCCCGCCGCCGTCGACCCGGGCTCCGGTCCCCGCCGCCGTTTCCGCCGCGCTGCTGACCGACGAGGACGTCGCCGAGGAAGAGGTCGTCCCGGGCGAGAGCAAGGTGTCCGGCTGTCTGACCGGTCTGACGCGCGGAGCGAGCCGTTCGACGGCGTGGTCGTACCCGAGCGGTTCGACGCTGGAGCATCAGGTCACGGAGTACCCCGATCGCGACGCCTCGGACGTCGTCGCCCAGGCGGACTGCGAAGGCAAGAAGCTCACTCTGACGAAGCAGGCAGGCATCGAAGTCCAGCGCGCCTGGTGTGAAGGCACCACGTGCACGGTGTTGCTCGCCAAGGGGAAACTCGTCTCCGCCCTCAGCGTGACCGCCGGAACCGAGGCACGGGCGACGGACGCGGCGAAGCGGCTGCTGCCGATCGTCGCGCAGCGCCTCCGTTCGGCCTAGGCGCTGTCCTGTAAGTCTTCCCGCCGGAACCACTCCAGCGCGCCGAGACGTCCGTCCGGGATGAACCGGCTTTCCGGATCGTCGAGCCACGAACGCAACTCGGGCAACGTCAGCCACCGTCCTTCGACCACTTCGGACGGCTGATGGACGAAAGGGCCGTCCCATCGCGTTTCGTAGGCGAAGTTGTGGCAGCGGATCAGGTCGTCGTCGGTGACGTGGACGAACAGCGGCCGCAGTTCCACTCCGTGAACACCCAGTTCTTCGGCCAGTTCGCGGCGGGCGCACTCCTCCGGTGTCTCGCCCGCGGCGACGATCCCGCCCGCCCAGCAGTCCCATGTGGAGGGATAGACGTCCTTGGTGGCGGTACGGAGATGCACGTAGACGCGGTTTCCGTCACCCGAACGGACCAACACCACGCCCGCCGCGTGCCAGAGTCCTTCGGCGCGGACCCGGGAGCGGGTGGCCTCTCCAGCCACGGTTCCGTCGAGGTCATAGAGCGCAACGAGTTCGTCACTGCCTGACATGGGGGGCATCGTCGCACGCCTCCGACCCCGTAGGGTGGTGGGTATGCGGCGGATCATGGGAACCGAAGTCGAGTACGGCATCGCGGTGCCGGGCGACGCGACGGCGAACCCGGTACTTACCTCGACCCAGGTCGTGCTGGCCTACGCGGCCGCGGCGGACATCCCGCGAGCGAGGCGGGCACGGTGGGACTACGAGGTGGAATCGCCCTTGCGCGACGCCCGTGGGTTCGACCTGACCGGCCCGAGCGGTCCGGGACACGACCCGGACGTCGAGGACCTCGGCGCGGCGAACGTGATCCTGACCAACGGGGCGCGGCTGTACGTCGACCACGCTCACCCGGAGTACTCGGCGCCCGAGGTGACGAACGCGCGCGACGCGGTCATCTGGGACAAGGCGGGGGAGCGGGTGATGGAGGAGGCGGCGCGCAAGGCCGCCACCGTTCCCGGCCAGCCGCCGTTGCAGCTGTACAAGAACAACGTCGACGGCAAGGGCGCGAGCTACGGCACGCACGAGAACTACCTGATGCAGCGGTCGACGCCGTTCACCGCGGTGATCGCGGGGCTGACGCCGTTCTTCGCCTCCCGCCAGGTGGTGACCGGTTCGGGCCGCGTCGGCGTCGGGCAGCAGAGCGAGGAAGCGGGCTTCCAGCTCTCGCAGCGCTCCGACTACATCGAGGTCGAGGTCGGCCTGGAGACGACACTCAAGCGCGGCATCATCAACACGCGCGACGAGCCGCACGCCGACGCGGACAAGTACCGGCGGCTGCACGTCATCATCGGTGACGCCAACCTCGCGGAGTACTCGACGTACCTCAAGGTCGGGACGACGGCGCTGGTGCTGGACCTGATCGAGGCGGGCATCCGGTTCGACGACCTGAAGCTGGACGAGCCGGTGCGCGCGGTGCACCAGATCAGCCACGACCCCACGCTGAAGGCGAAGGTGTCGCTGGCCAACGGGCGGAAGTACACCGGGCTGGACCTCCAGTTCGCCTATCACGAGATCGCGTCGGCGAACCTGGAGCGCACCGGCGCGGACGAGGCCTCCAAGGAGGTCCTGCGGGTCTGGGGCGAGATCCTGGACGCGCTGGCGCGGGACCCCCAGGAATGCGCGGACAGGCTGGACTGGCCGGCGAAGCTGCGGTTGCTCGAGGGCTACCGCGCTCGGGACCAGCTGGCCTGGGGCGCGCCGCGGTTGCGGCTGGTCGACCTGCAGTACTCGGATGTCCGGCTGGACAAGGGCCTGTACAACAGGCTCGTCACCAGGGGCTCGATGAAGCGCCTGGTGTCCGAGGAGGAGGTGCTGGAGGCGGTCACCACCCCGCCTTCCGACACCAGGGCCTACTTCCGGGGCCGCACGCTGGAGAAGTACGCCAACTCCATCGCCGCGGCGTCCTGGGATTCGGTCATCTTCGACGTCGGCAGGGAATCGCTGGTGCGGATCCCGACGTTGGAGCCGTTGCGGGGCACGAAGGCCCACGTGGGGAAGTTGCTGGACGACTCCGCGACCGCCGAGGAGCTGGTGGAGGCGCTCACCGGTTCGGACTAGCGGTATTTCCTTTCATCGGGGTTAAGCGATCACGGATCCCACGGAATGTCGGGACCGCTGGGTAGGCTAGGAAACATCGGCCACACCGGGAGGCGAGATGGCTCAGGAAAAGATCGAAAAGCACGGCGGAGGCGACTCGGACGAAGAGTTCGAGGGCGGCGGTCCGGCGGGCCAGGAGCGGCGCGAGAAGCTCGGTGAGGACGTCGACACGATCCTCGACGAGATCGACGACGTACTCGAAGAGAACGCCGAGGACTTCGTGCGCGCGTACGTGCAAAAGGGCGGCGAGTAACCGTCTTCCGGCGGCCCTCCGTGGCCGTCTGTGCGGAGCCGGCGGATCACACAGATTGGAACTTTGAGCACGTATGGAACACACCTCGGGTAAGTCGGCGCTGCCCGCCGCGTACTTCTCGTCGGCGACCTCGTCGTTCTCGGACTTCCTTCGGGCGCAGGCGCCCGAACTGCTCCCTGAGCGGCGGGTCGCCGCGGGCGCGGGCGGGCTGGACGCGCCGCACGGGACGACGATCGTCGCGGTCAAGTTCGCGGGCGGGGTGCTGATCGCCGGTGACCGGCGGGCGACGTCGGGCAACCTGATCGCCTCGCGGGACATGGAGAAGGTTCACGTCACCGACGAGTACTCGGCGGTGGGCATCGCGGGCTCGGCCGGGCTGGCGATCGAGATGGTGCGGCTGTACGCGGTCGAGCTGGCGCACTACGAGAAGATCGAGGGTGTTTCGCTCTCGCTCGACGGCAAGACGAACAAACTCGCCGGACTGGTGAAGTCCAACCTCGAGATGGCGATGGCCGGCCTCGCCGTGCTGCCGCTGTTCGTCGGGTACGACCTCGACGCGGAAGACGCGAAGCACGCGGGCCGGATCGTCTCGTACGACGCGACGGGCGGGCGCTACGAGGAGAGCGCCGGTTACCACGCCATCGGCTCGGGTTCGCTGTTCGCGAAGGGCTCGCTGAAGAAGCTGCATGACCCGGACGCGGACGCCGAAGCCGCGATCCGGGTGGCGGTGGAGGCGTTGTACGACGCGGCGGACGATGACACCGCGACCGGCGGACCGGATCTGGTGCGCCGGATCTTCCCGACGATCGTGACGGTCACCGCGGAGCAGGGTGCGGTGGCGTTGCCGCTCGAGCAGACGACCGCGGTGGCCGAAGCGGTCGTCGCCGCCCGAGCCGAACGCGGGCGCTGAGTCTTTTCGGGCCTTCCCTCCCTGTTCCCTTTCCGATGAGAGCCAGAAAGAGCGGAGCACCACAGTGACGATGCCGTTGTACGCCTCTCCCGAGCAGTTGATGCGGGAGCGTTCCGAGATCGCGCGCAAGGGCATCGCGCGTGGCCGGAGCGTGGTCGTGCTCAAGTACCGCGGTGGCGTGCTGTTCGTGGCCGAGAACCCTTCGGCGACGTTGCACAAGGTGTCTGAGATCTACGACCGGATCGGTTTCGCGGCCGTCGGCCGCTACAGCGAGTTCGAAAACCTTCGTGTCGCCGGCATCCGGCACGCGGACCTGAAGGGCTACCAGTACGACCGGCGGGACGTCAGCGCGCGTGCGCTGGCGAACGCGTACGCCGCGACGCTCGGCAGCATCTTCACCGAGCAGCTGAAGCCGTTCGAGGTCGAGGTCTGCGTCGCCGAGGTCGGCGCGACCGCGGCCGAGGATCAGCTGTACCGGTTGACCTACGACGGTTCGATCTTCGACGAGCCGAAGTTCGTCGTGATGGGCGGTCAGGCCGACACGCTCACCACGAAGCTGAAGGAGAGCTTCGAGCCGGACATGGACCTGGGCGTCGCGCTCGGGGTCGCGGTGAAGGCGTTGCGCGACAACACCCCGGCGCCCGCAAACGGCGACTCGGACCCGGTGAAGCTCGAGGTCGCCGTCCTGGAGCGCGAGCGCCGTGGCCGCAAGTTCCGCCGGGTCGCCGGCGCGGCGCTCGACGCGCTGCTGCCCGCCGAGCCGGAAGAGCCGAAGGAAGACGACGCCGAGGGCGACAAGCCCGAAGGTGAGTCCAAGAAGGACTGAGTCTCGTCAGTACGTGAAGGCCCCCTTCCTTACGCCAGGCGCAAGGAAGGGGGCCTTCACGTACTCAGCCGCTGGAGACAGTGGACGTGACGGCTGCAGGGCCTGGGCGCCCTCGTGCCCCGGGTGTGTCCCAAAGGGACCCTTTAGGACGTTGAGCGTCTCGAAAGTGGCCTTCACTGACAGGCGAGCATGCACGTTCCAGCGCTCCCGGCAGTAAAGACGTCCCCAATGTGGCATTGGGGGCACTGAGCGTCCCCAATGCCACATTGGGGACGTCACGGAGCAGGGACGGTTGAGCCGTCGGCCCACCTACGGGCACGACCCGACTGCCTCACCATGCACGGCCCGAACGTTTCCGCGGAGGAAGTCCGTGAAGCGGGCGCCGCTCG
>NZ_NMQT01000389.1 GCF_002234405.1 Amycolatopsis thailandensis | reverse complement strand
CGGCCGGCGTCGACGACGTGACGCCTCTCCGCCAGGGCTTTTGCGTTCTCCCGCAAAAGCGTCGCGCTCCGGACCAGGGGTCGGGAAGGCTCCCTTCCGACCGGAAAGAAAGGCAGGACATGATCATGAAGAACGGCATCGCGCTCGCGGCCATCACCGCCGCGCTCGCCCTTTCCCTCAGCAGTCCGGCAAGCGCGTCCGATACGGCGGCGGGCTCGGCCCCCGGCGCCACCGCGGCGTGCAACGTTCAGCACGAGCCGTGGTACACGGAGAACAATTGGCGCAAGGTCGACGTCTACAACGAATGCTCCACCGGAAAGTACGTCTGCGTCGACATCCCCACCTGGCCGGACTGGGGTCCCAGCTTGGTTCCCGGGCGGACGAGCAAGACACTGGTCTACGGCTGGGCCTTCAGTGTCCCCACGGGACGTAGCCTCTACTACGCCAAGAACTCCAGCGACTGCTGAGAACCGCGGGCGTGAACTCGGCCGGGTCGTCGCGCGGAGCGTGGCGACCCGGCCGTACTCCCGAGAACTACGGTCTCCATTTTCGCACGAGCACCAAGGGCCAGGAAAAATCGAAGGTGACCCA
>NZ_NMQT01000388.1 GCF_002234405.1 Amycolatopsis thailandensis | reverse complement strand
TCGACGGCGACACCCGCCGCCTCGAGCAGGACACCGACGGGCTCGCCGGTCGACGGGTCGCGGACGATCTCCCCGCCCGCCGGGTCGGCTGTCGAGGTGGTGACGCCCGCCAGTTCCAAGGCCCGGCTGCTCACCCAGCGGTTGTGCCTGCTGTCGTCCGAAAGCATGACCGGACGCCCGCCCGCGGCCTCGTCGAGCGCGTGCCGGGCCGAAGTCCGCGAAAGGGTGCTGACCAGTGTGGACGCCCAGGCGCCACCGACGACCCATTCGTCCGGTCCGAGCGCGGCGGCGTGCGAGCGGACCGCGGCGAGGATGTCGTCCAAGCCAGCGTCGAGGCCGAAGGTCAGCTCGAACAGGGCCGCGCGCCCGGCGAGGGCGTGGTGGTTGTGCACGTCGACCAGGCCAGGCATCACGAAGGCGCCGTCGAGGTCGACGACCTCGGTGTTCGGCCCGCGTTCGATGTCCTCCAGGGACAGCACCCGGCCGTCCTTGATCGCCAGTGACGACGCCCAGGGCCGGGCACCGTCCACTGTGTACACCGTGGCGTTGGTGAGGATGAGGTCGGCGGTCAAGGCTCAGCTCCCGGCGGGGTCGTAAGCCTCGGGGTGCACGGTGGTGCTCAGCAGCTTGCCGTGCGCGC
>NZ_NMQT01000387.1 GCF_002234405.1 Amycolatopsis thailandensis | reverse complement strand
ACGCAGGTCGGCGCCCTGGTCAGGAGACCGGGGAGAGGAGGGACCGGAGAGCAGCGGGGACGGCGCCGAGGATTCCGGAAGCCGAGGTCGGGGCGCCGTCGGCGGCCAGCGACCCGGCGAGCGAGTGGACGTGCGCCGCAGCCCCGGCCGCCAACCACGGGTCGAGCCCGGCGGCGAGCAGCGCGCCGACCAGACCGGACAGCACGTCCCCCGAACCCGCCGTCGCGAGCCACGAGCCCCGCGGCGTGTTCACCAGCGCGCGCCCGTCCGGCGCCGCGACCACCGTGCAGTGCCCCTTCAAGAGCACGACGGCGTCGTACTTCCGCGCGGCCGACCGCGCCGCCTCGACCCGGTCGGCTCCCGGGGGCGAACCCATCAGCCGCTCGAACTCCCCCGCGTGCGGAGTCAGCACGAGCGGCGTGTCCGGATCCCGCGCGTCGAGCACGTCCGGCGAACGCGCGATGATCGTCGTCGCGTCGGCGTCCGCGCACACCGGCACACCACGCCCGAGCACGAACCGCAGCACGTCCCGTCCCTCGTGCCCGGTCCCGATCCCCGGCCCGACGACCCACGCCTGCACCCGGCCCGCGTCCGTCACCGAACCCGTCGCGATCACTTCGGGCCAATGTCCGCGCACCACGTCCGCGGCATGACCGGCGTACCGCACCAGCCCGGACGTCGCCCGCACCGCGGCACCGGCCGCGAGCACCGCCGCCCCCGGATACGTCGCTGACCCGGCGGCCACACCGACCACGCCTTGGCTGTACTTGTCGTCATCCTGACCGGGCACCGGCCACGCCGTCGCGACATCGGCCGTATCGAGTCGCCGCAGATCGGGATCGTCGAGGCTCAGCCCGATGTCCACCAAGGCGACCTCGCCACAGGAAGCGGGCGCGAGGGCGTGCACCGGTTTGAGCGCGCCGAAAGTGACCGTCCGGTCGGCGACGACAGCGGGACCGTCGACGGCGCCCGTGTCCGGATCCACCCCGCTGGGCAGATCGACGGCCAGCACCGGCGAACTCACGTGCTCCAGGAGCGCCGCGGCGTCCGGCCGCAAGGGCCCACGCGCCGAGATGCCGACGATCCCGTCGATGACGAGGTCCGCCCGGCCGATCCACTGTGGACCGTCCTCAACGGACACTACTTTGCCGCCGGATCGCTTCAGAGCGGCCAAACCCGGGCCGTGAGCACGTTCGGGCTTGAGCAGGATCGCGGAGACGGCGACATTAGATCGGAAGAGCGTCGTGTTGGGAACGAGACTCGAATTCTGTCGACGTCGGATAACGAATCAAAAAAATCTCACATACACTCAACC
>NZ_NMQT01000386.1 GCF_002234405.1 Amycolatopsis thailandensis | reverse complement strand
GGGGCGACGTAGTCGTCCTCCGAGACCTGCACCACCGCTTCGTCGGGCTCGTCCAGCTCCTCGACGCCGACCCGATGCTCGATCAGCTCCCGCACCGGGAGGGTGCTGATCACCACCTGCCCGCCGAGACCGGGGGCCAGCGCCCGGACGAACGCCTCCGCGCCGTCCACCGGCCGGATCCCGGTCGAGGTCGACACAGTGTCCACAGTAGACACCGCCGGCGCCGAAAGGCTGCCGCCCACGGCGTCCTGATCGACCTGGCGCAGCACGAAGTCCTCGATCGTGACGAGCACGCGGCCGGTCTCGTCGCACAGCGAGAGGTCGGCCGCCACCACCTGGTCGCCGCCGGTGTCGCGGTAGCGCAGGTGGCTGCGGAAACTCGCCGGGAGCGCGTCGTGCACGACGATCCGTCCGTAGCTCATCGGCAGGTAGGTGCCGCTCCCCCGGCCGCGGCCGAACGCGGTCGCGACGTCCAGCAGTGCCGGATGCAGTCCCCACGCGCCGGCGTCACCCGCCGCCGCCTCGGGAGCCGTGATCGTGGCCAGCTCCTCCTGTGCGCCGATGCGGTGTTCGCGCAGCGCCGCCCAGCGCGGGCCGAAGGTGACCATGCTGGTGCGGCCGGTGCCGAAGCCGTGCCCGTCGTCGATCGGCTCGGTCCGCCCGGTCACCGCCTCGATGTCCACAGTGGACACCGCTCCGGCCGCGATCCACCCGGCGGATCCGCGCACGTGGGTCCGGCTCGCACCGCCGACGTGGCTGGTCACGGTGAAGTCGTCGCCGTCGAACTCCACGCGGTACTCCGCGGTGGCGCCGTCCGGGACGCCGAACGGCTCCAGGAACGCGATGTCCCGCAGCTCGACGACGTGCCCGTCACCGGGCTTCGGCAGCGCCGCGGCCACCGCCG
>NZ_NMQT01000385.1 GCF_002234405.1 Amycolatopsis thailandensis | reverse complement strand
AAGATGTGTCGCGGTCGCCGGGGTTGCTTTTGTGAGAGCAGTGTCATCGTGACGCATCTTTCCGGCCCCGTTGGGCATTCTGCTTGGTGAATGATTCACAGCGAGCGGGGAGAACACGATGAGCCACCGATCCATTCGAACGAACGTCGCGCGGGTCGCCAAGGTGATCGCGGCCTGCGCGGGTGTGCTCGCCGTCGTCGCGTGCAACAACTCCGGTACTCCTTCGGCCGCGCCGCAGTCTTCCGCGGCGGCGGGCGGCGGCGGGGTGGAGACATCCGCCGCACCGACCGCCACCTCCGCGGCTTCCGTCACTCCCACCCCGCAGGGCAAGGAAACGGGAGCGGCGAAACCGCCTGCCGCCGGGAAACCTGCCGGGTCGGGTGACAATCCCCGTTGTGCCACAACGGATCTGACGCTCGCTCTCGGCGCGCCGAAGCCGTCCCCGAACTCGCCGACGCAGCTCGACGTGCCGCTGACCTACAAGAACACGTCGTCCCGGACGTGCGCGCTGTACGGCGTGCCCGGCGCCGACCTGAACGGTCCCGCCGACCCGAATGGCCCGGTGTACCACCTGACCCGGGTCGACAACGGG
>NZ_NMQT01000384.1 GCF_002234405.1 Amycolatopsis thailandensis | reverse complement strand
ACGCCCGCGCGGAACAGGGCGTTGTCGAGCTGGTCGCGGAGGTTGTGCTCCGGATAGCCCTCCAGCCACAGCTTGGCCGAAAGCAGGTAGTCCTCCCGGCGGATCCCGGCCGCGCGGACCATGGCGGAGAAGAGCACGTCGGTGTAGACCGCGGTGGCACCGGGGAAACCGTAGACGCCGACGTCGAAGAGCGTGATCCCGGAATCGACCGCGGTGCGGACGAGGTTCACCGCCTCGCGGAAGTCCATCCGGTCGTAGGTGTGCCAGGAGCCGAGCGAGAGCACGCCGGTGAGCGGGCCGTCTCGGCCGATGCGGCGCTGGGGGATGACTGGCATTGCGGGTCTCCTAGGGAAGGCGGGGATCGATGACGGCTTTGAGCTCGCCGAGCCGCGACATCGACTCGACGCTCTTGGACGCTTCGGAAAGCCCGACCGGCGCGCTGAACAAGTCGTCCCAGGGCATCCGGCCGCCGAAGGTGCGGAAGAAGTCCACCGAGCGGTGGTAGTCGGCGATGTCGCCGTTGAGCGACCCGACGACCGTAAGTTCCTTGCCCATCACGGTGCCCAACGCCACGGGGGAGGGCATGGGGCCGGTGGAACCGACGATGGCGATCGTGCC
>NZ_NMQT01000383.1 GCF_002234405.1 Amycolatopsis thailandensis | reverse complement strand
GGGTTCGCCGTGCTGGCGCCACTGGCGGTCGGCTGGTTCTCGCCCCTGCTGGCGCCGGGTGGTGCGCTGACCGGGTCGGTCGGCGCCGTGCTCGGCACCGGCGAGACGCGGGGCATCGGGCTCGCCTATGTCGTCTTCGCGCTGATCCTGCTGCTGATCAACGTGGGCGGGTTCTCGCTGCGGCGGCTGCGCCGGTTCGACACCGAGGTGCCCGATTCGCTGCCCGACGACCTCGTGGGGGCGCAGGAACGGGAGCGCAAGCTCGCCGGGAAGGATGCCGCATGAGTACGGCAGTGCTGGTCAGGGAGGCCCGTGGGCACTGGGTCGGCGAGGTCGCGCCGTCGATGCGGGCGGCCGGGCACCGCGTGGTGCTGCTCGCGCCGCCGATGGACGCGGCCGAGCGTGCCGCACTGGAAGGCGTGGTGGACGACGTCGTCGCGCTCGACGACGTCCACGACCCGGAAGCCGTCGCGGCGAAGGTGCGGGAGATCGACGGCGGCGCGCTGGCCGGCCTCTTCACCGGCTCGGACGGCGCCATCGCGAGCACCGCCCACGCCGCGGAGCTGCTCGGGGTGGCGCGCTGCCCGGCGTCGGTGTTCGCCTTGTGCGCGAACAAGTTCGCGGTCCGGGAGGCCCTCGCCGCGGCCGGGCTGC
>NZ_NMQT01000382.1 GCF_002234405.1 Amycolatopsis thailandensis | reverse complement strand
AAGGTCGCCGACGTCCGTCGCAACCTGGCCCGCGACCCGTCCGCGCCGGTCCCCGATCCGGAGCCCGAGCCGGACGGTCCGTGGAACCCGACGTTCGAAGAGGTCGAGAAGGCGGATCGCAGCCGACGGCTTTCCCGGCTGTTCGAGGTCCTGTCGGCGAAACAGCGCGACGTGCTGGTGCTCCGCGTGATCCACGGGTTCAGCGCCGAAGAGACCGCGAACACGCTGGGCATGGCGAGCGCGGGCGCGGTCCGCGTCACCCAGCACCGGGCGCTCAACGAACTGCGCCGGGTGCTGCGCGAGGACCCCGGCTACGCCGGCGGGTTCGCGATCTTCTAGGAGGGCTTGCGCCGCTGCGTGGCGTAGACGGCGGCGGCGGTGCGGCGTTCGAAACCGAGCTTGTGCAGCAGGGACGACACGTAGTTCTTGACCGTCTTCTCCGCCAGGAACAGTTTTTCGGCGATCTGGCGGTTGGTCAGCCCGTCGGCGATGTGGTCGAGCAC
>NZ_NMQT01000381.1 GCF_002234405.1 Amycolatopsis thailandensis | reverse complement strand
CGTTGCCCGTGGTCCCGACCGCGACCACGGCGGGCGCGCCGGAGCGCGCCTCGTGGACGTCGCCGGCCAGTCGTCGCAGGACCGCCTCGACCCCCGCCTCCGGTGAAAGCGCGATCAGCGCGCGTACCTGCGTGTCGTCGCCGGCGACGAGCGCGGAGACCTTGGCGTGCCGGGCGGCGAGCACGGTCGCCTCGGCGAGTTCCCGCAGCAGCACCGGTGTGGACTGCGTGGTCTTGGCGGTCACCGTGATCCGGGGCCGCACGGCGACCCCGACCAGCAGGCGTCCCGTCAGCGGGACACCCAGCGCGGACGCCCGCGCGGTCAGTTCGGCGGGCGGCACCGGATTCGCCAGCAGTTCGGTCAGGATCGCGCGGTGCGCCTGGCGTTCGAGGCTGTCGGTGTCCTTGGCGACCAGGCGGTGCACCGCGAGAGCGGACGCGGCGCGCTCGGCGACCACGACGTGCCGGTGCGGCGGCGGATCCCCGCAGACGAGGACCAGCCGTCCCCAGTCGTGCCCGCGCGCGCCGACCACGGTGATCAGCCAGCCCGCGCCCGGGTGGAAGCCGGTCCGCTCGCCGACCTGCACCGGTCGCGACCGCGACGGCCAGCCGGGCAGCAGTTCGCCGGGGTCGGTGCCCGC
>NZ_NMQT01000380.1 GCF_002234405.1 Amycolatopsis thailandensis | reverse complement strand
ACTCTCTTCGCCGCTCCATCCATGCCCCCGCCGCCGCCCTCAACGGAGGCGCTGCGCGCCCGGCCTGGATTCCAGCGGTGAAGGGCCCCTTCGCTGCGTCTGATGCGGGTAAAGCGTCCTTCAGCCCCCGCTTCAGTGCCGCCACCGCTGAGCTTCGGTGACCTCCTTCGCGCTCGCCCCCGCGAACCGTTCGATCTCGGCCCGCCGCACGTCCACGATCGTCGTCGCCAGCGTCGCGCCGAACGCGGCCGCCAGGTCCTTGTCCGCTTCGAACGCCGAGACGGCTTCTTCCAGCCGCTGAGGCAGCCGCTCGATCCCACGAGCGGCGCGTTCGGCGTCGGTCAGTGTCCCCGGATCCACGTCCACCGGCTCCGGCAGCGAAGCCTCCTCGTCGACACCGGCCATCCCGGCGAACAGCAGCGCGGCGGCCAGCAGATACGGATTCGCGGTCAGGTCGAAGCATTTGACCTCGAGGTTCGCCGCCGACCCGCGGTTCCCGGCGACCCCGCGCACCAGCCGCAGCGGTGTCTCCCGGTTCTCCAACCCCCACGCGGTGTACACCCCCGCCCAGTGGTGCGGCTCCAGCCGCAGGTAGCTGACGACCGACGGCGCCCCGATCGCGAGCAGGGCGGGCAGCCGCCGCAGGATTCCCGCGCTGAACGATTCCGCTACCGGAGTGAGCCCGAAAGTCCTTTCGCCGCCGGAGAAAAGGTTCCGCGCGCCGTGCCAGACGCTCAGGTGCACGTGCCCGCCGTTGCCGACGCCGGCGGGCGCGAACTTCGGGGTGAAGGACGCCTTCAGCCCGTGCCGGTGGCTGAGCGCGCGGATCGTCTCCTTGGTCAGCACGGCGACGTCGGCCGCGCGCA
>NZ_NMQT01000038.1 GCF_002234405.1 Amycolatopsis thailandensis | reverse complement strand
CTCTGGCAGGAGTTGCTCGCCTAGTACGGTTCAGCCGTGCTGGGAAAAGCGATCTTGACGTTGGCGGGGACGGCGCTGGTGGTGGCGGGGTGCACTACGCCCCCGCCACCACCGCCGCCGATCCCGGCCATCCACACACCGGAGCCGGGGACGGTCGAACCCGCGGGTTGTCTCGGCACCGGGGTGACGGTGAAGTCCGGGCCGGTCGAGGCCGCGCTCGGGCACCGCGCGGTCGTGCTCACGTTGACCAACTGCGGGACGGCGCCGCGCACGCTCACCGGCTATCCCGAAGTCCGCTTGCTGGACAAGGAAAAGCGGCAGATGGCCGTCGAGGTTGAGCACGGCACGTCGTATATGGCGATCGATCCCGGCGTCAGCCCGCAGACGGTGCGGCCCGGCGGGACGCTGCTGTCGGTGGTCTCGTGGTCGAACACGGTCACCGCGGGTTCGCCGGAGGCGGGCGCCTACGTGACCGTCGCGGCCGCCAAGGGCGACCCGGAGCAGCGGATCACGGTCGACACCGACCTCGGGACCACCGGCAAGCTGACGCTGACGGCTTGGAACGCCGAGCTCAAGCACTAGGGCCCTGCACGATCAGTGCGCCTTTCGATCTTGGGGGAAGCCTTCCACGGGAGTCACCAGCGTGAGCCAGCGCGGCCCGTAGCCGTCGAAGTACGGCATCGGGACGTGCGTGAGGATCAGGAACAACCCGGCCAGCGCGGCCACCTGCGGGAGCTTCAGTTCACGGCGGCCGAGCCAGAGCCACAGCACCACGAAGAAGTTGGTCACCAGCAGGAATCCCCAGCGAGCGTCGTCCCAGCCACCGAACGCGAGCAGCGCCGGTGCCGTGATCGCCGCGACGGGCACCGCCGCCGCGAGCGTCGGGCGGTGCAGGTAGAGGAAGCCGCCGGCCACCACGAGCAGGATCGGCGACAGGTACAGCAGCACATTGGTGATCGAGTACAGCTGCCAGCTCTCGGCCTGGGTGCGCCCGAACAGGTTCAGCGCGTCGACCCGGTAGCCGAAGTCCGCCGTGGACAGCTCTCGGCGGAGACCCTCGACGGCGCCAGTGCCGGCGGGAGGCAACGCGAGGATCACCGCACCGAGCAACGCGGCCGGAGCGAGCAGTGCGCACGCGCGCCGGAACGGCACCTTCCGCAGCAAGGCGAAACCGAACACCGGGAGCACCGTGAGCAGCGCGATCTCGTGCACCGTCACCGAAAGCGCCATCACCGCGCTCGCGGCCACCGGCCGGTTCCGGTGCACCGCCCACAGCGCGCCGGACAGCAGCAGGTACAGCACCTGGTCGAAGTAGCCGACCTCGTGGAACAGGTAGCCGCCGGTCGGCAGCAGGAGCCAGCCGATGATCAACCACCGCCGGCTTTCGGTGCGGCTGTTGAAGAAGGCGAGCGTCACGACCGCCAGCACCGCGCCGAGGACGGCGAAACTCGCGACCGCGAAGACCGCGTAGTCGTGCCCGAACGGCTTGAGGAACGTGCCGACGAGGAACCGCCGGTGGAAACCGTCGGTCAGGGACACGGCCTGCAGGGTCGCCGCCCATTCCCCCGGCAATCGGAATCCGGTGTATCCGGCGACGAGGACGGCGATCGCGAACAGCGCCGTGACGCTTCGCCGCGGCGTCGTCTCGGCGACGGGAGCCGGGGCTCGTTCCAGCAAGGTGGCCATGGCGCCAAGCTAGGAACGGATCATGCGGCTTCCGTGATGGTCGCTCGACAGTTCCGTCCCGGTTTTGTTACATGGTTGTCGAGGTCAGGAACGCCTTTTCGGAACCGGCGGATACGAACGCGGTCCGCGCCTTGCCGTTCGCGGGCAGTGCGCAGGAAAGCCACGAGACACCGGACGGCAGAAGTGCCTTGAGCCGCTCCGGCGCCGCCGGGGTACCGGCATGACATTCGTAGCCGCTCATCACCTTCGAAACGGCGTCGATACGCAGCTTCACCAAGGCGGACAACCGGTAGTCGGTCGGCCCGGGCGCCGCGACGCGGCCTTCGGAGGCGCCCATCTTCTCCTCGACCCAGGACGCTTCGACGATCTCGCCGACTTCCGGGAACGTCTCGGCGACCGGCGCCGGATCGGTGTGGACGGCCGCTTCTTCCGGCGGTGCCGGGTCACAGGCCGCGATCAGCATGACCGCGGCCGTGATCACCGACGTCTTCCCCATGGTGCGCATGGGGACATCTTGACTCAGGCGGTGAGCTTCAGGATGTCGATTCCGCGAGTGTTGTCGGCGACATAGACGTAACCCTTGTGCCAGTACGGCGCCCACGCGGAGGCGTCGGCCGGGCGGAAGTAGGCGATCTGCTTCGGGTCGGTCGGGTCGCTGACGTCGAGGAACCGCGTGCCTTGCGTGTAGAACGACTGCACGAGGACCTTGCCGCGGACGTCGAAGTAGTGCGCGGAGCAGTCGCCTGTCGTCGGGTCGCTGCCTTCCTGCCCGGCGACGCTCCAGGTGCCGACGGACTTGAGGCGGAACGGCTTCTCCGGCGTCGAACGCCAGCCTTCGCCGTTGTACGAGTTCTGCAACGACGAGATCGTCAGCACGCCGTCACCGACGCAACCGTCGAGGAAGCTCTCTTCGGTGGCGTAGATGAGGTCGCGGCCGCGCCAGCGGTTCGAGTCCGCGCCGTCGGCCGAACGGTGTCCCGACGGGTGGAAGCTGTTGTGCATGAACTTCGACGGCGCCGCCGTCTCCTCGATCCCGCCGCCCGCGTAGGGCACCGGGCTGAACGCGGTCGCGCGGCGGACCTTGCCCTGTACCGGATCGCGGTGATACCCGCTGGTCCAGTAGCCGCGGACACCACCACGGCCGGACACCCACGCCACACCCTCGTCGTCGACCTGGACGTCGTGCACGTAGTCGGTCTTGCCGTCGTTGCGCGCGAGTTCGATCGGGTCCGGGGCCGTCTTGGGGTTGCGCGGATCGCGGATGTCGGTCACCCAGATCGGGCGGCCGCCCCAGTCGGCGGGCTGGTTCGCGGCCTTGGCCGGACCGCCGGTCCACAGGTACCGGCAGTCGTCGACACAGCTGGTCGTGTGACCGGCGGGCACCTTGGTGTAGCTCAGGATGGCCGGCTTTTCCGGGTTCTTCAGGTCGATGATGTAGATGCCGGACTCGCCGGTCTGCGTGGTGCCGCCGTAGGCCCGCGGGTCGCGCGCGAGGAAGACGAGCTTGCGCTTGACGTCGACCTCGGTGTCCTCGGTCTCCCACAGGCCCGGCAGGCTGACCTCGCCGATCAGCTTCGGCGCGGCGGGGTTCTTGGTGAGGTCGTAGACCTTCAGGCCGAACTCGCCGGAAACCGCCATGACGTCGCGGTGGCCGTACTGGAGGAAGCCCATGGCGATGGCGCCCTGCGCGTCGGGCACGTTGCCGACGGCCTTGACGTTCTTCACCGCGCCGGGTGCGCCCGAGACCCGGACCTTCTCACTCGCCGGCTTGTCCTCCTCGCCGCACGCGGCGGCGGGCAGGCCGGTGGCGATCAGGGTCGCGGTGACCGTCGCGATCGCCAGGCTAGATCGGAGCAACCAGTTTCCTCGCACAGAAACCTCCCAGGCTGGTCACCCCACCCTATGATCACCACTTTGCCCGCACAACCGCCGATGGTCGGTGTGGGACTGCTATGACATGACCATGCGCTTGCGTCTTCTGGCCCCGCTCCTCGCCGCCGCCCTGATCGCGGCGGGCTGCTCGGAATCCGGCGAATCGCCCGCACCGGACGTTCTTCGTGTGGGCTTGCCCGCGCCGGCCTCGACCAACCCCGCGGACGTCCACGACGACGCGGGCAGGCTCGTCACGAGCGCGCTGTGGACACCGCTGGCGGACTACGATCCCGCGACCGGGAAGACGACACCGCGCGCGGCCGAGTCGATCAGCAGCGCCGACCGGACGACGTGGACGGTCAAGCTGAAGGACGGCGGGAAGTTCCACGACGGCACGCCCGTCACCGCGCAGTCCTATGTGGACACCTGGAAGGCGGTGGAACAAGAGGGCTGGCAGGGCTCGCGCGTGCTGAAAGGTCTGTTGCGGGCCAAGGAGATCACCGCGCCGGATCCGCTGACGATCCGGCTCGTCCTCGACCGGCCTTCCGGGCAGATCCCCGCCCTGCTTTCTTCCCCTGCCCTGGTCCCGCTGCCCGCTTCGGCCCTGGCCTCGCGCGACTGGGCCCGCTTCTTCTCCCTGCCTGTCGGCAACGGACCGTTCCGTCTGGAAGGCGGCTTCCAGCCCACGGGCGCCAAGCTGGTCCGGGTCGCCGACGCGCCGGGCAAGGCCCGCGTGATCGAACTGAAGATCGGCGACGCGACCGCGCTCTACGACGGCGTCAAGTCCGGGAAGCTCGACCTCTCCACCGTCGTCCCCGGCGAGCGGCACGACGCGATGCACGCCGATTTCGCGCAACGGCACGTGATGTGGGCGCTGCCGAACGTCTCCTACCTCGGGTTTCCCCTCACCGCGCCGCATTTCTCCGACGCGACCGTCCGGCACGGTTTCGCGCTCGGCGTCGATCGCGCCGCGCTGGAAGCCGGCGTCCTGGACAGGCAGGTGGACCCGGCGAAGTCACTGCTGCCGCCCGCCGTCGCGCCCGGCGAGCGCAGCAGCACCTGCCGTCCCTGCACGTTCGACGCCGGGGCGGGGAAGTCCCTGCTGACCCAGGCGGAGTTCCCGGCCGCACCGGTCCACTTCGGACAGTCACAGAGCCGCTGGCTGCGCCCGCTGGCGGAGCAGACCGCCAAGGCGGCCGGCGTCCCGCTCGCCCCGGAACCCGGCCAGGGCCCGTTCGCGATCGACCTGGATCTCGTGACGCCGAGCCCGCAGGAGGTGCTGACGAAGATCGTCGAGCTGACCGGGTATCAGAGCGACGGGTTCGCCGACCTGCTGAAATCGGCCGAGGAGACCGAAGCCGCCGACAGCGGCGAGGTCTACCGCCTGGTGGAGAACCAGCTGCTGCGCGATCTCCCGGTCGCGCCGCTGTGGTCCGGGCACGAGCACGCCGTCTGGGCCGAGCGGGTGGGCGAGGTGAAGGCGACGACGTTCGGGGGCGTCGACCTCTCAGCGGTGACCGTCCGGTAGCCCGAGTGTGCACTCTCCCGCGACGACGTCGATGAAGGCCGACGTCAGCGGGTCGGGCGTGCTCCGGCAGTAGGCGGCGAGGGTGCGCCGGATCGCCGGTTCGGGCCGCAGGACCCGGCCGTGGAAGCCCTGGGGCAGCACGTTGGCCGGGACCAGCGCGGGGCCGAGCCCCGCCGCCGCCAGCACCGGGGCGGCGGCGGTCTGTTCGGTCCGGACCGCGGCCCTCGGCTGGAATCCCGCCGCCGCGCAGGCCTGATCGACGAGATCGGCGAGGCCGTTGCCCGGCGCGTAATGCACCCAGGCGCAGCCGGAGAGACTCGCGAGGTCGACGACGCCGGTGCCGTCGTCCTCGCGCGGCCCGTCGATCGGCAGGACGACCACGAACTCCTCGGTGCCGAGTTCGCGGATCGGCCCCTCCCAGCCCGGTGGGACCGGCCCGACCGCGACGTCGGCCTCCCCCGCCGCCATGGCGTCCCGCAGTTCGTCCGCGTGCCGGAACTCCACCAAGCGGACGTCGACGTCCGGCCGCTCCCGGCGCCACACCCGCAACGCCGTGGGCAGGACGCCGATGCCGACCGAGTAGACCGTGGCGATCTGGAGCTCCCCGGCCTCCAGCCCGGACGCCTGCCGGGCCGCGCACCGCGCGCGTTCGGCGTCGGCGAGGGTGGCGCGGGCGTGCGGGAGCATGGCGCGCCCCATCGGCGTGAGCCGGACACTACGCGGGAGGCGTTCGAGCAGCGGGCCGCCGACGCCTTTCTCCAGCGCGCGCACCTGGTGCGACAGCGCGGGCTGCGTCACGTGCAGCAGCTCCGCCGCCCGGGTGAAGGAGCCGGTGTCGATGACGGTCACCAGGTATTCGAGCTGCCGCAGACTGGTCATGAAGAGAGTTTATCGCAGCGGTGATATCTATGCCTTGGACTTATCCGCGCGACGGGTCCAGGCTCGGTGACATGAACGAAGAACGCAAGGTCGCCCTGGTCGCCGGGGCCAACGGGGTCATCGGCAAGAACCTGATCGAATACCTGGAGACCCAGCCCGGCTGGCGGGTCATCGGCCTGTCTCGGCGCGGTGGTCCGGGTCAGATCGCCGTCGACCTGCTCGACGCGGACGACACCCGCGCGAAGCTCGGCGGCCTGGACGACGTCACACACGTG
Organism: Amycolatopsis thailandensis; assembly: GCF_002234405.1. Lineage (GTDB taxonomy): Bacteria > Actinomycetota > Actinomycetes > Mycobacteriales > Pseudonocardiaceae > Amycolatopsis > Amycolatopsis thailandensis. The sequence goes on along the minus strand of NZ_NMQT01000038.1, from coordinate 90,240 downwards.
TTCTACGCGGCTTATGTCGACAAGCCGACCTGGGCCGAACTGGTCCCGCCGAACCTGGCGATGCTGACCAACCTGGTGGACGCGATCGAACCGGCCGCACCCGGTCTGCGCCACGTCAGCCTCATGCAGGGCTACAAGGTCTACGGCGCCCACCTCGGCCCGTTCAAGACCCCGGCGCGCGAAGACGACGCCGGGCACATGCCGCCCGAGTTCAATGTGGATCAGCAGCGATTCCTGGAACGCCGTCAGGCCGGGAAGGCCTGGACGTGGTCCGCGATCCGGCCGTCGGTGGTCGGCGGGACCGCGCTGGGCAACCCGATGAACCTCGCGCTGGCCATCGCGGTCTACGCGTCGATCTCGAAGGAGCTCGGCCTGCCGCTGCGTTTCCCCGGCAAACCCGGCGCGTACGACAGCCTGCTGGAGATGACCGACGCCGGCCTGCTGGCGAAGGCCACCGTCTGGGCCACCGGCTCGGAGAACGAGGCGTTCAACATCGCGAACGGCGACCTGTTCCGGTGGAGCGAGCTCTGGCCGAAGATCGCGCGCTACTTCGACCTGGAGGTGGCGCCGCCGCTGCCGATGTCGCTGGACGTCGTGATGGCGGACAAGGAAGAGCTGTGGGATTCCCTCTCGGCCAAGTACGGGCTGGAAGTGCCGTACAGCGCGGTCTCGTCGTCGTGGGGCTTCGCCGATTTCGTGTTCGGCTGGGAATACGACATGTTCGCGGACGGATCGAAGGCCCGGCGAGCCGGTTTCCACGAGTACGCCGAGACTTCGTCGATGCTCTTCCGGCTGTTCGACGAGTTCCGGAAGGCGAAGGTGATCCCGTGAGCCGCGTGGGATCGTGAGTCACGGACGTCGTGAAGGCCTCCTTGCCTACCTTGAAGGTAGTGAAGGAGGCCTTCACGGACTTGGCGATCGTGCGTCCGGGTACCGGCCGGGGAAAAGGGGCCTATCCTCTCATCGCACGGGCGGAAGGTCCCCTTCACCTCGGGCCTGGCGGGCCTGGGTCACCCAACCGCCTCTAACCCCGCCCGATGTACGGCATCGCGGTCGCCGTGACGGTCAGGAACTGCACGTTCGCGTCCAGCGGCAGCCCGGCCATGTACAGCACGGCGTCCGCGACGTGCCGGGCGTCGAAGGTCGGCTCGGCCTTGACGCTGCCGTCGGCCTGCGGGATGCCGTCCGCCATCTTCAGTGTCATCTCGGTGGCGGCGTTGCCGATGTCGATCTGTCCACAAGCGACGTTCCAGGCCCGGCCGTCGAGGGAGATCGACTTCGTCAGCCCGGTGACAGCGTGTTTCGTCGCGGTGTAGGCGACGGACGCGGGGCGCGGGGCGTGCGCGGAGATCGAGCCGTTGTTGACGATCCGGCCGCCGCGCGGGTCCTGCGCCTTCATCAGCCGCACGGCCTGCTGCGCGCACAGGAACATCCCGGTCAGGTTGGTGTCCACAGCGCGTTTCCAGTCCGCGAAGGACAGTTCGTCGACGGTCCCGCCCACCGAAACGCCCGCGTTGTTCACCAGGAGGTCCAGCCGCCCCCACTCCGCGCGCACCGCTTCGAACAACGCGGCGACGGAATCGGGGTCGGCGACGTCGGTGGGCACGGGAAGCGCTTTCGTGTCCCCGGCGGCGGTGTCGGCCAGCGCGTCCGCGCGGCGACCGGCGAGCGCGACCCGGTAACCGGCGCCGAGTAACGCGCGGGAGATCTCCCGGCCGAGCCCGGAACCCGCCCCGGTGACGACCGCGGTCCTGCCGTTGCCCATCGATCCTCCTCGCAGACCGTGCCGGACCGATCCGGCTCGGTGATTGTTTTCCGATTACCCGCGTCCGTTCAGGCTAGCGCGCCCGCGCCGGGGCAAAACGTTCACCCGGCGGCCGTCGCGCCTTAAGGAAAACCGGTAACCCCTTCACCACATCGAGGCGATTCACCGGATGTGCCCAGGGGGAATTCACACCGTTCACGCACTCGCCGGAGCGCTGAACGGTGAAGAAGAATCCACGCTTCCAGCTGGTCCAGACCGGTGACCAGACCATCCGATGGCGACTGCTCGGCGGCAACAACGTGTCGCTGGGTTCCGCTCCCGCCGACTATCCGCGTGCCGAGGAATGCCTTGTCGCGATCGCCTGGCTCAGCACGAACATTTCCGAGCTGACCAGCGATTTCAGCCACCTCAGCGGGGGCCGCTGGCGCTGGCGCCTGCATACGGACGACCGCGTCGTCGCGATCGCCACGCACGCCTACGGACGGCGTATCGAGGCGCAGCGCGGACTCGACCGATTTCGGTCGGCCACCACCGAGGCGGCCATCGGCGAAGGAATCGAGACAATAGCCGATTGGCGCCGGAAATACCGTCGCGATTCCGGCGGACATTCACCGAATCGTTCTCCGTGACGATCGATCACGGAAAGTTCGTTCCCCGGAGATTAACCACCATGACGTCGGGCGGGAACGCGCAGCACCGTCGCCGGACAGTGTTGCGGAGCGAGGATTGTGCCAAGTCACGGAATCCCGTGACGACTTGGGGACTAGAGAAAGAGTGCAAACAAGATGCGTGCTCGTACCACTCGGTTTCTCGGCGCCACCGCGATCGCCGCGTGTGCCTGCCTCACCCTGACCGGCACCGCTTCGGCGGTCGCCCCGGCCAACGGCCTCGAAGAGGTCATCGCCGCGGCGGGCTCGGACACCACCGTCGACATCACCGGCGCGATCCTGGCCAACGCCAACAGCGCGGCGGCGAAGGCCGCCTGGAACACCGACCCCGACAACTACGTCAACGTCCCGCCGGTGCTGGCCGCGGGCCAGACGTTCACCGTCCCGGCCGACCCGTTCGCCGACGAGGTCGTCTACGGCTCGAACCTCCCGGTCCCGAACGGCTCGTCGCAGGGCAAGGCCGCGCTGAAGGCTTCGGCCGAAGCGGGCGACGGCAAGATCGACATCGCGCGGTCGTCGTCGGCTCGCGGCTCGTCCGACCCGGCCAGCTTCGAGTACTTCGCGTTCGCCACCGACGGTGTCACCTGGTCGTCCTCGGCCACCGGTTCGGGCGCGGGCCTGACCCTGACGCTGGCGCAGCTGCGCGGCATCTACGACGGTTCCATCACCAACTGGAACCAGGTCGGCGGCGCCAACTCCCCCATCTCGGTCTACCTGCCGCAGACCGGTTCCGGCACGCTGAGCTTCTTCACCGGCACCGTCCTCGGCTTCGACCCGACCACCAAGCCGGTCACCATCAAGCGGTTCCAGGAGCACGACGGCAACTCCATCCCGGTCGCCGACCGCGCCAAGGCCATCGCGCCGTTCTCCATCGCGCAGTGGATCGCGCAGGGCAACGCGGTGACCGCCGACAAGCGCGCGGGCTTCACCGTCAACCCGCTGACCGGTGCCGGCTTCAACGGCTCCCCCGTCGCCGGTTCGGCAGGCAGCTACACCCCGGCGTTCACCACGGCCTTCCTGGGCTCGCGCAGCGTCTACAACATCGTCGACTCCCGCACCCCCAGCTACGACCAGGCCAAGCGCGCCATCGGCTTCGACGCCGGTGACTCGGCCTCGACCGCCAGCCCGCTGTGCGGTGGCCAGCTCGCCACCACGATCCAGCGGTACGGCTTCCTGACCGTGTCGGGCCCGAACGGCCTGTCCTGCGTCAAGTCCTGATCTCCGGAAACGGGAACGGCCCGGTGCGCGCGCACCGGGCCGTTTCCTTGGTGGAGACTGTTCACTTGGGGGCGACGCCCAGCGCGGCGAGCGCCGGGTCGGTCATGATCACGCCTGCCCCGGTGACCGGGTCGAAGCCCGGGGCGCCGAGGTCGATCGCGGTCGAGGTCAGCGCGTTCCGGATCTCCGCCGGGGTGGCGGCCGGTTTGCCCTGCTTCAGCAGCGCGGCGATGGCGGCGGCGCTCGGCGCGGCGGCCGAGGTCCCGAAGAACGGCTGGAAGCCGGTCACCGAGGTCGCGACACCGTCGGCCGCGGTGATGTCCGGCTTGTTCCGGATCGCGCCGCCGGTCGAGGACACGTTGCCGGGGGTGATCACCGAGCCGTCGGCGTTGTAGAACTGCTTGCGGCGACCGTCCGAAGTGAACCGCTCCCACTTGCTGGTGGCGGAGAACAGACCCGGGAACGGACCGGCCGGGTTGGCCGGGTCGCCGGTCTCGAGCGCGCGGCCGAAGGCACCGGCGGCCGGGGCGGCCGCGACGCTGAAGGCGTTGGCGGCGGCCGAGTGGCCGGAGGTGACACCGTTGGTGCTGAAGGCTTTCAGCGAACCGGAGGTGACGAAGCGGCCGCGGATCACGTTGAGCGCGATGAACCGGTCGGAGCCGCTGTACTTGACCACGGCCACCTTGAAGCCCGTGCCGCTGGCCGGGACCTGGGCGATCTCGTACGGGTTCTGGCTGCCGTTCTGCGCGTTCTCGCTGGAGGCGACGACCGAACCGGACGAGTTCAGGACGAACAGGTCGTAGTCGCTGGTGGCCTTGCCCCACGGGTCGGACCAGAACAGGGTGACGTAGCGGCCGACCGAGTTCGGCGAAAGCGCGTTGTACAGCTGGGTGGTGCCGCTCGGGTCGAAGTCGTGCGGCGTCCCGGTGATCCCGGAGATCTTGCTGGTGGAGCCGCGGAAGTCGCCCTCGTAGTAGCCGCTGGTGCCGTCGGTCAGGTTGCCCGAGTTCCCCGCGGAGGAGAAGTAGAGCACGCCCGCCGCGGTCACGTCGTTGACGGCCTGCGCGACCGGGCCGTCCTGGAACGGCGACTCGTCGAAGTAGGACACGTCGTCGACGATGATCGTGCACTTTCCGGTGGTCCGGAGCGCGCGGATGTTGTCGGCGAAGCTCTGCTCGCTGGTGAAGGCGGTCGCGAAACCGAGCGTGGCGCCGGGCGCCATGTCGTGGATGATCTCCAGCATCGCGGTGCCCTCGTCACCGCTGCCCGCCTGACCGGGGAGGACGTCGACGGCGGGGAGCTCGCCGGCGGTCTGGGACGCCTGGAGCGACTTGACGCCGTCCGAGAGCACGCAGACCTTCTGTCCGGTGCCGTTGACGCCGTACTTGGTGCGGGCGGTGTCGTTGCCGTGCGCCTTGTCGCCCTCGGCGACCTGCAGCGCGGCGGCGGCCTTCTTGGCGGCGGCCTGGCGACGGTCCTGCGGAGCGGACTCGTTCCAGGTCATCGCCTGGGAGGCGGCCCTGACCTCGGCGACGTCCCCGCGGCCGGCGATCGAGTCGACGGCGGCCAGCGGCAGGTCGGCGCGGATCGCGCCGGTGGGCGAGGCGTAACGGACGCTGCCGCCCGCCGCCTTGACGGCGTCCACCAGCGACTGTCCGGCGCCCTTGATGTCCACCGCGACGGTGCCGGCGTCGCTGACACCCAGCCCGGTCCGGTACTCGGGCAGCTTGCCGGCCAGGCCCTTGTCGGCGCGCAGGCGCTTTTCGACGACGAGCTGACTCGACTGCTTGCGCTCGGCCGGGGTGAGGCTGTTCTTGATGCTCTGCAGGGCGGAAATCCCGGTCTGCGTGCGCACCTCCTCCGACGGCTGGGCACCCGAAACCGCGGTCGACAGCAGCAAAGCGCCGACCGCGACCGGAACCGAGCATGTGACCACTCGGCTGAATCTGCTCATCGAACTCTCCCTGTTTTGCGGCAACTCAGCGCGCTCCGGCTAAAGCGCACTGACGGCGTGACGCCCCGTCACAAGAATCCCTTCGGTTGCCCGAATGAATTACCCCTGACCGGGTGTAATGGGGAGAATCTAAAGAGCGATCGGTGACGAGTCCACCCACCAAAGTCTGGAACGGGCGAAGATCCACAACGTGAGAACAGGGCAAGTCCGAAAAGACCGAAATCCCTTTCGGATTCAGGCCCAGGCCGGGAACAATCGCCAAAGCGCCAAGGCCGCGAGCGCACCCATCGTGAGCAGCACCGGTCCGGTGATGACGTAGGTCGAAACCGGACGCCACCGGCGATAAAGGAATGTCGCCCCGGCCGCCGCCGCCACGAAACCACCGAAGGCCAGCACCAATCCGGCCCACGCGGCCGTGTCCCCGGTCCGGCCGTCCTGCGCGTCCGCCCGGCCGTTCTGCGGGGCGGGCCGGAAGGGCCTCCCCTCCAGGGTCGCGGTCACCACCGTCGCCTCGTCCGAGGCCAGCGGCCACCACGACGCCGACGTCACCAAGGTCAGCCGGTCGTTCTGGGTCTTGCCGTAGTCGGTGCCCTCGTCCAGCGGCCTGGTCGCCGTCTCCGTCACCCGGTAGACGGACTTGCCCTGCGTCGTCGCGACGACGATCTCGTCACCCGGGCGCAGGGCGCCGAGCGCGCCGAACGGGCCGCCGTAGCCGGCGTTACGACCGGCGATCACGGCGTTGCCCGGCTGGCCGAGCCCGGCCGTTCCCGGTACGTGCCCCGGCCCGGACGCGGTCTCGCCGCTCGAAGCACCTTCGATGACGACCTGCTGCACCTTGAGCACGGGGATCTCCAGGACGGCCACCGGCTTGCCGAACTCGGCCGGTTTGACCGGCGGCGCGGCCCCGAACAGGCTCTGGCTCGCGCCCAGCGCCACGCCGATCTCGCCCCGGATCTCGGTCAGCGCCTTCCGCTGATCGCCCGATTGCAGCATCGGGCCCAGCGCGTAGACGACCAGCGCCAGCGCCACCAGCGTGGTGACCAGCCAGGCGAACACGACCGCGCCGATCCACCCGGGACCGAACCGCAGGAACTGCTTCTCTTCGGCCTCGACGCTCACGCCACGCCACCCGACGGCTTACGGCGGAGAAGACCCAGAAGCACCGCGATCGCCCTGGTCAGCCACGCCGGCACCGGCCGCCCGGCCGAGACGTACGCCGTCGCGGACGGAAGGATCGCCAGGATCACCAGCGCCACCAAGGGAATCAGGGCGCCGAGCGCACCGGCACCGGCGAATTTCGGGATGTCGATGGACTCGGCGAGGTTCTTGGCCGCCGCCACGCTTTCCGGGGTCGGGGCGACCGCGGGAACCGGTCCGACGGCGGCCGTCACCGGCGTCCCGGCCGAAGAACCCTGCCCACCGGAAGGCCCGCCCAGGGACGGAGTGGAAGCGGGCGTGACACCGTTCGCTCCCGGCGGAGGCGGGTTCTTCGCCTCTTCCTTCTCCTGGCAGGCCTTTTCGACCGTGCCGGTGCCGATCTTGGCGATCCGCTCGGCGGCGGTGGCGGCCAGGCCGGGGTTCAACCGGACCATCCCGGGCGGAAGCAGCGCTTGCCCGTAGCCCGCCGCGAGACCGGCGAACGACTTCAGCTGATCCTGCTTCTCCTTCATCGGCTTGCAGTTCGCGTCGATCAACGGGTTGACCGGGACGGCCATGTACTCGACGAAGGTGACCGGGTACGCGCCGTCCTTGGCGACGGCGCCGGTCTCGGCCGTTCCGTCGGCGCCGATCTTCATCGCGTCGACCGCCGTCTGAAGGCTCTGTTCGGTCGGCGCGACGAAGTTCCCCTTGCCGTCCGGGAGCGCCACCGGCGTCCAGCGGTTGATCGTCGCCGTCGCGAGATCGGTGATCACCCAGTTCACACAGCCGCCGTCGCAGTCCGAGCCGCGTCCGGCGACGGCGTTGTCCACGGTCTTGCGCACCGACAGCTGGCCGGTCTTCGCGTCGACGTTGTTCACCCGCGACCGACCCGGATCGAGCACGCTCAGATCGGAGATCACCCCGGGGGACTTCCCGTTCAGCTCACCGAAATAGTCGTCGCCGAGCGCCGGGAACACCCATTCCTTCGGCGCTGTCCCGGCGAGCAGCCTGCTCAAGGTGAGCGGGACCGTCCCCGGTCCCGATTCCCCGGTCACCCCGAAGAAGTCCGCGCTTCCGTTGTAGCCGGAACGCCGGTTCGCCGCGACCACCCCGGCGGGCTGACCGTCCTTGATGGCCGAGAGCCCGGCATTGCGGCCGACCAGCGGGGATCCGGTCTTGAAGATGCCGCCCCGGCCGCCCGCGTCGGGGTTCTGCCCGCCCTTGGTGAGCATGTTCGCGAGCTCGGCGTTGGTGAACGCCATCGTGCCGGCGAGCTTCGCGCCCAGAGGGTTTCCCTCGTCGTTGACGTCGGTCGGGGACCAGCCGACCGCGGCGATCACCGCCGCGTTGATCCCGACGGGGACGTATTCCCTCGCCCGGACGGTCTGCGCGGCCAGCGCGCTCCCGCTGCCGGTGATCATGAGATCCGAGGCGCCCTTGTCGAACGCGGTCAGCCCGGTCTCTTCGGTCTCGCTCACGATGTTGGTGGGCTGGTCCGCCTTGGTGGGAGCGCACAGCGCCTGGTTCCAGGCGACCGCGGTCCGCCCGAGCCGTTCCGGCATGCTGGCGTCGAGCGTGTTCCTGCCGATCCCCTTGCAGCCCTTGACCCCGATCCCCGGCGGATACGGGCTGAACTTGATCGAGTCGTCGACCCAGGTCACCGTCTTCCCCGTCGCGTCCTGGGCGGTGATCTGGATCGTGACGCTGCACGGATTGTTCTCGTCGCAGGTGAAGGAGAATTGCCGCCTGGTCTTCGCGCCGGTCGCCGGATCGACGACCGCGGGATTGTCGGCCCACGGGACCTTGGGGAATTTGTCCCCGGGATTCACCGCTTTCTCATAAGTGGTGTAGAGCGGATCCCAGGCGACGGCGTGCGGCCGCAAAGTACCGCGCGGGATCGTGGTGTCGAAGACGATGTCGCCGGTCGTGCTGCTCCGCACTCGCTCCATCGACTGCATGCCCGCGTTCTTGCCCGCGAATTCGTCGCCGAACTCGTCCTGACAGTAGGACTGCACCCTGGTGAGCACCGTGCTGTCCTTGTTCCACGGCGGAACATAGACCTTCTTCATCAAATTGTCCGGCACGTCTTTCGGGCAGATGACGAGCTTCGCCCGCGCGCCCTTGGGCAATCCCGAAAGCGTGATCCGCAGCGGGTCGCCGTTCTGGACCGCCGAAAGGTCGGCGGGTTCGGTCTTGAGCCGGTACGCCGGATCGGCGGCGGCCTGTGCCTGCGCGGCGGGAACGGACACGCCGGCGACGGCCAGTATCCCGCAGATCAGCACGATCCCGACTCGTCTCGCCCGGACCAGGACCATGGACGACTCCCCAGATTTCACGCGACCCAACGTCCCCGAGTCACCCGTTCGGGGTCAACGGGCCGGGGCCGTCCGCCCGCACTGATTCACAAACGCCCCGTCGGGCGTTCTCCGTGTGGACACCTTCACCGGCCACGGGCACCACATACTGGCCGCATCGAGGGGCGACGTGGTGTGCCCTGAACTCCTTTACTTGCCAACACGAAGAAAGGCCGCTCGTGACCATCGCGCCACCCCGGCCCGACCCGTCCCCACCCGGGGCCCCGGTGCGGCGGGCGATCACCGAAGTCCTGTCGCGGGCCGACCGCGCGTTCCGCCGGGTCACCACCGGGGCCGGGCTGACCATGCTGGCGATCCTCGTGGTCATCGGCTTCTTCCTCGTCTACCGGTCCGGGCCGGCGTTCGACACGAGCGGTTTCGGCTTCTTCACCACCATCCGGTTCGATCCGGCCTCGGGTGTGCTCGGTGTGCTCGGCCTGCTCTACGGGACGATCGTGGTCGCGCTGATCGCGGTCCTGATCGCGGTCCCGCTGAGCATCCTGGCCGCGCTGTTCATCACCGAGTACTCCAGCGGGAGGATCCGCGGCTTCCTGACCGGGCTGGTCGACCTGCTCGCCGCGATCCCGAGCCTGCTCTACGGCCTGTGGGGGTTCGCCTTCCTCGGCCCCCAGATCGTGCCGATCTCGTTGTGGCTGACCGAAAACCTGGGCTGGTTCCCGCCGTTCTCGTCGAAGGAGAACGCGCTGTACATCCAGTCGATGTTCATCGCGGGCCTGGTGGTCTCGCTGATGGTCCTCCCGATCACGACGTCGGTGATCCGCGAGGTGTTCGCGCAGACCCCTCCCGGCGAGAAGGAGGCGGCACTCGCGCTGGGCAGCACGCGCTGGGGGATGGTCAAGACCGTCATGCTGCCGTTCGGGCGGGGCGGGATCATCGGCGGTTCGATGCTCGGGCTCGGCCGCGCGCTCGGTGAGACGATCGCCGTTTCCCTGCTGCTGCCGCAGGTTCCGGAGATCACGAAGCACGTGCTCCAGTTCGGCGGCGCGACGATCTCCGGGTTCATCGCCAACAACGCCGGCGCGTCCGGGCTCGCGCTGTCCGGGCTGATGGCCGCGGGCCTGGTGCTGTTCGTCTTCACGCTGGCGACGAACTTCACCGCGTCGGTGATCATCTCCAAGAGCCGTTCGGGCGCGGGGGTGGACGCGTGACCACGACACTGACTCCCCCTGTCGCGCCCGCCCCGCGCAAGCTCGTCAAACGGCGGCCGTCGGAGACCACCAGACAGGACCGGTTCGCGGCGTTCGGCTGCGCGGTGTCGGCCACGCTGCTCACCTGGTTCGTCATGCATCTGCTACTGGACTCCCCCGGCTGGCTGGCCGACCTGATCGTCGCGTACCTCCTCTATCTGACGATGCTCTACCTGGTCACCCGCGACAGGCTGGGCAAGCTCGCGGCGTCGGACCGGCTCGTTTCCACCGTGGTCGTGACCGGGGCGCTCGTCCTGCTCGCCCCGTTGCTGTCGCTGCTGCTCTACATCGTCGTCGAAGGCGCGCCGTATCTGCGCCTGGGCTTCTTCACCCACGACATGTCCACGGTCGCGCCGACCGATCCGGTGACCGAGACCGGCGGTCTGCACGCGGTGATCGGTACTCTCGAACAGACCGCGCTGACCCTGATCCTCGTGGTCCCGCTGGGCGTGCTCACCGCGGTGTTCCTGAACGAGACCCGGTCGAGGTTCCGGCGTCCGGTGCGGATCATGGTCGACGCGATGAGCGGGCTTCCGTCCATTGTGGCCGGTCTGTTCGTGTACGCCGCCCTGATCATCCCCGGTATCCAGGCAGGCGTGGGCTTGTTCAGCTACAACGGGTTGATGGCCACCTTGGCGTTGACGATGGTCATGCTGCCGACCGTGACGCGGACCGTGGACGTGGTGCTCCGTCTCGTCCCGGACGGCCTGCGCGAGGCGTCGCTGGCGCTGGGAGCGAGCCGGGCCCGGACGGTGTGGTCCGTGGTGCTGCCGACAGCGCGCACCGGGGTGACGACCGCCGTGATCCTCGGGATCGCCCGGGTGGCGGGCGAAACCGCGCCGCTGCTGTTCACCTCGTTCGGCGCGCTCGGGATGAACGCCAACCCGTTCTCCGATCCGCAGGAGAGCATCCCGCTGTTCATCTACCGCTTCATCAAACAGCCGCTGGAGAACGTGCAGCAGCGCGGCTATGTCGGCGCGCTCGTGCTGATCCTGCTCATCTTCGGTCTGTTCGCGATCGCCAGGGTGGTGGGCCGCGACCGGTCGAAGCGGAAGGCCAAGAAGACCACCGTGAAGACACAGGAGAACCGGTGACCGACACTGAAGTGTCCTACGTGGACAGTCCGGCGCGCCCGCTGGTCGAGCTGACCGGTGGCCCGCCGCCCGGCGCGGCGGAACTCGAATCCCGGGAGATCGGCGCCTGGTTCGGTGACCGCCTGGTACTCGAAGGGGTTTCGCTGCGGATGCCCGCCAAGGAGGTGACCGCGCTCATCGGTCCGTCCGGCTGCGGCAAGTCGACCTTCCTCCGCATCCTCAACCGCATGCACGAACTGGTGCCGTCGGCGTCGCTGACCGGCGAGGTCCTGTTGGACGGCAAGGACATCTACGCGGACGGGACACGGCCGCAGCAGGTCCGGCTGCGCATCGGCATGGTGTTCCAGAAGCCGAACCCGTTCCCCGCGATGTCCATCCGTGACAACGTCCTGGCCGGGCTGAAGCTCGCCGGCGTCAAATGCGGCGACAAGGACGCGCTCGTCGAGCAGAGCCTGGAACGGGCCGGGCTGTGGCGCGAGGTCCGGGACCGGCTGAGCTCCCCCGGCGGCGCGCTGTCCGGCGGGCAGCAGCAGCGGCTCTGCATCGCGCGCTCGCTCGCGGTGCAGCCGAACGTGCTGCTGATGGACGAGCCCTGTTCCGCGCTCGACCCGACGTCGACCCGGCGGATCGAGCAGACCATCGCCGAGATCGGGCACGAGGTGACGATCGTCATCGTCACGCACAACATGCAGCAGGCCCAACGGGTTTCGGACCACTGCGCGTTCTTCCTCGCGGCCGAGAACGAACCCGGCCGGGTGATCGAGCACGGTCCGACGGACACCATCTTCAACGCGCCGTCGGACGAACGCACCCACGACTACGTCAACGGGCGATTCGGATGATCCGCCGGCTGGCCGCGCTGGGCGCGGTCATGGTGGTGCTGTCGCTGGCCGTCACTCCCGGGGCGGCGGCGCTCACGCCGGTCACCGGCTCCGGGTCCAGCTATGTCGGCCCGGCGATGACCGACTGGCAGAACGGCGCGAAGTCGCGCGGTATCCCGATCAACTACTCGGCCAACAGCTCACCCGCCGGGGTCAACCAGTTCGGCGACCGGACGGTGGACTTCGCCGGGACCGAAGCCGAGGTCTCGTCGATCATCGCGGCGGGCGGCGGCGGGCTGTCCGCGCAAACCCGCGGCTACCAGTACGTCCCGGACGTCGCCGGCGCGATCGCGCTGATGTACAACGTCAAGGACCAGGGCGGCAAGCGCGTCGACTACCTGCACCTCAGCCGGGAGGTGATCGGCCGGATCTTCAGCCGGGACATCACCCGCTGGAACGATCCCGCCATCACCGCGACCAACGGCGGGAAGTCCCTGCCGGATCAGCCCATCACCCTGGTCGGCCGGACCGGTCAGTCGGGAACGACGGCGTTGTTCTACGACTTCATCGCACACGCCGCGCCCGACGCCTACAACCGGTTCGTCTCCCGCAACGTCGGCAACGGGATGGGGAACCTGCCCGCGGGCGTGCGCCCCATCCAGCTCCCCGGGCAGGGCCCGGACGCCGAGTGGTACCGGCTGCTCGCGGACTCGGACCAGATCGCGACGACCATGGACAACGCGACCATCCCGTTCTCCATCGGCTACGACGAGTTCGCCTACGCCCAGCGATACGAGGTGCCGACGGCGTGGGTGCAGAACGGCGCGGGCCAGTACACGCAGCCCTACGCGGAGAACATCGCGGCCGCGTTGAAGCACGCGGAGCTCCGGCCGGACCTGAGCCAGAAACTGGACCGGGTCTACACGAACACCGACCCGAAGTCGTACCCGATCTCGGCGTACTCGTACGTCATGATGCCGTGCACCAACGGTCGCGACACCTGCCGCGGCGGCTACGGCGACCCTGGCAAGACCGAGACGATCACCGCTTTCCTGGAGCACGTCGCGTGTGACGGCCAGATCAACATGGCGCGGATCGGCTATTCGCCGCTGCCGCCGAACCTGTCGCAGGAGGTCATGAACTCCAACGCGCGGCTCACCGGGCAACCGGCGAAACAGCTGAACGCGGACAATTGCGCCAACCCGACCTTCCGCGGCAGCCTCGGCGACGGCGCGGCCAGCCCGCCCGACCCGCTGGTGACCGGCGGGATCATCAACCCGGACGGGAAACCGAAGGCCGGTACGGGCGCCACGGGTCCCAGCGTTTCCGCCGGGCCCAGCACGGGTCCGACCGGCGGCGACAAGACCGCGACCGCGACGGCGGGCCCCGACGAGGAGTCCGCGGGCGGCGGCTCGAAGAACTGGCGCGAGGCTTCACCGGCGTCTTACGACGAGGGCGGGTTCGGCGGCTTCGGGGGCTGGGCGGCGTTGGTGCTCTTCGTGGCGATCGTGGCGCCTTTGGTGGTGCGCGGGGTGATCCGGAAGCTGCGGGGTTCTTAGGGTCTGGTGGGTCGTGAGTGGCGTTTCGGGCTCTGGTGGACCTGTATTCGGCGATCTACTGGGTCCGGCGCTAGTTGAGACGGCAAGCCAGGTGGGTGATCCGAGCGTGGAGGATTCGGGACGTTCAACGTCCCGAATCCTCCACGCTCGACCGGGCCGACGATGTAGGAATTGGGACGTTCAACGTCCCAATTCCTACATCGTCACGAGCGCGACCCAGCCACCGCGCTCCCGCCGACAGCCGAATGGGGAAGAATCCGGACGTTCAGCGTCCGAAATCCTCCCCGTCACACCCCCACCACCGGAGCAGGACACGCTGACTTCCCCTTCAGGAGAAGGTCAGCACGACCTTCCCCCGCCCGTGCCCGGTCTCGATCTCCCGATGCGCCGCCGCGGCCTCGGCGAACGGGTACGTCCGCCGCACCAGGAATCGCAGTTCTCCCTTGGCGTACAACGAAGCCAGCATCCCCAACCGCTCCGCCGACCGGGTACCCGTGACCACTCGCGCCCCCAGCTCGAGCGCCCGCGCGTGGTCGACCAGGGTGAGCACGCGGTCCGGATCCCCGACCAGCTCCAGCGAGAGATCGAAGGCGACCCCGCCCGCGCCGTCGAGCGCCGCGTCGACCCCGGACGGCGCGAGGGCACGCACCCGCTCGGCGAGACCGTCGCCGTAGACCAGCGCCTCGGCGCCGAGGGAGCGGACGTAGTCCTGATTCGCCTCGCTGGCCGTCCCGATCACCCGCGCCCCGCGCAGCACGGCGAGCTGGACGGCGGCCGTGCCCACCGCCCCCGCCGCCCCGTGGACCAGCAGCGTCTCGCCGCGGGCGACCCGTAACGCGTCCAGCGCCAGGTACGCGGTCTGCGTCCCGGCCGTGAAGCCGCCCGCGACCTCCCAAGGCATCTCCGCCGGCTTCGGCGTGACGTTCTCCGCGGGCACCACGATGTACTCGGCGTACGCCTGCACGGCGGTGAAGCCGAGCACTTCGGCCCCCGCGACGAGGCCGGTAACCCCGGAACCGACCTCGTCGACGACCCCGGCGAACTCGTTCCCCGGGACACGCGGCCAACGCAGTTCGAGCCCCGCGGGTTCCCAGCCCGCCCGCACGGCCGCGTCGTACGGCTGCACCCCCGCCGCCTTCACCCGCACCCGGACCTCCCCCGCCCCGGCGTGCGGCTCCTCCAGCTCCAGCACCCGGAGCACCTCCGGGCCACCGGCTTCCGTGAACGCGGCCGCTTTCATCTCGTTCCTCCAGTTCGTTCCCCAGCTGACGGAACCCAGCCTGATACCTCTAGTTAACTGGAAGTCAAGAAGTGTCGGTGTGACGTTCTAAGCTGCCGACGTGACGAGCTACCGCATCTCCAGGGCAAGCGCCTCCGACGCCGACAGAGTGACAGCGCTGGTGCAAGAATCGGCCGCCTATCAAGGGGAGTACGCGTCGATTCTCGAGGATTACCGGGTGACCGAGGACTACCTCGCCACCCATCCCGCGTTCGTCGCGCACGCGCAGCGGGACGTGGTCGGCTTCTACAGCCTGATCGAGTATCCGGCCGAGCTGGACCTGCTGTTCGTCGCCGATTCGGCCCAGGGCACGGGCATCGGCGCGTGGCTGGTCGAGCATATGCTCGGGCAGGCCGCGGGCCTCGGCATGACCGAGATCCGCGTCGTCTCCCACCCGCCGGCCACCGGGTTCTACGAACGGATGGGCGCCCGCCGCGTCGGTGTCGTGCCGCCCAGCCCGCCGAAGGTCACTTGGGAACGCCCGGAGCTGGTCTTCGACGTCAAGCGCCCACCGCACGGCTGAACCGGCCGATCAGTTTGCGCAGGTGCTCGGCGAACTCCGGCGAATCGACGACGTCGAAGTCGGCGTCGAGCAGGCCGAGGTAGAGCGCCAGGAATTCCAGCGTGTCCGCACCGGCTTTGAGCAGGCAGGTCCGCTCGTCGACGGCTTCGACGACGACGGCGGGCGGGACCTTCGCCGCGGCTTCGGACGCCGGGGCGTGCAGGCGGATCGTCGCGTGGTGCCGCCACAACGCCGCGCCCACACCGCGCTGGAGGTAGGCGACAACGCCGCCTTCGGGCGGTTCGCGCTGCTCGAAGCGCCGCCCGTTGGGTGTCCGCGGCCGCACCCGGTCGGCGCGGAAGGTGCGCCAGTCCTGCTTGTCGACGTCCCAGCCGACGAGGTACCACCGGCGGCCCATGTGCACGACGCGATGCGGCTCGACCTGCCGCCGCGTCTCGGATCCGTTGTGCCCCAGATAATCGAACCGCAGCGTCTCCCGGTCGCGGCAGGCGCCGGCGATGGTCGAAAGCACCGCGGAATCGACCGTCGGACCACCGCCCTGCACCGCGAGCGTCGCGGAATTCAGCGCCTCGACGCGGTGTCGCAGCCGTGACGGCAGCACCTGCTCCAGCTTCGCCAGCGCGCGTACCGAGGTCTCCTCGATCCCCGCGATCGTGCCGCCCGCGGCCGTCCGCAAGCCCATCGCCACCGCGACGGCCTCCTCGTCGTCGAGCAGCAGCGGCGGCATGGCCGCACCGGCGCCCAACGTGTACCCGCCGGACACGCCGGGCGTGGCGTCGACCGGATAGCCCAGTCCGCGAAGCCGCTCGACGTCGTTCCGGATGGTCCTGGTCGTGACGTCGAGCCGGTCCGCCAGTTCTGGACCTGTCCAGTTCCGCCTCGCTTGCAGCAGCGACAGGAGTCGCAGCAGTCTCGCCGAAGTTTCCGCCATGAATTCCACCTTGCCCGCAATCGCGGAACGAAACTTTCCGCAATGGCCTCTAGCTTAGCTCCCATGAACGAGATCAAGAGCTTCCGCATCGCCGTCGACCAGGCCGAACTCGACGACCTCAAGGACCGCCTCGACCGGACCCGCTGGCCGCGCGAGGTCACCGGTGACTGGAGCCGGGGCGCCCCGGTCGCCTACCTCAAGGGGCTGGCCGAGTACTGGGCCGACGGCTTCGACTGGCGCGCCCAGGAGGCGAAGCTGAACGAGTTTCCGCAGTTCACCACCGAGATCGACGGCCAGACCATCCACTTCCTGCACGTCCGCTCCGCCAGGCCGGACGCGCTGCCGCTGATCCTCACGCACGGCTGGCCGAGTTCGCCGTTCGAATTCCGGAACGTCATCGGCGAGCTGAGCGACGAGTTCCACCTGGTCGTCCCGTCGCTGCCCGGTTACGGCTTCTCGACGCCGGTGCAGGGGCCCGGCTGGGGCAACCTGTTCCGCGTCGCCCAGGCGTGGACGACGCTGATGGACCGCCTCGGTTACGACCGTTTCGGCGTCCACGGCACGGACGCGGGTGCCGGGGTCGCGGGCATCCTGGCCATGATCGCCCCGCACCGGGTGACCGGCGTGCACCTGACCGGCACCAGCGCGGGCACGCCGTTCGGGCCCGCCGTCGAGCTGGACGGCCTCTCCGAGAAGGACCGTGAGCGCGGCGAGCGCTTCAACCGGTTCCAGGCCGACGGCCTCGGCTACCTGCACCTCCAGGCGACGCGGCCGCAGACGCTGGCCTATTCGCTGAACGACTCCCCCACCGGCCAGCTCGCGTGGATCGTGGAGAAGTTCGCCGAATGGACCGACCCGGCCAAGGGCCTGCCGGACGACGCCGTCGATCGTGATCACCTGCTGGCCGCGGTGAGCCTGTTCTGGTTCACCGGCGCGGGCGCGTCCTCGGCGCACGCCCTGTTCGAGGGAATGGAGGCCTACCGGCAGCTGGCTCAGGGCGGCTGGGACGGCGAAGCACCTGCCGGGCCGCCGCGCGGTATCGCCGTCTTCGCCGGGGACACCACGATCCGGAGTCTCCAGGACGGCCCGGTGGAGCACTGGTCCGAATACGACTCCGGTGGCCACTTCCCGGCGATGGAGGTCCCCGACCTGCTCACCGAAGACCTTCGCACCTTCTTCCGCGGGCGCCTCTGATGGCGACTCTGAGCGCGCGGGCACTCAACCGCGCCACCCTGGCCAGGCAGTTCCTGCTGGAGCGCGCCGATCTGCCCGCCGTCACCGCGATCGAGCGGCTGGCCGGCCTCCAAGCGCAGGCGCCCGACTCGTCCTACGTCGGCCTGTGGTCGCGGTTGCGGGACTTCCAGGTGGACGAGCTGGCGAAGCCGCTCGCCGCCCGCGAGGTCGTCCGGTCGACGCTGATGCGCGGAACGGTGCACCTGGTGACGGCCGAGGACGCCCTCACCTTGTGGCCGACCATGAAACCCGTGGTCGAGCGCGGTTTTCTCGGCCACTACTCGCGGGAGATCGCCGGTCTCGATCTCGGCGCGATCGCCGAAGCGGGGCGAGATCTGCTGGCGGGAGGACACCGCACTCGCGCCGAGATCCGGACAGCGCTGGCGGACCGATGGCCCGGGGCCGACCCGACCACGCTCGCCTACGCGGTCAACAGCCTGCTTCCCCTCGCGCACGTGACGCCGCGAGGGCTGTGGGGGCAGTCAGGCCCCGTGGCGTTCTCCCTGCTCGACGAGTGGGTCGGCGAGCCGATCTCGGACGGCATCCCCCTCGACGACCTGGTGCTGCGTTATCTCGCGGCGTTCGGCCCGGCGACCGTCCGCGATGCCCAGGCCTGGTCGGGACTGACCAAGCTCAAGGAGGTCTTCGAACGGCTTCGGCCGCGGCTGCGCACCTTCACCGACACCGAAGGGAAGGAGCTGTTCGATCTGCCCGACGCGCCGCGGCCCGACCCGGAAACCCCGGCGCCGCCCCGGTTCCTGCCGGAATACGACAATGTCCTGCTCTCCCACGCCGATCGCGCGCGCGTGATCCCGGATGGTCGTCGCGTGCCGTTGCCACCCGGTTCCGGGGGCCGAAGGGGCACGCTGCTCGTCGACGGTGAATTCCTGGCCATTTGGGCGATCAAAGGGGCGAAATTGACGATCGAATCACGGAAGCCCTTGCCCGACAAGGATTTGATCACCGAAGAAGGCGAACGATTGCTGGAATTCGTAGTGCCGGGACAAGAGCACGAAATCCGGTTCGGTATCGGCGGATAACAGTCCGGCCTTTTGCCGTAACGAAAAGCGCCGTTCGGGCGAAGCAATGCCGCAAGAGCCTGAAGGGAGAGCGGGCGATGAGCAGGAACTACGGATTCTTGACGGTGCTGGCAGGGCTGAGCGCGCTCGCGGTCATCGCGGTGGCGGCGGTCTGGCGATACCCGAACACCTCGGACGTCACGGCGGTGATCACCGCGGCGGGAACGGTGATCGGCACCGTGGTGGGCGCCTTCTTCGGCGTGAACGCGGCCTCGGCCGGGCGGGTGAAAGCCGAGGAAAGCCGCGATCAAGCGACGGCGGCGCTGGTGAAAGTGGCCACCAAGGCGGACGAGGACAGCGACGTCGCGAAGGCGGCGATGGAAGGCGTTCGCTGACCGTCCTCTGTGGACGCTGTCGGTGGTCAGCCGAGCGCGTCGAGCAAGGCGAGGTCGGGCGGGACGAGCGTGGTGGAAAGCACCAGCTCCCGCAACAGGTTGTCGTTCAACGCGTTGCCGACCGGCTCGCCGACCTCTTCGCGCCGCAGGCCGTAAACGCCGCCGGCGGACAACCGGGCCCGGACGTCGATGACGACGTGCTCGACACGGCGGCCGGTCCACGTCTCGCCGGGACGGAGCTCGCCGAGCACATCGGCCGTCTGCTGGCGGGACAGCGGCTGCGGGTTGAGGTCGTGCAGCAGGTAGCGCTGACCGAAAACGACCAGGACCAGGCGTTCCTCCGCGCTGAGGCGCCAGCGGCGGGGCGGCACGGTGACGTCGCCGTGCCGGGTGGCGGGCTGCCCGCCGTCGGGACCGGCGACGTACAACTCGAGCAGGTGCTCCCGCCTGCCCGAACCTCGGACGAACAACGGCGTGTAACCGTCCGACAAGGGGATCGGCTCCTCGCCGCGGGACAGCCAGCGGGAGTTCGGCAGGCGGATGGGCAACTGGCCGGTGTTGCTGACCCGCCACTGTCCGCCGGTGAAGTTCAGCAGCCCGTGCTTGCGGCTGACCTGGAGATCGTTCTCCCCCACACAGACGTCGACCTGCGGCCGGTTGCGCCCGAAGGAGATCTCGCCGCCCTCACCGGGGTCGAGGGAGACGCCGCCCGCGAGCGTGAGGGCGAACACCGCGCCCGGGGCTGACCGGGGCACGCCGAGCGCCAAGCTTTCGTGCGCCGTCGTGAGCCGCTTCATCGAGTCTCCTCCTGTCCTACGGCAGTATGCGGCACTCCGTCGGGGACGGGTCCCGGCGTCGTCGCTCTACGTTCAGCATATGCGTACTCTGCGTGTGGCCGGATTCCTGCTCGTGTCCGCCGCGGCCCTGACCGGCTGCGGATCCGACGCCCCGCCCGCTCCCGCGTCCTCCCCCGCCGCGCCGCCGTCCGCCACTGTTTCGCCGACTTCCGCGTCGTCGCCACCTTCGTCCTCCGCGCCGCCTTCGTCGTCCGGGATCGCCCAGCCGACCGGCCCGCTGGTCGCCGAGAACGGCACCGACCTCAAGTCCTGCCGGGACGGCGATTGCGAAGTCATCGTGAAGCCGAAGGACAAACTCGCGTTCGACGCCCGGCTGCGCGTCACCTCGCTCACCGTCGATGCCGTGTCGGCCAGCGGTGTCACGCTCTCGGCGGCCCTCCCCAGCGGCGGACGCTCGACCATCAGCGGCGGTGCCGGGCAGACGAACGGGATCGCCTACCGGGTGACCGCGATCAAGGACGGCAAGGCGGTCCTGAAGTTCACGCCGGCCACCTGAGACGGCCGCGATCCGTACTGTGGAAGCATGATTGACTTCTCCAAGGACACCGTCTTCAAGCTCACGCCGTGCAAGCCGAAGGACATCGCGCCGACGGTGCAGCCGATCATCATCCCCGGCGAGGAGATCATCTCGTCGTTCAAGGCGGTTCGCGACTTCGTGGTGTTCACGAACAAGCGGCTGATCGCGGTGAACGTCCAAGGCATGACCGGCAAGAAGAAGGACTTCACTTCGTTGCCCTACAACAGGATCCAGGCTTTCTCGATCGAGACCGCGGGCACCTTCGACCTCGACGCGGAACTGGACCTGTGGTTCAGCGGCCTGGGGAACGTGCGACTGGAGTTCCGGGGTTCGGACATCCGGGCGATCGGCCAACTGATCGCCACCCACACGCTTTAGCGCCTCCCGCATTTAGCCGACTACTTGCCGTGCGCCTGGGGCCACTGAGGACCCCTGCATGACGCCCGGGGGCCTCGACTGTGTGGATTTTGTTGCGTTGGACGCGCAAAAATCGACACAGTCCCGCGCGACCGGTCCGATCACGCTAGCCAGACCGGTCCAGTCACGAGGGGGTGTGTGGAAATAGGGACGTTCACTGTCCCTATTTCCACACACCCCCTCCCACTCTGGTGAGGTACCGCGCCTACATGTTGATCTTTTGATGCTGGGGCCTCACTGACCTCGTGGTGATCACTGCTTTTGACCGCTGACCTGCGCGGATAGGGCTGGACGCTTCTCGCGTGTTCTCACCCCTACCCGGCGTCTGACGGCCAGGAGACGGCCTGGCCAGTCCTCCCTCATCTCCCGATACGAAGCCATCCACGCGGCCGTCGCGTCGGGTCAAGGCACGCTTTCCCCCCTTGACGCGGCGTGACGGCCGTTGTGACGATCTGGCATCGGGGCGGTGGCTCCGCGTAACAGCAGTTGGTCCGTCTGCGACATCGGTGGCACGAATGTCTCAGCGAGGAGGCCGACGTGCTCTTTGGCGTACCTGCGCGCCGCTGGCGGCGGCTACACCTGTCCACGGCTTCAGCGGGCGCACCGCCCGGCCGGTGGGCGGAGCGGAGCGGCAGCCCGCCGTGTCGGGCAAGGTGCGCCCGCAGGCGAAACGCGGACGCAAGGTGACCAGCGCGCCGCCGACGGCGGCGCGCCTTGATCCCATAGAGCCAAGTTCGGCAAGAAGAAGGGAGTCGGATCCGTGCTAAAGATTCATTTTCTAAACGTAGGGCACGGCGACTGCACGTTTATCGAGTTCCCCTCGGGGCGACTTACGATGATTGACGTAAATAACTCTCGACACCTACCGGAGGAGGTAGTGGAAGGACTGGCCGAAACTTACAACCTTACAAAATATGAGTTTAAATCAAGACTCGCTACTCCGACGCGAACTTTCGAGCAAAAATACTCGTCAATGCTTGTCGATCCATACGAATATCATCAAGAAAAGCTCGAAGGCCGCCCAATCTTTCGCTATATTCAGACTCACCCCGACATGGATCACTTGAGCGGCTTATACAATTTCTTCTGGGCCAAAAAGGTCCCCTTGGAAAACTTTTGGGATACCAATAACAACAAATCGATTCCAGACTCGGAATTCACAGGAAGCAGATACTCACTGGAGGATTGGCTCGCATACAGACTCCTTCGCCAAGGGTATAACTATGATGCCAATGTAGAATCAGAAGAGAAAACAGTAGTAGCAATCAGCCCAACACGCAACGACAGCGCCAGCTTCTGGAAAGAAGACGGAATAACGATTCTCAGCCCTACAGATGAGCTGGTAGACAGTTGCAATGCAAATGGCGTGGAGTACAACAACTGTTCGTATGTACTTAGGATCGACTATGCAGGCCGTCGAGTCATCCTTCCCGGAGATGCAGTTGAAGACGCATGGACCGACATCTACATTAATTACTCAGCATCCGAACTAAAGTGCGATGTGCTAAAAGCGGCACACCACGGACGTCGATCAGGATTTCACGAGCTGGCAGTCGCCGATATGTCACCCAGTGCAGTTGTATGCTCGGTAGGCAAAAGCCAAGCACCGATGCCTCCAATCTGTACCGAAAGTACTCCGATAACGTCTTCTCAACACGGTTCCTTGGAAGCATAGAGATGACAATTTGGGACGACGGCGATATCTGGATGTACGACGCTAATAGCAACCGAATATTAGAAATTTAGCCAGAAGTGGTTTTCATGATCCTCTCTAGATACTCGTTGAGAGCCCGCGTACTTCCAGTCTTTCTCGTAGCGTCGCCAGCGATTATTACGATCGCACTTAGCACTAGTTTGCTCGAAAGAATAGGCAAGCTATTTGCCATACCCATTGCCGGATTTCTACTATTCTCAGTCGACCAGATGGGGCGCGATCGAGGCCGACGACTCCAGGAAGGTTTGTTTGCAGAGTGGGGCGGAACTCCAACAACCAAATTGTTGCGGTTTCGAGAACCTGTTTCGAACCCAATTACGGTAGCACGCTGGCACTCGCTACTTAAATCAAGAACAGGAATAGATCTGCCAGACGAGACTCAAGAAGTTGCTGACCCGACACTGGCGGATCGCCGCTACGATGCGGCGATCAACGCGTGGCGGCCAATGCTTCAAGACACAAAGGTATATAGCCTAGTTTTCCTGGAGAATTGCAACTATGGATTCCGCAGAAACATGCTCGGCCTTCGCGCGGCAGGTATTACTGTCGCAACAGTATGCCTCATCGCAAGCGTGGCCGGGCTCGCCATAATCTGCTACCGCCCTAGCGTGGGACTACTCGCATGGATTCCTTGGACTACGCTTGCCACAAGCGCAACAATCTTATTTTTCTGGATATTCGGCGTCAAAAAACAATGGGTGAAGGTTGCCGCTTTTGCATACGCTGCGCGAGTACTAGAGGCTCTGGAAATCAAGGTAAGTAGCTAGCTGAAGTAAACGTCATCACGTTCTTCTTGAGCATGACGCAGTCTCAACATGGTCGATGGGTGAATTTTAACCGATTCTAGCTGGCCACAGTCTAGCCACAAGACCTCCTTACTTTCACTGCTGGTACGCAAGTTTCCTCTCAGTTGCTTGGCGCGAAAGCAGATCGAGAATTCTTGGCGAACCTCTCCGTCGTCGTACGCGATGACGTGGTTGGGGTTCGAGTACAGCCCGATGACCCCAGTCACCTCGCACTCAATGCCGGTCTCCTCGCGAACCTCCCGCACGGCGGCCTGAGCCAGAGTCTCACCAAGTTCAAGCTGCCCACCAGGAATCGAGTACAGGTCGTTGTCCGTCCGCCGGATCATGAGGATCCGACCGTCGTCGTCCTGAATGAACACCGACACCGCGACCGCGATGCTATTCGCCTTCGGGGCGTTGGGGTCGTTGAGATAGTCGACGCGTGCCATGTATGGCCTCCTAGAAGGTGGCGGGCTTGGCGAGGTTCCAGACGGCTTCGAAGCTCTCCGAGTAGGTCTCGAAGAGGTCCCCGGCGGATAGCCGTCGGAGGTGCAGGGACGGGGCGTGGGCTCCCTGAAAGCCATAGACGTGCGTGTTGACGATCATTTCGTCGTCGAAGCGGAAGATCGAGTTGTAGAGCGTGGTGTTGTGGAAGCGCATCTCCACCCCGTCCTCCCCGATGAGCGGCCGGTAGGACGCCAGCGCGTTGCGGACGCGAGCTGGCAGCGTTCCCTCTCCTAAACGCTCTTCGTCACCGCGAAGTGCGACTGCCGACCCATCGGGATCACCGAAGAGCAAACGTATGCGCGCTCCGGCAGCGGCTTTTGCTGTCAGGTCCTTGATGAACCGCGGGCGCTCCACCAGGAACAGCGCGGCGTGGACCAGGACCTCGACGGTGTCCGACGCTTCCTTGATCAGCCGGTCCCACAGCTCGACGGGGATGGCGTTGCGGTGCGGGAACACGCGCACGACCTCGGCGGCGGCCGTCTCGGCCTTGCGCTCAGGGGCGACCGAGTCCGGCCAGAGGTAGGTCTCGGACTCGCGCGCCATGGCGGCGATCTTGTGCCGGTGCTTCGGGTACGGCGTCCGCCCCTTGGTGATCCACCGTTCCACGGTCTTCTGATCGACCCCGGTGGCGTCGGCGACCTGCTCCAGCGAAAGACCGTTGCGCAGCAGGGCGTCCCGCAGGCGTTCGTTCGGCATCCGCCCTCCCAGGGACTTGTAGGGACGTCTTCGACCGTACCAAGGACGTCCCTGGATGCCCTGCCGTGCGGTGATCACGTCCCGCGGTCTGGCGGAGAGTAAGCACCGGGAGGTGATCCATGGAAAACGAACCGCAAACCCTCCGCGACGCGCATGCCGTCGCGACGGCCCGGCGCCCTCGGCCGGAAGCGGAAGTGTCGGAGTGGCTGAGATTTCACCAAGCCAACGCACGCATGTACCGAGCGGTGTCCGAGGTGGACCGATGGCACCACCACGAACTCAAGTATTGGGAGGGCTTCGAGGAACGCAAGGCTGAGGAGCTCACCATGCGGGTCGTGAGTGGCGATTCGGGTTAGAACCGAATCGCCACTCACGACCACTTACATGTTGATCATGTGGCCGGCAAGACCGTGCACGGCTTCCTTGACCGCTTCCCCGAGCGTCGGGTGAGCGTGCACGTTTCGCGAGATTTCGTGCACCGTCAGGTCCCACTGCTGCGCCAAGGTCAGTTCCGGCAGCAGTTCGGTCACCTCGGGCCCGATCAGGTGCGCCCCGAGCAACTCGCCATGTTCAGCGTCGCTCAGGACCTTCACGAAACCGACGGCCTCGCCGAGACCGTGCGCCTTTCCGTTGGCGCTGAAGGGGAACTTCGCGACCTGGACGTCGAAGCCCTTTTCGCGGGCCTGTTCTTCGGTCCAGCCGAAGCTGGCGATCTGCGGCTGGCAGTAGGTGGCGCGCGGGATCATCACGAAGTCGAGTTCCATGGTCTCGGCGCCCGCGATGGTCTCGGCGGCGACGACGCCCATGGACTCCGACGCGTGCGCGAGCATCAGTTTCGCGGTGACGTCGCCGATGGCGAAGATGTGCGGGACGTTGGTGCGGCCGCGCGAGTCGATGGCGATGGCGCCGCGGTCGGTGAGTTCCACGCCGGTCTTGTCCAGGCCGTAGCCCTCGGTCCGCGGCTGGAAACCGATGGCCTGCAACACCTTGTCCGCTTCCAGAACCCTGGACTCGCCGTTCTTCGACACGGTCACCAGCACGCGCTCGCCGGTGTCGTCGATCGTCTCCACCTTGGTCGAGGTAAGCACCTCGATGCCGAGTTTCCGGTAGCGGCGCGCGAGTTCGGCGGAGACTTCGGCGTCTTCGAGCGGGACCATCCGGTCGAGGTATTCGACGATGGTCACCTTCACACCATAGTTGTGCAGCACGTAGGCGAACTCGACGCCGATCGCGCCCGCGCCGGCGATGACGATGCTCTCCGGCAGTTCGTTTTCCATGATCTGCTGTTCGTAGGTGACGACGCGGTCGCTGCGCGTGGTGCCCGGCAGCAGCCTCGCGGTCGCGCCGGTGGCGATCACGCAGTTGTCGAAGGTGATCCGCTCGCCGTTGACCTCGATGGTGTTGGCGTCGAGGAACGTGCCGTGCCCGTCGTACTCGGTGATCTTGTTCTTCTTCATCAGGAAGTGCACGCCCTTGACGCGACCGTCCGCGACCTTGCGGCTGCGGTCGAAGGCGGCCTGGTAGTCGAAGGTGACCTTCCCTTCGACCTGGATCCCGAAGGACTTCGCCTCTTTGGTCACGATGTGCGCGAGTTCGGCGTTGCGCAGCAGTGCCTTCGACGGGATGCAGCCGACGTTGAGGCACACCCCGCCCCAGTATTTCTCCTCCACGACCGCCGCGCTCAGCCCCAGTTGCGACGCCCGGATCGCCGCCACGTAACCGCCGACCCCGGCGCCCAGAACAACGACGTCATAGTGTGCGCTCATACCCCGAAACCTACCCTTCACCGGCACTGTCCGAAGGGTGAGACTGCCTACTCGGGGCGGGAGCCGCGGATCTCGATCAGCAGCTCGGTCACCGCGGTCATGATCCGCTTGGTCGCCTCCTCCAGCACCTCGCGCGACGGCGAGGGCGACATGAGGTCCGAAAGGTCCACCGGCGGGCCCGCGACCAGGTTCACCGTCTTGCGGGGGAAGGCGCGCGGGAGCACCGCGTCCGACGGCAGCAGGTGGTGCGTGCCCCAGTTCGCCAGCGGGATCACCGGGACACCGGTCTCCAGCGCGATCCGCGCGATCCCGGTTTTGCCGCGCATGGGCCACCCGTCCGGGTGATCGCTGAACGTCGCCTCCGGGAAGATGACGACGCATTCACCCTCACGGACGGCGCTGACGGCGTCGCGGTACGCGTCCGACGCGGTGGCCGCCCCGCGATACACCGGGATGTGCCCGCCCGAGCGCATTACCGAGCCGACCACCGGCGCGTCCCAGAGGCTCGCCTTCGCCAGGTAACGCGGCACGCGTCCGTGCGCGAGGCAGTACGCCGTCACCGTCGTCGGATCGGCGAACGAGAGATGGTTCGACGCGACCAGGAACCCGCCGGTCGACGGCAGGTGCTCGCCGCCGCGCACCCGGAACCGGGTGAACAGCACGAGGAACGGCCACACGACGTTGATCGCGAGGCTGAACCAGGCGCCCCGGCCGGCGCGGGCGAAGCGCCGGCCGAAGGCGATCATCTGGCGGAACGTCAGCAAATCACCCGAAACGGGGCTCAACGCGGTCCAGCGTTCACGGGGTCTCGGCACCATGGACGTAATTCGTAGCCGAACCCGGTCCGGTTCGGCTGGATCTCCGCGCGAACGCGGCGCGGATCACACGCGTTCGAGGACCACCACGGGGATCTCACGGTCGGTCTTCTTCGCGTACTCGTTGTAGTCCGGCCAGACCGCCGCAAGCTTCTCCCACAACTTCGCGCGCTCTTCACCCGCGAGGGTCCGGGCCCGCGCGGTGAACTTGTCCGCCTTGACCTGCGCCTTGACCTCGGGGTTGGCCTGGAGGTTCTTGTACCAGCCCGGGTCCTCCGGTGCCCCGCCCTTCGAGGCCACGATGACCGGGTTGTTGTCGTCGTC
Organism: Amycolatopsis thailandensis; assembly: GCF_002234405.1. Lineage (GTDB taxonomy): Bacteria > Actinomycetota > Actinomycetes > Mycobacteriales > Pseudonocardiaceae > Amycolatopsis > Amycolatopsis thailandensis. The sequence continues at coordinate 62,681 of NZ_NMQT01000038.1, read as the reverse complement.
GAACTGGTAGATCAGCGCGAACTTGCGGTCCTCGCCGGTCTTGCGGCCCTTGGTGGTGAGGATCAGGCAAGGCGCGCCCTTCTCCCAGTCGTGGCCCACCTCGCCGTCGGTCTCTTCGTAGCGACGGACGTGCTCGTCACCGAAAAGCATGTCTGTGTTCCTCTCGTCCCGGAATACTGCGGCGCCCTGCCAGTCTGACGCGAATCGGTCGGTCGCGCTGATCAACTCGTGCAGGGTGCCGGGCTCGTCGAACGCGTGACCCGAGTCGCCGACCATCACCAGTTCCGCGGTCGGCAGCACCTGGCTGAGCTCCCACGCGGTGATGGCCGGGGTGACCACGTCGTAGCGTCCCTGGACCAGAACGCAAGGAATGTCCCGAAGCTTCCCGGCGTCGCGGAGCAGCTGATCTTCGGCCAGCCAGCCGCCGTGCCGGAAGTAGTGGTTCTCGATCCTCGCGATCGCGAGGGCGAATCCGGGATCGCTGAACGCGTCGATCACTTCGTCCCGCGGGCGCAGTTTGACCGTTTCCCCCTCCCAGCGGCTCCACGCGATCGCGGCGGGTCCGTGCACGGCGGGATCGGGATGGCTGAGCAGTTCGTGGTAGACCTCGATCAGGTTGTCCTGGCGGCGCGAGAACGGCACCGGGGCCAGGAAACGCGACCAGGCCTCGGGGAAGAGGAACGCCGCTCCCCCGCCGTAGAGCCATTGCAGCTCCTTCACCCGCAGCGTGGCCACACCGCGGAGGACGAGTTCCGTGACGCGCCCGGGATGCGTTTCCGCGTAGGTCAGCCCGAGCACGCTCCCCCACGAGCCGCCGAAGACCATCCAGTGTTCGATGTCCAGATGCTCGCGCAACCGCTCGATATCGGCGACGAGATGCCACGTCGTGTTGACCGCGAGATCCGCCTCCGGTGTGGCACAGTTCGGCGTGCTCCGCCCGCAGCCGCGCTGGTCGAAGAGAACGATCCGGTACCGCGCCGGATCGAACAGTCTGCGATGTCTCGGGCTCGAACCACCTCCGGGGCCACCGTGCAGGAAGATCACCGGTTTGCCCTCGGGATCGCCGCATTCCTCCCAATAGATCTCATTGCCGTCACCGACGGGCAACATCCCTTGGACGTAAGGTTCGATTTCCGGGTAAAGGCCGAGCATGTCCGCCACTATGCCCCAAACGCCAGCTTGGAGGATCGATGAAGGCCCGCCCCCACGTGACGCTGGAAGATGTGGCGCGCACCGCGGACGTGTCGCTCGCGACCGCGTCCCGCGTACTCAACGGCACCGCCACCGTCCGGGGAGATCTCCGCGAACGAGTGATCGCCGCGGCCGCCGAACTCTCCTATACCCCCAATGCTCACGCTCAGGCATTGGCCGGTGGCTCACAGCCGACCGTCGGGGTGATCTGTCACGACGTCGGCGACCCCTATTTCGCCGCGATCGCCGGCGGGGTGATGCGGGTGGCGAGTGAAAACGATCTTCTCGTGATGCTCGCGAGCACTTTTCGCGACCCGGCGAAAGAGGTCGCGTACGTCTCGACACTGCGTGCCCAGCGCGCGTCGGCCATTCTGCTGATCGGCTCGGCGTTCGAAGACAAAGGCTGGGAAAAGGCGATGGCCGCCGAACTCGAGCCGTACCGGCGCGGCGGCGGGCACGTCGCCGCGGTCAGCAGGCATCGCGGGCTCAAAGTGGACACCGTCCAGCCCGACAACAAGGGCGGCGGCGCCGAACTGGCGAAGGCGCTGCTGAGCCTGGGGCACCGGCGGTTCGCCGTGCTCGCCGGGCCGAAGAGCCTCACCACCGTCGTCGACCGGCTCGACGGTTTCGCCGCGGAATTGCTGGAGCACGGCGTCGAACTGGCCGAGGACGACGTCGTCGAAGCGGCGTTCACCCGCGACGGCGGCTACGAGGCGATGGAGAAGGTCCTCGCCCGGCCGCGCAAGGACTGGCCCACGTGTGTGTTCGCGGTGACCGACGTGATGGCGATCGGCGCGATGGCGGCACTGCGTGACGCGGGTGTCTCGATCCCCGGCGAGATGTCGATCGCCGGTTTCGACGACATCCCGGTAGTGCGCGATCTCACGCCGTCGCTGAGCACCGTCGCGCTGCCGCTGGAGAAGCTGGGCGAACGGGCCATGGACCTGGCACTCAAGGCCTCGCCCGGTACCCGGCCGCGCGTGGTGCGCATGTCCGGTGAGGTGGTTTTGCGCTCCAGCACCGCTTCCCCCGCCCGCTGAGCCCCTTGTGCGGCGCCCGCGGCGTGACTTAACGTGGTCCGAGAAAGCGCTTTCTCACCCCCGCGCCACGGAGACCCGATGACCTTGATCGCCCTGCCCACCGCCGACGGCGGACTGGTGGAGTGGACGCCGCAAGGGGCGGAAACGCCCGCGAAACCGGCGTCGCCGCCGACCTCCCGGATCGCCTACGCGGCCGCGCACGTGGTCGCCGACCCGCTCGCCGCCGCCGACCCCGAAGAGGGCGCGGTACTGGACTGGGACACCACGCTCGCCTTCCGCGAACACCTGTGGTCCTGTGGTCTCGGCGTGGCCGAAGCGATGGACACCGCGCAGCGCGGCATGGGCCTGGACTGGGGAACCACCCAGGACCTCATCCGGCGCACCGGCGCGCTCGCCGCCGGACGGCCGTGGGTGGCGGGTGTCGGCACCGACCAGTTGCCCGGCGGCGGCGCGACCCCGGAGTCCATTGTGGACGCCTGGCGCGAGCAGCTGGACCTGGTCGGCGAGGCCGGGGCCGTGCCGGTCGTGATGGCCAGCCGGGCGCTGGCCGCGTCGGCGTCCGGCCCTGAGGATTACCATGCCGCGTACGGGAAACTGCTCTCCGGCGCGGACCGTCCGGTCCTGCTGCACTGGCTGGGCGAGCAGTTCGACCCGGCGCTGGCGGGGTACTGGGGCCACGCCGACGTCCATGAGGCCGCCAAGGAACTGGGCAGGCTTTGCGCCGAGCACGCCGGGGTGATCGCGGGCGTCAAGGTCTCCGTGCTCGACGCGTCGATCGAGACCGAGTTCCGCCGCGCGCTTCCCGAGGGCGTCAAGTGCTACACGGGCGACGACTTCAACTACCCGGAGCTGATCGCCGGGGACGAACAGGGTCACAGCGAAGCGCTTCTGGGTATCTTCGACGCCGTCGCGCGGGTCGCGGGCGCCGCGCTCGCCCGGCTCGACGAAGGCGACAAGGCGGGCTTCCACGGCCTGCTGGACCCGACGGTCGCCTTGAGCCGCGCGATCTTCCGCGCGCCCACCAGGAACTACAAGACCGGCGTCGTCTTCCTCGCCTACCTCAACGGGCACCAGAACCATTTCCGGATGGTCGCGGGCCGCGAGTCGGCCCGGTCCATCACGCATCTGGCCGAGCTGCTCCGGCTGGCCGACGCCGCCGGGGCGCTCGCCGACCCGGACCTCGCCGTCGCGCGGATGCGGCCGCTGCTGGCCGCGGCGGGGGTGGCGTGATGGACCGGTTGAGCCTGAACCAGATCACCACCAAGGCGTGGTCGCTGCCGGAGGCCGTGGCGGGCTGCGCCGAGGCGGGGGTCCGCTGGATCGGCCTGTGGCGGGACAAGGTCGCCGAGACCGGCGTCGAGGAGACCGCGCGGCTGCTCAAGGAGTACGACGTCGGCGTGTCGTCGTTGTGCCGCGGCGGTTTCTTCACCGGGATCACCCCGGAGGGGTCCCCTGTGGACGGTGTCGCGCAGACCAGGGAGGCGATCGACGAAGCGGCCGCGCTGGGCGCGGACGTCCTGGTCCTGGTCGTCGGCGGGGTGAACGGCGACCTCGCGTCGTCCCGGCAGCGGGTCGCGGACGCGGTCGGCGAACTGGCCCCGTACGCCGGTGAACGCGGCGTTCGGCTCGGCTTGGAGCCCCTGCATCCCATGCAGTGCGCCGAACGATCGGTTCTGTCCACAGTGGATCAGGCGCTGACCGTGGCGCTGGAGCATCCGGCCGAGCAGGTCGGCGTGATCGTCGACGAGTTCCACGTGTGGTGGGACCCGCGGATCGAGGAGTCGATCGCCGCGGCGGCCGGGCGGATCGCCGGATTCCATGTGTGCGACCAGAAGGTGCCGCTGACCGACACGCTGCTGGGCCGGGCGCTGCCCGGTGACGGCCCGATCGACCACCGGCGCCTGAAGGCGTGTGTCGAGGCCGCCGGGTACACCGGGCCGATCGAGGTCGAGGTGTTCGACGCCGACCTCTGGCGCCGTCCCGGCGGCGAGGTCCTCGCCGAGACCATCGCGGCGTACCGGGACCACGTCGCTTAAGACCTGGTAAGGCAGGTGTGGCGTGTTCTGTGCTCGCCCGCACGCCGACCTCCGCCGCCAAGGAGGGCCGCGAAACGCGTGGCGAAGGGGACTTTCCGCCCGTGCGATGAGGGGAAAGTCCCCTTCACGTCGCCCGTCACCGTCGAGTGACAGGACATCGTCGGCGGGACCACCTCTCAATAAGACCTGACGAAAGTAAGGGTCGGACGCTGCCCTTGGCCCGCTGTCCGGACGGCCGTGGTTTCCTACCGTTCGCGGTATGAAACCACGGTTGCTCTGGTGGCTGGGAACAGCGCTGCTCCTGCTCGCCGTCCACACCGATTGGAACGTCCCCCTCGCCGCCTGGGTGTTCCCGATCTTCCTGCTCCGCTATGCCCGGCAGGTCCCCGTCCGGCGCGCGATCCTGATGGTGGGCCTGTCCCTGCTGATCGGCCAGCTGTTCTGGCTCGGGGTCACCGGCCTGCTGTTCGTGCTCTCCGGTCTGCTCGCCTTCACCCTGCTCGCGGTGCTGCAGACGACGGCGTTCCTCGCCGACCGCCTGTGCGCCGACCGCGCCGGGCCGTTGCGGACGCTGGTGTTCCCGGTGACGCTCGTCGCGGGTGAGTATCTCTTCACCGTGATCACCGGTTTCGGGGACTTCGGCGCGCTCGGCAGCACCCAGTCCGCCAACCTTCCGCTGCTCCAGACGGCGTCCGTTACCGGCGTCTACGGCCTCACCTTCGTCCTCGCGTGGTTCGCCTCGGTGGTGAACACCGGTTGGACGGAGGGATGGCCGCCGGTCAAGCGCACGGTGCTCGTTCACGCCTGCGTGCTCGGCCTGGTGTTCCTCGCCGGTGGCGCGCGGTTGCTGTTCGACGCCCCGACGACGCAGACCGTCCGGGTCGCGGGGATCAGCCCCTCGGCCGGCGCGGACAAGGCGAGCTCCGAAGCGCTGGAGCGAGTCGGCGTCAAGTACTGGCGCGCCGAAGAGGTCAGCGCGGCCGATCCCGCCGCGGTCGGCGCCGCGTTCGCTCCGGTCACCGAAGATCTCGTGACCAGGACACGGCAGCAGGCGTCGGCGGGGGCGAAGATCGTCGTCTGGCCGGAAACGCACGCCCGTGTGCTGGAACGCGATCAGGATTCCCTGCTGAAGCGGGTCGGCGCCGAAGCGAAGCAGGCGGGCATCCACGTCGAACTCGCCTACGCGCTTTACACCAAGCAGGCTCCCTACATCCGCAACGTGGCCGTGCTCGTCGGACCGACCGGCGAAGTGGCCTGGACCTACGACAAAACGCGTCCGACGCCGATGGAACCGATGACTCCCGGCCCCGGCACGGTCCCCACCGCGGATTCGCCATACGGACGGCTCGCGACGGTCATCTGCTACGACGCGGATTTCCGCGACTTGACACGTCAGGCGGCGGACAAGGAAACCGCGCTCCTGCTCGTCCCCGCCAACGACTGGTCGGGATTCGGCACGCTGCACGCGGAAAAGGCCACTTTCCGCGCGGTGGAAAACGGTTACTCGCTCTTCCGGCACTCCACGCACGGAAATTCCACAGCCGTGGACGATCAGGGCCGGATTCTCGGGCACGCCGACTACTTCCGCACCGATCAGCAGACACTCGTCGCGGATCTCCCGGTACAGCCGAGAACACAGACCGTGTACAGCCGTGTCGGTGACGTGTTCGCCTGGCTGTGCCTCGCCGCCGCCGCGATCTGTCCTTTGTGGACGTACAAGCGCGGTCGCACAGGGAAACGTTAGCGCCCTGTTACGGACGGGGTGGTGTTCGTAACGTCTTGGCCGAAAAGAACAGTGTTCAACGGTTAAGCTCCCCCGCATGCCGAAATTGCTGGTGGTGGAAGACGACGACGCGATCGGCGGCGTCCTCGAATCGACCCTCCGCCTGCACGGCTACGAGGTTTCCTGGCAGCGCGACGGCCGCACCGCGCTCGCCGCCGCGGAACACGACGACATCGATTTCGTCCTGCTCGATCTCGGCCTGCCGGATCTGGACGGGGTCGAGGTCTGTCGTCGGCTGCGCGCGGCGCTCCCCGGCGCGGTCCTGGTCATCCTGACCGCCCGGCAAGAGGAGATGGACGTCGTCGTCGGCCTGGAGGCCGGCGCCGACGACTACCTCACCAAACCCATCCGGCTCGGCGAACTGCTCGCCAGGGTGCGGGCACACCTGCGGCGCGGGACGGCTCCGCCGGAGAGCAGGCCCGCGATCGCCATCGGGCATCTGCGGGTCGACACCGCCGGACGGCGGGTCAGCGTCGGCGGCCGGGAGATCCCGTTGCGGGCCAAGGAGTTCGATCTGCTCGCCCGGCTGGCCGAGCAGCCGGGCGTCGCGGTCAGCCGGGACACGCTGATGTCCGAAGTGTGGGACGCGCACTGGTACGGCTCCACGAAGACCCTGGACGTCCACATCGCAGCGCTGCGGCGGAAACTGACCGAGTCGGCGCCCACTCCGGAGCAGGCGCCGAGGATTTCGACGCTGCGCGGCCACGGCTATCGCCTGGAACAACCTTTCGAAGGCTAGTAGTCGCGCAGGTCGGAGACTTCGTCGCGGGCGGCGAGTTGCGCGATCCGCGCCGACGCCGCCACGCACGACACGATCACCACCGCGCCCAGCATCGCGAAGTACCCGTGCGGGAAAGCCACCCATTCGGCGGGCGTGAGCAGGACGAACAACACGCCCAGCAGATGCCCGGCGATCAGGCCCCCACCGCCGACGATCAGCGCGTCACCCGCGATGAACGTCGCCACCTGACGGCGTTTCCCACCGAGGGTGCTGACGATCAGCAGGTCACGGCGGCGTTCGTTGAGCGCCAGCCCGAACGACGGCCCGGCGGCGGCCGCGGCGAGCACGAGGGAAGCCGCCCGGTCCACGTGGGCCGCGACGCAGCCATCGCGGGTGAGGGCGGACGAGATCGCGAACGCCACCGCCAGCGCGACCAGCGCCACCGATCGCGCCAACAGGGCGCTCCGCCACGAAATGGACAGCGCGAGCACCCCGGCGAGCCCCGAGACGAGTGGCCTGAACACCCCGCCGATCGCCCGCTTGCCCTTGCGCAGCCCCAGCTCCACCAGCCGCCACAACAGCATCGTGCCACCGGCCCAGCCGAGCAGCGGCCAGAAGAAGGCGAGCGCGAGGAGGAGGAAATCGAGACCGTAGGGCGACCACCAGGGCGGCCCGTCGTCGGCGGGCTCGAAATACCACTCGCGCACCACCGGTGGCAGGACGGCGACGACCGCCACGAACAGCCCGGCGAGCAGCAAGAGAACGATTTCCCGGACAAGGGTCAGACCCGAGCCGGGCAGGAAGCCACCCGCCAGCGACAGCACGATGCCGAAGAGACCACCAGCCAGTCCGGCGGCGACGGCTTCGGCGGCGGCCAGCCCGAGCACCTGCCCGCCGGTCGCGCCGCGGGCACGCAGAAGGTCGTGATCCCCTCGCAGCGAACGCTCCGACGGCGCGGTCAGCAAGATCACCAGCACGGTCGCGGGCACCCACGGCGGCGCCGCTTCCCACTCCCAGCCGTGTGCCGCGAGCAACGTGGTCACGATCAGGGCCCCGGCCGCGGGCACGCCGAGCCGGACGGGCCGCACGCGCGCGATCCCGCCGACCCACAACGCCATCGCCGCGATCACCGGTCCCGCACCAGCTTTCCGTCGACCATCGCCCAGCTTTCGCCGAACAACCCGGCCGGGGCCTTCTCGGCCGTGGCCACCAGCAGGCCGGCGGCCAGCCGGTCCGCGGCTTTCACGAGCCTGCCGAGAAGCCGCTCCCCCGCGGGCCGGTCCAGCCAGCCCGCCGGATCGTCGGCGAGGATGAGTTTGGGCGCGGGCGCGAGCGCCCTGGCCAGGATGGCCAGCCGGATCTGCTCGCCGGTGAGGTCGCGGGGCGCTTTCTTGGCGAAGCCGGTGAGGCCCACCAGGTCCAGCGCGCCGTCGACGGCGTCGCGGACCGCGGTGCCGGTCCGGCCCGCGAGGACCAGTGGCAGGGCGACGTTGAGCCGGACGTCGAGATCGCGCAGCAGCCCGCCGTCCTGCAGGACCAGCCCGATCAGGTCGGGGCCCGGCGGCGACGGCTCGAACGAGGGCCAGTCGACGGTGCCCGCCGTCGGTTTCTTCATCCCGGCGAGCAGGTGCAGCAGCGTGGTCTTCCCAGCGCCCGCCCTGCCGGTCACCACCGCGCGGGTCTCCGCGCCGATCACGCAGCTGACACCGTGCACGGCGACCACCGCGGTCAGCCCGGAACCATAGGTGTGCGCCAGTTCGTCGGTGCGGACCAGGGGCGCGGTCACGCCACTCTCACGATCCGGTGCGCGGCCGCCGCGATCTCGGGATCACGGGTCACCACGACGACGGCCGTCCCGCGGGCCGCGACGGCGCGCAGCAGGTCCATGAGTTCGAGCGCGGCGAGCCCGTCCAGTTCGCCCGCCGGTTCGTCGGCGACGACCACCTCGGGCGCCCCGGCCAGGGCGACGGCGACGCCGGCCCGCGCGCCCTCCAGTGCCGAGAGCGTGCCCGGATAAGCGTCACCGCGTCCGCTCAGGCCGACCAGTTCCAGCAGGTCGGCGGGGCTGGTGAGGGACCGACGACCGGCGAGCCGCCCGGCCAGCAGGATGTTCTGCCCGACGGTGAGATGGCCGAAGAGGTTCCCGCGCCTGAGCAGCACGCCCACGCCGGAAGCGCCCTCGGGGGTTTCCCCGCTTCCGGTGGGCAGCACGGCCACACATTCGCCCGGGACGGCGAACCGGACGAGGGGGACGGATCCGGGCCCCGGGCCTGCCATGACGGCGGCACGTCGGCGCATGGCCCCAAGGTAAAGCGAACGGGGTCAACATCGCCTTGATCTCAGGTCAACGGAAGGCAAAATATCGCGTCGGGTGGGTGATCCTCCCCCTTGTCGGCCACACTCTGTCCGTGCGCCGCCGGATCGTCACCCTCACCGTGCTGGCCGCGGTGCTGGCGATCACCCTCTTCGGGGCGCCACTGGCCATCGCGGTCGCCAGGTTCCACGAGGGCAATTCGACTCACGACCTGGAACGGGTCGCCGACACGGCCGTCCTCGACGTGACCGGCGACCTCGCCAACGGCCGGGTCCCGGAGCTCAAACCCGTCAAACCGGACGCGGACCGGATCCGCGGGATCAAGGTCGCGATCTACACCCCGACCGGCAGGCTCCTGGTCGGCGACGGCCCGGCCACCGAAGACCGCTACGTCCGCGACGCGCACTACACCGACATGGCGACCGGGACACACGGCGAAGAAGTGGTCCTGGCCGTCCCGGTGATCAGCGGTTCATCGCTGGTCGGGGTGGTCCGCGCCGCCCATCCGCGGTCCGAACTGGACGACCGGATCCGGCTGACCTGGCTGAAGATGGCCGGGCTCGCCGTCATCGCGATCGGGGCCAGCTGGCTGATCGCGCGCCGGATCGCCACCCGGCTGGCGCGGCCGCTGGAGGATCTCGCGGGCGTCGCCGAACGTCTCGGCGAGGGCGATTTCACCGTGCGCGCCGGGCGCACAGGGGTCCGCGAAATCGATCAGGTCGGCGAAGCGCTCGACTCCACCTCCGTGCGGATAGGCGAGACCCTGGAACGGGAACGGACCTTCTCCTCCGACGCCTCCCACCAGCTGCGGACCCCGTTGACCGGGTTGCGCCTGCAACTGGAGGCGGCCCTGGAGAGCCCCGACCGCGACCCCTACGCGACGATCCGCGACAGCATCGCGTCGGCCGACCGGCTGGAACGCACCATCGACGACCTGCTGGCGCTGGCCAAGCAGACCAGGGCCCCGCGCGCCCTGCTCGACCTGGGCAAACTGTTCGAAGAGGTCCGCCAGACCTGGCACGGTCTGCTCGCCGGACGCGGCCGGGCGCTGCGGATCAGCGGACGCGAGGCGCTGCCGGCCCGGGCGGCGGACGCGGCCGTGCGGCAGGTGCTCGCCGTGCTGCTGGACAACGCGGCGACGCACGGGCGCGGCACGGTCTCCGTCCTCGCCCGCGACGCCGGGGACGCGCTGGCCATCGACGTGAGCGACGAGGGCGCCATCCCGGACGGGCACGATCCGTTCGTCACCGACGACCAGGGTGAAGACCGTGAAGGTCACGGGATCGGCCTGAGGCTGGCGCGGAGCCTGGCCGAGGCGGAAGGCGGGCGACTGCGGCTGACCAGCCCGTCGCCGACGACGTTCACGCTTCTCTTGCCCGCGGAGCGTCCCTCGGCGCAGTAAGAAGGCCCGGGCCTGGCGAGCTAGGGGGGGTTACTCGCCAGGCCGGGCCGGTAGGAGGCAAACGCGCCCCGACAGCGCGCACGGCATGCCACCTGAAAGAAGACGGTAAAGACCAGCGGGCCAACAGACGGTACACGCCGGATTAACTGACACTTTGCTTTTATATGTCACAGGGATCCGGTGACCATCCAGCCGGGCTGAATCGATCGTGGGAAGATTGAGGACATGACGACCGAGCCGACGCCGAGATGGCGGAGACTGGAGCCGGACGAGCGCAAAGAGCAGATCTTCGCCTGTGCGGCACGTCTTTTCGGGGAACGTCCGTACTCGGAAGTGTCCACATCGGACATCGCGGCGGAGGCCGGGGTGGCCAGGGGGCTGATCAACCACTACTTCGGCACCAAACGAGAACTCTATCTGGAGATCATCCGGCGGGCGCTCACCGTGCCGCGGCTCGCGGTCGAAATCCTGCCGGAAGGCCCGCTCGAACTGCGTGCCGACGTCGCCATCGACTGGTTCCTGGACATGGTCACCAGCCAGGAGAAGATGTGGCTGGCCGCGATCGCGCCGGAAGGCATCGGCCGGGACCTCGAAGTCGAACGGATCCTCGAAGAGGCCGATCGCGAATCGGCGGACAGGGTGCTCGAAGCGGTCGGCCTGTCCCGCGAGAGCGAGCACGGCCAGGAGCTGAACGCCCTGGTCCGCGCGTTCGGCGGGATGGTCAAGGCGGCGGGCCGCGAATGGCTCGTGCGGGGTTCGCTCGATCGCTCCCAGGTGCACACGCTGCTCAGCAAATCGCTGGTCACCCTGGTCGGCGAGGTCTTCCCGGAGATCCAGCGCGCCGCCCCGCGCTCCTGACATGAGAAGCCCCCGGCACCTCGAGGGGGAGGTTGGTGCCAGGGGCTTCGGGACCGGTGACCGAGCACCGGTATTCCTCCACACTACGCCGATTCGCTGTCAGCGCTCTGTCAAACTTCCGAGCGTGTGCAACTGGCTGAGCCGGTGTTCGAGCCCGTCGAGGCAGCGCTCGACCGCGTAACCGTAGAGCCGCGCGTAGTAACCGGCCGCGAGATCCGGGTCCGCGACCAGCGCCGCGACCGACTCGCCCAGCGCCGCCATCCCCGGCAGGTCGGTGCGGGTGCGGTACGCCGCGTAACCCTCGGTCCGCTCCAATTGCAGCGCCATCGCGCTCTCGCGGTCGTCCTCCATCGCGACGAACTGGCACGCTGTCGCCAGCAGCAGGTTGTAGGCGAACGGCGCCTCGGTGCCGAACCCGGCCGCGAGCAGCCGTCCGATGCCGGTGTTCATCGTCGGCACGGCGGCGGCGACCGACGGCCCGAACAGGGCCAGCCTTCGCGCCGAACCGGGATAGCGCCGCAGCACGGCCCGCACGGTGGGCAGGAATTCGGTGAACCAGGCCCGCCACGGCAAGGTCTCGTCGGGCAGGGTCAGCTGGCCCACCACCCGGTCCAGCACCGCGACGACGACGGTGTCCCGGTCGCCGACGTGGTGGTAGACCACCGCCGGGTACGCGTCGACGGCGGCCGCGAGCTGCCGCAGCGTCCAGTTCTCCAAACCGGACTCGGCCGACAGTTCCAGCGCGGCGTCGATGATCCGGTCCTTGGTGACCGCCGGCCGTCCGGAAGCCACGCGTGACCGCGACCGGGAACCCGCGTCTTCGGAGAAAGTCGGCATGCGGGTTACCGTATCCGCACTCCGCTGGTCCGGAAGTGGGGGCTTCCGGCAGGATCGGGCCATGCCCCGCGCGCGTGTGAACGGCCTCGAACTCGAGTACGACACCTTCGGCTCCCCCGCGGATCCGCCGCTCGTCCTGGTGATGGGCCTCGGCGCCCAGATGGTCACCTGGGAGATCGGCTTCTGCGACCTGCTCGCCGAGGGCGGGTTCCACGTCGTGCGGTTCGACAACCGCGACATCGGTCTCTCGTCCTATCTGGACGATCTCCCCGCGCCGGATCTGGCCGCGCTCGCCGCGGGCGACCTGACCTCCGCGCCGTACCTGCTCTCGGATCTCGCGGCCGACATCACCGGGTTGTTCGACGCGCTCGGGTTCGACCGCGCGCACGTCGTCGGCGCGTCGATGGGCGGGATGATCGTCCAGCAGCTCGCGATCGACTCGCCGGACCGGCTGCTCAGCCTCACCTCGATCATGTCGACCACCGGGGATCCTTCGGTCGGGCATCCGGAGCCCGCCGCGCTCGCCGGGCTGACCCGGCCGCCCGCCGCCACCCGCGAGCAGGCCATCGAGGACGGCATCGCGTGGTTCAGGCTCGTGGGCTCGCCAGGGCACCCGTCCGACGAGGAGTTCCTGCGGATGAAGGCCACCCGCAACTACGACCGGGCGAACCATCCGGCGGGCGGGCTGCGCCAAGCCGCCGCCGTCGTCGCTTCGGGTGATCGCACGGCGAAGCTGCGCGAGGTCCACGTCCCGACGCTGGTCATCCACGGCGAGAGCGACCCGCTGATCGACGTCAGCGGCGGCAAGGCGACCGCGGAAGCGATCCCGGACGCCGAACTGCTGCTGTTCCCCGGGATGGGCCACGAACTGCCGCGGCAGTTGTGGCCCGCGATCGCGCAGGCGATCGTCACGCACGCGCGCAAGGCCTGACGCGTCAGGATTTCGTCAAGAATCCCGGCCGGAGCGTAGGAAAGCCGTTCACGCCGACGGCACGCCCGGTCACGCGGAGTTGACTGAGCGGATGAGGAATCCCGAATGCTTCGGTTTCCCGTTCGGTTGTGTCTCCGTCGTCGTCGCGGCGTCGGTGGCCGGGCTCCTCGGTTCGGCGCGACATCATGGCATTTCCTTGGCCGCCTTGGCCGTGGTCGTACTCGTCGCCGGTGCCGTGACGAGCGTGGCGGCGGCGGCCGGGACGGCGCTGATCGCCTGGAGTGTCCACTCGGGATTCACCGCGGGCTCGCTGGGCGCGCTCGAATTCACTCCCGAAACCGGTGTCGCCGCCGTCGTCTTCTTCGGGGCGACGCTCACCGGAGCGGCGTATCGCGGCCGGTGGTTTCAGCGGGCGACGACCATCGCGACCACGGTCGTGAAGGATCCGCCGACGTTCAAGGTCAGCACGTTCCGCACGCCGTCGATCTGAAGCGGCCCGGCGGTTCCCGCGACCTGGCGCGCGGCGTCGTGCACCATCCGCACCCCGGTCGCGCCGACCGGGTGGCCGAGCCCGAGCAACCCGCCGCCGGGGTTCACCGGGAGGACGCCGTCCCGCGCGATCCCGCCGGATTCGATCAGCCGCCCGGCCGCCCCCGGCGGGGCCGCGCCGAGGTGTTCCAGCGCCACGAGCGCGGTGATGGTGAAGCAGTCGTGCAGTTCGACGACGTCGATCTCCTCGGCGCCGGAGACCTTCGCGCGCCAGTACGCGTCGACCACCGCGCCCCGCAGATGCGGGAACAGGTACTCGTGTCCTTCGGCGCGTTCCAGCTTGCCCCGTAACGACAAATGCGCCGTCCGGTGGCCGAAGCCCGTCAGCTTCGGGACCTCCGCGAGGTCCCGGCCCACGAGTTTCGCCCAGTCGGCGGCGAACTCCGGCGAGGCGAGCACGATCGCGGCGGCCCCGTCGGAGATGCGGCCGCAGTCGTTCTTGCGCAGGACACCGGCCACGACGGGGTTCAGCCGGTCGTCCTGATCGAACGAGCCGTCCGGGAAACTCCAGTCCCGGGTCTGCGCCATCGGGTTGAGCGCGGCGTTCGCGAAGGCGTTTCGGGCGAACAGGCCGAGATGCGCGAGATCGAGTCCGTACCGCCAGTCGTAGACGTCGGCGACGTCGGAGAACAAGGCGGGCCAAGGGAATTCGGCCGTTTGCGCCTCTTCGCCGACCCAGGCCGCCGAGCCGAGATGCTCCGCCGCGGATCGCGAGTCGGTGTTGCGCATGAGCTCCAGCCCGGTCACCAGCGCGACGTGGTACCGGCCGGACTCGATGTCCGCGCTCGCGGCGAGCACCGCCGTCCCGCCCGAGGCGCACGCGGCCTCGTGCCGGACGCTCGGCACACCGTCCAGATCGGGGATCGCCGCCATCAGCAGCCCGCCGAGGTGGGCCTGACCGGTGAACAACTCGGCGGCCAGGTTGGCGACGTGCGCGACGCCGACGTCGCCCGGCTCGACCTGCGCGTCCACCAAGGCGTCGGGCACCACTTCGGCGAGCATCTCGTAGAGCCCGCCGCCCTCTTTCGCGAAGTTCCGCGCGAAATCGGTCTGTGCCCCGCCCAGTACGAAGACCGTCATCGGCCCGTTCCGCCCTCTGGTGCCGTGCCCGGGTCGCCCCGCCCCCTGGAAGGGGCGACCCGGACGGCGGCTTTCGGCCCTTCGCCGCCTGCCCACACCCCTCTGGTGGGCGGGCGCGAAGGGGATCACTCAGTTACAGGAAGGTTCCAGCTGGTCCGCCCGGACCCAGGTCGCGTGAAAACCGAGCGGGACACGCTGGGGCAACAGGACCCTGGCCACGGGTCCGGCAGTGAGATCGGCGGCGTCGAAGATGTCCAGCTCCGAGCGCCCCTCACGCTCGTCCTGGACGAAAGTCACCAGATAGCCGTCGTCGGAATCGGCGGCCGCGCCGTCGCGGGGTGCGAACGGCGCCTCACTGCCCCACCGGCCCGGACCGAAGCGATACTCGGTCTTGGCGCCGGCACGATTGTCGTAGCACACCAGGCCGTCGAACTTGAGCGTCGAGTCCGGCGAGATGTGCACCGCGTAGGAGAAGCGATTCCGGCCGCCGACCACCCTCGAGTCGACGGACGGAAATTCGGTGTTGTCGTCGTCGAGCTGGGTCTCCAGGCACTGTCCGGTCCGCAGGTTGAACCGGTAGCGGTGCAGGGAAGCGTCCAGTCGCAGGTACGACAGCATCTTGGCGAGCGGGGTGCGCGCGTCCGCGCGTGGCTGCGGGCGCTGGACGCGGCAGACGTCGAGGACGATTTCCTCGCCCTGCTCCCAGGAGTTGACGACGTGGTAGATGTAGCACGGGCTGGCTTCGAACCAGCGGATCTGGCTACCGTTACCGTAGCGGGGCAACACCCCGAACCGGCTCGGCAGCGACCGGTCGAACAGCAGCTTGTGACGACCGTTGCGCGCCGCCTCCATGTCCTGGACCAGCGGCAAGTCCATCAGGACGGCGTAGTTCTCGGTGATCGCCATGTCGTGCGGCAGGCGCGGGCCGGGGAGTTCGATCTCGGTCGTGCTCACGACCTTGCCGTCCGCGCTGATCACGCCGTAGCGCAGGTACGGCGGCCGGGGCCCGTAGTCGAACCAGAACATCTCGCCGGTGCGTTCGTCGACCTTCGGATGGGCCATCATGTCGCCGACCAGCGTGCCGAGGAAGTCTTCGGCGCCCAGCGTCTCGAGTGAGAGCGGGTCGACGGCGTACGGCGTGCCGCACATGTACCAGGTGGAGAGCACCTGGCCGCGGTGGAAGATCAGGTCGGTGTTGGCGCTGTCCTTGACGTTCAGCCCGTGCGTGTTGCCGAACGGGTTGCCCTTGGGCGACTCCATGACGCCCTTCCACAACGCCTTGCCCGCCTCGGATTCGGCCTCGAACGCCTTGGTGCGGATCCAGCGGTTGCGGTAGCGGGCCTTGCCGTTCTCCAGGTGGACGGCGTGGATCATGCCGTCGCCGTCGAACCAGTGGTAGCGGCCCTCCGGCTCGAACCGGGGGTTGGGCCCGTTGCGCAGGTACACGCCGTTGAGGTCGGCGGGGATCTTTCCGATGACCTCGAGATCGCTCGCGTCGATCTCTTCGCCGACCGGGGCGTAGACGCCCATCAGGTACGGGTTGACCTCGGGTTCACCGGTGGCGGCCGCCACCAGGATCGGTTGCTCGGAGGTGCTCGTCATCGGTTCTCCCCGGTTGGTTCGCGTTGACCGACTGGCTGAGACACTATGATTTCTGTAGTCAGCTGTCAATAGGCTTCTTTTGCTGTAGCCAGGGGTACGCTGACAGCGACACCGTTAGAGAGGCACCTACGTGACAGAGGCGACGGCGCACCGCGTCAGGCCGGCGGGCGATCCGCTGCGCCGGGCACTCGAACTGCTCGGCGATCAGTGGACCCTGCTGATCCTGCAGAGCCTTTTCCTGCGCTTCCGCCGTTACGAGGAACTCCGGCTGCGGCTCGGCATCTCCCCCACCGCGCTGTCCGGGCGGCTGCGCGAGATGGTCGACGCGGGCATGCTCGTCCGCACGCCGTACCGGGACGCGCGCCGCACCCGGCACGAGTACCGGCTCACCGAACGCGGTCTCGAACTGTGGCCGCTGCTGATCTCGATCTGGGCCTGGGAAAGGGAATGGGTCGAGGGACGGCGTGCCGTGCTGCCGACGCTGATCCACCTCGACTGCGAGCTGGCCACCTCGGCGCCGCTCGGCTGCGCCACCTGCGAACGCCGGGTGGACGCCCGCGACGTCCGCGCTCGGCGGCTCGACGACACCGGCGTCGTCGAAGCGACCGCGACGAAACGCTTCCGCCGCAAGGACGCCGAGTCCCTCGCGGGCGATCCGCTGATGTTCTTCCCGGACACCATGGAACTCCTCGGCGACCGCTGGTCGACGGGCCTGGTCGTGAGCGCGCTGCTCGGGGCGCGGCATTTCTCGGAGTTCGAACGCGAACTCGGCATCGGGCCGAGCGTGCTTTCGGGGCGGCTGTCGAAACTCGTGGAGGTCGGCGTGCTGCGGACCGGGACCGCGAAGACCCGCACCGACGCGCACGACTACCGGCTGACGGCGAAGGGCCTCGCGTTCTTCCCCGCCCTGGCCTTCATCGCCGAGTGGTCACGGGGCTTCGAGGCGCCGGGACAGGCACCCGACATCACGCTGGAGCACGTGGACTGCGGCAACCGCCTGAAGCCGATGCTGCTGTGCGACCACTGCTGGCGGCCCCTGCTGCGGAACCGGATCCAGTTCGGCGGCCCGGTCCAGCTTCCCGCGCCGCCCAGGTGACGTAAATCGACTCGCCAAGCCGGTCCGTTCCTGACAGGCTGACGTGGTCACACGTCGTCACCTCGGAGGTAGCAATGACTGAACCGGCACCGTCCCCAGCGGATGGCGAAGAGGACGACACGAAGCGCAAGTTCCGCGAAGCCCTGGAGCGCAAGCAGGCTCAGGCCCGCTCCGGCTCGGCCCACGAGAACGGTGGCGGGAAGAACCTGCACGCGCACGGCCCGGCCGCGAACAAGCGCACCTTCCGTCGCAAGAGCGGCTGAGTCCCCGGCACCCGCCGACTCGGCGGTCCGACCGGTTCGCCCGGGAGGACGGACCTGACGCGAAAGCCACTTTCGAGGCATCTGATGTCCCGAAAGTGGCTTTCGCGTCATCCGAGCCGTGTCCTTGCCCGCTGCCCGGTGACTCGGGGCTCGCCGCGCGATACCGGTGATGCGAAAGCCACTTTCACAACGTTGAAGGTTGCGAAAGTGGCTTTCGCAACGCTGCGCGGCTCCGCGACCAGCGCTCCGAGAGGCACCGCCGCGGCAGGGCTGTCCGTGCAATGAAGGGGCCTTTCATAGCAAATTTTGCTATGAAAGGCCCCTTCATTGCGCTTGGGAGACCTACACGGTCAGGATCGACCGAAGGCCGCCGATCTCCGCCATCCGGCGCTCGGCCAACCGGTCGGCCGCCGCCGCCGGCGGGACCCCGTCGGCCTTGGCCAGCGCGAACACCGCCTTGGTGGTGTCGAAGATGGCCGTGGTCTTGCGCTTGGCCCGCGCGAAGTCGAAGCCGTGCCGCTCGTCGTCGACCTGGATCACGCCACCGGCGTTGACCAGGTAGTCGGGCGCGAAGAGGATGCCGCGGTCGTCGAGCAGCTTGTCGACGCCGGGGTGCGCGAGCTGGTTGTTGGCCGCGCCGCAGACGATCTTGGCGCGGAGCAGGCCCACGGTCTCGTCGGTGAGCACGCCGCCCAGCGCGCACGGCGCGAAGACGTCGAGCTCGGTGCGGATCAGCGCGTCGAGGTCTTCGACGACCTCGACGGCGGGGTACGCCGCGCGGGTGCGCTCGATCGCCGCGGGCGAGACGTCGGTGATGACCACCTGCGCGCCCGCCTCGATCAAATGCCCGACGAGGATGTGCCCCACCTTGCCGACCCCGGCGACGCCGACCTTGCGGCCCGCGAGGTCCGGGACGCCCCAGACGGCGTCCGCGGAGGCGCGCATGCCCTGGTAGGTGCCGAAAGCGGTGAGCACGGAGGAGTCGCCGGCGCCGCCGTTCTCCGGCGAGCGGCCCGTCACGAACTCCGATTCGCGCGCGACGATGTCCATGTCCTGCACGTAGGTGCCCACGTCGCAGGCGGTGATGTAGCGGCCGCCCAGCGACTGGACGAACCGGCCGAAGGCGCGAAGCAGCGCTTCGGTCTTGTGCTTGTGGGGGTCGCCGATGATGACGGCCTTGCCGCCACCGAGGTCGAGCCCGGCGAGCGCGTTCTTGTAGGCCATCCCCTTCGACAGCGCGAGGACGTCCGCGAGCGCGGCTTCCTCGGACTCGTAGGGGTAGAACCGGGTCCCGCCCAGCGACGGCCCGAGCGCCGTCGAATAGATCCCGATGATGGCCTTCAGGCCGGTGGCCTGGTCTTGGCAGAAGACGACCTGCTCATGGCCGGTGCCATGGCCGAACACTTCGGTCACTGTGGTGACTCCTTGTCGTGGAGTGCACGCTGCTTGTGGCTCACGTGCGAAGTTCCTGGAACAGGGCACAGTCCCCGACGAAGGTCGTCCGGCGGCGACGGTGCCACACCCGCAAACCTAGCGGACGATCTCGCCCAGGACGCGAAGTGCGGAGTCGAGTTGGCTGTCGGACAGATACGGCGCCGGGCCGAACCTCAGATACTCGCCGCGGCTGTCGGTCCGGACGCCGCGTTCGGCGAGCGCGGCCCGCAGCCCGCCCGCGTCGGCGCACTTCAGCGACAGGAAGCCGCCGATGCGGTCCAGCGGGGTCTCCCGGTCGCGGGTGACGACGTCTTCGGGCAGCCCGAGCTTGTCGAAACCGTCGGCGAGGAAGCCGACCTGGTGCCGCGACACCTCCCGCAGGAACTCGGGGGTGAGGCCTTGTTCGGCGAAGAACCGGAAGACGCGGGCGCCCCGGTAATGGCTCGTCGGGTCGTAAGTCGCGCCGGCGAACCTGTCCGATCCGGACGCGTAGGCGGTCTCGCCGGGTCGGCGCTCGTCCGCGAGCGCGCCGAATTCGGCGTACCAGCCGGTGACGACCGGCCGCAGTTCCTGCGCGTGCGCGGGCATCCGCAGGAAGCAGTTGCCCTCGCCGAGCTGGAGGTACTTGTAGCCGCCGCCGAGCACCCAGGCGTTGGTGAGCCCGAGGTCGTGCAGCGAGAACGGGACGACGCCGAGCGCGTGGTAGGCGTCGACGACGAGGTTCACCGACTTCGACAGGCAGACGTCGGCGAGATGCGCCAGCCCCGGCACGAGCCGGGAGGTCTCGAACAGCACCGCCGAGACGAGCACGGCCGCGGTGTCTTCGGTGACCTCGGCCGCGACGCGTTCGGCCAGCGTGCTGACCGGCGACGACGGCACGCGGACGACCTCGACCCCTTCTTCGGCCAGCCTGCCCAGCTGGCGGCGCAGTGTGTGGAACTCACCGTCGGTGGTGACCAGCCGCGGCCGGCTCGGGAGGTCCATCGCCGACAGGAACCGGATCACCAGATCGTGCGTGCTGGCGCCGAGCGCGATGCCGCCGTGCGGGTCGCCGAGCAGCGCCCGGAACCCGGCCCGCATCTCGTCGGCCTTCGCGAAAGCGCGGTCCCACTTGGTGTCGACCCCTTCGGCCGCGTCGGCGAAGGCTTCGAGGAGGCCTTCCCGGGCGACGTCCGGCCACGCCTGGTGCGAGTGCCCCGTCAGCAGGATCCGGTCCGCCACACCGAAGTGCGTGTAGTGCGCCGCGAGCGCGTTGGGGTCGCCGCGGAGTTCGTCGAGTGTCGTCACAGCCTGCTCCGCACTGCCCAGAGATCCGGGAACATCGGGGAGAAAAGCGTCGTACGCAGGTAGTGCGCGCCCGACGAACCCCCCGTCCCGGTCTTGTCTCCGATGGTGCGCTCGACCATCTTCACGTGCCGATACCGCCACTCCTGCATCCCTTCGTCCAGATCGACCAGGTGCTCCGCCACCACGGACGGCCCGGTGTCGTCGCGGTAGACCCGCAACAGAACCTCTTGGAGCGCCGGAGAGGGTTCGAGTGGCTTGGTGACATCGCGCCCGGTCGGGACGTCGTACCCCTTCACCGCGAGGTAAGTGGTGAAGGAATCGAAGAGCGACGGCCGTGACATCGCGTCCGAGATCTGGGCGCGCTGGTCACCGCCCTCGGGGTAATGCGCGAACACCCGCTCGTCCCGGCGGCCGAGAACGGCCTCCAGGACGCGGAACTGAGCCGACTGGAACCCGCTCGAAGCGTCGAGTCGCGCACGGAAACTGGTGAACTGGCTCGGAGTCATCGTCTCGAGCACGTCAATCTGCGCGACCACCACCTTGAAGATAGTCAGGATTCGCCTCAGCGTGCGGGTGGCGTGAGCGGTGTTACCCGCCTCGAGTTGCTCCTGCAGGTAAAGCGCCTCGTGGAGAACTTGTTTGAACCAAAGTTCATACACTTGGTGGATCACGATGAAGAGCAATTCGTCGTGCTCGTCGGACCGGGGATGCTGCGCGTCCAGCACTTCGTCCAGCGAAAGGTAGGACGTGTAACTCAATGCGGCCTGGGTGTCATCGTTCATGATTCGGTCACTCCATCGAAATGGCGTTGCGCCGCCGGGGCCAGCGCCTGATACAGATCGTGGAAAAGCTCGACCGCGGCCGCCCGGCTCGGCGGAGCGGGCACCAGCCCGACCGGGAGTTCCGGATCGAGCGACGGGAAGGCGCGGAAGGTGTGCGTCAGCCAGGTTCGGACCTGAAACGCCTCGGCGTCAGGCAAGTCGCCTGAATACCCGCCGAAATCTTGGACGAACGCGTCGTAGCGCGCGGCGAGGCCGTCGAGGTTCCAGGCCCGGTCGGCGAACCGCCGGACGTCGAGCGCGGGCGACGGTTTGCCGAGCATCAGCCCGGCGTGTTCGGAGACGTCGAGTTCGGCCAGCAGGGCGAGCACCTCGGCCTCGCGGTCGTGCGGGGCGATCCAGGTGCCGTCCTGCACCGGGCCGAAACCGAGGAAACGCAGCCGGCGCACGAGCCGTTCCCGGGCCTGGCGGCGGCTTTCCGGGATGCTCTGCCACAGCACGGTCCACTCCCCGGCCTCGCGTTCGCGCCTGCCGAGGGAGAAGATCCGGCGGTCGCCGTCCTCCAGCAGCGTGATCGTGCGGCGGGTCAGCGAGTAGTGGACGAGCCTGCCCGCCTTGTGCCGCGCGAGCAGGTCGCGGCGGACGAGCCTGGCCAGCGCGATCCGCGCGGCGCCGTCGGAGAAGCCGAGCCCGGCGAGCACGGCGACCAGGCCGCCGGACCAGACACGGCGGCTCTCGCGCGGCGACACGTAGGTGCCGAGCAGTGTCATCACCAGGTCTTGGGGTCCTGGGTCGCCGTGGGGGGTGGCCGATGCGGGCATGCGCGCAACTCTATACACCTCAGGCCGCTGCGGTGTAGCTTGATTCGAGTGACGTACTTCGCGGATTTGAGCTCACGCCAGGTGGCGGCTCTCGCGTCCGACACGCGCGTCCCCGTGCTGCTCCTGCCGGTGGGCGCCGTCGAACCGCACGGCCCGCACGCGCCGCTGGGCACCGATCCCCTGATCTCCCGGGGGATGTGCGAACGCGCGGCCGCGCGGCTGGCGGGTGATCCCGGCATTCGTGTGCTGATCCTGCCCGAGGTTCCGTACGGGGTGACCCGGTTCGCGGCCGGATTCGCGGGCGGCGTCTCGATCGGCGAGGAGACACTGTACGCGCTGCTCACCGATATCTGCGGCGCGCTCGCCGGGCAGGGACTCACCCGGATCCTGCTGGTCAACAACCATTTCGAACCGGCGCATCTGGTGGTGCTGCGGCGCGTGGCGGAGACCTCGGGCGTCGGCTTCGTCGACCTGGTCCGCCGCCGGTACGCGGCCCGGCTCACCGACGAGTTCCGCTCCGGCGAGTGCCACGCCGGGCAGTACGAGACGTCACTGGTGCTCGCCGACCGGCCGGACCTGGTCGACACCGCCGTCCAGCGCGACCTGCCCGCGGTCCACGTCGACCTGGCGCGCGGCGGCGTCACGGACTTCGCCTCGGCCGGGATGACCGACGCCTACTGCGGAAACCCCGCCCAGGCGACCGCCGAAGAAGGTGAGAAGACCTTCTCGGCGCTCACCGACATCCTGGTCGAAGCGATCCGGGAGCTGGTATGACCACCTTCAATCTGGCGACCCATTTCGTCGACCGCCTCCCCGGCGAGCGGACGGCGTTGCTGTGCGGCGACGAGGAAGTCACGTACGCGGAGCTGGCGGCGCTGGTGAACCGGGCCGGGAACGTGCTGCGCGATCTCGGCGTCCGAAGTGGACATCGGGTCCTGCTGGCGCTGAACGACAGCGTCGAGTTCGTGGCCGTCTGGTACGCGGCGCAGAAGATCGGCGCGGTGACCGCCGAGGCCTATTCTTTCCTGCAGCCCAAGGATTACGCGTACTATCTGGCCTATACCGAGGCCGTCGTCGTCATCGCGGACGGCTCGACGCTGCCCGCGCTGCGCGAGGCCGGGGCGCGGAACCTGCTGGTGGTCGGCGACGTCGACCTGGAGCCCGGCGAGCACTCGTTCACGTCGCTGACGGCGTCGGCCCCGGCCGAGCTGGAAGCCGCGCCGACCACTTTGGACGACGTCGCGATCTGGAAGTTCACCACCGGGAGCACCGGTTCCCCCAAGGCGTGCGTGCACCCGGCGCGCAGCGCGCTGGAGAGCTTCGACCGGTACGCGCTCGGCGTGCTCGGCCTCCGCGAGGACGACCGCGTACTGGCCGTGCCGAAGCTGTTCTTCGGCTACGCGCGGGACCTGACGGCGTTGTTCCCGTTCGGCGTCGGCGCGTCCGGGATCGTGTTCCCGCAGCGCAGCACCGCGGACCTGCTGTTCTCGCTGATCGAACGCTACCGGCCGACGATCCTGGTCAACGTGCCGACCATGATGAGCGCGATGATCGCCCACTCTACCGCGTCTACTGTGGACCTGAGTTCACTGCGCCTGGCGACGTCGGCGGGCGAGGCGTTGCCTTCGGAACTGCATCGCAAGTGGGACAACCTGTTCGGGGTCCCGGTGATCGACGGGATCGGCTCGTCGGAGGCGTACCACATCTATCTGTCCAATGTGCCCGGTGCGCAGCGGGTCGGCAGCCTCGGCCGCGAGGTCCCCGGCTACACCGCGCGGATCGTGGACGAGAGCGGTGATCCGTTGCCGGACGGCGAGATCGGTCCCCTGGAGGTCACCGGTCCGACCATCGCGCGCGAGTACTACGGCGACGCGGAGAAGACCGCGCGGACGTTCCACGGCGACACCCTGCGTACCGGCGACCTGTTCAGCCGCGACACCGACGGGTTCTTCCATCACCACGGCCGCGCCGACGACCTACTGAAAGTGTCCGGCGTGTTCGTCGCGCCGAGCGAGATCGAAGACTGTCTCATCGGGCATCCGGCCGTCATCGACTGCGCGGTGCTGGGCGTGACCGTCGACGGCCTGGTCGTCCCGCGGGCGTGCGTCGTCCTGGCGGACGGTGTCCAGGTGACCGCCGACGAACTGAAGGATCACGCGCGGGCGAATCTGGCGAAGCACAAATATCCGCGCGAGGTGGTGTTCGTGACCGAACTCCCCCGCACCGCCAACGGAAAACTCGATCGGCGCGCGTTGCGCCGGGTGGAGGCACAGTGAGCAGGATCGTCGTCGTCACCGGCGGGACGCGCGGGATCGGCGCGGCCGTCGCCGCCCGGTTCCAGGCCGCCGGGGACAAGGTGCACGCCCCCGGCCGGGCCGACTGCGACGTCACCGACGAGGACGCCGTCGCGCGGTACTTCGATGGCCTCGGCCCGGTGGACGTGCTGGTGAACAACGCCGGGATCTCGGCGAGCGCGCCGCTGGCGAAGACGTCGCTGGACCAGTGGCGGACCCAGATCGAGGTCAACGCGACCGGTGCTTTCCTGTGCACACGCGCGGTTCTGCCCGGCATGCGATCGCGCGACACCGGCCGGATCGTCACCGTCGCCTCGACGGCGTCGCACCTCGGCTATCGCTACACGGCCGGGTACACCGCGTCGAAGCACGCCGCCGTCGGCCTGATGCGCGCCACCGCCGCCGAGGTCGCCGGCACCGGCGTCACCGCGAACGCCGTCTGCCCGGCCTTCGTGCGCACGGACATGACGGCCGCCTCGGTGGCCCGGATCCGGGACCGCACCGGCCGCGACGAGGCCGAAGCGGAAGCCGCCCTCGCCGCCGCGTCCCCGCTCGGCCGCCTGCTCGAACCCGACGAGGTCGCCCACGCGGTGGCCTTCTTCGCGGCGGCCGAAGCCGCCGCGATCAACGGACAGACACTCGTCCTCGATGGAGGTGGGATCCAGTCATGAGCCCGTTCCGCGCCACGCCGCCGATCACGGCGAACTGGGAGCATTTCGAGTTCACTGTGGACGATGGTGTCGCCACGGTGACCTTGGACCGCCCCGAAAAGCTGAACGCGCTCACCTTCGACGTCTACGCGGACCTGCGCGACCTGCTGGCCGAGTTGCCGCACCGCGGCGACGTCCGGGTGCTGGTCGTCACCGGCCGCGGGCGCGGGTTCTGCTCCGGCGGCGACGTCGAAGAGATCATCGGCGAGCTGCAGAAAATGGAGTCGGCGGAGCTGCTGGAGTTCACCCGCATGACCGGCGCGGTGGTGAAGGCGCTGCGCGAGTGCCCCATCCCGGTGATCGCCGCGGTGAACGGTGTCGCGGCGGGCGCGGGATCGGTGATCGCGCTGGCGAGCGACTTCCGGCTGCTGGCGTCGTCGGCGAAATTCGCATTCCTGTTCACGAAGGTCGGCTTGGCCGGGGCGGACATGGGCTCGGCGTATCTGCTGCCGCGGCTGGTCGGGTTGGGGCGGGCCACGGAACTGCTGATGCTGGGCGACAAGATCGACGCCGCCCGGGCCGAGGCGATCGGGCTGGCTTCGCAGGTCGTTCCCGACGCCGAGTTGGCCGCTTCCGCTTCCGCTTTGGCGCGGCGATTGGCCGACGGCCCGGCGCTGGCGTACGGGACGACCAAGGTGCTGCTCACGCGCGAGCTGGACATGGATCTGGGGAGTTCCATCGAGCTGGAGGCGATCACGCAGGCCCTGTTGATGACGGCGAAGGACCACGGGGAGTTCTATGCGGCCTGGACGGCCGGGCGCTCGCCACGGTGGACCGGCCGATGAGCCCGCGTCCGATCGGCGGTTCCGGCCGCTGACCGGGTTTCGCCATACTCCGGAGATCGGCGCACTCGGGCGACTCTGGAGGGGTTCACGTGGTGCGGGGAAAGTTCTTGCTGTGCACTTTGTTCTCGGTCCTTCTGCTCGGCGGCACCGTCACCGTGGCCGGCGCGCGGGAGGCGGCGCCGGTCGATCTCGGCGCGTTTCGCGGGGACAGCCACAGCCACTCCACCGGGATCAACGACGCCGGTGGAGTGGTCGGCGAGTACAGCACCGTGGCCGAGAGGACGATCGCCGTACGCTGGAACCCCGACGGCACGCACACCCGGCTCGCGATACCGGCCGGGGTATCACCCCGTCCGATGGAACCCTGACGGCGGTATCACCACGCTGCCGGTCCCCGAAGGCGCCCGCACCTGCGAGGCTCGGAGATCAACGACTCCGGGATCGCGGTGGGTTTCTGCGAATCCGGCGCCGACGGACTCCCGGGGCAGGCGCTGCGGTAGGCACCGTGATCGTGCTGCCGGCTCTGCGCGGCGGGCATCGGACCGAGGCGAACGGCCTCAACGGCCGCGGCGAAATCGTGGGCGAGTCCGAGAACGGCAAAGGACAAATGCACGCGGTGCGCTGGCCGGCCGTGACCGGGAGCGCGGAGGTTCGGTAGCCGATGGGCACGGTGTCGGTCCGTGCAGGCCGGCTGGACTGTAGATGGTCCCCCGCCAGGTCGCGCGGAGACCGGTGCCGGAATTCCCGGGTCGGCCGGAGATTCCGGTCGATCCGCCAAGCGCTGTACGTCCGGGCCGGGTGCGCTGCGCCGCGGGCTCGGGGCCGCTGGCGGAATCAAGATCTGCGACGACCCGCCGACCGCGCCGTCCCCGGGTACTGGGAAGGCGACCTGACCCTGGGCATCCCGTTCGCGATCCTGCCGCATCTGCTCCCACGGACGCGACGCCGCCGCCGCGATGACCAGCATCAGCCGCACTCTGCACTCCTCCAGCGGACCTCGCCCCCGAACTCGACGGCCGCCCCGTGAAACCGTCGGCTGGCACACCCCAGCCGACGACCTCGAAGCACTACTTACAGGCCAACGAATAGTGCCTGTCGCCACCACCTTGCGAGTCCGCCAGGCAGCGACGAACACCGCATTCGCGACCTGCTCGTGGGCATGCCGAGGAGCCCGTCGCCGGTAAGGCTGGCGGGCTCCTCGGGTCATGCAGGGAGTTCAGGCGCGGTTGAGGGTGTTGCGCCGGATTCGTTGTAGCGGGTCCAAATACTGGGGCGGAATGAACTCCGGTAGCCCGTCAGCCGCCATGCGGACGTGCCAGTCACCGTGGTGGATCAGTCGGTGATGAAAACCGCACAGCAGCACCAGGTTCCGGAGATCGGTCGGGCCGCCGTCTGCCCAGTGCTCAATATGGTGGGCGTGGCAGTTCTTCGGTTTCCGATGACAGCCCGGGAACGCACAGCCCCGATCCCGGATATTGAGTGCCCGTCTTTGGCCTGGGGTGACGAACCGTCGTAGTCGCCCCACATCGAGGGGTTCCCCGGCGGCGTTCATCACCACGGGCAGCATCAGGCAGTCGCATGCGGCCATCCGCGCTTCGCGGGCGGTCATGGTCCCGACGAAGTCGAGGCAGGCTTTCCCGATCCCGGTCTTCAGCTCTTCCAGGCCGATGGTCACGTGCACCAAGGTCCGGTATCCGCTGGTGCCGGGCTGATCAGGACACGCGATCGCCAAGTCAAGGAGCTCCGCCCACGCATCACCCAGGCGCTCGCACTTCATCCGCAAGTCAGCCTGGCCGAACTCGTCCACCGGGCGAGGCTTCGCGTACGCCTCCAGGGCGGCGGCGGTGCGGGCGCCGGTTTCGTCATCGAGCAGGCCGTTCAGTTTCCAGAACCCGTCCTTGCGACGCTCGAGGGTGATCTCTCGGCGTGGCTGTTTCGGTTCGGGGTCTTTGGGTTCGTTCCCGTCGGGATCCAGCCAGCCGAGCAGGCTCGTCTCCGCGTTCACCAGCTGCCGGGGACCAGCTCCACGGCCCAGATTCCCGAGGATCTTCTCCGCAGTGGCCCGATCCTCGGCCGACGTGTCAGACGTGAGTCTCCCCAAGATCTCCAGGATCTGGTCGATCCGCTCGTCCCCGATCATGCCCTCGGCGGCTGCCGCACCCGTGGTGGGTGCGAAGGCCGGAACCTCGGTGCCATCCAGATTACGGGTCGGGTTCAACGCGATCGCCCGCTTCACCACCGACTGCGCTTCACCCCGAGACAACCCAGCCACATCAGCGAACCACGCCGCCGTCGACCCATAGCCATACAAGTCTTTCGAACCCCGAGACTCGATCTCCGCCAGGAATTGCCCCAGAGCGGCGGAGGCGACCCGCATCAGCTGCAAGAACTGCTGCACGCCATGAGCAAGCTCCAGCTTGCCGGCACGCCACAACTCCTGCGGGAGTTCGGGAAGGAAGGTCTCGGACACATCTTTATAATACACCTAATCCTCGAACACGTGTTCGTAATTTTGCGTTACCGCGAACCCGCGCATTCACCACTTCCGAGTGAAGCCCCGCATTAAGTCGACTAACTGAGAAGAAGCCGAAAGCGCAGCACGGAGGACACCGATCCACCAAGCGACCTAAGCCCCGCAGCCAGCCGACTAACCGCGAGACAACCCAAAGCACAACACACCATCCCACCAAGAAACCCAACCTCCGCAGCCACCCGACTAACTACGACGAACCCCAGCCGAAAGCAAGCGTTCGGCCAGAACCCGGCACCGCTCCCCCAGTTCCACCGGCTCGATCACCTCGAACGAATGCCCCAGCAACACCACATGCATCAGCAGGAAATCCAGGTCCCCGGCCCCACTCAGAACCTCGCATCGCGAACGCCCAAGCGAGCGAACCACAGCCGCCGAAGCCGGAATCTGCGCCCGGACAACCGAAGCAGGCGCGTGCACCAGAAAGCGCGCTTGATGCCGATACACCCGGCTGGCCACGTTCTCCTGCACATAAGCCGCCGCGTCGGGCGCCGCGCGCGGGCGGAAACGCCAAGACCGCGCGGAAACCTCGGTCATCTTGTCGACGCGGAAGGTGCGCCAGTCGTCGCGGTCGAGGTCGAAAGCCAAGAGGTACCAACGCGGCCCGGAAGCCACCAAGCGGTACGGCTCCACTCGCCGTGAAGCGGCGGCACCGGAGGACGGATACGAGAAGCCCGCCTCGACCTCGTCGCGGCACGCGCGGGCCAGCGTCATGAGCACGTCGGGGTCGATCGGCGCGCGGCTTCCGTCGAAGGCCACGATCGAGCCGGACAGCGCGCGCACCTCGTGCCGCAGTCTGGCCGGGAGCACCCGGTCGAGTTTCGTCAGCGCCCGGAGCGCGGCCTCACCGCCGCCCGCGCCGGCGAGCAGGGAGACCGCGGTGGCGATCGCCTCCTCGTCGTCCAGCAGCAGCGGCGGCATGTCGTGGCCGGGGCCGAGCTGGTAACCACCGCCGACACCGTTGCTGGCCTGCACCGGATAGCCGAGCGCGCGCAGCCGCTCGACGTCCCGCCGGATCGTGCGCGGGGTGACGCCGAGCCGGTCCGCCAGCTCGGGACCGGTCCACACCGCGCGCTGCTGGAGCAGCCCGAGCAGGGTGAGCACCCGCTCGGTCGTCCCTCGCTCGTCCTCCATGTCACCCATCGTGTCAGAGATAGCGGACCGATCCTGTCCGCTAGGCGTGCCAGGGTGGTCCCATGAACCGCAAGAGCCGCGAATTCCAGGTCACCTTCGACGCCCACGACCCGAAAGCCCTCTCCCTCTTCTGGCGCGAAGCCCTGGGCTACGTCCACCCTGGCCCGCCCGGGGTCGAGGTACCCGAGGGCACCGACCCGCTGGACGCGTGGGACGAGTTCCTGGAGCGTGTCGGCGTTCCCGAGGATCAGCGCAACACTCGATCCGCCCTCGAAGACCCGGACGGTGTGGGGCCGAAGATCTTCTTCCAGCAGGTCCCGGAGGACAAGGTCGCCAAAAACCGCGTCCACCTCGACATCCGGGCCGCCCCCGGCCTCGAAGGGGACGAGCGCATGGCGGCGTTCGAAGCCGAGTGCGCGAGGCTCGTCGCCTTGGGCGCGAAACGGGTGAAGCGTTTCGAGCCCGAGCAGCCGTTGAGCCTCGGGTTCATCGTGATGCAAGACCCGGAGGGCAACGAATTCTGCCTAGACTGACGTGACGGCGATCGCGTTGTCCTCCAGCGAGCCGAAATACAGCTTCCCGGCCCGCTCGCGGACGCCGACGAGCACGTGGAACCCGTCGATCTCCCCGCGCAGTTCGTGGACCTGCTTCCCGTCCGCGGTCACCCCGCGCACCCCGCACTCCCTCGCGGGTGCGGGCTGCAAGGCCGTCGGCAGCGCCCGGACACCGGCCCGCAGCGGCGCGGGGAGCTTCTGCACCAAGGAAAGCGCGGGCACCTTCGGGCTGGCCACGGTGATCCAGATCAGCCCGTCACTGCCGGTCGAGATGTTGTCGGGATAGCCCCACAGATCGTCGACGAGGTAGTCGCGCGTGCCGGCCTTGTCCCCGGTGAGCCAGAACCGCGAAACCCGGTAGGCGCCGGTCTCGGCGACGGCCACATAGGACTCGTCGGGCGGCAGCGCGACCCCGTTGGCGAACTGGAAACCGTCGGCGAGCTGGTCGATCTTCCCGTCGGGCGTCCGGCGCAGCAGCCTGCCGCCGCCGGTCTGCTCGATCAGGTCGTCGCGCCATTTCTCGATGCCGAAGCGGCGCGACGAGTCGGTGAAGTACACGGTGCCGTCGGCGGCCACGGCGGCGTTGTTGCAGAACACGAAGTCCAGCCCCACCGCCGAAGTCGCCAAGGTGGTGATGGCGCCACCGGCCAGCGGCATCGTCAAGAGCCCGGCCTTGGCGTCGCAGATCAGGAGGTCGTCACCGAAGAACTCCAGCCCCAGCGGGCGGCCACCGGTGTCGCCGAGGACGTCGATGCGCTTGCCGTCCGGCGAGACACGCAGGATCCGCCCGTCGTCGACGCCGGTGTAGATCCGCCCCTGGTCGTCGACCACGACGTCCTCGGGACCGTGCCCGTTGACCGGGATGACCGTGACCTCGCCGAACGCCATCGCGTGTCTCCTAGCGGTAGGTGAGCAGTTTCGCGGCTTCCGCCTCGAAATGCGGATGTTCGTTGAACGACAACAGGGTCACCCCGCCGCGGCCGGACACCAGTTTCGTGATGCCCGCGTTGACGGTGACCCGGTTCAGTTTCAGCAGCCCCGCCTCGGGCGTACCCATGAGCGCGCCGCAGACCGTCGCGATCACGCCACCGGAGCTGAAGACGACGGCATGCTCGCCCTTGCCCAGCGACGCCACGACGTCGGCCAGCGCGCCCTTGACCCGCTCCAGGAACCGAGGCCAGGTCTCGGCGCACGGACCGGACGCGCCCGCCGAGACCCACGCGCTCAGCGCACCGTCCAAAGCGGCCTGATACGCCCGCGAATCGGTCTGCTGGACACCGGCGGCATGGTATTTCGCGATGTCGACGTGGTCGTACTCGTTCCAGCGTTCGTCCTCGACGACGGCGATCCCCGAGCCGAGTACCTTCAACGCCGTCGCGGCCGTGTCCCGTTGCCGGGCAAGGGAACCCGACCGCGCCTGGGTGAACTCGACACCTCGCCGCAGCAGTTCCTCACCGACCACAGTGGACTGTTCGAAGCCGCGCGGCGAGAGCTGGTCGTAGTTCTCCGCGCCGAACGACGCCTGCCCGTGCCGGACCAGGTAGATCGCACCCATCTACGCGCGCCCTCCTCCGATGATCCGGCGGCAGCGCCCGTCCAGATAGCCGACGAACTGCCAGAGATCCTTCAGCGCCGGGTTGGTCGTCTGTCCTTCGTGGAACCGGTAATAGATCTGCTGGATCACCACCGCGAGCCGGAACAGGCCGTACACCTCGTAGAACGTCCAGTCGCCGATCGCGAGGCCGGAGCGTTCCGCGTACCGCCGGACGAACTCCTCGCGCGTGTACATCCCGGGCACGTGCGTCGGCTGACGGCGGCTGAGCTTCATGACGTCGTCATCGTCGTCCTGCACCCAGTACGCGAGGGTGCTGCCGAGTTCCATCAGCGGATCGCCGAGGGTGGCCATCTCCCAGTCGAGGACGCCGATGATGCCGAGGTCGTCGTCGAGTACCAGGTTGTCGAGCCGGTAGTCGTTGTGGATCAGGCAGATCTTGACCTCGGACGGCTGGTTCTCCTTCAGCCACGCCATCACCTCGGCGCAGTCCGGGACGTTCTCTGTGCGCGCCTTGAGGAATCGCTCGGACCAGCCGCGCACCTGGCGCTCGACGTATCCGGCGCCCTTGCCGAGGTCGGCCAGCCCGGCGGCCTCGACGTCGACGGCGTGCAGCTCCACGAGCCTGTCGACGACCTTGCCGCACAGCTCGCGCGCGTTCTCCGGCGGCAATGCGAAACCAGCGGGCAGGTCTCCGCGGAGGATCAGGCCTTCGAGGCGTTCCATCACGTAGAAGTCGCCGCCGAGCACGGTTTCGTCGTCGCAGAAGGCGAGGACCTCGGGCACGTAAGGAAAGACGGGCCGCAACGCCTGCTGCACCCGGAACTCACGGCGCATGTCGTGCGCGGACGCGGCCTTGTGCCCCAGCGGCGGCCGGCGCAGGATCAGGTCCCGGTCCGGGTAGGTCAGCAGGTACGTGAGGTTCGAAGCACCGCCGGGGAACTGGCGGACCCCGGGCGGTGTGTCGCCGAGGCCGGGCACCCGTCCGGCCAGCCAGGCGTGCACCGCGGCGGGGTCGAAAGCGTCCTCGCCGCGTACCTCGACGGTCTTGTCCGCGGCGGTCATCAACAGGTCACCCGAACTTCCTCAGCACCGACACCGGGACGAACCGGAACACCTTCGCCAGCACACTCCACGGCCAAGACGGGACGAACGCCTTCGCGTTCTCGGTCTCGATCGCCTTGACCAGCGCCTGCGCACCCGCCTCCGCCTTGGTGGCGAGCGGGATCTTCGAGATGTCCACGTTCATCTCCGACTCGATGAACCCGGGCAGCAGCTGGGTGACCTTGATCGGCGTCTTCATCAGCTCGATGCGGGTGCCCTCGGTCAGTGCCGAGACGCCCGCCTTCGAAGCGGCGTACGCGGTCAAGTTGCCGGGGAAGGCGCGAAGCGCGGAGAAGGAGGAAACCACGACGAGGTGGCCTTCCTTCTGCTCGCGGAAGATACCGACGGCGGCCTCGATCTGGGCGGCCGCGGCGAGGAAGTTCGTCTGGAGCGTCTGGCGGTTGGCGTCGAACCTGCCGGAGCCGATCGGCTGCCCCTTGCCGAGCCCCGCGTTCACGATCACACGGTCGAGGGAGCCGAGCGCTTCACGGAACTCTTCGAAGACGGTGAACACCTGGTCGTGGTCGTTCACGTCCAGCTTCCGGGTGACGACGGTGATGCCGGGATACGCCTTCTCGAGTTCCGCCGCGAGGGCGTCGAGCCGGTCGACACGGCGGGCGGCCAGCGCCAGATTGCGGCCTCTGGCGGCGTACTGCCTGGCCATTCCCTCGCCGAGTCCGGAGCTCGCCCCGGTGATCAGGATGTTCTTCCGCAGGACCATGGCTGGAGCTTACCCGTTGGTAACAAGTCCGGCGCCCCTCGGACGGATGGCTGCCCCCGGCGCCTGGAGTTCGCCGGGGGCAGCCTGTCCGAAAGGGTCTTACTTCACCTGGAGCAGCTTGTTCGCGGTGCCCCCGGTCGGGTTGCTGATCTTGCCGTCGGCGGCCGCCGCGACCAGGCCTTCGGAGACCTGGGCCGGAGTGGCGTCCGGGTGGGCCGAGAGGTACAGCGCGGCAGCGCCGGCGACGTGCGGCGAAGCCATCGAGGTACCGCTGATGGTGTTGGTGGCGTCGTCACCGGTGCCCCACGTCGAGGTGATGTCGACACCCGGCGCGTACAGGTCCACGACCGAACCGTAGTTCGAGAAGCTGGCCTGCTTGTCGGTCTTGTCGCTGGCGGCCACCGTGATGGCCTCCTTGACCCGCGCCGGGGAAGTGGTGCCGGCGTCGGAGGACTCGTTGCCCGCCGCGAGCGCGAAGGTCACGCCCTTGTCGATGGCACCCTTGACCGCCGCGTCCAGGGCGTCGTCCGCGCCACCGCCCAGGCTCATGTTGGCGACCGACGGGCCCTTGGCGTTCGCCGCGACCCAGTCGACACCGGCGACGACACCCTCGGTGGTGCCGCTGCCGTTGGCGTCCAGCACGCGGACGCCGACGATCTTCACGCCCTTGGCCAGGCCGTGGTCCGTGCCGCCGATGGTGCCGGCGACGTGCGTGCCGTGACCGTGCTCGTCGTTGGGGGTGTCGTCGTTGTCGACGAAGTCCTTGCCGCCGGTCGCGCGGTCACCGAAGTCCTTGTGCGAACCGCGGACACCGGTGTCGATGACGTAGGCGGTGACGTTGTCGGCCTTCGTCGGGTAGGTGTACTTGTTGTCGAGCGGCAGGTCCGCCTGGTCGACGCGGTCCTCGCCCCACGACGGCGGGTTGTCCTGGGTCTCGCTGATCTTGAACGTCTTGTTCTGGACGACGTACGCGACCTGCGGGTCGGCGGCGAGACGCTTTGCGGCGGCCTCGTCGGCCTTGATCGAGAAGCCGTTCAGCGCCGAGCCGAACGTGCGGGACAGCGTGGTGCCGTACTGACCGGTGAGGCCCTGTGCCTTCGAGGCGACGTTCGCGGTGACCTCGTTCGCCGCGGCCACACCCTGGCCGACCGCGGTCGGCTTGAGGACGACGATGTAGCTGCCGCCGACCGCGTTGGCCACACCGGCGTCACGGATCTCGCCCTGCTGGTCGGCGTTGGCCGCACCCGCGCCGAAGGTGGCGACAGCCGCGGTCACGCCGGCGAGGGCGACACCCGCCACGAGGCCGCTACGGGTCTTTCGGGACTTCAGGTTCTTCCGGGACTTGCTCACTGGTTCCCTTCCTGCCGCGCCGTGCGGATCACCCGGGAGGATGATCGTTGCTGAGGCCATGCAAGCCGGTGCGCCAGGTGGCGGGCAATGATTCACAGTTACCAGTACTAGGCCAAAAGGAGTAGCACCGCTCGTCCGGAAAGGGGTTTTCGCCTGGCAGAAGGCGCCCCTGGAGTGTTACCCCAGACTGATAAAGTTATTCGTGTTGTTATCAACCGGACGGGTCGAGAAACGGCAGGCGGGGGCGGTCGGGCGACATATGGTGGCGGGGAGCACGGCGGACCGAGTGAGCACCGACGATGAGGAAGAACCGCGTACCGCGTTCGCCACGGCGTTGCGATCGGCCATCGCCACCAGCGGGCTGAGTCTCGACCGTATCCAAGCGAGACTTCTCGCTCGCGGCGCGTCGGTCAGCGTCACCGCATTGAGCTACTGGCAGTCCGGGAAACGCCAGCCGGAACGGCAGAGTTCACTCTCCGCGGTCCGGGTCCTCGAAGAAGTCCTGGCGATTCCCGCCGGTTCGCTGCTCAGTCTCTTGCCGCCGCCGCGTCCGCGCGGGGCGTCGTCACGCCGGAGCCGCGCCACCACCGAGCAGCCGTTGACCTTCCCGCTCGAAGCCCTCCAGGCGCTGCTGGAGAAGGTCGGCGCGCCCAACGCGCTCGAACAGCACCATCAGCTGAAGCTGGTCGGCCTGCACGACCTGTGCGAGATCGCCGAAGACGGCGGGCAACGCGCGGTGACCGCCCGGGCGGTGTTCCAGGCGGGCGCGGACGGCCAGGACCGCTGGCTGCTGGTCTACGCCCAGGGCGATCCCGAGGCCGGGCCGCCGGTGCTGAACACGCTGCGCAACTGCCACGTCGGCCGCGCCGAGGTCGACGACGAGCACGGGCTCACCGTCGCCGAACTCCTCTTCGACCGGCCCATCGACCGCGGCGAGACCCACCTGATCGAGTACTCCCTGACCAACTCCGGACCGCCGTACCCGGAGTGCCGGAACACGCATTACCGCGAGTTCCGGCGCCCCGTGCGCGAGTATCTGCTGGAGATCCGGTTCGACCCGGACACCATCCCCACCAAATGCTGGCAGTACAGCGCACATGGGCCCTCGGCGGGAACAAGTACCTCGGGCCTGGGCCAGGGTTCCTCCCAGCTGGACCGGAAAGAACTCACCTTGGACCAAGGCAGCGGCGTCCACGCCGTGGCGCTCGACTTCGGCCCCGGCGTGTTCGGCATCGACTGGGAGTACTAGTGGAGCTTGTTCCGCAGCACCTTCCCGGTCGCGTTGCGCGGTAGCTCGTCGAGGAACTCCACGTCGCGCGGCACCTTGTAGCGGGCGAGGTTCGCCTTGACGTACTCGCGCACGCCGTCGACGTCCAGGTCCGACTTCTCGGCCCGCACGACGAACGCCTTCAAGCGCTGCCCGAACTCGGGGTCTTCGACACCGACGACCGCCGCTTCGAGCACGTCCTCGCGTTCGACCAGGAGGTTCTCCACCTCGATCGGGAACACGTTCTCGCCGCCGGAGACGATCATCTCGTCGTCACGGCCGTCGATGAAGAGCAGGCCGTCCTCGTCGAAATGGCCGACGTCGCCGCTGGAGAGCAGCCCGTCGATGATCTCCTTGTTCCGGCCGTCGGTGTAGCCCTGGAAGCTCAGCCCGCTGCCGACGAACACCCGCCCGGTGACGTGCGGCTCGGTGATCTTGCCGCCCTTCTCGTCGTACAGCGCGACCTTGCAGCCCACCGGCGCGCGGCCGACCGTGCCCGGCGCCTTGCGCCAGTCCTCGGGGGTCGCGACCGTCGCGACCGCGACCTCGGTCGAGCCGTAGAGGTTGTGCACGACGTCGCCGAACGCGGCGGTCGCGCGGTTCCCGAGGTCCGGGGACAGCGCGGAGCCCGCGACGAAGATGATCCGCAGGGAAGACGTGTCGTACTTGGCGCGGACCTCTTCGGGCAGGTCGACGATCCGCTGCAACATCGTCGGCACGAGGACCAGCGTGGTGCACCGGCTTTCCGCGACCCCTCGCAGCGTCTCCTCCGGCACGAACTTGCGCCGCATGACGACCTTCGAGCCGAGCGCGAAGGACAGGATGAACTGCGACAACCCGGTGCCGTGGAACAGCGGCGCGCCCATGTAGGTCGCTTCGCCGGTGCGCAGCGGGATGCGGTCGAGGAACTGCGCGGACGCGAGCGCGGAGGTGTGCGGCCGCGGCGCGCCCTTCGGCGTCCCGGTGGTGCCGCTGGTCAGCAGGATGAAGCCGCCCGGTTTGGCGGGCGCCGGCCACGGCCGGTCGTCGGTGCTAGCGACCAGTTCGGTGACGACCGGGATGTCAGGCGAGCGCGCGGTGTCCGAATCGACCCACGCGAGGTAGTGGTCGACTTCGCCCTCGACAGCGTCCAGCAGGTCGGTGAACTCCTGGTCGTACACGAGCGCCGTGACACCCTCGCGTTTCGCGACGTCCGCGAGCTGCGGTTTGGCGAACCCGGTGTTCATCAGCAGCAGCTTCGCGCCGAGCTTGCCGGAGGCGAGCATCGTCAGCACGAGACCCCGGTGGTCGCGGCACAGCGCGGCGATCACCGAACCCGGGCCGAGGCCGCGTTCGGACCAGGCCCTGGCCAGCGCGTTCGACTGGGTGTCGAGCTGCTTGAAGGTCAGCGGGCCGAGCTCGTCGACGATGCCTGTCGCGGTCGGGTCCCGGCGGGCGGCGATCATGTTCGCCCCGGCGAACGGACCCCACTTCCGCACCATGACCAGCGAACGCAGGCCCTCGTCGACCCTCGGGATCGGGAGCAGGCCCGCTTGCCGCATCACGTCGATGCTGCGCACGGTCTCGGTCACCTTGCCCGCCACCAGGGTGGCGAGGCCGGTGGGGTTTCTCATCCGGGCACCTCCGTTGCTGCTGCGGCGAGACACCATGCCGGCGGCGTTCGCGTACCGGCGGTATGGGTTGCTACTCGACAGTAGCCGACCGATAGCGCAGGCGCACTAACCGTCTGGTGACAGAAATGTCGGTGGGATCCACCACAATGTGAGTGTGCAGGCGATCGCAGGTCAAGAGGAAGATGGCGACTTCGCGATCTCGATTTCCGGACAGCCGCCGCGGCTGGGCCTGAAGATCCCGGAGTTCGTGGACGAAGTACGGCGGGTGGAGGCCGAGCACTCACCCCGGTGGGTGTTCCCGTCGGTCGAGCAGGCGTACCCGGCGTTGATCAAGGCAGGCGTCCGGGTGCGGCGGTGTCACGACCTGGCGCTGACCGAGGGGCTGCTGCTGGCGCACGAGGGCCGTCCGCAGGAGTCGCGGAGCCTGCGCGCGGCGCTGGCCAGGGCGAACGGGGAAGAGCCGCCCGCCGACGAGCCGCCGTTGTGGGCCGAGGAAGACCAGCCGACGCTGTTCGAGACGCGCGGCCCGCGGCTGCCCTCCGGCGTCACCATGGTCGACGCGGCGCGCCGGGTGCTGGCCGAACAGGAGAAGCGGGTCGCTCTCGCCGAGCATCCGGATCGGCTTCGGCTGCTCTTCGCGGCGGAGTCGGCGAGCGCGCTGGCGGCCGCGGAGATGTCCGCCGACGGGCTGCCGTGGCGAGCGGACCTGCACCTCGAACTGCTCGCGGAGCAGCTCGGCCCCCGCGTCCCGGCCGGGCAGCGCCCGAAGAAGCTGGTGGAGCTGGCGGCGAAGATCAGCGACGCGTTCGGCGGCCGCCCGGTCAATCCGGACGCCCCGGCCAGCGTCGTCCGCGCGCTCGGGCGGGAGGGCATCGAGGTCACGTCGGCCAGGAAGTACCTGCTGCGCGACATCGACCACCCCGCCGTCCCGCCGCTGCTGGAGTACAAGGAACTCGCGCGGCTGCATTCGGCCAACGGCTGGACCTGGCTCGACGAATGGGTGCGCGATGGCCGGTTCCGTCCGCATTACGTCGTCGGCGGGGTCGTGTCCGGACGCTGGGCGAGTCGGGGTGGGGGCGCGTTGCAGATCCCGAAGGTGCTGCGGACCTGTGTCCGGGCCGATCCGGGCTGGAAGCTGGTGGTCGCCGACGCCGCGCAGCTGGAGCCACGCGTCCTGACGGCGTTGTCCGGTGACCGCAAACTGGCCGACGTCGCCGCGGCCACGGATCTGTACGCGAGCCTGGCCGAGGCGATGTTCTCCGGGGTCCGCCGCGTCCCGGTGCCCGCGTGGGACGACAGGGACGATCGGGACAGGGCGAAGATCGCGATGCTGTCGGCGATGTACGGCGGCACGTCCGGCGAGGCGGGGCCGCTGCTGGCGTTGCTGCGGACCAGGTTCCCGGACGCGGTGTCCTATGTGGAGCGTGCGGCGCAGGCCGGGGAACGCGGTGAGCGCGTCCGCTCCCGGCTGGGGCGGACCTCACCCGCCCCGTCGGAGGCCTGGCGCGCGCTGACCGGCGGTGTCGCGGAGGACGAGGCGGGCGAGCTCAAAGCGCGTCAGGCGGCCCGCAACTGGGGCCGCTTCACCCGCAACTTCGTCGTGCAGGCGAGTGCGGCGGACATGACCGCGGTCCTGCTGGCGACCCTGCGCGGCAAGCTCCCCTCCCCCGCGCATCTGGTGTTCTTCCAGCACGACGAGGTCCTGGTGCACACCCCCGCCGAGTTCGCCGACGAGGTCTCGCAGTCCATTGTGGACAGCATGGGCGAGGCGGCGCGGATGCTGTTCGGTGCCGCCTGCCCGGTCCGGTTCCCGCTGCACATCGCCGCCGTCGACACCTACGCCGACGCGAAGTGACCCCCTCGCATTTAGTCCTCTGAATGCGAGCTACGGCCCGCAACGCTCATCCGGGCGGTGAGGGTCCTCGCATTCAGAGGACTAAATGCGGTAGTTGGCGGCACGAACTACCGCATTCAGAGGACTAAATGCGGGCAGCGGCGGCGTCGTCCAGGGCCTTGATGACGCGCTTCAGCGAGACGGGGTGGGCCGTGCCGAGGGTCTGGGCGAAGAAGCTCACCCGCAGCTCCTCGATCATCCACCGGATCTCGCGCAGCGCGGGAGACGAAGTCCCCGGCGGCAGCGCGTCCAGCGCGGACTGGTACTCGTTGCGGAGCCACGCGATGTCGCCGGTCCGCTGGATGTCGCGGGTCGGCTCGGTCGGGAGTTTCTCCAGCCGCCGCTCGATCCCCCGCAGGTACCGGACGACGTGCTTCAGCCTGTCCTGCCCGGTCTCGGTGACGAAACCCTTGTGCACCAGCCCGTCCAGCTGCGCCCGCACGTCCGCGAGCGAATCCTTCGGGCCGCGCGTGTCGGCCAAGCGCGTCTCGACGTCGTTCGCCGCGCGCAGGATCTTCTCGACGTTGGTCAGCACGTCGAGCACTCCGGCGTTCAGCCCGGCGCGCACCTTTTCCAGCAGGACCGCGAAGCCCGCCTCGTCCCAGCGCGGGCCGCCGTTGTCGGCCACGAGCTTGTCGACGGCGCAGTCGACGCAGTCTTCGAGCAATGCCGCCACCGAACCGTGCGGATTCCGGTTCAGCACGAGCTTCGAGGAGTTGCCGAGGTTGCGGGTGATGAACTTCATCGGCGACGGGATGTTCAGCCGCAGCATCCGCCGCGTGCCCGCCCACATCGACTGTTCCTGCTGCCCCGGCGTGTCCAGCAGCCGCACCGCCACGGTGCCGCCCTCGTCGACCAGCGCCGGATACGCCTTGACGTCGTGCCCGCGCTGCTTGCTCGCGAACACCTTCGGCAGCTCGCCGAACGCGGGCGTCGTCAGGCCCTGCCGCTCGATGCTGTCCGCGGCCTTGGAGATCGTCGCGCGCACCTGGCCGCTCAAATCCCGTTTGAGCGCCTCGACATCCTTGCCCTCGGACACCTTCTTGCCGCGGACGTCGACCACGCGGAAGGTCATCTTCAGGTGTTCGGGTACCGCCGAGGGCTGCCAGGCGTCGTCCGGGATCACCACCCCGCGCAGCGCTTCCAGCTCGTCGGCGACGGCGTGCAGCAGTGGCCCGTCGGCCGGGCCGACCCGCGAGAGCACCAGCTTAGCGTGATCGGGCGCGGGCACGAAGTTGCGCCGGATCGCCTTGGGCAGCGACTTGATCAGCTGTGTCACCAGTTCTTCGCGCAGCCCGGGGACCTGCCAGTCGAAACCGTCCGCGGTGACCTGGTTCAGCACCGGCAGCGGGAGGTGCACGGTGACGCCGTCCGCGTCAGCCCCCGGCTCGAACTGGTACGTGAGCTTGAAGGTCTGGTTGCCTTGGGTCCAGAAGTCGGGGTAGTCGGCCTCGCGCACGCCACCCGCGGTCTCGTTGATGAGCATCGTCTTCTCGAAGCTCAGCAGATCGGGCTCGGTGTGCCGCGCCTTCTTCCACCAGCTGTCGAAATGCCGCGCGGAGACGACGTCGGCCGGGACACGCTGGTCGTAGAACTCGAACAAGGTCTCGTCGTCGACCAGGATGTCGCGGCGGCGAGCGCGGTTCTCCAGG
This sequence comes from Amycolatopsis thailandensis, assembly GCF_002234405.1. GTDB lineage: Bacteria > Actinomycetota > Actinomycetes > Mycobacteriales > Pseudonocardiaceae > Amycolatopsis > Amycolatopsis thailandensis. The sequence continues at coordinate 21,497 of NZ_NMQT01000038.1, read as the reverse complement.
TCCTCGACCTCGTCGAGCAGCGCGCGGTTCTCGCGGAAGAAGTGGTGCCGGGTCTCCCAGTCGCCCTCGACGAGCGCGTGCCGGATGAACAGCTCGCGGCTCGTCTCCGGGTCGATCCGGCCGTAGTTGACGCGGCGGTCGGCCACCAGAGGGACGCCGTACAGCGTCACCTTTTCCAGGGCCATCACGGCGCCCTGCTTGCGTTCCCAGTGCGGCTCGGAATAGTTCCGCTTCACGACGTGCCCGGCGAGCGGCTCGACCCATTCCGGTTCGATGCGCGCGTTGACCCGGCCCCACAGGCGCGAGGTCTCGACCAGTTCGGCCGACATCACGAACCGCGGCTGCTTCTTGAACAGCGCCGACCCCGGGAACACCGAGAACCGCGCCCCGCGGGCCCCGAGGTAGTCGCCCTTCGCCGGATCCTTGAGGCCGACATGCGACAACAGCCCGGCGATCAGCGACGTGTGCACACGCTGCGGATCGACCGGGCCGTCGGCGGTGGTGGCGAGGGTGATGCCGAGCGGTTTGGCCAGCTGACGCAGCTGGCTGAAGATGTCCTGCCATTCGCGGATGCGCAGGTAGTTCAGGTACTCGTTGCGGCACATCCGGCGGAACTGGCCGGTGGACAACGCCTTCTGCTGCTCGCTGACGTACTCCCACAGGTTCAGGTACGCCAGGAAGTCGGACGTCTTGTCCGCGAACCGCGCGTGCTGCTCGTCCGCCGCCTGCTGCTTCTCCGCCGGCCGCTCGCGCGGGTCCTGAATGGACAGTGCGGCGGCGATGATCATCACTTCGCGGACGCAGCCGTTGCGCGAGGCCTCCAGGACCATCCGCGCCATCCGCGGGTCGACCGGGAGCAGCGCGAGCTTGCGACCGGTCTCGGTGAGCTTCTTGCCGTCCGACATCTCGAAGGCGCCGAGTTCCTGCAGCAACTGGACGCCGTCGGTGACCTGGCGGCGGTCCGGCGGTTCCACGAACGGGAACGCCGCGATGTCGCCGAGGCCGAGCGAGGTCATCTGCAGGATGACCGAAGCGAGGTTGGTCCGCAGGATCTCGGGATCGGTGAACTCGGGCCGCGCGTCGAAGTCGTCTTCGGAGTACAGCCGGATGCAGATACCGTCCGACGTCCGGCCGCAGCGGCCCTTGCGCTGGTTCGCCGACGCCTGCGAGACCGGCTCGATCGGCAACCGCTGGACCTTGGTGCGGTGGCTGTAGCGCGAGATCCGGGCGGTGCCGGGGTCCACGACGTACTTGATGCCCGGCACGGTCAGCGACGTCTCGGCGACGTTGGTCGCGAGCACGACCCTGCGCCCGGTGTGCCGCTGGAAGACGCGATGCTGATCCGACGACGAAAGCCGCGCGTACAGCGGAAGGATCTCGGTGTTCCGGAGGTCTTGTTTGGACAGCGCGTCCGCGGCGTCGCGGATCTCCCGCTCGCCCGAGAGGAACACCAGGATGTCGCCGGGGCCCTCGTGCTGGAGTTCGTCGACGGCGTCGCAGATGGCCTGCGTCTGGTCGCGATCCTGATCGGCGTCCGGATCGTCGGGGTCGATGATCGGCCGGTAGCGGACCTCGACCGGATACGTCCGGCCGGAGACCTCGACGATCGGCGCGTCGCCGAAGTGCTTCGAGAACCGCTCCGGGTCGATCGTCGCCGAGGTGATGATCACCTTGAGGTCGGGACGGCGAGGCAGGAGCTGTTTGACGTAGCCGAGGATGAAGTCGATGTTGAGGCTGCGCTCGTGCGCCTCGTCGATGATCAGCGTGTCGTACTGCCGCAGCATGCGGTCGGTCTGGATCTCGGCCAGGAGGATGCCGTCGGTCATCAGTTTGACCAGCGTGTCCTGACCGGACTGATCGGTGAACCGGACCTTGTAGCCGACGGCCTCGCCCAGTTCGGTGTTCAGCTCGGAGGCGATGCGGTCGGCGACGGTGCGCGCGGCCAGCCGCCTCGGCTGGGTGTGGCCGATCTGGCCGCGGATCCCGCGGCCGAGTTCGAGGCAGATCTTCGGCAGCTGGGTCGTCTTCCCGGAGCCGGTCTCCCCCGCGACGATCACCACCTGGTGGTCGCGGATGGCGGCGGCGATCTCGTCCTTGCGCTGGCTGACGGGCAGCTCTTCGGGATAGGAGATCTTCGGGACGCCGTCGCGGCGGCGGGTGACCCGCAGCTCCGCGGCCTCGATGTCGGCCTCGATCCGCGCGGTGATCGACTCGGCGTTCCGCGCTTTCCGGGCACCGTCGAGCCGGCGCCGGAGGCGGTGCTCGTCGCGCGACATCAATTCGGGCAGGCGAGCGCGCAGGGCGCCGAGCGGGGAAGGTTGAGAAGCCATGACCGGCACCAGGATAGCCGTGCGTGACGAGCGGGGCCTCCGAATATCCCCCACGTCACCACCACGCCACGTTCACCCCGCGCGTTTCGTCCTCTGGATGCGGTAGTTGGTGCCGCGAACTACCGCATCCAGAGGACGAAACGCGGGGGTCAGGCGTGCCGGAGGGAGGCGGGCGTGAGGTCGGCGAGCGTCCGGTGCCCGGACAGGCCCATGGTCAGGTCGAGGTCGGCGAGCAGGCTCCGCAGCACGTGCCGGACGCCGTCTTCCCCCGCGTGCGCCAGGCCGTAGACCCAGGGCCGTCCCACCAGCACGGCCTTCGCCCCGAGCGCGAGCGCCTTGGCGATGTCGGCGCCGGTGCGGATGCCAGAGTCGAACAGGACCTCCAGCCGGTCGCCGACGGCGGCCACGATCTCCGGGAGCACGTCGAGCGAGGCGACGGCGCCGTCGACCTGGCGGCCGCCGTGGTTGGACACGACGATCCCGTCCATCCCGGTCTCGACGGCGCGGCGCGCGTCGTCGGGGTGCTGGATGCCCTTGAGCACGATCGGCCCGTCCCAGTGCTCACGCAGGAACGGCAGCCGGTCCCAGGTGCTGTCGGTGCCGGTGATCATCGAGATCCAGCGCAGGATCGCGGTGGGTGCGTCCTCTTCGGGCGTCTTCTCCAGCAGGCCGCGGAACACCGGGTCGCTCAGCGGGACACCGAGTCCCTCGCCCTTGATGAACGGCAGGTACGCGTGGTCGAGGTCGTTCGGGCGCCAGGCCAGCGTCCAGGTGTCGAGCGTGACGACGAGCGTGGTGAAGCCCGCGGCCTTCGCCCGGGCCAGGATGCTCGCGCAGACGTCGTTGTCGGTCGGCCAGTACAGCTGGAACCAGCGCGGCCCCTCGCCACTGGCCTCGGCGACGTCCTCGATGCTCGTGGAGGACGCCGTCGACATGATGTAGGGCAGGCCGACCGACGCCGCGGCGCGCGCGGCCGCCGGTTCGGCCCCCTCGTGCACGATCGACTGGACGCCGACCGGCGCCAGCAGCACCGGCGCCGGCATCGGCGTCCCCAGGACCGTCGTCGACAGATCGCGTTCGGTGGCGCCGGTGAGCATCCGGGGCACCAGGCGCCAGCGGTCGAACGCCTCCCGGTTGGCGCGCGCGGTGGCGCCGGAACCGGCCGCCCCCGCGACGTACCAGAACGGCCCGGGCTCCAGGACCTCCCGCGCCGACTCCTCCAGCTTCGTGGCGTCGGTGGAGCACGGCGGGAAGGTCCCGCCGAGCCCCTGCAGGTAGATCTCGTTCTGATAGCCGCCGAACCGCTCGGTCACCCGGGCCTCCTCGTCACGTCACCGGTGCCGGCTCTTCGCGGTCCCGGGTGGTCGAATCCTGCCGGACGATACTCGCCGGTAGCAACCAGGTGAGTTTCTCCGAGCGGATGACCGCGACTGGACCGATCACGGCCAGCAGGAGGACATAGCCCGCGACGAACGGCGCGACCCGCGAGTCCAGTCCGGCGGCGGTCGCCATCGCGGCGAGCACCAGGGAGAACTCGCCGCGGGTGAGCACGGTCAGCCCGATGTTCACCCCGGCCTGGCGGCCGAACCCGTTCAGCCGCGCGGCCAGCGCGCCCGCGCCCAGGTTCAGCACGATCGTCAGCGCCACCGCGATCAGCACCGGCACGACCACCGAGCCGACCGCGTTCGGGTCGATGCTGAGCCCGAAGATGAAGAAGAACAGCGCGCCGAACGCGTCCCTCAGCGGGAGCACCAGCTTGTGGATGCGCGGCGCCACCTTCGAGCCGCCGAGCATCATGCCGACCATGAACGCGCCGATGGCGTCGGACACCCCGACCTCCTCGGCGACGGCGGCACCCATGACGGCGACACCGACGAAGCAGACGGTCAGCAGTTCGTCGTCGGCCGAGCCGAACAGTTTCGACACCACCCGGCCGCCCCAGCGGGCGAGCGCGACCATCACGATCAGGAACGCGAAGGCCTTGCCGAAGTCGGCGGCCGCCGTGGCGAAGCTCCCCGCGCCGGACAGCACCGGCTGCAGCAACGCCAGGTACAGCGCGAGGAAGATGTCCTCGATCACGATGATGCCCATGATCAGCCGGGATTCGGGGTGGTTCATCCGGCGGGCTTCGAGCAGGAGTTTCGTGACGATCGCCGACGACGAGATGCCGATGGCGCCGGCGATGACCAGCGCTTCCCGGGTTCCCCAGCCCAGCAGGAAGCCGAAGGCGAGTCCGCCGCCGATGTTCAGGATCAGGTAGATCAGCCCGGACCAGACGAGTTTGCGCCCGCCCTTGGCGAGGTCGTCGAGGGAGAACTCCAGGCCGAGGTAGAACAGGAGGAAGACGAGGCCGAGCCCGGCGAGGACACCGAGTTCTTTCGGATCGTCCACAAGGGACAGTCCGGGGGTGTTGGGGCCGAAGACGAAACCGGCCAGCATGAACAGGGGGATCGTGGGCAGCCCGATGCGGGCGCCGGCTCTGGCGATGACACCGGCGGCGAGGAACGCCCCGCCGACGGCCAGCAGGGCATGACCGGAACTCATGGAGACCTCCGATGGTGGCTGAATGCGGGAGTGAGGACCGGATCAGCGCGGAGGCGCCCGCGCGGGAGCCTGGGGCACCGCGCGGGTGATGACGACGGGTTCGCCCTGCTCAGGGGCGGGACCGGCGTCGAGGAGTTCGACGGTCGCCGTTTCGGCGGGCACGTCGGCGAGGGGAACGGCTTGGCCGCCGTGGAAGGCGGGCAGCGGATGGGTCGCGAAGACCGCGACAGGGTCTTCCTTCGCGGTCCGGCCGTGCCCGTGGGGAACGGTCGGCGTGACGAAGGCGAAGACGAGCAAGATCAGAAGGAAGAAGACGGAACGGTGCCGTGGGGCGGGGGCACGGTTCGTCGTCATCTGCCCGCGACTTTACCAGTCCTTTATAGACATATCGACGAGAGATCTGTCACGGTTCGCGCCACATGGGCTGCATCGGCGGCCCGCCCGCCACGGCGAAAGCCGGGCCGTGGTCACGGAAACCCAGCCGCCGGTACAACTTCGCGCTCATCGGGCTGCTCGCTTCCAGATATGCGGGCACGGCGCCGTTGCGATCGAGTCCGTGTCGCAGCAGCCATCCGCCGATCCCCTGCCGTTGCGCGCTCTTGCGGACACCGATGAACTGCGCGTGGCGGTACTCGCCGGCGGGGGCGCGTTCGGTCATCAACTCGAACAACGCCGCGAGCCTGCCCAGTTCTTCCCCGGTGAGCCCGGCGAACGCGTCGCCGTCGACGACCTCCTCACCGCTGGGCGTCCACAGCACGGCGGCGGACAGGTCGTCGGTGACGTCGACGTTGCCGCCCGCGGCGAGGGTTCCGCGCACGATCGCCCGATGGAAGATCGACAACGCCACCGGGCGGCGCTCGGCGTCGGGGAAGACCCACACGCTGACCGGGTCTTCATGGAAGGCCTCGGTCAGCACGTCGACCACGATGTCCATTTCGGACAGTTCGGCTGAGCGCACGATCATCGTCCCGCCCGGAGCTTCGCGGGCTCTTCGTCTTCACCTTCGAGCGGACCGCCGATCGCGGCGTAGGTCTCGGGATCCCGCGTCCGCAACACCTCCGCGCGCAGGAAGCCGACCAGGGCCGCGATGACCACGAGACCCGGCAATCCCCAGCGCAGCAGGAAGTTCCCGGCCGGACCGAGCAGCAGGTCGAAGTTGAGCAGGATCAGCGCGAGGACGGCCGACAGCGCGAGGATCGCCAGTCCCGGCGCGATCCAACGGCGCCAAGCGTTTTCGGCTTGGCGGCGACGTTTGAAAAAGCCGATCACCGAAAGCGAGACGGCGATCATGATCACCACGACCCCGGTCGACGCCGTCGTGCCGAGCCAGGTGAACAGTTCGGTCACCGGGTCGCGGCCCGCGATCGCGAACAGGGAGACGACGGCGAGGGCGAGCGCGGTCTGCGTGAGCGAACCGGCGGCCGGCGCCCCCGTGCGTTTGCTCGTCTTGGCGAGCGAACGCGGCAGCAGTCCTTCCCGGCCCAGCGCGAAGAAGTAGCGCGCGACGGCGTTGTGGAAGCTCAGCAGCGCCGCGCACTGACCGGTCACGAAGAGCGTGTACGCGACGTTGGAGAACGTCTCGCCGAGATGTTGCCCCGCCAGGTTGAACAGCAGATCGGGCCCTTGGGCGGCAGCGGCGGTGACGATGACGTCGGGTCCGGCGCCCACCGCCAGCGCGAGCGACGAAGCGACGTAGAGCACCGCGGTGAGACCGATCGCGGCGAACGTCGCCCGGCCGACCGTACGGCTGGGTTCGCGGGTCTCCTCGCCGTAGGTCGCCGCGCCTTCGAAACCGATGAAGGCCGCGGCGGAGAAGGCGAACACCGCCCCGACTCCGGTGGTGAACAGGCTGGCAGGCTCCAGCGGGACCCAGGAAACGCTGCCACCGGCGGGATTCGCGAACAACGCGATGTCGACGATCACGACGACGGCGACTTCGAGGCACAGCGCCACCCCGAGGACCTTGGCGTTGAGATCGACCCGCAGGACCCCGAGCGCGCCGACGATCAGCACCATCACCAGCGCGCACAGCCACCACGGCGGCGGTGACCCGGTGAGCGTGCCGAGCCAGGTCGAGACCGACCAGCCGAACAGGCCGTAGATGCTGATCTGGATGGCGTTGTAGGAGATCAGCGTGACGAACGCGATGCCGGCGCCGGTGGATTTGCCGACCCCGTTGGCGACGTAGGGATAGAAGGCGCCCGCGTTGGTGATGTAGCGGCTCATCGCCGCGTACCCGACCGCGAACAGCCCCAGGATCGGGGCGAGCAGGAGGAACGACAGCGGGACACCGACACTGCCGGTGACCGCGTAGTTCGTCGGGACCCCGCCCGCGATGGCGAAGAGCGGGCCCGCCGCCGCCACCACGAAGAAGACGATCTGAGCGGCACCGAGGCGCCGTTGGCCGAGACCGCGCCGCGGTCTGTGCGTACCCATGAACCCGTCCCCCCGGACGTCTGTTTGTCGGCGAACGCGGTCGGTTCGCGTTCTTGATCTTGCGAAAGCCATCCAACCTTAGGGCCGGGCAACCCGGCGAGATACGTCCGTTCAGGCTAAAAACGGACCTCGGGTCGCAGTGGTACCCGGCCTACCGCTACTTTGGCCGTCCCGCACTACAACGCCGGAGGGCGTGCCATTCATGCGTCGGCTGACCTTGGTCGATTCCTTGTTCTTCCTAGCCCACGACGAGTTCACCGGAAAACCCGCACTGCGCCGCACGGGACTCGGCATCGGAATGGCCGGTGCCGCGCTTTGTGATCTCCTCCTCGCCGAGCGGATCACCGTGGAACGCAAGCGAATCAGGCCGCTGACCCGTCGCGGCCTCGCGCATCCCCCGCTGGATCGGGTGTTCTCGGAAATCCTCGGCGAACGCGAGGGGCACACCGTCCGGGAATGGGTCGACCATCTCCGCCAGGATCTCGGGGAAACAGTGGCGGACAATCTGCTCACCGCGGGAGTGATCGACCGCGAGACCGACCGGGTGCTCATGCGGAAGAATCACCGCTACCCGCCGCGGGATCTGCTGATGTCGACGGCCGCGCGCAGCAAGGCGAGGACGGCCGTCCTCGGCACCGAACGGCCGGATCCGCATTCGGTCTGCCTGGCCCTGCTGGCCTGGACCATCGGCCTCGACGACCTCTGCGAACCGGAACTCGACCGCGCGGGCCTGCGGACCTGGGCCGAGGCCACGCACCGGGAACTCCCGAAGGCGCTCGCCGAGCTGATCTCGGGCGTGGACGCGGTGGGCGCCGCCGTCGTCTACACCGGCGACCGGCGGTGACCGGCGGTAGTGTGGGGCGATGCTCACCGACCGTGACCACGACGTCGTGCTGTTCGGCGCCACCGGGTTCACCGGTGGCCTGACGGCGGAATATCTCGCGCGCACCGCGCCACCCGGCCTGCGTCTCGCACTGGCCGGCCGCGATCCCGGCAAGCTCGAAGCGTTGCGGGAAAACCTTTTCTCGATCAATCCGGAGTTCGGTGAGCTACCGCTGCTGCGAGCCGACGTCTCCGACACGGGCTCGCTGCGGAAGGTCGCGGAGTCCACCAAGGTCGTCGCCACCACGGTCGGCCCGTACGTCCACTACGGAGAACCTCTGGTCGCCGCGTGCGCCGAGGCCGGGACCGACTACGCCGATCTGTGCGGTGAGCCCGAGTTCGTCGACAGGATGTACCTCGCCCATCACGCCCGCGCCGCCGAGACCGGCGCCCGGCTGGTGCACGCGTGCGGTTTCGACTCGATCCCACACGACCTCGGCGCCCTTTTCACGGTTTCCCTGCTGCCACAAGGGAAACCGATCCGGATCGACGGCTACGTGCGCGCGGGCGCGGCACCTTCGGGCGGCACGTTCCTTTCCGCGTTGACCGCGTTTTCCCGGCTGTCGCCGAGTATCCGCGCCGCGCGGGACCGCGCCGCGGCCGAACCCCGCCCGGCGGGCCGTCGCGCGCGGGCCTCGCTCGGCACTCCGCACCGCAGTCCTGACGGCTTCTGGGCGGTGCCGCTGCCGACTATTGACCCGATGATCGTCGAACGGTCCGCCGCCGCCCTCCCGGCGTACGGCCCCGACTTCACCTACCGGCATTTCGCGGCGATCAAACGACTTCCGACGGTGGTCGCCGGCGCCGCCGGGATGGGTGTCCTCTTCGGAGCCGCCCAGATCCCGCCCGCGCGGCGGGCCCTGTCGAAACTGCTGAAGCCCGGCGGCGGACCGGACGAACAGCGCCGCGCGCGGTCGTGGTTCTCCGTGCGGTTCCACGCCGAGAGCGACGGCGAGCGCGTCGTGACCGAGGTGTCCGGCGGCGACCCGGGCTACGGCGAGACGGCCAAGATGCTCGGCGAGTCCGCCCTGTGCCTGGCGCTGGACGAACTGCCCGAGACGGCCGGACAGGTCACCACGGCGACCGCGATGGGGCAGGCGCTGATCGACAGGCTGAGCGACGCCGGTCTGCGCTTCGCGACCCTGTAGCAAAAATCTTCAACCGGATCGACCCCTTGCCGGAAACTGTCACCCCTGGTTATCGTGTGCCCACGCCGCAGCCACACCTGACAGAGAATGACAATTATCTGTGGAAAGGGACACCTTTCATGAGTGACACCCTGCGGCCCGCGATGCGTCGTGCTCTCGGCGCGGTCTCCGTTCTCGCCCTCGCCGTTTCCGGCCCTGTCGCGCTCTCTTCACACGCGTCCGCCGATCCCGCCCCGGCATCGGCGTCGATCTTCGCCTCCGGGGGCGACCTCGCCTCGCCGGAGAAGAAGGAGATCGCGATGCAGATCGTCTCCAGCGCGGAAAACTCTTCGCTGGACTGGAAAGCGCAGTACTCCTACATCGAGGACATCGGCGACGGACGCGGGTACACCGCCGGCATCATCGGGTTCTGCTCCGGTACCGGCGACATGCTCGACCTCGTCGAGCGCTACACGAACTCGGTCCCGGACAACCCGCTCGCGGAATACCTTCCGGCGCTACGGAAAGTGGACGGCAGCGATTCGCACGAAGGCCTCGGCAGCGATTTCGAAAACGCGTGGAAGGAGGCCGCCGGACGCGCGGACTTCAAGGAAGCGCAGAACGGCGAACGCGATCGCGTCTATTTCGACCCGTCGGTGAACCAGGCCAAATCGGACGGACTGGGCGCTCTGGGACAATTCATCTACTACGACGCCATCGTGATGCATGGGCCCGGCACCAGCCAGGCCAGCTTCGGCGGCATCCGCTCGGCCGCGCTCCAGAAGGCGAAGCCGCCGGCCCAGGGCGGTGACGAGACGGCGTACCTGAAGGCGTTCCTCGACGCGCGGCGCGTGGTCATGAAGCAGGAAGAGGCGCACGCGGACACGTCGCGGATCGACACGGCCCAGCTGGTATGGCTCAACGACGGCAACCTGGACCTGCACACCCCGCTGAAGTGGAAGGTCTACGGGGACCCGTACGAGATCGGCTAGCGCCCGGTGTCATGAGGGGTCCCCTTGAGACGAAATTTGTCTCAAGGGGACCCCTCATGACACGCCCGGCGGGGAAAGCGCCTAGCCCGAGGCCAGCAGGTCTTCGGCGGTCCGCGTGTTGATCACCCGGTCCGGCTCGATCCCCAGCTCGGTGGCGCGCACGCAGCCGTAGACCAGCCAGTCCAGCTGCCCCGGCGCGTGCGCGTCGCTGTCGATCGCGAAGTCGCAGCCCAGCTCCACGGCCAGGTTCAGCAGCCGCGTCGGCGGGTCCCGGCGTTCGGGACGCGAGTTGATCTCGACGGCCACGCCGTTGTCCCGGCACGCGGTGAACACCGCCTCCGCGTCGAACTCCGACTCGGGCCGCTTCCCGCGCGCCCCCATCACCAGCCGCCCGGTGCAATGCCCCAGCACCCGGACCCGCGGATGCCGCACGGCGGCGAGCATCCGCGGCGTCATCTCCCTGGCGGGCATCCGCAGCTTCGAATGCACGCTCGCGACGACGAAATCCAGTTGCGCCAGCAGGTCTTCCTCTTGGTCCAGCGTGCCGTCGAGGTGGATGTCGACCTCGATGCCGTGCAGGATCCGGAACGGCGCCATCGTCTCGTTCAGTTCCGCGACGACGTCCATCTGCCGTCGCAGCCGCTCGGGCGAGAGGCCGTTGGCGACGGTCAGCCGCGGCGAATGGTCGGTCAGGACCATCCATTCGTGCCCGAGCGCGCGGGCGGCCTCGGCCATCTCCTCGATCGGGCTCCCGCCATCGGACCAGTCCGAATGGGTGTGGCAGTCGCCGCGCAACGCCGCCCGCATCGGGCCGCCGTCGGGCAGCTTCGGCTCGCCGATCTTCTCGAAGTACGCGGGACGACGGCCGGCGAGGACGTCTTCGACGACGGCCGCGGTCGCCTTGCCGATGTTCGGCAACGCGGTCAGCGTGCCCGCCTCGGCGCGTTTGCGCAGGTCGTCCGGCTTGACCTTGGCGATCACCGAAGCCGCCTGACGGAAGGCTCGCACCCGGTAACTCGGCTCGCCCGCGCGCTCCAGCCGGAACGCGATCTCCCTCAACGCCTGCGCCGGTTCCATGGCTACCTGTCTACCCCGTCAGCGACGCGGAGGCAGCTCATGAAGAGCGACATCGCACAACCGGCCGTCGCGGATTTCGGCGGTCTGGTACGTGCAGAACGGCTGCCGCCGCCGGTCGGTCGGCGAGCCGGGGTTCAGCAGCCGCAGCCCGTTCGGCGTGACGGTGTCCCAGGGGATGTGGCTGTGCCCGAACACGAGGACGTCGGTGTCCGGGAAACGCTCGTCGCAGCGGCGCTCGCGCCCCTGCTTGCCACCGGTCTCGTGGATGACGGCGAGCCGGACGCCGTCGAGTTCCACCCGCGCGATCTCGGGAAGCCGCGCCCGCAGGTCCGCCCCGTCGTTGTTGCCCCAGACCCCGACGAGCCGCTCGCAGCGGGTCTCGAGTTCGTCGAGCAGGGCGGGGGCGACCCAGTCGCCGGCGTGCACGACGACGTCCGCCGCGTCGACCTCGCGCCAGACCTGTTCCGGCAGCGCCTTTGCGCGCAATGGCAGATGGGTGTCGGCGATGAGCAGCAGGCGCGTCATGGGTCTCCGATCGTATCCGAGCCGGACAGTCCGACTCGGACTCCGACCGCCCGCTCGTCCACTCTGGACCTCGTGACCGCGATGATGCGGAATCGCAACGCCTCCGCGCGCGGTGGACCACGCCACCCTCGTGGTACTCCCGGGGTCACGGCGCGTCGTGCTCCGAACACATCACGCAAGCCGGCGAAGGCTGTGACCTCGGTTTTCACGCCAGAGTGAGCGAAAACCCGGAACCTGACACCCGGTGACCACCCGTCGGAGTGACCCGCTCACCCAACCGGGCGAGTTGCAGACCCACAAAACGCCACCCGTATCTTGAACATACGTCCGGAACGTGTGGAAGGCCCGGATGTTCGATCACGACGTCCGGCCTCACCGGACCGTGGAGGGTGGAGAGTTGCCGCAGGAACCGCGCTGGCCCGAGTCCCACGCTGAGCAGACGGACATTCTCCCGGTCGTCACGCCCGGGTTCGCGGAGTCTGCCACGCCTCAGGAGCCCACGCCACCGAAGCGCCGTCGCAGCTACCGCAAGGCCGCCTTCATCGGCGGCGGCGTGTTCGGCCTGCTGGTCGTCGCGTACGCCCTCGACGTGCTGGTCTCCCAGGGCAGCGTCCCCCGCGGCGTCACCGTCGCCGGGGTCGACGTCGGCGGGATGGACCGCACCGCGGCCGAGAAGGAGCTCAGGGGCGGCATCGAGCCGCGGCTGACCCGGCCGGTGAAGGTCGTCGCGGGCGACGCCGAGGAATCGCTGGCGCCGACCAACGCGGGCCTGCGCCTCGACTGGCCCGCCACCCTGGACCAGGCCGGCGACCAGCCGTTGAACCCGTTCACCCGGATCGCGTCGTTCTTCACGACCACCGAGGTCGGCGTCGTCACGCAGACCGACGACGGCAAGCTCACCGGGGCGCTGGAGAACCTGCGCGACAAGGTCGACCGCGACCCGGTCGAGGGCACCGTCCGCTTCGAGGAGACCAAGCCGGTCGCGGTCGAGCCGAAGACCGGGCAGAAGCTCGACGTCGAGGCCGCCAAGAAGACGATCCTGGAGCGCTGGGCCACCGGCGAGCCGCTGACACTCGCGGTCACCCAGACCCCGGTCAAGGTCTCGGCCGAGGCCGTCCACGCCGCCCTCGACCAGGTCGCGAAGCCCGCCGTGGCGGCGCCGGTGGTCATCAAGGGCGAGGGCAAGGACGCGATCCTCAAGCCCGAGGCCATCGCGACCGCGCTGACCTTCGAACCCGCCGACGGCGGCGTGCTGAACCCGAAGGTCGACAACAACAAGATCATCGAGGCCGTCGGCCCGCAGCTGAAGTCCACCGAGAAGGAGGGCAAGGACGCGCAGATCGTCTTCGAAGGCGGCAAGCCGACCGTCCAGCCCTCCGAGGACGCCAACGTCGTCGACTGGGAGCCGAGCCTCAAGCCGGCGCTCGACGTGCTCAAGCGCACCGGGACCCGCGAGCTGCCGGTGACCTACAAGAAGACCCCGGCCAAGGTGACCACCGAGCAGGCCAACCAGCTCGGCATCAAGGAGGTCGTCAGCGAGTTCAAGACCTCCGGTTTCGCCGCCGACTCGGGGACGAACATCCGGGTCGTGGCGCAGAAGGTCAACGGCGCCATCGTGAAGCCGAACGAGACGTTCAGCCTCAACGGGTTCACCGGGCCGCGCGGCGCGGCGCAGGGCTACGTCGAGGCCGGTGTCATCAAGGACGGCGCGCCCGGCCGCGAGGTCGGCGGCGGGATCTCGCAGTTCGCGACCACGCTGTACAACGCCTCGTACTTCGCCGGCATGAAGGACACCGAGCACAAGGAACACAGCTACTACATCAGCCGTTACCCCGCCGCGCGCGAGGCGACCGTGTTCCAGAACCACAACGGCGGCAGCGTGATCGACCTGAAGTTCACCAACGACGGTGACACCGGCGTCGCGATCCAGACCATCTGGACGCCGTCGGACATCACGATCCGCCTGTGGGGCACCAAGAAGTACACCGTCGAGTCGATCCCCGGCGGCCGCAGCAACCCGTCCGACCCGCCCACCAAGCCCGGCCCGGCCGAGAACTGCAAGCCCAGCAACGGCGCGCCCGGCTTCACCACTTCGGACACCCGGGTGATCAAGGACGTCGCGAGCGGCCGCGAGGTCCGGCGCCACACCCGGAACGTGCACTACAACCCGCAGCCGAAGATCACCTGCGGCACGGAGTAACCACCCTCCGGGACCCCGCAAGTACGTGAAGGCCCCCTTCACTGCGCTAGACGCAGTGAAGGGGGCCTTCACGTACTTCGAGGGTTCACCGCACGCGTCCAAAGAGGTACGCTGAGTGACTCACCCGACCGAGTGGGGGTGGCTTGAGTGGACTCCATGGCGACCTTCCGGCAGATCTTCGCGGTCGGTGAACTGCGGGCCATCTGGTTCGCGGAACTCCAGTCGATCCTCGGTGATCAGGTGGCCAGGGTCGCGCTGTCGGTCCTGGTGTTCCAGCGGACCGGTTCGGCGACCTGGCCCGCGCTCACCTACGCGCTCACCTATCTGCCCGACCTGATCGGCGGCCCGCTGCTCGGCGGGCTGGCCGACCGGTTCCCGCGCCGCGCGGTGATGGTCTGCTCCGACGTCGTCCGGGCGATCCTGGTCGCGGTGCTCGCCGTCCCCGGCATCCCGTTGCCCGTACTGGCCGCGGTGCTCGTCGTGGTGCAGCTGGCGAACGCGCCGTTCACCGCCGCGCAGGCCGCCGTCCTGCCGTCGGTGCTGAGCGGGGATCAGTACGTGCTCGGTCAGTCCTTGCTGAAGATCACCAACCAGGTCGGCCAGCTGGCCGGGTTCGCCCTGGGCGGCGCCGTGATCGCCGCGATCGGGCCTGGCCGAGGGCTGGCCGTCGACGCGGTGACATTCGGGATCTCGGCGATCGTCCTGCGGCTGGGTGTCCGCGCCCGGGCCGCTTCGGGTTCCGGCGGACCGGCGACGTCGACCTTGCGGCGGCTTTCCGCGGGTGCCCGCACGATCTGGCGAGACCGCCGGTTGCGCGCGCTGGTCGGCCTGGCGTGGCTCGCGGGTTTCGTGATCGTTCCGGAGGGTCTCGCCGTGCCCTACGCCGCGGAGATCGGCGGCGGGGCGGCGACGGCGGGCTTGCTGCTCGCGGCGCATCCGGCGGGGATCGTGCTCGGCGTGTTCGTGCTGGGCCGCCTGGTGCGGCCCGAAATCCGGCTGCGGATGGTCGGAGTGCTCGCGCTCGGCGCGATCGTGCCGCTCGCGGCGTTCTGGTTCACCCCGTCGCTCCCCTACGCCGCCGGACTGCTCGTGCTGTCCGGGATGTGCGCGGCTTACCAAGTCACCGCGAGCACCACGTTCATGCGGTTGGTCCCCGACACCGAACGAGGCCAGGCCTTCGGCCTCGCCGGGTCGGGACTCATCGCCGTGCAGGGAATCGGGCTGATCGCCGGCGGCCTGCTCGTCGGCGTGCTCGGTTCACCCGCGACGACGGTCTCGGTCATCGCATTGGCCGGTCTCGTCGTGGCTGTTCCGGCCACCCGGGCTTGGCGCCACGTGGCCCCACCGCACCCCCTTTAGACCGGAACCCGGTACTCACCAGTTCTGCCCGCGCATAGGGCTCACCCCCTCCGCCACCCGATCCGGTCACGCGTGGTGCACCCACGCCTACCCATACAGCGTAGTGACACCTAGTATCCAACCGATTACGTTCGTCACCGTGGCGCTAACGAATTGGGCGCTGTGGCGGCTACCCAACCGCGGCTTGATCGGCTTCGTCCTCCTGGTGGACGTCGCGGCGATCGCGGGATCCGCCTGGTCTTTTCTCCGGATCCCGTTCACTCCGGGCGACGCGCTCCCCTTCGCGGTCCTGATCACGAGCGTCGTGCTGTACACGGAGCTGTCCCGTCCGGTGGAGCGGGTGCGGGAGCGGTTCGCGGGCACGCCGCACATCTCGCTCGACAGCGTCTGGACCTTCTCCGCCGTACTGCTGGTGCACCCCGGGCTGGCCGCGCTCGTCATCGCACTGTCGTTCTTCTACCGCTGGTTCCGCGGGCAGCCGAACCCCCTGTTCCGGCGGACGTTCTCCACGTCGGCGACCGTGCTCTCGGGCTTCGCGGCCGCCGCCTTCCTCTCCCGGTACGCCGTCCCGTTCGACGAACTCCCGCGCGACCTCTCCTCGTTCTGGTCGGTGGTCGCGGCGGGCGGGGTGTTCATGCTGGTCAACACCGCGTTGATGACGGTCGCGGTGTACTACGGCACGCCGCACGACAAGCTGCGCGACGCGCTGGCGAAGCCCTTCGAGTACGCGCTCGAAGCGGCGACGATCGCGCTCGGCGTCATCGTGGCGTGGGCGCTGCGGGACTGGCCGGTGGTGCTGCTGCTGGTCGTCGGGATCACGCTGGTGCTGCACCGCGGGGTCCTGCTGCGGCAGCTGAAGCGGCAGGCGAGCAGCGACGCCAAGACCGGGCTGCTCAACGCCAAGGCGTGGCGCGAGGCCGCGGCCGACGAACTCGACCGCGGACGGCGCGCGGGGCGGCACACCAGTCTGCTGATGGTCGACGTCGACCGGTTCAAGCTGATCAACGACCGGCACGGGCATCTGGTCGGCGACCGGTATCTGGCGGCGATCGCGGAGACGCTGCGCACCGAGGTGCGCGGTACGGATCTGGTCGGGCGGTTCGGCGGCGAGGAGTTCGTCGTGCTGCTGCCCGGCACGTCCGCCGTGCACGCCCACGCGATCGCGGAACGGATCCGGTCGAGCGTCGCCGCTCGGCACGGTGACCTGCCGGAGCACGTCACCGTGTCGATCGGGCTCGCCGACCGGCCCGGTGTCACCGACCTCGACGCGGTGATCGCCATCGCGGACCGCGCGCTTTACGAGGCGAAGAACACCGGGCGGAACCGGACCTCGGGCTATCAGGTGACCGGCTGACCCCCTCCCCCGGCGCGTGTCATGAGGGGTCCCCTTCGGACACTTTTCGTCCTATGGGGACCCTTCATGACACTTCGCGGAGAGCTAGGGAAGCCCGGCGAGCGACTGAGCCAGCGCCTCCTCCGGCAGCTCGTGATCGGAGATGTTCCCCGCCAGATACGCGCCGTAGGCCGGAAGGTCCAGGTGCGCGTGCCCGCACAACGCGGTGAGTATCACCTTATCCTCCCCGGTTTCCTTGCACCGCAACGCTTCCTGGATACAAGCGGCGAGCGCGTGCGTCGGCTCCGGCGCCGGGATGATCCCCTCGGTCCGGGCGAACTGCACACCAGCGGCGAAGCAGTCCTCCTGCCCGATGGCGAGCGCTTCGATGAGGCCGAGTTCGTAGATGTGCGAGATCAGCGGCGACATCCCGTGGTAGCGCAGGCCGCCGGCGTGGATGGGATCGGGGATGAAGTCGTGACCGAGGGTGTGCATCTTCAGCAGCGGCGTCAGCCCGGCGGTGTCCCCGAAGTCGTACGCGTACTTCCCGCGGGTGAGCGTCGGGCAGGCCGCCGGTTCGACGGCGCGGATCACCGGATCCATCCGCCCGGCGAGTTTCTCGCGCAGGAACGGGAAGGCGAGCCCGCCGAAGTTGGAGCCGCCGCCGGTGCAGCCGACGAGGACGTCCGGGGTGTCCCCCGCCAGTTCGAACTGCTTGAGCGCCTCCTCGCCGATGATCGTCTGGTGCAGCAGCACGTGATTGAGCACGCTGCCGAGCGCGTAGCGGGTGTTCTCCGCCTGCGCCGCCTGCTCGACGGCCTCGCTGATCGCGATGCCGAGGCTCCCGGTCGATGCCGGGTCGGCGGCCAGGATCACGCGGCCGGACGCGGTCAGCTCGGACGGGCTGGGGTGCACCGTCGCGCCGAAGGTCTCCATCATCAGCTTGCGGTACGGCTTCTGGTCGTACGAAGCGCGGACCTGCCACACCTCGCACTCGAGCCCGAAAGTGGCGCAGGCGAACGCGAGCGCGCTCCCCCACTGCCCGGCGCCGGTCTCCGTCGTCAGCCTCGTGACGCCTTCGGCCGCGTTGTAGAACGCCTGCGGCACGGCGGTGTTGGGCTTGTGCGAACCGACCGGGCTGACCCCCTCGTACTTGTAGTAGATCCGGGCGGGCGTGCCGAGCGCCTTCTCCAGGCGCCTCGCGCGGAACAGCGGCGACGGACGCCAGAGCCGGTAGACGTCCAGGACCTCTTCGGGGATGTCGACGTAGCGTTCGGTGGTGACCTCTTGGGCGATGAGCGCCTGCGGGAACAGCGGCGCGAGATCGTCCGGGCCGATCGGCTCGCGGGTGCCGGGATGCAGGGGTGGCGGCGGGGGCTCCGGCAGGTCCGGGACGACGTTGTACCACCTGGCCGGCATGTCCGCTTCGTCGAGGATGTACTTGGTCCGCTCCGCCATTGAGCCTCCTCAGTTCCCTCCAACCTAAAGGGACGGACGGCGCGACACCAGGGACGACTACTACGGTGAGGTGATGGGGAATCTCGTACTGCTCGACGCACCGTCCAACCTCGGCCTGCGGCCGCCAGCCGAAGGAGCGGTCCCTGGCTGTCACAAGGCGCCGGGCGCGCTGCGCGACCACGGCCTGCTCACCCGTTTGGGCGCGACCGACGGCGGCGTGGTCACTCCGCCGCGGTACCTGCCCGACTGGTCACCCGGCGGCGGCGTCCGGAACGCCGCCGGTATCGCGACCTACACCGCGGCCCTCGCCGGGCGGCTCGCGAAGATCCGTGCGGACGGCGGCTTCCCGGTCGTCCTCGGCGGGGACTGCTCGATCGCGCTCGCCGCGATGCTGACCCTGCGTCGCGAAGGGCGCTTCGGCATCGTCTACTTCGACGGTCACGACGACTTCCGGCACCTCGGAAACTCCGACCACGTCGCCAACGTCGGCGGTGAAGCGCTCGCCGTCGTGACCGGCCGAGGCGCGCCGGAACTGGCCGATGTGGACGGCCTTTCGCCGTATGTCCGCGACGAAGACGTCCTCGTGCTGGGCGTCCGCGCGGAGGACTCCGCCGAGGTGCGGGAAGCCGGGATCCGTGTCGTGACCAGCCAAGAGATCATGGCGTCCGGCACCGGCGACGCGCTCGCCGCCGCCCGCGAGATCTTCGCGCCGTTGGACGGCTTCTGGATCCACATCGACATCGACACCCTCGACCCGGAGTTCGTGTCCGCTGTGGACAGTCCGGACCCCGGCGGGCTCAGCCCGGACAAGCTCGTCGAACTGCTGCGCGGCCTCGTCGCGATCCCCGGCGCCGCCGGGCTGGAACTGACCATCTTCGATCCCGACCTCGACCCCGACGGAACTCAGGCAGCCCTGGTGGCGGATTGCCTCGTACGCGCGCTGGAAGGAACCCGATGACCCAGGTGACCGTCGCCGACGGCTCGTTCGACGCCCCGCTCTGGCTGCCCGAATCCGGCTCCGGCCCGGGGCTGGTACTGATCCAGGAGATCTTCGGCCTCGACGACTACCTCAAGTCCGTCGCCGCCGACCTGGCCGCGCTCGGCTACGTCGTCGCCGTGCCCGAACTGTTCTGGCGGATCGCTCCCGGCTGGTCGGCCACGCACGACGAAGCCGGTATTTCGGCGTCGATGGCGGTCTCCGGCCAACTCGACCCGGCGCGCGCCGTCTCCGACGTGCTCGCGACCCTGGCGATGCTGCGCTCCCTGCCCGAAACCGATGGGCGCGCGGGTGTCTTCGGCTTCTGTCTCGGCGGCTCGATGGCGTACGCCGCGGCCGCCGAGGGTGATCCGGATGTCGCGGTTTCGTACTACGGGTCCCGGGTTCCGGAGCAGCTTCCGTTGCTGGACAAGATCACCTGCCCGATCCAGTTCCAATTCGGGGGCGCCGATCCCTACATTCCTGTCGAGGGAGTGCGCCGCCTGGCCGACGCTGTCGCGTCTCATGACGGTGCGGAGATCCACGTCCACGAGGGCGCGGGGCACGCGTTCCACAACCATGTGGCGCCGATGTTCCACCAGCCGGAGCCCGCCGCGGCGGCCTGGGCACTGACGCTGGAGTTCCTGCGGCGGGTCTTCCCGGCTTGAGTGGGTCGGTGCGCCGGAATATGTCGGTGCCTCCGGGTAGTTTCCCCACCATGGCCACATTGGTGAGTTTTCACGCCCACCCCGACGACGAGTGCATCGTCGCGGGCGGCGTCATGCGCAAGGCCTTCGAGGAAGGCCACCGGGTCGTGCTCGTGGTCGCGACCAGGGGCGAGGTCGGCGAGGTCCAGGACGGGTTCCTCGACGAGGGAGAGGAGTTGTGGCAGCGCCGCGTGCAGGAGACGCACGCTTCCGCCGAGGTCCTGGGAGCCAAGCGCGTGGAGTTCCTGGGGTACACCGACTCCGGCATGATGGGCGAGCCGCGCAACGAGGTGCCCGGCACGTTCTGGCAGGCCGACGTCGAGGAGGCCGCCCAGCGGCTGGCCGAGATCCTGCGCGAGGAGCAGGCAGACGTCCTGACCGTCTACGACGACAACGGCGGCTACGGGCACCCGGACCACATCCAGGTGCACCGCGTCGGCATGCGCGCGGCCGAGCTGGCGGGCACGCCGCGGGTCTACGAGGCGACGAGCAACAGTGACGATATGCGCCGCGGTATGGAGGAAGCGGTGCGGGCCGGGGAGATGAAGGCCGAAGACCTCCCCGACTTCGAGGACGGCGCCGAATTCGGCAAGCCGGAAGCGATCCTGACGGCGAGGGTCGACGTCACCGCGTACCTGCCGCACAAGCGGGCCGCGATGCGCGCGCACGCCAGTCAGATCAGCGAGGACTCGTTCTTCCTCGCGATGCCCGACGAGGGTTTCGCGCGGGCGTTCGGCATCGAGTGGTTCATCCGCGCCGGGCAGGGGCCGGGTATCACCGAGACCGACCTGATGGCGGGGCTCTGACCGATGGGCATGTGCGGTGCGTATCTGCGGGTCACCCCAGGTGAGCTGCGTGAACTGATCGAGGAGCCCGACCGGTACTGGGACTACGCCGAGAAGGCCGCCGGCACCGAGCGGACGGTCGACGTCGACAAGGCGTGGAACGCGCTGTGGTATCTGGTGGGGCGGGCCGGGTGGAAGATCGACTTCGTACTGGGCGGGACACTGCTGGGGGAAGCCGACAGTGACGGGCCGCCGCGGTACTTCAGCGCGGACGAAGTGCGGACGATCTCGGCGGAGCTGACCGGATTCGACAAGCTTTCGGAGGGCGTCGAGCTCTCGGATCTCGAGGCCGAGGGGATCTACCCGTCGATCTGGGACGAGCCCGACGCGCTGGACTACGTGCGGGCCCACTACGACGCGCTCGTCCCCTTCTTCGCCGCCGCCGCGAAGGCCGGGGATCCGGTCGTCACGATCATCACCTGACCTCGCTCGGCCGGGGTGGTCGTGAGTGGCGAATAGGGTTATTGAGGGGTAAGGCAAACGTGGCGTGTGCCTGGCCTGTCCACCTGCCGGTTTCGGGTGTTGCGAAAGCCACGTTCGCAACGTTGAGCGTTGCGAACGTGGCTTTCGCAACGCCGCCGAGCCTCCGTCGCCCACGAGGCCCGCGGTACCCGCAAGATCCGTGGTGAAGGGGACTTTCCGCTCATGCGATGAGAGGAAAGTAGATCGGAAGAGCGGCGGGTAGGGGAAGGAGGTAGCTCGTGGG
>NZ_NMQT01000379.1 GCF_002234405.1 Amycolatopsis thailandensis | reverse complement strand
ACGCGTTGCGCGCCGCCGTCGTCGAGCACAGCGCCGATCTCGGCATCGCCCACGACGGTGACGCCGACCGTTGCGTCGCGGTCGACGCCGCCGGCGAGCTCATCGACGGCGACCAGATCATGGCCGTCCTCGCGCTCGCCCTCGCCGAGACCGGCGAACTGACCAAGAACACCCTGGTCGCGACCGTGATGAGCAACCTGGGCCTGCACCTGGCGATGCGCGCGCACGACATCAACCTCGTCACCACCGCCGTGGGTGACCGCTACGTCCTCGAGGAGCTGCGCGCGAGCGGGTTCGCGCTCGGCGGCGAGCAGTCGGGCCACGTCGTCCTTCCCGCCTACGCGACCACCGGCGACGGTCTCCTCACCGCGCTGCGCGTGATGAGCCGCATGGCCTCCAGCGGCAAGTCGCTCGCCGACCTCGCCGCCGTGATGAACCGCCTGCCGCAGGTGCTGGTGAACGTCCCCGTGGCGGACAAGGCGGCGGTCGCCGTCTCG
>NZ_NMQT01000378.1 GCF_002234405.1 Amycolatopsis thailandensis | reverse complement strand
TCGACGGAATCGCCGACGCGGTAGTGCTCGCCACCCACGATCGTGTAGGGGACGCCCTCGTTGAGGTAACTCCGCACCGAGTGGTGGGTGTCGGCGTCGAGGAACATTCCCTGTGGGGCATGGTTTCCTTCGATCGGGCCGGCGACCACCAGGTCTCGTACCGGATCGAGCCGGGCGAAGTACAGGCCCCGGTCGAAGACGGGATAGTGCGTCGCGACCACGACTTCGCCTGCTCGTACCTCACCGCTGCTGGTTCGTACCCTCGTTCCGCCGAGTTCGTCGACACCCTCGGCGCGGACGCCTTCCACGATCTTCCCACCCGCTTTCTCGATCTCGTCGGCGAGAGCGAGCAACCAGCGACGCGGGTGGAAATGGGCCTGTGAAGCGAACTTGACCGCGCCGATCGCCGGGACGTCGAGGTCCACGTCGGTGACGTAGGTGGCGGGCAGCCCGGCCTCGGCAGCCGCTTCCGCTTCACGCTCAAGGGTCTCCACGGTTTCGGGCTTGGTCGTGTAGACGAAGCTGTCGGCACGCGTGAAACCGCAGTCGACGCCGAGTTCGGCGG
>NZ_NMQT01000377.1 GCF_002234405.1 Amycolatopsis thailandensis | reverse complement strand
CGGTGATGACGTCGTCGGAGCCGAAGAAGTCGAAGGAATTCGAAGCACCGACACCCCAGGCGGCGGCGGACGGCAGTTTCCGCAACGGCACGGCCTTGACCCGGGCGATCCCGGCGTTGTCCACGAAGGTCAGGGCCACGAGTTCGACGCCCCTCGCCCGGAGATCACCGGTGAGGGCGGTCGCGCGGGCGGTCAATGCTTCCCGGTTCACCATGGTTCCTCATCCTGGCCTCATCGCGGGCCCCTTGCCATGCCCGGATCCGGCCATAGGGTGAGGCCGCACTCGTCGATCACGAGAAGGGACGCGCTCATGCCGGCACCCGGGATCCTGCCGTTCGTCGCCGAGACGCGGCTGGTGGACCACCACTGCCACGGCGTCGTCACCGGCGACCTCGGCCGGATCGAGTTCGAGCAGATGCTCACCGAGGCCGACACCGTCTCCTCACTGGGCACCACCCTGTTCGACTCGCTGATCGGCCTCGCGGTCCGGGCCCGCTGCGCCCCGATGCTGGACCTGCCGCCGCATGTACCGGCCGAGGTCTATCTGGCCCGGCGCGCAGAACTGGGCGCCGCCGAGGTCAACGCGCGATTCCTGCGCGCCACCGGCACGACCGAGTTCCTGCTCGACGGCGGTTTCCTGCCGGACACGCTGACCACGACCGAGCAGTTCGCGCAGCTGTCCGGGTCCCGCGCGCGGGACATCGTCCGCCTCGAACAGGTCGCCGAAGCGGTGATCGAGTCCACCACGGCGGCAGGGTTCGCTTCGGCGTTCGCTGGGGAACTGGCGAAACGTGCCACGACGGCGGTGGGGTTCAAGTCCATCGCCGCCTACCGGGTCGGCCTCGAACTGGCGGGGGAGCGGCCCACGGACGCCGAGGTCGCCGAAGCGGCGGGC
>NZ_NMQT01000376.1 GCF_002234405.1 Amycolatopsis thailandensis | reverse complement strand
CGGCCGCGGCCGCGGCCGCCAGGAACGTCGTGGTGTGGTCACCCTCGTTCCAGGTCACGAGCTGGCCGGCGACGGCCGTGCCGATGCCGTTGCCCACCCACATGAAGGTGCTCATCCACGCGAACGCCTCGGTCCGCTGCCGGGGCGGGGCCACCTCACCGAGCACGATCTGGTGCAGCGTGTCGCGGGGACCGCTGACCAGGCCGACGGCGAGCAGCGCCACACCCGCCAGGACGAGTCCGGGCGCGACCCCGGTGGCGACGAGAAGCACGGCGGAGGCGGTGTGGAAAGTGACGAGCTGGCGGCGGGGGCGGGCCTCGCGATGCCGCATGCCGTACCCGAGAGCGCTGACCACCGCGCCGACCGAGTAAGCGCCGAGCAGTACGCCGGACAGGCCGGGATTCCCGCCCGACGCGGCCGCGGCGGACACCCCGACGACGATGCAGCCGAACGCCAGCATGTCGAAGGCGGTGATCCCCAGCAGTACCCGGACGCGGCCGTCGGCGAGGGGACCGAGAGCACGCCGGGATCGGGATTTCCCGCCGGGAGGCTCGGCCGTCGCCGGTGCTCGCGGCGTCGGTACTGTCAGCAGGGTCAATACCCCGAGAACCGTGCACACCCCGGCCACCGCCACGGCGGCGACG
>NZ_NMQT01000375.1 GCF_002234405.1 Amycolatopsis thailandensis | reverse complement strand
GCGTCGGCCGGGGTCGCGATACCGCCCGCGGTGAAGAGCACGACGGGGAGCTTGCCCTTCGCCGCGACCTCCTTGACGAGCTCATACGGTGCCTGAAGTTCTTTCGCCGCAACGTAAAGCTCGTCCTCGGGGAGCGACGAGAGGCGACGCAGCTCCGCGCGGATCTTGCGCATGTGCGTGGTCGCGTTCGAGACGTCGCCGGTACCGGCCTCGCCCTTCGAACGGATCATCGCCGCGCCCTCGTTGATCCGGCGCAGCGCCTCACCGAGGTTGGTCGCACCACAGACGAAGGGCACGGTGAAGGCCCACTTGTCGATGTGGTTCTCGTAGTCGGCCGGGGTCAGCACCTCGGACTCGTCGATGTAGTCGACACCGAGCGACTGGAGCAGCTGCGCCTCGACGAAGTGGCCGATGCGGGCCTTCGCCATGACGGGGATCGAGACGGCCTCGATGATGCCGTCGATCAGGTCCGGGTCGCTCATCCGGGCGACGCCGCCCTGGGCCCGGATGTCCGCGGGGACCCGCTCGAGCGCCATCACCGCGACGGCGCCGGCGTCTTCGGCGATCTTCGCCTGCTCGGCGGTGACCACGTCCATGATCACACCGCCCTTGAGCATCTCCGCCATCCCGCGCTTGACCCGGGCGGTGCCGGTGAGCGAGGTGGTGGCCGTGTTCGTGGAGTCGTCAGACACTGCTGGACCTTTCGAAAAGCGCGCGAAGTGGGATGACGCCTCCGAGGGTAGGCCGCTTTTGGACCTCTGAAGCAGGCCAGTTCGCGGCGATTTCAGCAGTCCACTGGGTGATCTGGCCCGCACCCGGCACGCGTTTCGTCCTCTGAATGCGGTAGTTCGACGTCGAAGCACCGCATTCAGAGGACGAAATGCGCCAGGGGTCAGCGGGCCAGGCCCTGCTCGAACGCGAACAGACCGTCCGGGTCGTACTTGCGCGCCACTCGCCGCAGCCGAGGGAGGCTTTCGCCGTAGTACGCCGAATCGAAGGGGCGCGGGGAGGGGAAGGAGGGAGGTCCCGGGGGGGGGCCTGGTGTA
>NZ_NMQT01000374.1 GCF_002234405.1 Amycolatopsis thailandensis | reverse complement strand
CCGCCGGGACCGGCGCCATCGTCAACAACACCAGCGTCGGCAGCCTGATGGCCAACCCGGACCTCCCCGCGTACGGCGCGATGAAACGAGGCGTCAACAGCCTCACCGCCTCGGCGGCCGTCACGTACGGCCCGGAAGGGATCCGGATCAACGGCGTCGCCCCCGGTACCACGATGACCGAGATGTTCAGCGAGTGGATGGACAGCTCGCCGGGCATCCTCGAACAGCTCAACGCCCGGACCCCGTTGGGGCGCGTGGCCGAACCCGAGGAGGTCGCCCAGGCCGCCGCATGGCTGCTGAGCGATCGCGCCTCCTACGTGACCGGCACGGTCCTGCGGGTGGACGGCGGCATGCTGTCCTGACCTCGGGGACAGGGTGGGTGATGCGGGGGAACCGGTGTCGGCCTTCCGGCGTCTGAACGCGCACAACCCACCCTGACCAGGGGTTTGCCCGAGGAGAAGCCGATGCCGTTCCTGGATCCCGAACCGCTCTACGCGAAGCTGATGTCGGGGGACGCGGCGGGCATCGCCGAGGTCGGCGCCACCATCGCCGACGCCAAGACGTCGTTGCAGACCGTGGCGGACGGAATCTCCGACGGCGCCCTACGGGCCGCCCGGTCCTGGCGCGGCACGGCCGCGGCGGAATTCGTCGGCAAGGCGAAACAGTCCTCGCGAACCCTCGCCGAGGTGCACACTCAGCTCAACGCTGCCGAGGCCGCGGTCAAAGGCGCCGCGAAGGCGTACACCGCGCTGCGGACGTCGGCCGACACCGCCATCGGCCCCTGGCGCAAGCTCGGCCTGACCGACCTCCTCGAAGCGCCGGAGATCGCGATGAAGACCACCCGGGCACTGACCGTCGCACAGCAGACCTACGAAGGCCGGCTCACCGCGCTGGCGGCCACGACCGACGGCGGAGGAAGCGAGGGCTGGGACAGCGACGGCAACGCCGACATCAGCGGCGTCGACCCAGGCGAGCCGTGGACCTCGCAAGGCCTGGAGAACGGAAGAGCGGCGTGTAGGGCACGCGTAGCGAACACGGTGGGCACGGAATATTGAAAAAAAA
>NZ_NMQT01000373.1 GCF_002234405.1 Amycolatopsis thailandensis | reverse complement strand
ACCACGATCACGATGATGATAATGATGATCGCCAAGATCAGCAGGAACCAGCCGAAGCCGTCACCGTCCCCGCTGCTGTGGACCCGGACCCGGTCCAGGTATGGCGTCAGCGTCGTCAACATCATTCCCCCTTTTGAACGTCAGGCGACACCCTAACCGGCCGACGACGCGGGGAGTGCGGCTTCCACCAGTTCGGCGAGATCTTCCGACCCTTTCGGCAGAGAATTCACCGGCCACCAACGAAGATCGTCCGATTCGTCACTTTGGACCGGTTGTGCGCCCCGGGGTGCGCGCACCACGAAACGCACGTCGAAATGCCGTGTCGGCACGCCGAGCGAGCAGGTGATCGGGTGGACGTCGAGATGCACGGGGGCCGGGTCGATCGCCAGGTCCTCGATGCCGGATTCCTCCCGTGCCTCGCGCAGGGCGGCGTCCGCGAGCGTCGCGTCGCCCGGTTCGCAATGCCCGCCGAGCTGCAACCAGCGGCCGACGCGCGGATGC
>NZ_NMQT01000372.1 GCF_002234405.1 Amycolatopsis thailandensis | reverse complement strand
CGACTGGTAGAAGCCGAGCATCTCCTCCAGGCTGCGGCCGGCGGTGTACTGGGCCCGGCCCTGCGCCCGGTAGACCTCGCAGTCGGTGATGATGTCGGGCTGGCCGATCTCGGTGAAGAAGGCGTCGAGCGCGACGTCGAGCGTGGTTTGGACGTTCGCGACGGTGCGGTCGTCCAGCGGCGTCCGCAGCCCGGCGCGGACCTGGTCCATCGCGGCGGACGCGATCGCGGCGGTGTCGGGCTCCAGCCGGGTCAGCACCGAGGCGTCCAGCCGGCGCCACGGCTGTGCCGACGCCTTCGTCATAGAGGCAACCTACAAAACTCCGATCAGGAACGCGCGCCTCCGATCTAGTGGTTCGCCCGCTCCCGGTGGACCCTGACCTCCAGCATTCGACGACGCATGCTGGAGGTGGCTGTGACACGTTCCCACTGGAGAAGACTCGCCCGGATCGCCGCGGTGGCGGGCACCGCACTGACTCTCGTCGGACTCGGTACACCGGCCGTCGCGGCCGAGAGACAGGTGTACGTCGCGATGGGTGACTCGTTCTCCGCGGGCTCGGTGGTCCTGCCGCAGTCCGATCTGTTCACCTGCGCCCGGTCCGCGATCAACTACGCGGCCCTGCTCGCGAAGCAGATCGAAGTCGACGAACTGCGCGACGTCACCTGCGGCGGCGCGACCACCTCCGACTTCACCAATCCGCAGAAGGGCATCATCTCCGGCACCAACCCACCGCAGTACGACGCGCTCTCGGCCGACACGACCCTGGTGACCGTCGGCATCGGCGGCAACGACATCGGGCTGGTCGGGCTCGCGACGTCGTGCGTGAACCTGCTGCCGGTAGGCGCCTCGTGCAAGGCGGCCAACACCGCGGGCGGGGTGGACAAGTACGCCACGAAGATCGACGCTTTCGCCGCGACCTACGGCACGGTGATCGAGCAGATCCGCCAGCGCGCCCCGCGGGCGGAGATCGTCATGGTCGGCTATCCGACCGGGATCAAACCGCGCGGCAGCCGTCCGCTCGCCCCGGTCCTGCCGCAGGCCCCCGACC
>NZ_NMQT01000371.1 GCF_002234405.1 Amycolatopsis thailandensis | reverse complement strand
GTCGCCCGCCGGTACGCCGACGAGGGCGCCCAGGTGGTGGTGCTCGGACGACGGGTCGAACCGCTGGAGAAGGTGGCCGCCGATACCGGCGCGCACGTCATCGCGTGCGACGCCAGCGATCGCGAAGCCGCCGAGGGCGCGGCGGCGGAGATCGTCGGCAAGTTCGGCAGGATCGACGTCGTGGTGGCCAACGCCGGCGGGCACGGCCTGTCCTCGGTGGTCGACACCGGCGACGAGGAATGGGAACTGGCCCTGCGGTCGAACCTGTCCAGCGCCTTCGTGTTCTGCCGGGCCACCCTGCCCACGCTGGTCGAAACCGGCGGCCAGGTCGTCATCGTGTCGTCGCTGGCCGGGCTGTTCGCCGGGCCGAACGTCGCCGGTTACACCGTCGCGAAGCACGCGCTGATCGGGCTGACCCGCTCGATCGCCCGCGACTACGGGCCCAAGGGCGTCCGCGCGAACGCGGTCTGCCCCGGCTGGGTGCGCACCCCGATGGCGGACGGCGAGATGGACCAGTTCGCCGAGGCCGCGGGTTTCGACGGCGGCCACGACGAGGGCTACCGCCGCGT
>NZ_NMQT01000370.1 GCF_002234405.1 Amycolatopsis thailandensis | reverse complement strand
CGAAGTTGCCGCAGGACTGATCTGCCTCAGAGCGCCTGTTGCGAAAGCCACTTTCGCAACACTGAAGGTTGGGAAAGTGGCTTTCGCAACCCCCGCGCGCGACCAAGGCCGCCGAAGGACGCTTTCCCCGCGTCCGACGCGGCGAAGGACGCTTTCCGCACGTCCTATGCGGCGAAGGGCCCCTTCAGCCACGCGGACTGGACGCGGGATGGCGTCATTTTCGCGAAGCGTGCACCAAATACATCGGCTCCACCATGATCTTGTCGTCGAGTTCGGCCTCCACCGTGTAACCACGGCTCTCCAGCTCTTTCCGGAGTTCGGCCAACTCGCCCTTCGCGTCGCTGATTTCGATGACCCAGGACCGGATCTTCGCCCAGTCTTCCTCGCTCAATCCGGCGAGGACTTCGAGTTCCGAACCCTCGACGTCGACTTTGACCAGGTCGATGCGATCCAGCTCGGAATACCCCGCCAGTACCGAAGAAAGGGTCGCCACCTCGACGGCGACCTCGACAGCCTGAGCCGCGAAATGTTCGCTCTTGGTCTCCGGATGCCTCGTCGAGTTCCCGGGCATCCCGGGATAATAGGTGAACGCGACGTCCTTCCGATTCACCTCACCCAAGGCCAGTTGGTGAACGGTCAGGCCGGACAGGTCATGCAGTTCGACGTTCCGGCGCAGCGCCGCCACCGACGCCGGAACCGGTTCGAAGGCGATCACTTTCGCATTCGGCTTCCGCCGCTTCGCGTAAATCGAAAAGAGCCCGACATTGGCACCGACGTCGAGAATGACACCGT
>NZ_NMQT01000037.1 GCF_002234405.1 Amycolatopsis thailandensis | reverse complement strand
CCTTCACGCGCAGCCGCTGTGGCCGCTGTGGCCGCTGGTGCGTCTGGGGCGAACGTGGCGATCCTGAAGGTAGTGAAGGCCTCCTTCGCTACCTTCAGGGTAGGCAAGGGGCCCTTCACGCGCTGGGGCCACGTGGTGGGGCAGGGGCGGGGCGCAAGTCCGTGAAGGCGACCCAGGGTCCCCCAAGGTGCCCTTCACGGACCGCCGCCGCTCACACGCTGTCCGGCAGCGGCCCGCCAGCGCGGCGCCCACCCCCTAAACTCGATTCCGTGCGTGAATACTTCTCTCGCCGCCGCGCGGCGCTGCGTTCCCTTCTGGCCGACTCCGGGGTGGACGCGCTGCTGGTCACGGACCTGCTCAACATCAGGTACCTGACCGGCTTCACCGGGTCCAACGCCGCTCTCCTCGTCCACGAGGGCGGCGACGACAAGACGATCTTCTGCACCGACGGCCGCTACACGGTCCAGTCGGCGACCGAGGTCCCCGATCTCGAACGGGTGCTGGACCGCGCGAGCGCGGCCAAGCTCGCCGACCTGGCGGCCGGGAAGAAGCTCGGCAAGACCGGGTTCGAGAGCCAGCACGTGAGCGTCGAGCAGCACGAGGATCTCAAGGTGCGCTTCGACCGCGTCGAGCTGGTCCGGACGCCCGGCCTCGTCGAGCAGCTGCGGCTGGTCAAGGACGAGCAGGAGATCGAGGCGCTGCGCCAGGCGTGCGCGGCGGCCGACAGGGCGCTGGAGGACCTGGTGTCCGCCGGTGGGCTCCGGCCGGGCCGCACCGAGCTGGACGTCGCCCGCGACCTCGAGAACCGCATGCTCGGCCACGGCTCCACCGGGCCGTCGTTCGACACGATCGTCGCGGCGGGAGCCAACTCCGCGATCCCGCATCACCGGCCCACCTCGGCCGTGCTCGCGGCCGGAGGGTTCGTCAAGATCGACTTCGGTGCCACGGTCGACGGGTACCACTCCGACATGACGCGCACGTTCGTGATCGGCAAGCCCGCGGCCTGGCAGGAGGAGGTCTACGAGCTGGTCCAGCGCGCGCAGGCGGCGGGCTGCGAAGCCGTTCTGCCGGGCGCCGAAGTGTCCGAAGTGGACAAAGCGGCGCGTGGTGTGATCGTCGACGCGGGGCGCGGCGAAGAGTTCGGCCACGGTCTCGGCCACGGCGTCGGACTGCAGGTGCACGAGGCGCCCAGCCTGGCCACCACCGGCGTCGGTACACTGTCCGCCGGTATGGCCGTCACCGTCGAGCCTGGTGTGTATCTGCCCGGACGCGGAGGCGTGCGCATCGAGGACACGCTGGTCGTGCGGGAAGGTACGCCCGAACTCCTCACGCTGAGCACCAAGGAACTCGTGGTCGTCTGACGGCGGCCCGGAAGATCGACACAGGAGACTGCACACTCGTGGCCACCACCAACGACCTGAAGAACGGGCTCGTCCTCAAACTCGACGGCCAGCTGTGGACCGTCACCGCGTTCCAGCACGTCAAGCCGGGCAAGGGCGGCGCGTTCGTCCGCACCACGCTCAAGCACGTGCTGAGCGGCAAGGTCGTCGACAAGACCTTCAACGCGGGCACGAAGGTCGAGACGGCCACCGTCGACCGCCGCAACATGACGTACCTGTACAAGGACGGCGCGGACTTCGTGTTCATGGACGCGGAGACCTACGACCAGATCACCGTGCTGGCCGAGACCGTCGCCGACAACGCGAACTACCTGCTCGAGAACACCGAGGTCCAGGTCGCGGTGCACGAGGGTGTCCCGCTGTACATCGAGCTGCCGACCTCGGTCGAGCTGCTCGTCCAGCACACCGACCCGGGTCTGCAGGGCGACCGCTCCACCGGTGGCACCAAGCCGGCCACCCTGGAGACCGGCGCCGAGATCCAGGTGCCGCTGTTCCTCACCACCGGCGAGAAGATCAAGGTCGACACCCGTGACGGCCGCTACCTGGGCCGCGTCTCCAGCTGATGGCCGACTCAGCCAAATCGGGCAAGTCGCCGAACCGCGGCGGGCCGATCAGCCGTCGGCAGGCGCGCAAGCGTGCCGTCGAGATGATGTACGAGGCCGCCCAGCGCGGTGCCGACGCGGTGACGCTGCTGGCGGACAGGGTCGGTTCGGTCGAGGTCGACCCGATCGCGGACTACACGATCTCGCTGGTCGAGGGTGTCACGGGGCGCAAGGCCGCGATCGACGAGCTGCTTTCCGAGCACGCTCAGGGCTGGACGCTGGACCGGATGCCGCCGGTGGACCTCGCGGTGCTGCGGGTCGGCGTCTACGAGCTCCTGTGGGCCGAGGACGTGCCGGATCCGGTCGCCATCGACGAGGCCGTCGGGCTGGCGAAGGAGCTGTCGACCGACGACTCGCCGCGTTTCGTCAACGGTGTGCTCGGCCGCATCGGCACCATCGCCGACAGGCTCAGGGCCGTTCTCTGACAAGGGTGACCACGATCAGGTGACCAAAGCTACGGTGACCGAGGTCTTTTGATCTTTTGGAGTCGCGCGTTTCGGCCGTCAGGCCTCGCGAACGCGGCTGCGGGCCGCCTTCGAGTTCAACGGGCCGTGCTTTGCCAGAGCACGGCCCGTAGACGCGTTCGCGATCGCGCGATAAACAATTCAGTCCTCTTTGGACGGTCGAGCCTCGGGCGGCAGCACACCCCAGTCGATCAGCTGCTCGGTGAGCTCGCCGGGGGTCATGTCGTAGATGATCGCCAGCGAACGCAGGTCCTCGGTGCGGATGGAGAGCACCTTGCCGTTGTAGTCGCCGCGCTGGCTCTGGATCGTGGCCGCGTAGCGGGCGAGCGGCCCGACCTTCTCCGCCGGGAGTTGCTGAAGCCGCTCCAGGTTGATGACGATCTTCGTGGCGGGTTCGGCGCCTGACGGCACCCGGCCCTCCGGCAGCAGCTCGACCACCGGGACGCCGTAGAAATCGGCGAGCTCGGCGAGCTTCTGCACGGTGACGGCGCGGTCGCCGCGCTCGTACGAACCGACGACGACGGCCTTCCAGCGGCCTCCGGACTTCTGCTCGACCCCGTGCAGGGACAGGCCCTGCTGCTGGCGGATCCCGCGGAGCTTGGCCCCGAGCGCCTTGGCGTAATCGCCCATCTGGTGGTTCTCCGTTTCCTCACCCCCAACCGGTCGGGGTGACCGGTCCAGGGGACTCCTCGAGTCGAATACTCAGAGTAATGGTTACGCATAGTTGTCACCAGGTCAAGCGGGTGCTTTCGCGAGGCCTTCGTCACCTGGGGCGCGCCACTCGTAAGAATGAGGGCCGACTCCTGCTAGTGTCGACTCGATTTCCTCGCTACGCAGGAAGTCGACGTCCTTTAAGGACCCGTCCAGAGAGGCGGGGAAGGAGGTCCGCCTTGTCGTCACGCCCGCGTGGCGCGGCGGAACCGGCGGGAGAGCGTGAGCTGCTCTCGTCCGGGGATGTCGCGCGCACGATCGCCCGAATGGCCCACCAGGTCATCGAGAAGACCGCTCTCGGTGCCGGTGGCTCGACTCCGCCCGTGTTGCTGGGCATCCCCACCCGGGGTACCCCGCTCGCCCTGCGGCTCGCGGACAAGATCGCCGAGTTCTCCGGCATCCGTCCGCCGACCGGCGCGCTGGACATCACGCTCTACCGTGATGATCTCCGCCGCCGCCCGCCCCGCGCGCTCGAACATTCGCAGCTGCCGCCGACCGGTATCGACGACGCGGTGGTGATCCTGGTCGACGACGTGCTGTTCTCCGGCCGCACCATCCGCGCCGCCCTCGACGCCCTGCGCGACCACGGCCGCCCGCGCGCGGTCCAGCTGGCCGTGCTGGTCGACCGCGGCCACCGCGAACTGCCGATCCGCGCCGACTACGTGGGCAAGAACGTGCCCACCTCGCGTGCCGAGGGGATCGAGGTTCTGCTGTCCGAAGTGGACGGACGGGACTCGGTTCTGCTGCGCACGCAACCAGAAGGAGACCGATCGTGAAGCACCTGCTCGCCACCGACGGGCTCGACCCGGCGCTCGCGACAGCCGTGCTGGACACCGCCGAAGAGCTCAAGCACACCCTGCTGGGCCGCGAGGTCCGCAAACTGCCGACGTTGCGCGGCCGCACCGTCATCACGCTGTTCTACGAGAACTCGACCCGCACCCGCGTCTCGTTCGAGATCGCGGGGAAGTGGATGAGCGCCGACGTGATCAACGTCTCCGCGTCCAGTTCCTCGGTCAACAAGGGCGAATCGCTGCGGGACACCGCGCTGACGCTGGCCGCGGCCGGCGCCGACTGCGTGATCATCCGGCACCCCGCCTCCGGGGCGGCCCAGCGGCTTTCGGGCTGGCTCGCCGAAGCCGGGACGGCGGTCGTCAACGCGGGGGACGGCACGCACGAGCATCCGACGCAGGCGCTGCTCGACGCCGCGACTTTGCGGGAGCGGCTCGGTTCGCTGGAGGGGCGCCGGATCGCGATCGTCGGCGACGTCCTGCACAGCCGGGTGGCGCGGTCGAACATCCACCTGCTGTCCTCGCTCGGCGCCGAAGTGGTGCTCGTCGCGCCGCCGACGCTGCTGCCTGCCGGGGTCGAGACCCTGCCGGTCACGGTGTCGCACGAACTCGACGCCGAACTGCCCGCGGTCGACGCGGTCATGATGCTGCGGGTCCAGGCCGAGCGCATGCACGGTGGCTTTTTCCCGAGCGCGCGTGAGTACTCGATCGCCTACGGGCTCAACGAGCGGCGGATGAAGCTGCTGCCCGAGCACGCCGTCGTCCTGCACCCCGGCCCGATGCTGCGCGGGATGGAGATCGCCTCGGCGGTCGCCGACTCCCCGGCCTCGGCCATCACCGAACAGGTCCGCAACGGCGTCCACGTGCGCATGGCGGTCCTGTACCACTTGCTCGCCAGCGAAGGGGCAGCCGCATGAACACCGTCCTGATCAAGGGCGCCCGACCCTACGGCGAGGGCGATCCGGTCGACGTGCTCGTCGAGGACGGGGTCATCACCGACATCGGGTCCTTGGACACGCCCGAAGACGCCGAAGTGATCGACGCGGGCGGCCAGGTGCTGCTCCCCGGTTTCGTCGACCTGCACACCCACCTGCGCGAACCCGGCCGCGAGGACACCGAGACGATCGCGACCGGTTCGGCCGCGGCCGCGCTCGGCGGCTACACCGCGGTGTTCGCCATGGCCAACACCGACCCGGTGGCCGACAACGCGGTGATCGTCGACCACGTGTGGCGGCGCGGTCAGGAGGCCGGGCTGGTCGACGTGCACCCGGTCGGCGCGGTCACCGTGGGCCTCAAGGGCGAGAAGCTCGCCGAGCTGGGCACCATGGCGAAGTCCGAAGCCCAGGTGAAGGTGTTCTCCGACGACGGACTCTGCGTCGCGGACCCGCTGCTCATGCGCCGCGCGCTGGAGTACTCGACGGCGCTCGGCGTGGTCATCGCCCAGCACGCCGAAGAGCCGCGGCTGACCGTCGGCGCGCAGGCACATGAAGGCGAGCAGGCCGCGCGCCTGGGCTACACCGGCTGGCCCGCGTCGGCGGAGGAGTCGATCGTGGCCCGCGACTGCCTGCTGGCCCAGCACGCCAACGCGCGGCTGCACGTCTGCCACGTCTCGACCTCGGGGACCGCCGACATCCTGAAGTGGGCCAAGGACCGCGGCACCCAGGTCTCCGCCGAGGTCACGCCGCACCACCTGCTGCTGACCGACGAGCGGCTCGCGACCTACGACCCGGTCAACAAGGTCAACCCGCCGCTGCGCACCGGATCCGACGCGGAGAAGCTCCGCGCCGCGCTGGCCGAGGGCGTCATCGACTGTGTCGCCACCGACCACGCGCCGCACGCGGTCCAGGACAAGGACTGCGAGTGGAACTCGGCCCGGCCCGGCATGCTCGGTCTCCAGACCGCGCTGTCGATCGTGGTCGAGACCATGGTCCGCACCGGCCTGCTGGACTGGCGCGGCGTCGCGCGGGTGATGAGCGAGCGACCCGCCGAGATCGGCAACCTGGCCGACCACGGCCGTCCGATCGAGGTCGGTGAACCGGCGAACCTGACGCTGGTCGACCCGGACACCGAATGGACCGTGCGGGGCGCGGAGTTCGCGAGCATCGCGGCCAACACCCCGTACGAAGGAATGCGGCTCCCCGGCGTGGTGACGGCGACGTTGCTGCGCGGGCGGATCACCGCGCGGGAAGGGAAGATCACCGCATGAGCGACCGGATCCTGCTGACCCTGGCGGTCTTCGCCTTCTTCCTCCTCTGCGTCTTCCTGATGTGGCGTGGCTGGCGGCGCAAGTCCCGCGCCCAGAGCGTCCAGGTGCCGCCGTTCGCCGAGATCCCGGCCGAGCCGGGTGAGGCGTCGCTCGAATCGACCGGCGTCTACATCAGCACGACGACCGCCGGGCACTGGCAGGAGCGCGTGGTCACCCGCGGCGCCGGCCTGCGCACCGGCGCGGTCTGGCGCCTGCACGAAGACGGCGTCGCCATCGAACGCGGCGGCGCCCCGGACTTCTGGATCCCGCGCGCCTCGGTCACCGGCGTCCGCAAGGACAAGGGGATGGCCGGGAAGGTGATGGGCATCGACGCGCTGCTGGTCATCACCTGGCTGGCGGGCGACGTCGAACTGGACACCGGATTCCGCGGCGACGACGTCGACGACTATCCACAGTGGATCGAAGCTTTGCAAGACACTCGCAACGACATCAAGGGAGGTGCCTGATGAGCACCGTGAACGGCACCCGTGCGCCCGCCGCGCTGGTACTCGAAGACGGCCGCGTGTTCCGCGGCTCCGCCTATGGCGCCCGCGGCCGGAGCCTGGGCGAGGCGGTGTTCTGCACCGGCATGACCGGCTATCAGGAGACGCTGACCGACCCCTCCTACCACCGGCAGATCGTGGTCCAGACCGCGCCGCAGATCGGCAACACCGGCTGGAACGACGAGGACGACGAGTCCTCGCGCATCTGGGTCTCCGGTTACGTCGTCCGCGACCCCGCGCGCACGCCGTCCAACTGGCGCGCCAAGCGCACGCTGGACGAGGAGCTGGAGCGCCAGGGCGTCGTCGGGATCTCCGAAGTGGACACCCGCACGCTGACCAGGCACCTGCGCGAGCAGGGCGCCATGCGGTCCGGCGTCTTCTCCGGCGACGCGCTCGGCACCGACGAGGAGATGCTCGCCGAGGTCAAGGCCAGCCCGCAGATGAAGGGCGCCGACCTCGCCGGAGAGGTCAGCACCAAAGAGACCTACGTCGTCAAGGCGCAGGGGGAGACGCGCTTCCGCGTCGCCGCGCTGGACCTGGGCATCAAGTCCAACACCCCGCGCCTGATGGCCGCGCGCGGCATCGAGGTGCACGTGCTGCCCTCGTCGTCCACTGTGGACGATCTGCTCGCGATCGAGGCGGACGGTGTCTTCCTGTCCAACGGCCCCGGCGACCCGGCGACCACCGCGCACGCGACGGAGCTGACGAAATCGGTGCTGCAGCGGGAAATCCCGCTGTTCGGCATCTGCTTCGGCAACCAGATCCTCGGCCGCGCGCTGGGACTGGGCACCTACAAGATGCGCTACGGCCACCGCGGGATCAACATCCCGGTGATCGACGTGGCGACCAAACGCGTCGCGATCACCGCGCAGAACCACGGCTTCGCCCTCGAAGGCGAGCCGGGGCAGCGGTTCGAGACGCCGTTCGGCGCCGCGCAGATCTCGCACTACTGCCCGAACGACGACACCGTCGAAGGTGTCCGCGCGTTCGACGTCCCCGCGTTCTCGGTGCAGTACCACCCCGAGGCCGCCGCCGGCCCGCACGACGCGGCGCCCCTGTTCGATGAGTTCGTCAGCTTGATGGAGAAGAAGGCCAAGTAATGCCGAAGAGGACAGACATCCAGCACGTGCTGGTCATCGGCTCCGGGCCGATCGTGATCGGCCAGGCCGCGGAGTTCGACTACTCCGGAACCCAGGCCTGCCGCGTACTCCGCGAAGAGGGACTGCGTGTCTCGCTGGTGAACTCGAACCCGGCGACCATCATGACCGACCCCGAGTTCGCCGACGCCACCTACATCGAGCCGGTCACGCCGGAATACGTCGAGAAGGTCATCGCGGAGGAGCGCCCCGACGCGATCCTCGCGACGCTGGGCGGCCAGACGGCGCTGAACTGCGCCGTCGCCCTGCACGACCGCGGTGTCCTGGAGAAGTACGGCGTCGAGCTGATCGGCGCCGACGTCGAGGCCATCCAGCGCGGCGAGGACCGGCAGAAGTTCAAGGACATCGTCCGCACGATCGGGGCCGAGGTGCCGCGTTCGCGGGTCTGCCACGACATGGACGAGGTCCGCGCGACCGTCGCCGAGGTCGGCCTCCCGGTCGTCATCCGGCCGTCGTTCACCATGGGCGGGCTCGGCTCGGGCATGGCGCACACCGACGAGGAGCTGGAGCGGCTCGCCTCCACCGGTCTCGACGAGTCGCCGGTCACCGAGGTGCTCATCGAGGAGAGCGTCCTCGGCTGGAAGGAGTTCGAACTCGAGCTCATGCGCGACCGGCACGACAACGTGGTGGTCGTCTGCTCGATCGAGAACATCGACGCGATGGGCGTGCACACCGGCGACTCGGTCACCGTCGCGCCCGCGATGACCCTGACCGACCGCGAGTACCAGCACATGCGCGACGTCGGCATCGCGGTGTTGCGCGAGGTCGGCGTCGACACCGGCGGCTGCAACATCCAGTTCGCGATCAACCCGGAAGACGGCCGCATGGTCGTCATCGAGATGAACCCGCGGGTTTCGCGGTCGAGCGCGCTGGCGTCGAAGGCGACCGGTTTCCCGATCGCCAAGATCGCCGCGAAGCTCGCCATCGGCTACACCCTCGACGAGATCCGCAACGACATCACCGGCGAGACCCCGGCGGCCTTCGAGCCGACGCTGGACTACGTCGTGGTGAAGGTGCCGCGGTTCGCCTTCGAGAAGTTCCCGGGCGCGGACCCGACGCTGACCACGACGATGAAGAGCGTCGGCGAGGCGATGTCGTTCGGCCGCAGCTTCCCCGAGGCCCTCGGCAAGGCGCTGCGCTCCATCGACACCAAGGCCACCGGCTTCTGGACCCGCCCCGACCCCGAAGGCGCGACGCTGGAATCCGTGCTGGAGGCACTGCGCACCCCGCACGACGGACGTCTCTACGAGGTGGAGCGCGCGCTGCGGTTCGGCGGCACCGTGGAGCAGATCCACGAGGCGTCGGGCATCGACCCGTGGTTCATCGACCAGATCGCCCTCATCGGCGAGGTCGGCGCCGAGGTCCGCGACGCCCAGGTGCTGGACGAGCCGCTGCTGCGGCGCGCCAAGCGGATCGGCCTGTCCGACCGTCAGATCGCCTCGCTGCGGCCGGAACTGGCGGGGGAGGACGGCGTCCGCGCGCTGCGCCGCCGTCTCGGGGTGCGGCCGGTGTACAAGACTGTCGACACCTGCGCCGCCGAATTCGCCGCCAAGACGCCGTACCACTACTCGGCCTACGAGACCGATCCCGCCGCGCAGTCGGAGATCACCGCGCAGACCGAGAAGCCGAAGGTCCTGATCCTCGGCTCCGGGCCGAACCGCATCGGTCAGGGCATCGAGTTCGACTACTCGTGCGTGCACGCCGCGATCGCCCTGCGCGAGGCCGGTTTCGAGGCCGTCATGGTCAACTGCAACCCCGAGACCGTCTCCACCGACTACGACACCTCGGACAGGCTCTACTTCGAGCCGCTGTCGTTCGAGGACGTGCTGGAGGTCGTCAACGCCGAGCAGGAGTCGGGCACCGTCGCCGGGGTCATCGTGCAGCTGGGCGGCCAGACGCCGCTCTCGCTCGCCAAGCGCCTGGCCGACGCCGGTGTCCCGGTGATCGGCACCTCCCCGGACGCGATCCACCTGGCCGAGGACCGCGGCGCGTTCGGCGAGGTCCTCACCGACGCCGGGCTGCCCGCGCCGAAGTACGGCACGGCGACCTCGTTCGAGGGCGCGAAGCGGATCGCCGACAAGATCGGCTACCCGGTCCTCGTGCGGCCGTCCTACGTGCTGGGCGGGCGCGGCATGGAGATCGTGTACGACGAGGAGTCGCTCGCCGGCTACATCCACCGCGCCACCGAGGTCACCCCCGAGCACCCGGTGCTGGTGGACCGCTTCCTCGACGACGCCATCGAGATCGACGTCGACGCGCTGTTCGACGGCGACGAGCTGTTCCTCGGCGGCGTCATGGAGCACATCGAGGAGGCCGGGATCCACTCCGGCGACTCCTCGTGCGCGCTGCCGCCGATCACGCTGGGCCGGACCGACATCGAGACGGTGCGCCGCTCGACCGAGGCCATCGCGCGCGGCGTCGGCGTCCGCGGGCTCCTGAACGTCCAGTACGCGCTCAAGGACGACGTGCTGTACGTCCTGGAAGCCAACCCACGCGCGTCGCGGACCGTGCCGTTCGTGTCGAAGGCGACCGCGGTGCCGCTGGCCAAGGCCGCGGCGCTGATCATGACGGGCTCGTCGATCAAGGACCTGCGCGAGTCCGGCGTCCTCCCGGCCGAGGGCGACGGGGGCCACCTGCCCGCCGATTCGCCGGTCGCGGTCAAGGAAGCGGTCCTGCCGTTCCACCGCTTCCGCACACCGGAGGGACACGGCGTCGACTCGCTGCTCGGCCCGGAGATGAAGTCCACCGGCGAGGTCATGGGTGTCGACGTCTCCTTCGGCAAGGCGTTCGCCAAGTCGCAGGCGGGGGCCTACGGTTCGCTGCCGACTTCGGGCAAGGTCTTCGTCTCCGTCGCCAACCGCGACAAGCGTTCGCTGGTGTTCCCGGTGAAGCGCCTGGCGGACCTCGGGTTCGAGATCCTCGCCACCTCGGGTACCGCGGAAGTGTTGCGGCGCAACGGAGTCGCCTGCACCGTTGTGCGCAAGCACTACGAAGGTTCCGCCGAAGGCGAACAGAACGTCGTGGATGTCATCCTCAGCGGTGAAGTGCAGATGGTGATCAACACCCCTTACGGCAACAGCGGTCCGCGGATCGACGGCTACGAGATCCGCACCGCGGCGGTGTCGCGGGACATCCCCTGCATCACCACGGTGCAGGGCGCCGCGGCGGCCGTGCACGGGATCGAGGCCGTCATCAAGGGCGACATCGGCGTGCGGTCGCTGCAGAGCCTCCAGGCGGCGCTGAAGGCGAAGGCGTGAGCGGGCGGTTCGGGGCGAGGCTGGCGCGGGCGGTCGCGGAAAAGGGGCCGCTCTGCGCCGGGATCGACCCCCATCCCGGGTTGCTCCAGGCGTGGGGGCTCCCGGCGGACGCGGGCGGCCTGGAGAAGTTCGCCCTCACGGCCGCCGAGGCGATCGCGCCCGAGGTCGCGGTCGTCAAGCCCCAGTCGGCCTTTTTCGAGGCCTACGGGCCTCCTGGGGTCGCCGTTCTGGCCAAGACGATGAAGGTGTGCCGGGAAGCGGGCGCGCTCGTCCTGCTGGACGTCAAACGCGGCGACATCGGCTCCACGATGGCGGCGTACACGGCGGCTTTCCTGCCCGCGGGAGCGGAACTCGAAGCGGACGCCATAACGGTGTCCCCATACCTCGGGTTCGGTTCGCTGGACTTCGCCGTCGAGGTTGCGCAGGCGCAAGGCAAGGGGCTGTTCGTCCTCGCGCGCACCTCCAACCCGGAGGCGCAGGGATTGCAGAACGCCTTGCTGCCCAACGGAAAGACCGTCGCGCAGGACATCGTCGACACGGCAGGCGCGCAGAACGCCGGCGTCGGTCCGTTGGGTGACATCGGTGTCGTCGTCGGCGCCACCATCGCGCCGGGAGAGCTCGATCTGAGCAAGCTGAACGGTCCCGTCCTGGCACCCGGTTTCGGGGCCCAGGGGGCCACTCCGGCCGATTTGCGGGCCCTTTTCGGGCCGGGGCTGCCGGGTGTGCTCCCCGCGTCGTCCCGCGACGTCCTCAAGCACGGACCGGACCCCGAATCCCTCCGTGCGGCCGTTCGGCGGACACGGGATTCCCTCGGACCCCTGGAAAAAGGCCAATAGCAGGCCCGGGAATCCGTCATGACCAGCCACCCCCGCATTGTGGGCCGAGGTAACGGGTGGGTACCGTCGCCACACCCACCCAGATTTGAGAACTACCGGAGGAAAACGTGGCACTTCCCCAGCTGACAGAGGAACAGCGCGCTGCGGCGCTGGAGAAGGCCGCCGCCGCCCGCCGCATCCGTGCTGAGCTGAAGGAGCGGCTGAAGCGGGGCGGTACCACTCTGGTCGACGTGTTGAAGCAGGCCGAGGAGAACGAAGTCCTCGGCAAGATGAAGGTCTCGGCTCTGCTCGAGGCTCTTCCGGGTGTCGGCAAGGTCCGCGCCCAGCAGACCATGGAACGACTGGAGATCGCACCCAGCCGTCGTCTTCGCGGCCTCGGCGACCGGCAGCGCAAGGCGCTGCTGGCCGAATTCAGCGGCGAGTGAGCGGCATCGGTCAGGACCACCCGGTGAACCCGGGCGCTGACCGCGGCGGTGAGCCGGTGGCGGGAGTCGAATCCCGGCACCGGCTCACGGTCGTCTCGGGGCCTTCGGGAGTCGGGAAGTCGAGCGTGGCGAAGGAGCTGCGCAAGCTGGATCCGGAGATCTATTTCAGCGTCTCGGTGACCACCAGGAAGCCGAGGCCGGGTGAGGTGGACGGCGAGCACTACCACTTCGTCGACCGCGCCGAGTTCGACCGCATGGTCACCGACGGCGAACTGCTCGAACACGCCGAGTTCACCGGCAACTGCTACGGCACCCCGCGCGAGCCCGTCGACCGGGCTTTGGCGGCCGGGCGCAACGCGATCCTGGAGATCGAACTCCAGGGCGCGCGGCAGGTCCGCAAGGCGATGCCGGAGGCGCGGCTGGTGATGCTGATGCCGCCGTCGTGGGACGAACTGGTCGGCAGGCTGACCGGCCGCGGCACCGAGAACGAAGCCGCGGTGAAGGCCAGGCTGGCCGAGGCCGAGCGCGAACTCGCCGCCGCCGGGGAGTTCGACGAGCGCGTCGTCAACGCCGACGTGCGAGAGGCCGCCGAGCAGTTGCTAAACTTGATAACCGGCGATCATTAGACCCGAAGATTCGGAGCACCACGAGTGACGACTCAGGCCACGCTGCACGAAGAGCTCGAAGGCATCACCAACCCGCCCATCGACGACCTCCTCGAGAAGGTCAGCTCGAAGTACGCGCTGGTGATCTACTCGGCCAAGCGCGCTCGCCAGATCAACGACTACTACGCCCAGCTGGGCGAGGGCCTGCTGGAGTACGTCGGCCCGCTGGTCGAGCCGGGCCCGCGCGAGAAGCCGCTGTCCATCGCCCTGCGCGAGATCCACGGCGGTCTGCTCGAGCACACCGAGGGCGAGTAAAACTCAATGGCCACGGCGGCCGTCAAGGTAACCACTGGGCGCGGCATGGCCGAAGGCCCCGCTATCGGGATGGCAGGGCTTTGATCAGCGTGAGCGAGGCGGTTGAAGTGAGATGCCCTGGCAGCCCGATCGCGGTCCCGCGCAAAGCCGCCGAGAACACCGTTGAATAAACCTCGCGTTGTCCTGGGCGTAGGTGGCGGGATCGCCGCCTACAAGGTCTGTGAGGTCCTGCGCGGACTGACCGAGACCGGTCACGACGTCCGCGTGGTCCCCACCGAAGCCGCGCTGAACTTCGTCGGCGCGGCCACCTTCGAGGCACTGTCCGGGAACCCGGTCCACACCGGCGTGTTCACCGAAGTGCCCGAGGTCCAGCACGTCCGCGTCGGCAAGGAAGCCGACCTGGTGATCGTCGTGCCCGCCACGGCGAACCTCCTCGCCAAGGCCGCGCACGGCATCGCGGACGACCTGCTGACGAACACCCTGCTCACCGCCCGGTGCCCGGTCGCCTTCTTCCCGGCGATGCACACCGAGATGTGGGAACACCCGGCCACCCGCGACAACGTGGCGCTGCTGCGCTCGCGCGGGCTGGTCGTCGCCGAACCCGCCGCCGGCAGGCTCACCGGCAAGGACACCGGCAAGGGACGGCTCGCCGATCCGGCCGAGATCGTCGACCTCGCCCGGCTCCTGCTCGCCGTGCCGAACGCCCTCCCACGCGACCTCGAAGGCGTGCGCGTGGCGATCTCGGCGGGCGGTAC
The DNA here is from genome assembly GCF_002234405.1 of Amycolatopsis thailandensis. Lineage (GTDB taxonomy): Bacteria > Actinomycetota > Actinomycetes > Mycobacteriales > Pseudonocardiaceae > Amycolatopsis > Amycolatopsis thailandensis. The sequence continues at coordinate 19,282 of NZ_NMQT01000037.1, read as the reverse complement.
CCGTGAGCCGCTGGACCCGGTCCGCTATCTGGGCAACCGCTCGTCGGGCAAGCAGGGCTACGCGCTGGCCCGGGTCGCCGCCCAGCGCGGCGCGGAGGTCACTCTGGTCGCCGCGCACACCATCGCGCTGCCGGAGCCCGCGGGCGCGAAGGTCGTCCACGTGTCGACCGCCGAGGAGATGCGCCAGGCGATGCACGCCGAGGCCGCCTCCGCCGACATCCTGGTGATGGCCGCCGCCGTCGCCGACTTCCGGCCGTCGAACCGGGCCGATCACAAGATCAAGAAGTCCGACGACACGCCGGATCCCGTGGTCGAGCTCGCGCGGAACGCGGACATCCTGGCCGAACTGGTGCGGAACCGGACGAACGGCCAGCTGATCGTGGGATTCGCCGCCGAAACCGGGGACGACAAGGGTGGCGTGCTCGATCACGCCCGGGTCAAACTGAAGCGCAAGGGCGCGGACCTGCTGGTGGTGAACGCCGTCGGCGAAGGGAAAGCGTTCGGGACCGAGGACAACTCGGGCTGGCTGCTCGGAGCGGACGGGACCGAGATCCCGATTCCACTGGGCGCCAAGGCCGAACTGGCGTCCACATTGTGGGACGCTGTTGTGACCTTGATGAAGCGTTGAGAGTCCCCACAGCGATAGTCAGTAGGCTTGAGCACAAGCTGAGGGGTGCCTAACTTACTGGGCATCAGACGTCTAGGTGAGGGAGTGACGGCCACCGTGACCGCGTCCACGAGCAGACTGTTCACATCGGAATCGGTGACTGAGGGTCATCCTGACAAAATTTGCGACGCCATCAGCGACTCGATCCTGGACGGCCTGCTGGCCAAGGACCCGCGCAGCCGGGTGGCGGTCGAAACCCTCATCACCACCGGCCAGGTGCATGTCGCCGGTGAGGTGACCACCGAGGCCTACGCGGACATCCCGACCATCGTCCGCGACGTGATCCTGAAGATCGGCTACGACTCGTCGGCCAAGGGTTTCGACGGCAACTCGTGCGGCGTCAACGTCGCGATCGGCTCGCAGTCGCCGGACATCGCGCAGGGTGTCGACACCGCGTACGAGTCCCGCGTCGAGTCCGACGAGGACGAGATCAACCGCCAGGGCGCCGGCGACCAGGGCCTCATGTTCGGCTACGCCTGCTCGGACACCCCCGAGCTGATGCCGCTGCCGATCGCGCTGGCGCACCGGCTCTCGCAGCGGCTGACCCGGGTCCGCAAGGACGGCGTGCTGCCGTACCTGCGCCCGGACGGCAAGACCCAGGTCACCATCGAGTACGCCGGTGACCAGCCGGTGCGGCTCGACACGGTGGTCGTGTCCACCCAGCACGCGGACGGCATCGACCTGGAGCAGATGCTCGGTGTCGACGTCCGCGAGCACGTGGTCGCCCCGGAGATCGCCGAGCTCGGCCTCGACACCTCCAACGTGCGGCTGCTGGTCAACCCGACCGGCCGGTTCGTCATCGGCGGACCGATGGGTGACGCGGGCCTGACCGGCCGCAAGATCATCGTCGACACCTACGGCGGCATGGCCCGTCACGGTGGCGGCGCGTTCTCGGGCAAGGATCCCTCCAAGGTGGACCGCTCGGCCGCGTACGCGATGCGCTGGGTGGCGAAGAACGTCATCGCCGCCGGGCTCGCCGCGCGCGCCGAGGTCCAGGTGGCGTACGCGATCGGCAAGGCGGCCCCGGTGGGCCTCTTCGTCGAGACCTTCGGCACCGAGACGGTCGACCCGACGAAGATCCAGGCCGCCATCACGGAGGTCTTCGACCTGCGTCCGGCCGCGATCATCCGCGACCTCGACCTGCTCCGCCCGATCTACGCGCCGACGTCCGCGTACGGCCACTTCGGCCGTCCCGAGCTGGGTCTCCCTTGGGAGAGCACTGCCCGTGCGGCGGACCTGAAGTCGGCCGCGGGCGCCTGATCCGCTCGCTCCGTGAAGGCCTCCTTTCCTACCTTGAGGGTAGGGAAGGAGGCCTTCACTACGTCCCGGGTCTGACGTGGTGCGTGCCGTGACTCGCGTGATCAGGGACCGCACTCGCGTGCTTGGAGGCGTAACTCGAGTGTGCGGCCTCCACGCACGCGAGTTCCGCCTCCAAGCACGCGAGATCCGTCTCCGAGCACGCGAGTTCCGTGTTCGACCACCCTGGGCCACGCGGTACGGCCAGCGGCGACGGAGTCTGGTAGAGATCACCGGGTGAGCAGCAGTCCCGAACCGACCCCGCTGTGGGACCTTCCGGAGCCTCCGCCGAAGGCCGAGCCCGCGCGGAAGGCCAAGCCATCGCGCGCGAAGAGCGCTAGCCGTCGCGGCGCGCAGAATCCCGCGCCCGAGAACCCGGTCGCGCGGATCGTCGTGGACATCCCGCTCACGCATCTCGACCGCACCTTCGACTACCGGATCCCCGAGAAGCTGCACGAGACCGCCGTACCCGGCTGCCGGGTGCGGGTCCGGTTCGCGGGGCAGCTCGTCGACGGGTATCTCGTCGAACGCGCCGACACCACGGAATTCACCGGGAAGCTCGCGTACATCGACAGGGTGACCTCCAGCGAGCCTGTCCTGCCTCCTGCGCTGCACGCGCTCTGCCGGTCCGTCGCGGACCGGTACGGCGGCACGCTCAGCGACGTCCTGCGCCTCGCGATCCCGTCCCGGCACGCGAAGGCCGAGGGCGAGCCACCCGCCGAGCCCGCGCCGACACCGGAGGCCCCCGAGACCACGCTTTGGGACAAGTACCAGAGTGGTCCGGCGTTCCTGGAGGCCGTCGCGGAACGGCGTCCGGCTAACGCGGTCTGGCAGGCGTTGCCGGGGGAGGACTGGCCGCGCCGCCTGGCCGAAGCCGCCGCCGTCGCGGCCGCCGCCGGGCGCGGTGTCGTCATGGTCGTCCCCGACCATCGTGACCTGACGCGGCTGCACGACGCGTGCGTTTCCTTGCTGGGCGCCGATTCCGTGGTCGCGCTGATCGCCGGACTGGGCCCCGCCGAGCGGTACCGCCGCTGGCTCGCGGTGCTGCGCGGCGCGGTGCGCGTCGTCGTCGGCACGCGCGCGGCGATGTTCGCGCCGGTCGCCGATCCCGGCCTGTTCGTGGTGTGGGACGACGGCGACGACGTCCACCTCGATCAGCACGCGCCGTATCCGCACGTCCGCGACGTGCTGATGGACCGCGCGCACGCCGCGAAGGGGTCCATGCTCGTCGCCGGTTTCGCGCGGACGGCCGAGGCGCAGTTCCTGGTGGAATCGGGCTGGGCGCAGCCTCTCGTGGCGGCTCGTCCCGAACTGCGGGCCGCCGCGCCGCGGGTCACACCGGTCGGCGAGGACTTCGACGTCGCCCGGGACGAAGCGGCGAAGGCGGCCCGGCTGCCGTCGGTCGCCTTCGAGGCGGCGCGGCAGTCTCTGGCGGGCGGATTTCCCGTCCTGGTGCAGGTTCCGCGCCGCGGCTACGTCCCGGGACTCGCTTGCGGCAACTGCCGGACGTCGGCGCACTGCCGTCGTTGCGCGGGTCCGCTTTCCTTGCCCGGTGGGTTGATCGACGGCGCGCCGAGGCCGCCAGCGTGCCGGTGGTGCGGGGTCCCCGAGACGAACTTCCATTGCGCCGCTTGCGGTTCCGTCCGGCTGCGGGCGGTCGTCGTCGGCTCGAAGCGCACGGCGGAGGAACTGGGCCGCGCGTTCTCCGGATTCCCGGTGCGGACCTCGGGCGCGACGGAGGTTTTGGCTTCGGTGCCCGGAAAACCGGCGCTGGTGGTGTGCACGCCGGGAGCCGAGCCGGTCGCGGAAGGCGGTTACGGCGCGGCGCTGCTGCTGGACGGCTGGGCGCTGCTGGGGCGGCAGGACCTGAGGGCGGGGGAGGAGACCCTGCGCCGGTGGATGGCGGCGGCGGCCTTGGTACGGCCGGGGACCGAAGGCGGTCGCGTGTTCGTCGGCGCGGAAGCGGGTCTCTCGGTGGTGCAGGCGCTGGTCCGGTGGGATCCGGGCTGGCACGCGAGCCTGGAACTGGCGGAGCGGCGCGAACTCGGCTTCCCGCCCGCGATGCGGATGGCGAGTATCGAAGGCACCCCGGACGCGGTCGCGGGGCTGCTCGACGACCTCCAGCTGCCGGAGACCGGCGAGGTGCTGGGCCCGGTGCCGCTCGGCGAGGTCGACGAGGACGGCAACGCCGAACGGGAACGGGCCCTGGTGAGGGTCGCGCGCCCGGACGGGAAGGCGCTCGCCGCCGAGGTCCACGCCGCCGCCGGCCGCCGGGACGCGCGCAAGGCGTCCGAACCCATCCGGATCCAGCTGGACCCCTTGGAGCTCATCTAGGACTCGCGTTTCGTCCTCTGGATGCGGTAGTTCAGCGTCGAACTACCGCATCCAGAGGACTAATTGCGTGGGTCAGAGGGTGGTGCCGAGGGTGGCGAGGACGTCGGCGCGGGCCGAAGCATCCGAAGCGCCCGGAGCGTGCGTAGCGGGCTTCGAGGCGGAGCCGCCCAGAGCGGCGGTCAGCAGCGTGACGATCTGCGACGAGATCGCCGCCCGCCGCGCTTCGAAATCGGCGTCGGTCAGGGCCGAAGGATCGGTGGGCGTGCCGAGGACGGGCGTGTGCAGGTGCCCGCCCGCGATCCCGGTCAGCCCGAGCCCGGTCCGCAGCCGGTTGCTTCGGTACATGGACTCATTGCTGAGATAGTTGCCGCCGCCGCCGGAAGCGGCGATCTCACCGGGCTTCGGCGCGTCCGTCCGGCACACCGCGGTCCCCGTCCCCGGTTTCGAGCTGTCCGGCCAGACACAGAACGCCTGGTTGTACTGCACGTCGTACGCCCCGGCGGGCGCGGCGAGCATCTTTTCGTACGGCAGCGTGGTTTCGATGAACTGGACGTCCGGCTGCGGCCACCCGGCGGCGGGCGGGACCTGGCCGCGAACCGCCTCGTCGAGGTTGTCCGGCGAACCGCCGCGCCAGGCACCGGCCCACCGCTCGATGTCGAACCGCCCGGGACGGCCCTGGCTGATCGTCATGATCAGCTCCGGACGGCGGAGGCGGTCCTTGAACGCCTGACCATAGGCCGCCTCGACGATGCCCGCGTCGAAGTAGCTCCACACCACCGGGAACGACACGGCCTGCACCTGCGCGGGCCCGGTCGGGGTCTGGACGACCTTGCCGTCCAGATGCAGCGCGGCCGCGCCGGACGGGTTCCCGATGCGGACACCCGCGCCGTTGAGGGTGAACGGGTCGAACCCGCTCACCAGCACCCGGCGCAGCTTCGGACCGGCAGGGAAGCGGGAGTCGTCGAGCCCGCGGGCGCCGACGTCGAACGTCTTCAGCAGGCCGGCGCGGGCGGGCGCGGACAGCGGGAAACGCGGCGTCCACTGGCGCAGCGCCTTGCTCATCTGGAGGCGCGCCCAGTAGAGCGGCCGGTCGTCGGCCTTGTCGATGCTGCCGAGATCGGGACGACGGCCCTGCGCGCGGTCGACCGCGGTCCGCCAAAGCCCGTCACCGGCCGTCTCGGCGAGTTTCTCGGCGCGCAAAGCGGTCTTCGTCGAGCAGAGGCGCGTGGTGAACTCGGCGACGAGCTTGTCGAAACCGGCGAGCCGGACCAGTTCCGGGCCGACCGCCGGGCCGCCGGAAGGCATGGTCGCGGTGAGCCGCTTCTCTTCGACGGTGATCGCCGCGGAGTCGTCGAAGCAGGCACGCGCGCCTTCGGCCTGGGCGACGCCGGGGACCGCGAGGACGGGGAGAGCGATGAGCAGCGGGAGGAGCGCGCCCCACCGCCTGCCGGGAGTCTTCATGGACCGCATTCTGCTCACGCGGGCACGGCCGCACCACCGACGATCGCAGGTCTGGACGGGTCTTGTCCGAGGTGGACAGGCGGGGCAGACTCGCGCCATGGCCGCGCACAGAAGCACTCTGGGACGCATCACCGCAGTGACCGCGATCGCCGCCCTGGCCGCCACCGCGGCGCCGGGCACCGCGGCGGCGGCACCACCGACGCCCAAATCCCCGGTCGCCGTCGGTTACCTGGGCGCGGTGTCGAGCATCGACGCGGACGCGACCGCGATCGGCACCAAGATCCTGCGCGAGGGCGGCAACGCCGTGGACGCCGCCGTCGCGACGGCCGCCGCGCTGGGCGTCACCGATCCGTTCTCCGCCGGGGTCGGCGGTGGCGGCTTCTTCGTCTACTACGACGCGCGCACCGGCAAGGTACACACACTGGACGGCCGCGAGACCGCGCCGTCGTCGGCGGACGAAAACCTCTTCGTCGAGAACGGCAAGGCGATCCCGTTCGCCGAGGCCGTCACCAGCGGACTGAGCGTCGGCGTGCCCGGCACACCCGCCACCTGGCAGGAAGCCCTGCGCAAATGGGGGACCAAGTCGCTGGCGAGGGCGATCAAGCCCGCCGAAGACCTCGCCCGCAAGGGTTTCACCGTCGACCAGACCTTCGCCACCCAGATTTCGAACAACGCCGCCCGCTTTGCCGCGTTCCCGTCGACCCGGTCGCTGTACCTGCCCGCCGGGGCACCACCAGCGGTCGGCACGACGTTCAAGAACCCGGACCTCGCCGGGACGTACGCGCAACTGGCCGCGAAGGGCACCGACGTGCTCTACCGCGGCCCGATCGGCGCGGACGTCGTGAACACCGTCCGGAAGCCACCGGTCGACCCCGCGTCGACGCTGAAGGTCCGCCCGGGCGACCTGACGGCGGCCGACCTCGCCAAGTACCGCGTCGTCGAGCGGAAGCCCACGAAGACCGAGTACCGCGGCCTCGACGTCTACGGGATGCCCGCGCCGTCCTCCGGCGGGCTGACCGTCGGCGAGGCGCTGAACATCATCGAGAACACGAAGCTTTCCAAGCTGCAGAAGGCCGACTACCTGCACTACTTCCTGGAGTCGACCCGGTACGCCTTCGCCGACCGCAACCGGTGGATCGGCGACCCGGCCTTCGTCGACGTCCCGGCGAAGGAACTCATCAGCCAGAAGTTCGCCGACAGCCGCGCGTGCCTGATCGACCCCGCGAAGGCCGGGACGAGCCCGGTCGCGCCCGCCGATCCGCGTAAGCCGTCGCCGTGCGTGGCGGGGACGAACCCCGCGCCGACGCCGTACGAGGGCGAGAACACCACGCACCTCACGGTCGCCGACCGGTGGGGCAACGTCGTCGCGTACACGCTGACCATCGAGCAGGAGGGCGGGAGCGGCATCGTCGTGCCGGGCCGCGGGTTCCTGCTCAACAACGAGCTGACCGACTTCTCCTTCACCCCGGTGACGCCCGGCGTGCCCGACCCGAACCTGCCGGGCCCGGCCAAGCGGCCGCGGTCGTCGATGGCGCCGACCATCGTGCTCGACCACGGCAAGCCGTTGCTCGCCGTCGGGTCACCGGGAGGCGCGTCGATCATCACCACCGTGCTCCAGGTCCTGACCGGCCGCATCGACCGCGGCCTGAAGCTGGTCGACGCGATCGCCGAACCGCGCGCCTCGCAGCGCAACTCGGCGGCCGCGCAGGTCGAGCAGGCGTTCCTCGACCAGACCGACGTGCTCGCGATCCTGAAAGCCAAGGGACAGGGCTTCTCGACGGCGCCCGCGGAGATCGGGGCGGCGACCGGCGTCGAACGACTGCGGGACGGCCGATGGCTCGCCGCGGCCGAGCCGACCCGGCGGGGCGGCGGCTCGGCGGCCGTCGTGCTGCCCTGGCCACGCCCGTAGAACCGACCCGAAGGTGACCGGCAGTACGTCTCCTGGGAGCGCGTCAGCGCGACAGGAGACTTCACCGTCGCGCGCCTCTTTCGGCCGAAGGCCACGGAAACATTTCGCAGGGCGCCCTCTGCGCCCGCGTGACGTGATAGCGGTGCCGCGCCCTGCGAAATGTTTCCGTCAGCGCGCGACATAGACTGAGCGGCGATGTTCGCCCAGTCAGAGGTACCCGTCCCCCCGGTGGAGGTGCGTTGATGCGCCTGGTCTTCGCCGGTACCCCAGAACCCGCCGTCCCGTCGCTGCGCGCGCTCCTCGCGTCCGAAGAGCACGAGGTCGTGGCCGTGGTCACCCGCCCGGACGCGCAGGCGGGCCGCGGCCGCCGGGTCGTCCGGTCCCCGATCGGCGCGCTGGCCGACGAGCACGGGATCGAGGTGCTGACCCCGCCGAAGGCGAGCGACCCCGCGTTCCTCGCCCGGCTCGCGGAGATCGCCCCGGACGCGTGCCCGGTGGTCGCGTACGGGGCGTTGCTGCCCCAGGCCGCGTTGGACATCCCGGTGCACGGCTGGGTCAACCTGCATTTCTCGCTGCTGCCCGCGTGGCGCGGCGCCGCCCCGGTCCAGGCCGCGATCCGCGCCGGGGACGAGATCACCGGGGCCTCGACGTTCCGGATCGTCAAGGAACTCGACGCGGGCCCGGTCTACGGCGTGATCACCGAGCAGATCGGCGCCGGCGACACCGCCGGGGAGCTGCTCGGCAGGCTGGCGGAGTCCGGGGCGAAGCTGCTCGTGTCCACGATGGACGGGATCGCCGACGGCACGCTGCGCGCGGTCGAGCAGACCGGTGACGGCGTGAGCTACGCGCCCAAGGTGACCGTCGAGGACGCTCGCGTCTCGTTCGCCGACCCGGCCACCGCGGTCGACAGGCTGATCCGCGCGGTCAGCCCGGAGCCGGGCGCGTGGGCGGAGTTCCGGGGCGAACGGCTGAAGCTCGGCCCGGTGACGGTCGTCGACGAGCCGGGGCCCCCGCCCGGTGAACTGGTCGTGGAACGCAAGCGGGTACTGGTCGGCACGGCGTCGAAACCGGTGCGGCTGGGCGAAGTGCAGGCGCAGGGGAAGAAGCGGATGGCGGCCACCGACTGGGCGCGCGGTACGAGGATCGAACAAGGAGAGCGCCTGCAGTGAACGAGCGTAGGGAACGTCGGCCGTCGAGGCCGCAGCGAGGCCGTCCGGCCCCGCGCAAGGAAGGGCCCAGCCGCCCGCCGCAGATCGACCCGGCCCGGCAGGTCGCCTTCGACGTCCTGCGCGCGGTGCGGGAAGACGACGCGTACGCGAACCTGGTGCTGCCGCAGCTGCTGCGCAACCGCCGGATCTCCGGCCGCGACGCCGCGCTGGCCACCGAACTGACCTACGGCACCTGCCGCGCGGTCGGCATGCTGGACGCCGTCATCGCGGCCTGCCTGGACCGTCCGCTGGAGAAGGTCGACGCCATCGTGCTGGACGGCCTGCGGCTCGGCGCGTACCAGCTGCTGCGCACCCGCATTCCCCAGCACGCCGCCGTCGGGTCCACTGTGGACCTCGTCCGTGCCGAAGTCGGTTCCTGGATCGCGGGTTTCGTGAACGCCGTGCTGCGCTCGGTGTCCGAAAAGGACGAAGAGACCTGGCTGAACGAGCTGGCCCCCGACGAGGCCGCCGACCCGATCGGCGCCTACGCGCTGCGGACGGCGCACCCGCGCTGGGTCGCGCGTTCGTTCGCGGAAGCCTTGGGGGACAAGGGAGCCGACCTGAAGGCGGCCCTGGAGGCCGACGACGACCGCCCCGACGTGCACCTGGTCGCCCGCCCCGGTGAGATCAGCGCCGACGAACTGGCCGCCATCACCGGCGGCGACGTCGCCCCGTACTCGCCCTATGGCGTCCGGCTGCCCGCGGGCTCCGGTGACCCCGGCGACATCGAGCCGATCAAGGAGAAACTGGCCGCGGTCCAGGACGAGGGCAGCCAGCTGTGCGCGGTCGCCGTCACGAAGGTCCCGCTCACCGGCTCCGACGAGCGCTGGCTCGACCTGTGCGCCGGTCCGGGCGGCAAGGCCGCGCTGCTGGGCGCGCTGGCGTCGATCAGCGGCGCGACCGTGGACGCCGTCGAGAAGGCGCCGCATCGCGCGAAGCTGATCGAGAACGCCGTCCAGGGGCTTCCGGTGACCGTCCACGTCGCGGACGGCCGCGAAACCAGCCTCGAACCGGGCTACGACCGCGTCCTGGTCGACGCGCCGTGCAGCGGCCTCGGTTCGCTGCGCCGACGGCCGGAAGCGCGCTGGCGCCGCCAGCCCGGCGACATCTCGGACCTGACGAAGCTCCAGGGCCAGCTGATCACCGCGGCGCTGGACCTGGTGCGCCCCGGCGGAATCGTCACCTACGTCGTCTGCTCGCCGCACCTGGCCGAGACCGAAGGCGTCGTGGGGGAGACCGCGCGCCGCGCGAAAGCCGAGATCGTCGACGCGCGGGAGTTCTTCCCCGGCGTCCCGCAGCTCGGCAACGGCCCGTACGTCCAGCTGTGGCCGCACCGGCACGGTACGGACGCGATGTTCTGCGCCGTCCTGCGGAAGCCGGACTCCGCCGGGTGAGGCGGGTCCTCGGCCTGGTCGCGAGCTCGTGCGGCGGACTGGACACCCGGTTCGCCGCGCAGCTCGCGAAACCGGCCGCGGACCGCGGCTGGGAACTCGCGATCACGCTCACCCCCACCGCGGCCCGCTGGCTGGAGAAGACCGGCGGGATCGGTGACCTCGAAGCGTGCACCGGGCTGCCGGTCCGCAGCACTTCCCGGCTGCCCGGCGAACCCCGGCCGCATCCGGATCCCGCGGTGTTCCTGTTCGCGCCCGCGTCCGCGAACTCCGTGGCGAAACTGGCCTTGGGCATCGCCGACAATCAGGCGCTGACCCTGCTCGGTGACGTCCTCGGCACGCCGGGGATCACCATCGTGCTGGGCTACCAGATCCAGGACACGCGGGTGCACCATCCGGCGTGGCAGCGGCACCTCGACACGCTCGCCTCGGCGGGTGTCACCACCGCGCGGCTCACCCCCGACGCGTCCTGGACCTCCGTGCTGGACTTGCTCCCGGCGGCTTAGCGGGCGCAGAACGCCGTGTCGACGGCGGTGGCGAGATGTGCCGACGCCCCGTCCGGCAGCGGGTCCATGTTGGCCACGACGTTCACCCGCTTCCCGTACGGGACGGCGCCCGAGATGTTCGAGAACCCGACGAGGTTCCCGCCGTGGCCCCAGAACCTTCCCCCGCAGGACAGCGGTACGGACGCGATCCCGAGCCCGTATTCCGCACCGGGGATGCCCAGCCCCGCCGGAACGGTCCGCTGCATCTCCGCCTGTTGCGCCCGAGGCAGGAGACGGCCGTCGACGAGCGCCCCGTAGAAGCGGTTCAGGTCCTCACCGGTCGAGATGAGCCCACCGGAAGCACCTGCCGCGGACGGGTCCAGTTCGGTGTAGTCGACGAGACCGGGCGCGTAACCCCTGGCGTGCGGCAGCGGCAGGCTTTCGTCGCCTCGCAGCGGCAGGTAGGTGTCGCGCAGCCCGAGCGGCCTGGCGATCCTGTTCCGGATCTCGGTGGCGACGGAACGGCCGGTGAGCTTCTCGATGAGTATCCCGGCGATGACGTAGTTCGTGTTGGAGTACGCCCACTTCGCGCCCGGTGCGAAGTCCGGCGGATGCGCGAGACCGACCGCCAGCAGCTCTCCGGGTTCGGCGCCGCGATGCCGCCACTCGTCGATGTCGAGATCGCGGACGTAGTTGTAGAGGCCGCTGGTGTGCTGGAGCAGCTGCCGGACGGTGATCTTGGTGCCGTCGTTGCCGTTCCCGCGCACGAGGCCCGGCAGGTACCGGTCGATCGGAGTGTCCAGCCGGACCTTTCCTTCGGCGACCAGTTGCAGCACCACGACGGCGACGAAGGTCTTGGTGACACTGGCCGCCCGGAACTTCGAACCGTGCGGGAACGGCGCCCGAGTCTCGATGTTCCCGACGCCTTCGCGTTCCGACCACGTCCGCCCGGACGCGCTCGTCACCGTCGCCTGCGCGCCAGGGGCCCCGTCCTGTACCAGCGTTTTCAGCGCTTTGTCGACCTCGTCGTGCGGTCTGGTCACGGCGAGCGCCGGAGCGGCCGTAGTGGTGGCCAGTAGTGCGATCAGCGAGCCGACGGCGATGATTTTCTTACCTGGCAAGGTTTTTCGCATGGATCAAAGCTAGGGACGCCGCCGGGAAGCGGCCATGGGGCAGGCCCCCACCCCTCACAGGGGGCCTGCCCCACCTTCACGAAACCGGTCAGCGCAGGCGAAGAGCGCGCTTCAGGGTGTCGAAGAGGTCGGTCTGGTTGGTCAGGCCGACGACGTTCGCCGCCTGCGGCCCGTAGCCCGCGACGCGGATCTGCGTGCCGGTGTGGTCCTGCGACGAGCCGGGCATGCCGGTGCCGTAGTTGATGGTCATGTTCGCGCCCTCGTTGGTGATCAGGGTCGCGGTCTGGCCGGGGCTGACGGTGCCGTTGCCGATGATCTGGCTGGTGTGGCCGTGGTCGCCGGTGACGATCACCAGGGTGTCGGGGTTGCCGCGCGCGAACGCGAGCCCGGCGGCGATGGCCTGGTCGAAGTCGATCGTCTCACCGATCTGGCCGCACGGGTCGGCGGCGTGGTCCTGCTTGTCGATGCTCGCGCCCTCGACCTGGAGGAAGAAACCCTTGTCCTTGCGGCGGTCGTCGAGCAGCGAGATCGCCTTGCGGGTCTGGTCGGCCAGCTTCGGCTGGGTCTTGGGCAGCGCCGGGTTGGGCGTGCAGCGGGTCGGCGGGGTACCGCCGAGCTTCGCGGCCGGACCGGTCCAGTTGACCGGCAGGTTGCCGGCGGCGAACAGGCCGAGCAGCGGCTTGCCGGGCTTGGCCGCGTCGAGGTCGGCCGCGGTGTTCACCACCTGGTAGCCGGCGGACTTCGCCTGGTCCAGCACGGTCTTGCCGGCGAACTTCCCGGCCTTGACCTGCTGGTCGAAGTACTTCGCGCCGCCGCCGAGCAGGACGTCCGGCTTGGTCTGGACCAGCTGCTCGGCGATGGAACCGGCGCCGCCGTTCTCCTTGGCGTTGACCGCGCACTTCTTGCTGGTCTCGTCGGGGCCCTTGCAGTCGCGGTTGACGACGTGCGAGCCGAGCACCGCGGGGGTGGCGTCCTGGACCTCGGCCGTGGTGACGTCACCGGTGCGCAGACCCGAACGCTTGGCGATCTCGAGGATCGACGGGACGGCGTTGCCGTACGGGTCGACGGAGATCGCGCCGTTGTAGGTCTTCACGCCGGTGGCCCACCCGGTGCCGGAGGCGGCCGAGTCGGTCACGTAATCGGGCTTCGAAGGGTTGTTCTTCTCGACCGCGTACGTGGTGTAGTCGCCGGTGAGCGGGAGGCCGTCCATCGCGAGCCGTCCGGCCGCGCCGCGTTCGTAGTTGCGCGCCGACGTGATCTCGGACTGGCCCATGCCGTCGCCGATGAACAGGATGACGTTGCGGGCGTGGCCGCCCTTGATCGCGGCGCGCACGTCCTGGGTGCGGTCACCCTGCGCGGACGCGAGGCGGGCGTCGTCGCCGGCGGCGAGCGCGGCGGGCGCCAGCGCGATCAGCGTGACGCCGAGCGCCCCGCCCGCGAGCCATTTGCGCCGTCCTGTGAACAGCGAAGCCATCGAAGATCTCCTTGGGATACCAGGGGAATGGGGCAGTCCCATTAGTCACCGCGCATGTGTGCGGCCGGGGATTTCCGGATGAACGCGAGTGGAACAACGGCCGTCCGCTAGCGCAGGCTGTGACCCGGAGCGACGACGCCGGTCTCGTAAGCGAACACCACCGCCTGGCTGCGGTTGGCCGCGCCCAGTTTCCCGAAGATGTTGCCCACATGGGTTTTGACGGTTTCGAGGCTGATGACCAGATCGGCCGCTATGTCCACATTGGACATCCCGGTGGCGATGAGCCGCAGCACCTCGGTCTCCCGTTTCGTCAGGGAAGACGGCCGGGGCGCCAGGCCGGACGGCGCCGGGCGCGCGGTGACCATCCGCCGGATGGCGTCGGGGAACAGCAGCGTTTCCCCGGCGGCGATGGTCCGGATGGCGTGCGCGAACTCCTCCTTGCGCGCCCGCTTCAGCAGGAAACCGCTCGCCCCGGCCAACAGCGCGTCGTAGACGTAGTCGTCGTTGTCGAACGTCGTGATCACGAGGACCTTCGGCGGCTCGGGGATCTCCGCCAGCACCCGCCGGGTCGCCTCGATCCCGTCCATCCCCGGCATCCGGACGTCCATCAGGACCACGTCGGGATTCACCCGCCGCACCAGGCCGACCACCTCGCCGCCGTCGCCCGCCTCGCCGACCACGGACAGGTCGGGCTGGTTGTCCAGCAGCGAGCGCAATCCGGCGCGCAGCAACGGTTCGTCGTCGACGATCAGGACACGCAAGGTCATGAGCGCGACCGTAGCGGGATCGTGGTCACCAGCCGCCACAGCGGTTCCCCGTCGATCGCGGGCCCCGCGACGAGCTCGCCGCGCAGCGCCTCGACGCGTTCGGTGAGCCCCGGCAGCCCGTTGCCGCCGCGGCCGGAAGCGACCGCGTGCTCCACGAGCGGGTTCACGATCTCGATCCGCAGCGCGTCGGCGAGCACCGCGACCCGCACGGTCACCGGGCCGGGATGGGCGTGCCGCAACGCGTTCGTCAGTCCTTCTTGGACGATCCGGTACGCCTCGCGGGAAAGCGTCGCGGGCAGTTCGGCGGCGGGCCCGGTCAGTTCGTAGTCGATCACCGCGCCGCCCGCGCGGGCCCGTTCGGCCAGCGTCCCGGCTTCCAGGAGCCGCCGTTCGGGCTCGCGGGACGACCGGTCCTCCCGCAACAGGCCGAGGACGTGGTCGAGGTCTTCGAGCGCCGCCCGGGACGACTCCTCGATGGTGCCCAGTGTCCGGCGCACCAGCTGCGGCTCCGAATCGACCAGTTCGGCGGCCGCGGCGGCCTGGATGGTCGACGTCGTCAGCGTGTGACCGATGGAGTCGTGCAGCTCACGGGCCAGCCGGTTGCGCTGCTCGAAGTGGTTCGCCCTGACCTCCGCCGCGGCGAGGCGTTCGGCGGCCGACGGGCCCAGCAGCGAGAGCGCGCTGTGCTGGAAGAGCTTGGTGAAACCGGCGAGGACATAGGCGACGACGACGAGGGTGACCAGCGCGACCGGCACCGTCCACAGCCCGGCGGCGCCGGATTCGACCCGCACCCGTTCCCCGAAGACCTCGATGGGAGTACCGCCGCCACCCAGCCAGATCACAGCGAACACGCAGCCGAGCATCAGGAAGCAGCCGAGCCCGAACAGGATCCAGCCGAGACCGGTGTGCACGAGCAGCCAAGCCGCCGAGCGCCAGCGTTCCGCCCAGGCGATCTTCGCGTGCGGTGGCGGCTGCGCGATCCGGGTGCCCAGCATCTGGTTGGAGAACCAGATGCTCACCCGCCGCATCGGACCCGGCAGTCCGGCGAGCCCGACCAGCACGGCCATCGCGAGCATGCCGTAGACGAGTTTCGCCTTCGCGTCGCCGGGAATGAGGACGGCGGGGATGAGCGCGATCGGGAACGGCACCGCCGTCGCCGCCATGCCGAGGAGACCGAACGGCACGCTGCGGTAGCTGCCGATCCGGACCAGTGTTCCGAGGGGGTTGACCATGACGGGAACGCTATTCGCCCGCCGCGTGCGCGCACCTCCCACTGCGGTGCCATTTCGCGTCATACTCCAGACCGGGACGCCGGTCACGCCGGTCACAGCCGGTTAGCGGGCGTTAGCGGCGTCCTCCTACACTCGGGCGCGTGGCTCACCGACCTTTGATCGCCCCCAGCATCCTTTCCGCGGACTTCGCCCGGCTCGGCGACGAGATCCGCGCCGTCGCCGGTGCGGGGGACACCCGCGCGGACTGGGTCCACGTCGACGTCATGGACGCGCACTTCGTGCCGAACCTGACCCTCGGGCTGCCGGTCGTGCAGTCGCTGCTCAAGGCCACCGACGTGCCGATCGACTGCCACCTGATGATCGAGAACCCGGACAAATGGGCCATCGGGTACGCCGAGGCGGGCGCCTACAACGTCACCGTGCACGTCGAGGCCGCGCACGACCCGGTCATGCTGGCGAAGAACCTCCGCGCCGCCGGCGCGAAGGCCGGTCTGTCGATCAAGCCGAACACGCCGATCGAGGACCACCTCGACACTCTCAAGCACTACGACACGCTGCTGGTGATGTCGGTCGAGCCCGGCTTCGGCGGCCAGTCGTTCATCGAGGGTGTCCTCGACAAGGTGCGCACCGCGCGGCGCCTGGTCGACACCGGTCACCTGAAGCTCGTCGTCGAGATCGACGGCGGGATCAACGCCGACACCATCGAGCGGGCCGCCGAGGCCGGGGTGGACTGCTTCGTCGCCGGTTCCGCCGTCTATGGCGCCGAAGACCCTGGTAAGGCCGTCGCGGCGCTGCGCGAGCAGGCCGCCCGCGCCCGCGGCTGATCCCGGCTCTTGATCCACCCGTCGGGTCAGGCGAAGGAATCGGCCCCGATGGGTGTTGGATAAGAGGAGCACCGTTTTCCAGCGACGGTGCGACCCACGAGGAGGGCAGCAGGAGTGTTCACCGGCATTGTCGAGGAACTCGGCGAGGTCACCGCGGTCGAGCAGGTCCCCAACGCCGCGCGGCTGACCGTGCGGGGGCCGCTGGTGACCAGCGACGCCGGGCACGGCGACTCCATCGCGGTGAGTGGCGTGTGCCTCACCGTGGTCGCGGTGGCGGGCGGTGAGTTTACCGTCGATGTCGTGCACGAGACCCTGCAGCGCTCCAGCCTCGCGAAGGTGAACGTCGGCGACGTCGTCAACCTGGAACGCGCGACGCCGGCCGGCGGCAGGCTCGGCGGGCACATCATGCAGGGCCATGTCGACGGCACCGGCGTCTTCCTGAAGCGGGACGAGCAGGGACTCACCTCGTTCGCCCTGCCTCCGAAGCTGGCCAGATACGTGGTCGAGAAGGGGTCGATCGCGGTCGACGGCGTCTCCCTCACGGTCGCTTCGGTGACCGACGAGGAGTTCTCCGTCGCCTTGATCCCGACCACTCTCGAGCTGACCACCCTCGGCCGGAACACCCCGGGTGACCTGGTGAATCTCGAGGTCGACGTGGTCGCCAAGTACGTCGAGAAGCTGGCCATGCCGCACCTGCGCACGCAGGGGGACAATGGCGGTACGGAGGAGCGGGCGTGAGCGAGACGAGTGCGATTCCGGGGTCGGCCGACCTGACCCCCTGTGGAAGCGGGGTGGCCGTGAACACCGACTCCATCGAGGCGGCGATCGCCGACATCAAGGCGGGCCGTCCGGTCGTCGTGGTGGACGACGAGGACCGCGAGAACGAGGGCGACCTGATCTTCGCGGCGGAGAAGGCCACGCCCGAACTGATGGCCTTCATGGTGCGCTACACCTCGGGTTACGTCTGCGTGGCGCTGACCGAGGCCGAGGCGGACAGGCTCGACCTGCCGCCGATGTACCACACGAACCAGGACCAGCGCGGCACCGCGTACAGCGTCACGGTCGACGCCGCCGAGGGCATCACCACCGGCATCTCCGCGGCCGACCGGTCGCACACCGTCCGCCTGCTCGCCGACCCGGCGTCCAAGGCGTCGGACTTCCGGCGCCCCGGCCACGTGGTCCCGCTGCGCGCCAAGCAGGGCGGCGTCCTGCGGCGTCCCGGGCACACCGAAGCCTCCGTCGACCTGGCCCGCCTGGCCGGGCTCTCGCCGTCGGGCGTGCTCTGCGAGATCGTGTCGCAGAAGGACGAGGGCGACATGGCCCGCCGCGACGAGCTCGAGGTCTTCGCCGCGGACCACGACCTCAAGATGATCACCATCGCCGATCTGATCGCGTACCGGCGGCGCACCGAGAAGCAGGTCGAGCGGGTCGCCGAGGCGCGCATCCCGCTGTCCGCGGGCACGTTCCGCGCGGTCGGTTACGACAGCCTGCTCGACGGCATCGAGCACATCGCGTTCGTCTACGGCGAGATCGCCGACGGCGAGGACATCCTGGTCCGCGTGCACTCCGAATGCCTCACCGGCGACGTCTTCGGCTCGCTGCGCTGCGACTGCGGTCCGCAGCTGGAGGCGGCCCTGGAAGCGGTGGCCAAGGAAGGCCGCGGCGTCGTGCTGTACATCCGCGGCCACGAGGGCCGCGGCATCGGCCTGCTGCACAAACTGCAGGCCTACCAGCTGCAGGACGCCGGCGCGGACACCGTCGACGCGAACCTGCAGCTCGGCGTGCCCGCCGACGCGCGGGACTACGGCACGGGCGCGCAGATCCTCTGCGACCTCGGCGTCCGCTCGATGCGGCTGCTGACGAACAACCCGGCCAAGCGCGTCGGGCTGGAGGGCTACGGCCTGCGGGTCACCGGCCGGGTGTCGCTGCCGATCTCGCCGAACCCGGAGAACCTGCGCTACCTCAAGACCAAACGGGACCGGATGGGGCACGACCTGTCCCAGCTGGAGCATTTCGACCAGGTCGGCGCCGAGGTCGACCAGGGCAACGGAGGGGGCACGCGGTGAGCGGCGAGGGCCGTCCGGACGTCGAACTCGACCTGTCCGACTGTAAGAACATCCGGCTCGGAATCGTGGCCACGCGCTGGCACACGAAGATCACCGGCGCCCTGCTGGAACGCGCCCTCGAGGCGGCCAAGGTGGCAGACCTGGAGGAAGAGCCGACGGTCGTGCGCGTCGCGGGCGCCGTCGAGCTGCCCGTCGCCGCGCAGGCGCTGGCCCGCACGCACGACGCGGTCGTCGCGCTGGGCGTGGTCATCCGGGGCGGGACGCCGCACTTCGAGTACGTCTGCGACGCGGTCACCGCGGGCCTGACCAGGGTGGCGCTCGACGAGAGCACCCCGGTCGGCAACGGCGTGCTCACCTGCGACACCGAGGAGCAGGCCCTCGACCGGTCCGGCCTGCCCGGCTCCGTCGAGGACAAGGGCTACGAAGCGACCGTCGCGGCGCTGGACGCCGCGCACGCGCTGCGGAACCTGCGCCAGCCGTGGACCGAGCGGGGCTTCGTGTGAGCGTCGAGGCGGATGTGATGACAGAGTCCGAGGTCGTGGTGGTGCGGCCCCGCCGTGCCCTGGTGATGTGCTCGGTGCTGGCGGTGATCCTGCTGGCGACGTTCGTGGTCGTCGCGGTCCTGCTGCGCGGCTCGGACACCGGCGTGATCTTCCAGCCGTCCGACCAGGCGGCGATGATCGGCATCGGGATCCTGCTCGCCGCGGGCACGATGCTGTTCGCGACCGCGCGCGTGAAGGCCGACGCCGATGGCATCGAGGTCCGGAACGTGCTGATGACCAAGAAGTTCGCGTGGAGCGAGGTGCTCTCGGTGAGCTTCCCCGACGGGGCTTCGTGGGCGCGGCTGGAGCTGCCGGACGACGAGTACTACTCGGTCATGGCCGTGCAGGCGGTGGACCGGGACCGCGCGGTGGCCGCGGTGCGCGCGCTGCGGCGGCTGCACAAGGCGGCTTGGAACGGCTGACGCTCCTTCGCGCCCTTTCGCGTGTCATGAACGGCCCGTTACTTGCAAAATTTGCAAGTAACGGGCCGTTC
>NZ_NMQT01000369.1 GCF_002234405.1 Amycolatopsis thailandensis | reverse complement strand
TCGTCGGCCGGTTCGCCGGCCCGGCACGGGGCGCCGGACTGCTGGTGATCAGCGTCTTCGGCGTACTCGCGACGCCGACGGGCGCGCTCCCCCTCGCCTTCGGTCTGCTCGCGCTGGCTCTGGGCACCGCGGCGGCCGAACACCTGACGGGAAAGACCGGCCGGGGCAGGCCGGTGGCGTTCGCGCTGACACTGGTCCGGGCCGCGGCCGTCTGCGGCACGCAGTTCCTCACCGCCCCCGAAGCGGGCGAGTTGAACCAGTGGGCGCTGAACGTCCTCACCATCACCGCGATCACCCTCCAATGGGAGTGGCCGCCGAAGATCACCGTGCCCGCCGTCGCTTGCCTGCTGGCGATCGAGGTGGTTCCGCTCGGCTTCGAGGACGGCTTCTCGGTGGTGCTGCGGGTGCTGCTCGAAGCCACCCTCGCCCGGGGCGCGTTCCTCCTGCTGGCCCGCACGACGCGCCGGATCGACCACCTCCGCGAGCGCCGGGCCAGGCTGGCGCGAGAGGAATCCCTTGCGGTGGAACGGCGACGGCAGGAAAGGGAGTATCTGGCCGTCCTGCACGACACGGCGGCGGCCACCTTCCTCACGGTGGCCCAGCGCGGCGAAACGACGGATCCGGCCGAGGTCGCAGGCTACGCCCGCCGGGATCTCGCGATCCTGACCGGCGAATCCGGTCCCGGCAGCGTGGTCGATCTCGAGACGTCGTTGCGCGGCGTCCTCGCGCAAAGCCCGGTGAAGGTCGAGACCCGGTGGTCGCCGGTCCCGCCGATCCCGGCGTCGGCGGCCCTCGCGCTGGTCCGTGCCGTGCGCGAGGCGCTGGTGAACGTCGACAGGCACGCGGGCGTCGGCGAAGCCCTGCTGACGGTGGAGGACGGCGTCCGCGTGACCGTCCGGGACGAGGGCCGCGGTTTCGACCCGGCGGCGAC
>NZ_NMQT01000368.1 GCF_002234405.1 Amycolatopsis thailandensis | reverse complement strand
AAGCGGGCATGAGTGGTGCTAATGTAACTGCAGTTGAGACGTGTGCTCTTCCGATGTGCTCGTGACGCGCGGGCGGCAGCGCCAAGGTGTGCGCTTGGCCGTGTGTCAGCGGGTCCGGTCCGGCCATGACGTCGAGCAGGAGCGTGAGGTCGCGGGCGGTGCGCGCCATCGGACCGACGACGGCCAGGTCGAGGTCGGTCGGCAAGGCCTGTTCGGTCGGCGGGACCATGCCGCGCGTCGCCGCCAGGCCGACCGTCGGTTTGTGCGCGTGGATGCCGCAGAAGTGCGCGGGGGTGCGCAGTGAACCGGCGAGGTCGGAGCCGAGGGACAGCGCGCCGAATCCGGAGGCCAGGGCCGCCGCCGATCCGCCGGAGGATCCGCCCGGCGTGCGGTCGTGGTCCCACGGATTGTTGGTGGTGCCGAAGATCTCGTTGAAGGTCTGGATGTCCTGCAGCCCCAAGGGCACGTTGGTCTTGCCCAGCACCACCGCACCCGCGGCCTTGAGCCGGGACACCTGCACCGCGTCCTCGGAGGGAACGAAATCCCGGTGCTGCGGCATGCCCCAGGTCGTGGGCAGCCCGACCATGTTGTAGCTGTCCTTGACCGTCACCGGGACGCCGAGCAGCGGCCGGACTTCGCCGCGGGCGCGCGCGTGG
>NZ_NMQT01000367.1 GCF_002234405.1 Amycolatopsis thailandensis | reverse complement strand
AGCCACACCATGTCCGCGACGTCGGTCCAGTTCAGGTCCTCGAATTCGAGTCTCCCGGCCCGCTGGGGAAAACCGGTCCTCGGCCGCTCCGCCACCGGGGTGGAACGCGAGTCGGAGGCACCGCCCGGCCCGTCCATGTCACCGCACCGTCAGTCGTTGCCACAGTGCGTCCACCAGCCGCGGCCAGGCCTCCTGATCCGGCCGGTACGCGCCCGACGTCGCGAGGTAGACGGCGTCGAGCAACCGGTCGGTCGGGAGCCCGCCTTCCGCCTTGCTCCGTTCGGCGAATTCGCGGATCAGCTCGTCCCGGTGTTCGCCGTGCTCGCCGACCAGATGACTGGCCACGATCGCGGCGAGCTGGTCCTCGTCCGGGTTCTCGATCCGCAATTGCAGGCAGCGGCGGAGGAAGGCCGGCGGGAACTCCCGCTCCCCGTTGCTGGTCATGATCACGATCGGGAAGGCGTGGCAACCGATCCGGCCGTCACGGACGACGGCGGTGCGCTCCGGATCGGCGGTGTGCACGGTGACCTCGGGATGCCGGTTGCGCACCCGGGCCAGCTCCTCGATCGAGAATTCGCCGTCCTCGAAGATCGACAGCAGATCGTTGGGCAGATCAGCCTCGGATTTGTCCAGTTCGTCGATCAACAGCACCCGCGGCAACCTGACGGGCAAGAAAGCGGTGCCCAGCGGACCGAGCCGGACGAAATCACCGACCGGCGGTTCCTCGGCCTCACCACCGAGCTGGGCCTGACTCGTGGCCGCGGCCTGGACCCGGCCGATCG
>NZ_NMQT01000366.1 GCF_002234405.1 Amycolatopsis thailandensis | reverse complement strand
CTTGCCGCCCGTGCCGAGCGACAGGAACTGCACGGGGAACGCGGCGGGCTCCCAGGAGTCACCCAGCTCCTCCGCGCGCTTGGCGATCTTGTCGTTGCTCTCGCCCTGCGCGGCCAGCCCCGACAGGTCGCCCTTCACATCCGCCAGCACCACCGGCACTCCCGCGGCCGACAGCTGCTCGGCGATCAACTGCAAGGTCTTCGTCTTACCGGTGCCCGTGGCGCCCGCGACCAGCCCGTGCCGGTTCAGCGTCGCCAACGGGAGGCGGACCGCCGCCCCGGCGTCGGCCTTGCCGTCGATCACGACGGCGCCGAGCTCCACCGCCGCCCCTTCGCTCACGTAACCCTGCGCGATCTCCTGGGCTGGACCCTGTTCGGCCACTGTCGCTCCCTGGTCTGTGATATGGCTCACCTGAGGATGCACACGCTGCCAGCAACGCGCCGAACCCGCACGTCGCGCGTCGTGAATCCCCGGGTCGGGTTAGGGTTTCGGGGTGAACGACCGCC
>NZ_NMQT01000365.1 GCF_002234405.1 Amycolatopsis thailandensis | reverse complement strand
CACCGAGGAGACCGCGACCGAGGCCGTCGCGACCACGGAGACCGCTCCGGTCGGCGACGCCGTCGCGACCAGCGAGACCCCCGCCGCCCCGCGCCCGTCGCGTGCCGCCGGTGGCAACGCCCAGACCGTCGGCCGCCGCAAGGAAGCCGTCGTCCGGGTCCGCGTGGTTCCCGGTACCGGTGAGTTCAAGCTCAACGGCCGCACGCTCGAAGAGTACTTCCCGAACAAGGTGCACCAGCAGCTCATCCGTGAGCCGCTGGTGACGGTCGACAAGCCCGACTCGTTCGACATCTTCGCCAACCTGCACGGTGGCGGGATCTCGGGCCAGGCCGGCGCGCTCCGTCTCGCGATCGCCCGTGCGCTCGTCGAGGTCGACGCCGACGACCGCCCGGCCCTGAAGAAGGCCGGCTTCCTGACCCGTGACGCCCGCGCCACGGAGCGGAAGAAGTACGGCCTCAAGAAGGCCCGTAAGGCTCCGCAGTACAGCAAGCGCTGATCGCGCCTCTGGCGCAACCCGCGGAAGCGCCCATCCGTCTTTCGGATGGGCGCTTCCGTGTTTTCAGGGTCCTTCGGGTCCCGCTCGCCCCCAGTCACACCCGTCACACCCGCCCCATGCGCCCCACCCGTGTCGCGTTTAGCCCGCTAAAGTCGCGCGCGTCGCGTTTAGCCCGCTAAAGGCGAAGCCGGGGGCGCGGGGAGGAAGGCCGGGGGACTGGCTAGGTTGTCGTGGTGGTTTTCCAAGGAGGTCGACAGATGGCTCGCCTATTCGGTACCGACGGCGTACGTGGCCTCGCCAACGAGGAGCTGACCCCGGAGCTGGCGCTCTCGCTCGCCGC
>NZ_NMQT01000364.1 GCF_002234405.1 Amycolatopsis thailandensis | reverse complement strand
GAGAGGCGTGTGACGTCCACGCCGTCGACAGTGATCTCACCGCGAGTGAACACCGGTGCGACGAACTCCAGTAACCGGATGATCGACAAGGCCGTCACCGTTTTACCGCTGCCGGATTCGCCGACCACGCAGAGTGTCCGGCCTTGTTCGAGGTCGAACGAAAGTTCTCGCACCAGTTCGCGTTCGGTTTCGTCGGCGATGACGCCGACGGTCAGTTCTCGTAATTCGAGCAGGGTCATGAATCCCCTTTCCCGTGCCCGCCCGAAGCGGACCGCACTGCCGGGGAACGGGCCTCCGGCGGGGGTAGTTCTACGCATGTTGACACTGGGCGGGGGTGCTGTCAATGGGTATATTCTACGAATGTAGGAAGTTGATATCCGGCAGGTTTTTCCTGGTGGTGGGCGAAAACTTGCACTGGATTCTTTTGTCTACGTCTGTAGACTCTCGCTCGAAACGAGCTAAGGAGGGCACCCGTGAGCGGGTCGACCAAGACTGCCGGTCCCGAGCGGATCGTGGACATCGCCGTGGGCTACATGGCGGCCAAGCAACTCTTCGCGGCGAGCCGGATCGGCCT
>NZ_NMQT01000363.1 GCF_002234405.1 Amycolatopsis thailandensis | reverse complement strand
TAGCCGTCTTCCAGCGCGACGAGGTTCCGCGCGATCGACACCGCGTCGGCGGTCAGAGTGAACTCGCCGGTGGCGGCGCCCGCTTCGAGGATGCCGGTGTAGATCCGGACCTGCTGCTCGTAGAGCGTGATGTGCCGGGCGGCGTACACGGGATCGCGGCGGGCGATCGTGCCGAGTTCGTAGAGCAGCACGCAGAGTTCGTCCGCGGGGCCGGTGGGCAGGCCGCTGCGGATCATCGCCCGCAGCCGCTCGACGGGGCTCGACTTCGTGGCGGCTGCCAGCTCCCTCGCCGAGCAGAACCGGGCCACCGCCTCGCGCTGCACCTCCTGGAGCAGGTCGGTGAGGGTGGGGAAGTAGTACAGGACCGAACCCGAAGACAGGCCCGCGCCCTCCGCGATGTCCCGCAGCCGCAGGTTCAGCACGCCGCGGTCGAGGACGGCCCGTCTGGCCACCTCGATCAGTTCGGCTCGTCGTTCCGGTGCCTTGCTCGGTCTCGCCATGCCCACATTCTTCGAATCTTGTTCGAAAAACGCAAGCGCTGATCACCATCAGGTCTTGACGTCACAACGCGGAGGGCCTTTGATGCGTGCTCAACAGTTCTTCGAAGGAGATTCAAGGAACCCACCTTGTAGGAGGTCGGCCGTGTCCACTCCCGCCCTGCGCCGCGGTCTGCGCACCCTCGGCACGCTGCTCATCACGCTCTCCGCGATCAGTCCCGCCTCGTCGGTCTTCATCATCGCGCCGGGGGTGATCTCCGGAGCCGGGACAGGCGCCTTCTACAGCTTCGTGGCCGCCGCGGTCGTCGGCGTGTTCATGGCCTTCGTCTACGCCGAGCTCGCGTCGGCGTTCCCGCTGGCGGGCGGCGAGTACGCGATCGTCACCCGCACGCTCGGCCGCTTGCCCGGCTTCGCCGTACTCGGCCTGATGATCATCACGCAGGTGCTCATCGTGGCGGTGATCGCGCTCGGCGTCGGCACCTATCTCGGCGTGCTCCTCCCCGGCGTGCCGGGTTCGGTGATCGCCGCCGTGACCTGCGTGGTCGCGGCCGTGGTCGG
>NZ_NMQT01000362.1 GCF_002234405.1 Amycolatopsis thailandensis | reverse complement strand
GGGATCCAGGCCGCTTCGCCCGCCGCTCAGGTCGCGGCGTCCCGGCGGTTCGCCGCGCTCGTGATCCAGTCCTTCCGGGCCGTCCCGGAACCGGCGCCGCTCCCGCCGGTGGCGCGGTTGGCTCTCGTGGTGCCGGGGATGATCGTGTAGGGGCCGGACCCTGAGAAGACCGTTCCGTGGCTAGCACCGTGGAGCTAGGCGGTTTCCGCCTCGAAGCCGATGCCGAAGGCGCCGATGCTTCGTAGTTTTGCCGATATGAAAAGAACCTCGGTGGTCATCGCCGCGATTTGCGCGGCAACGCTCGTTTCCCCGGCCATCGCGTCCGCGGCGCCGCACTCGCAGCGGACTTTGCAGCGCGACGCCGACGTGCTCGTGGCGAACGGTTCCCCGGGCGTTCTCGTGGAACTGAGCACGCCCGACGGCCGCGTCAAGGTGCGCAGCGGTCACGGCGACCTGCGGACCGGGAGCCCGATGCCGTGGAACGCCCATTTCCGGATCGCGAGTTTCAGCAAGACCTTCCTGGCCGCGACGATGCTCCAGCTCGTCGGC
>NZ_NMQT01000361.1 GCF_002234405.1 Amycolatopsis thailandensis | reverse complement strand
GCACAACGACATATGAAGATACCCCCACGCCCGACCCTACTGCGAAGCGGGGGTCGGTCCGGGGTCCCATACTAGGACCGGCGCCCGGCGGGCGCCCCGCAACTGTACCCCGCCGGTGTGGCGGAACCGCCCACGGCATCGTCCTTCGCGGGAGAGGATGAGACGATCCGGACGCGCACCGCGCGCGGGGACTCGATCAGGGGAACGGCGATGAACAAACGGCCAACGACCATCTTGTGCGTGCTGGGCGCCGTGCTGGCGCTCACCACAGCCTGCGGCCAGGCGCGTGCGGGCACCGCCGTGCCGAAGGGCGACGACGCGGCGACCTACGTCGGCACGAAGTTCGAAACGGCGATGAACAAGCTGCAGGACACCATCGGCGATCAGCGCGACGTCACCAGCGAGTCGAGCGCCTACTTCCGGTTCGACGAGAAGTACGTCCGCAGCACGATCTCCTCGGCCCGCACCGGTTCCCCGGAAGGCCGGGTCAGCCGTCAGCGCTCGCAGAAGAACCCGGACGACAGCATCGACTGGTACACCCCCGCCGACGGGCCCGTCGAGTACGTGTACCTCGGGCCGGTCTACAAGAGCCTCGCGCCGACGCCGTGGGTTTCGATGCTGAAGTCCGCGAGATCGGCAGAGCGTCGTGAAGGGAAATGGTGTA
>NZ_NMQT01000360.1 GCF_002234405.1 Amycolatopsis thailandensis | reverse complement strand
GGCGGGATCGAGGCCGCCACCATGCGCGAGATCGCGGCGGCCGCCGGCTTCGCCAACGGCGCGCTCAAGCTGTACTTCCCGAGCAAGGAAGACATCATCCAGGCCACCTACGAACGCGCGCTCGGCATGATGCGCGAGTACGTGGAGCTGGACGAGCTGCGCGGCCTGACCGCGCTCCGCGAGCTATGCGTCTCTTCGATGCCGATCGACGAGGACCGCATCGCCGCGGGGCGCGTCCTGCTCACCTTCTGGCAGCTTTCGCTGACCAACCCGAAACTGCAGGACAAGTACCTCGAGCACATCCGGTCGTGGCGGGGTCTGCTGCACCGGTACCTCACCGAGGGCCGGGAGGACGGCGACATCGTCTGCGAGACCCCCGACGAGCAGCTGGTCGACGAGGTCGTGCTGATCAACGCCGGGGCGAACGTGATGAGCCTGGTCGCCGGGGAGTTCTCGACGATCGCTTTGCAGGGGCAGCATCTGGAGTCGTTCTTCGCGCGACTCACCCGCCCCTGACGTCCTGGGGGCCGCCCGCGGATGTCATGAAAGCCCCTTTCAAGACGTTTTTCGTCCTGAAAGGGGCTTTCATGACATTGGACACCGCGTCAGCCCTGTCGCATTCAGAGGACTAAACGCGGCGGTCGAACACCCGCGTCAGGAAGCTCGCCAC
>NZ_NMQT01000036.1 GCF_002234405.1 Amycolatopsis thailandensis | reverse complement strand
CAGTTCGCGCCGCCGCCCGCGCCCGCCGACCCGGTGATCAGCACCTGGGGCGTCCCGCAGACCGCGTCCTGGGCCCGCGGCGACGAGCAGCCCGCGCCGCGGCAGGTCCCCGAGGGCAAGAAGGGCAAGACCGGCGACGTCATGGAGACCCAGGGGCTGGAGGGCGAGCAGCTCACCGTCCAGTTGCTCGAGGTCCAGGACCCGGCGGACTACCTGTTCAGCGCGGCGGGCTACTCGCTGGAGGCCGGGGAACGGTCGGTCGTGGTGCACACCGAGATCACCAACCGCGGAAACATCCCGTTCGTGTCGCTGCCGGACAACTATCTCGAACTGCTCACCGCGGACGGCAAGCCGATCGCGAAGGCGCCGGTCTCCCTCACCTCGCGGCCGCCGCACAAGATCGGCGTCCGGCCGGGCGAGACGCTCGGCGGGCACACCGTCTACGTGCTGCCGGACGCCACCCGCGTGGTCGCCGTGCGCTGGTCTCCGCGGCCAGAACCGGACGAACGCACCCTGACCTGGTCGATCGACGACTGATTCCCGCGTTTCAAGTACGTGAAGGGGTCCTTCACGGACTGCGCTGGCAGCGGGCAAGGGTAGTGAAGGCCTCCTTCCCTACCCTCATGGTAGTGAAGGGGCCCTTCACGGACCCTAGGTCCCTCAAGGAGTCCTTCACGGACGACCGCCCCCTTCGCGGCGGCGCTCCAAGTACAGGAAGGGGTCCTTCACGGAGCCAGGCGCAAGCAAGGGGGCCTTCATGTACTCGGCACCGCGCCGCCGCGAGTAGACCAAGAGCGCATTCAGAGGATTAAATGCGCAGCAGCTAGTTCTCGTCCTGCAGGATCCGCAGGGCGTTCGCCAGGTCGTCCGGGTACTCCGACTCGAACTCGACCCAGCGCCCGTCCGACGGATGCGCGAAGCCGAGCGTCTTCGCGTGCAGCCACTGCCGCGAAAGCCCCAGCTTGCGCGCGAGCACCGGGTCGGCGCCGTAGGTGAGGTCGCCGACGCACGGGTGCTTGAGCGCCGAGAAGTGCACGCGGATCTGGTGCGTGCGGCCGGTCTCCAGTTTGATCTTGGCCAGCGACGCGGCACGGAAGGCCTCGACGACCTCGTAGTGCGTGACGCTGGGCCGCCCGCCCTGGACGACGGCGAACTTGTAGTCGTGCCGGGGATGCCGGTCGATCGGCGCGTCGATGGTGCCGCGCGTCGGGTCCGGGTGGCCCTGGACGATGGCGTGGTAGCCCTTGTCGACGGTGCGTTCCTTGAACGCCCGCTTCAGCACGGTGTACGCGTGCTCGCTCTTCGCGACGACCATCACGCCGGTGGTGCCGGCGTCCAGCCGGTGCACGACGCCCTGGCGTTCGGCCGCGCCCGACGTCGCGATCCGCAACCCGGCGGCGGCGAGCCCGCCGACGACGGTCGGGCCGGTCCAGCCGGGGCTCGGGTGCACGGCGACACCGACTGGCTTCGCGATCACCACGATGTCGTCGTCGTCGTGCAGGATCTTCATGCCCTCGACGGGTTCCGCGACCACTTCGATCGCCGAGGCCGGATCGGGCAGCGTCACTTCGAGCAGCCCGCCGGCGGACAGCCGGTCCGACTTTCCGGCAGGTCTGCCGTCGAGGAAGATCTCGCCGGATTCGGCCAGTTCCGCCACGACAGTGCGGGAAAGTCCCAGCAGTTTCGCCAATCCCGCGTCGACGCGCATGCCGTCGAGCCCGTCGGGAACGGGCAACATCCGCGCGCTCATTCGCTCGCCGCCTTCTTCTTGTCCTTCGTAGACGATCCGTCGTAGTCCTTGCCCAGCAAGGAGAGGATCACGATGAGCACACCGCCGACGCAGATCGCGGAGTCGGCGACGTTGAAGATCGCCCAGCCCTGCCCGTTCGGCGCGAACGCGGAGATCATGTCGACCACGTGCCCCTGGAGCGGGCCGGGGGCGCGGAAGATCCGGTCGGTCAGGTTGCCGAGCGCGCCGGCCAGCACCAGGCCGAGGCCGATCGCCCAGCCGACCGAACGCAGCCGCCGGGCCAGCCAGACGATGGCGACCACGACCACGACCGCGACCAGCGCGAGCACCCAGGTCAGCCCGGTCGCCATCGAGAAGGCGGCACCGGGGTTGCGCACCAGCTGGAAGTACACCAGCCCGCCGAGGAACTCGACCGGCTGCTTGCCCTCCAGCGTCGACACGGCGATCTGCTTGGTGAGGAGGTCGATCCCCCACAGCACCGCGGCGACGACGAACACGACGGCGACGCGCTTTTTGGGCAGCGGCGGCGCCGGTGGCGCGGTTTCGGGCTCTGTGCTCACTCCCCCATTGTCCACGGAGCGTGCTCAGGTCTCCTCGGCGGCCGCCTTCGGCCTGCTCAGCAGTGCCGCGAACGCCCCGGCGAGCGCGACCAGCGAAGACAGCACCAGCGCGAGCTGCCCCCGCGCGAGCACGACGGCGCAGAGCACGAACGCCGCGGCCACCACCAGTACGAGCACGCTGCGGTCCAGCCAGGCGAGCGCGACCAGGCCCAGTGTCAGAAGGATCGCGCTCCGCGCGTCGCCGTCGATTTCGAATTCCCAGAAACCGACCAGATCCGCCAGCGGGATCGCGACCATTCCCCCGACTGCGATCAGGGCGACCTTCCACCACGGCGTGGTCTTCGCCCGGATCGCGTAGAACAGCACTGTGCCGAGGTAGACCGCGAGGACGGCGAACAGCCAGCCGTCGTTCCGGCCGAAGCCGGAGAACGACAGGTCGATCGCGGTCGCGGTCGCGCGGCTCATCTCCACGCCATAGAGCCCTTGATACAGGCCCGGGCCGGGGTCGGGCGCGTAGGCGAACCATCCCCCGGGCGGGCCGGTGCCGACGGACGAGGCCACCACCACCAGCTGGGCGAATCCCAGCAACGCCAGCGGAAACCAGTAACGCGGTCGCTCGTTCCCCATGCGGGGTGAGGGTAGTGGGTCAGGCGCAGAACGGGGGAAGCTCCCGCGGATCGTTCTCCGGCACCCAGCGGCCCTCGGGCTTCTCGTACTGCCAGCGCGCGCCGCGGGCGACGATCTGGCGCAGCGCCAGGACGACCCGGTCCACGTGTTCGGTGGTGCTGCCGAGGCCGAGGCTGACCCGGACGGCCTGCTGCCCCGTCGAACCGGCGGCGGCGATCAGCCGCTTGGTCGCCACGTGCGCGCAGAAGGCACCGTCACGGACGCCGATGCCGTACTCCGCGGAAAGCACCGCGGCGAGCCAGCCCGGTTCGAAGCCGTCGACGACGAAGCTGAGCGTGCCGACCCTGTCGACCGGGGCGTCGAACAGCCGAAGCTCGGCGAATCCGGGGATACCGGCGAGACCGCGACGCAGCCGCGTCAGCAGTTCGTCCTCGTGGGAGACGATCGCGTCCCAGTTTTCGGCGAGTGTCTCGCAGGCGACACCGAGCGCGTAGACACCGACGGTGTTGGGGGAACCGGCTTCGTGCCGCTCGGCGCCGGAGTTCCAGACCACGCCCAGATCTTCCGCGTCGCGGGTGACGAGCTTCGTCGCGCCACCACCGGCGAGGTACGGCTGGGCGGCGCGCAGCCAGTCGGCGCGGCCGATCAGCGCGCCGGCGCCGAAGGGCGCGTACAGCTTGTGGCCCGAGAGTGCGACGTAATCGACGTCCAGTTCGCGAACAGAGATCTTGCGATGCGGCGCGAGCTGCGCCGCGTCGAGCGCGATCCGGGCGCCGTGCCGCCGGGCGACGGCGGCGATCTCCTTGACCGGCAACAGTTCCCCGGTCACGTTGGACGCGCCGGTGATGACGACCAGTCGCGGGCCCTGCGGGCAGTCCGCGAGAGCTTCGTCCACAGAGGACACAGCGGCGAGACGGGTGCGCGGCGTCGAAATCCGGCGGACGTTCGGGCCCTTCCACGGCAGCAGCGCGGCGTGGTGGTCGGTGTCGAACACGACGACCGACGTGTGCTTCGGCAGGCTGCGGGCGAGAAGGTTGAAGGAATCGGTGGTGTTGCGGGTGAACACGACGGTGTCGGTCGACCGCGCGTCGACGAAGTCGCGCAGGATCCCGCGCGTGCGCTCGTAAAGCTTGGTGGAGATCTGCGAGGCGAACCCGGCGCCGCGGTGGACGCTGGCGTACCAGGGGAGGAATTCGTCGACCGCGGCGCGGACCTTGTCCAGACAGGGAGCGCTCGCCGCGTGATCGAGGTTGGCGTACCCGATCTCGCCGCCGGTGACCAGCGGAACCCGCAGACCGGCACACGCCACCGTCGGAACTTCTTGCGAGACAACGGTTTCCGCGACGACGGCGGGGGCGTTCGTGCGTTCGAGAGCGAGAGTCATGGTCATCCTCCGGGCCAGGGGACCCGACAGAGGATCCCGCGCTTGCCCGTCGCACCACGCGACGAGCCAGGTCCTCACCCGGGGCACCCCACCGCGGAAGGAGGGTTGCCGGTCAGCTAGCCGGGGCTTGACGCTGACACTCGTGACCTACGAACGAAGTTAGCGGATACACCGGCGATCAAGCCACCCCTTGTCCGGATGTTGAGACGCCGGTCACGCGTTCCGCAATCGAGGAGAACCGTTGCCCGGCGCCGCGCCGCGCCGGGCAACGGGAGGTCAGACGCGGAATCGGCCCGGCAACGGGACGACGGAACGCGAAGAGACCTCGGTCGCGGTACCGGAGTACTGATCGGTGCCCGCGGTGAACTGCCAGCCGCCGAAGGTCTTGCCGTCGACAGCTTCGCCGTAGGCCTCGGCGACCTTGGTCGAGACCTCGTCGTACGACATGCCGTTCCAATTGCCCGCGCCGACGCCGAAGTCGCGCGAGTCGCCGCCCTGCGCGGCGGCCGCGGGCAGGGTCCACAGGGTGAAGTGCACGTGGGCGCCGGTGCTGCTCCCACCGCAGGGCAGCGCGTTGCCGGTCCGGCCGAGGGCGTCGCCGGGGGCGACCTTCTGGCCGTCGGCGACCGAAATGCGCTCCATGTGGTAGTAGCCGGTCCGCCAGCCTCCGTCGTGGTCGACGGTCACCCAGTCGCCGCCGTCGCAGTGCTGGATCCGGACGGTGCCGGCCAGCGGAGCGCGCACGGTCTTGTCGCCGGGGCTGAAGTCGATGGCGTTCTTCACGCCGGAGTTCCCGTTGTCCGAGTGAATGCCCGCCGAGTAGACCGATTGGCCCGCGTCGAAAGGCAATCCGAACGCGGGGAAGGCGCCCGTCGCCGACGCCACCGGCGCGGTGAGAACCACTCCGACGAGTGCGGCCGCGGCCCCCAGACCAGCGAACCGTGCAGGAAGTTTCGTCACCTTGCGTACTCCTTAACCCGTGACACTCACCCATTCGATGGAGTGGATTGCCGGGAAAGTAATCCAAAAGGAGTACAAAAGGGAAGAATTTTCTGAGATCAACCGACGAACAGCTGGTGCCGGTTCGTGACCTACTTGCCGGATTCGCCCTTCCACCTGGCGAGGCGTCCGGCGCGGTCGACGGCGCGGAGCCGTCGTTCGGCCGTGTCACGGGCGTCGGAGGTGGTCACGACGAGTAACTGGTCGCGTTCCTGGAGCCGGGTGTTCTTGTTGGGCGTGAAGCCGGCGCCGTCGCGGACGAGGAGGCTGATCGTCGCCCCCACCGGAAGCCGCAGTTCGGCCAGGTAGACACCGTGCATCTTGGACCCGGCGTTGATCCGGACCTGCAGGAGTTCCGCGCCCATCTCGTCGAGGGGCGCGGAGTCGACGTCGATCTCGTGCGCTTCGGCGTGCTGAGCCAGCCCGAGCGCTTTCGCGAGCGGGGTCAGCGTCGCGCCCTGGAGCAGCGTCAGCACGATGACCAGCACGAACACCGCGTCGACCAGCTCCTGCGCGCCCGGCACCCCGGAAGACAACGGGATCAGCGCGAGCACGATCGGGACCGCCCCGCGCAAGCCCGCCCAGGACAGGAACACCTGTTCTCGCCAGGGGACCTTGAACGGCAGCGCCGAGAGCAGCACCGACAACGGCCGGGCCAGCAACAGCACGACCGCGCCCGCGACCAGGCCCTGGACCAGGCTCTCGAAGATCCTGCCCGGCGAGGCGAACAGGCCGAGCAGCACGAACAGCCCGATCTGCGCGAGCCACCCGAGCCCCTCGGCGAAGGACAGCGTGTCCGACCGGTGCGGCAGCTTCGAGTTCCCCAGCACCAGCGCCGCGACGTAGGTGGCGAGCAGACCCGAAGCGTGGGCGAGCTGCCCGCTCGAATAAGCCACGACGCAGACCGCCATCGTGGCCAGCGGGTACAGACCGGTCGCCGGGAGCGCGGCCCGTCTCAGCGCCTGCGCCCCGATCCAGCCGAAGGCCAGGCCGATCACCAGACCGGCCGCGAGTTCGTAGACCACCAGCAGCGGCAGGGACCAGTCGATGGTCGTCCCCTCGGCGAGGACGACGACGGCGATATAGGCCGGGGCGTCGTTGATCCCCGACTCGATCTCCAGCGCGCCGACGAGCCGCTTCCCGATCCCCGCCGATCTCAGCACCGAGAACACGGCGGCGGCGTCGGTCGAGGCCAGCACCGCGCCCCACAGCAACGCCATCCGCCAGTCCAGGCCCAGCAACCAGTGCAGCGCGGCGCCGGTGACCGCGATGCTCACCGCCACGGCCACTGTGGACAGTGCGATCCCGATACCCAGCGAGGGCTTCACAGCCGACCATCGGGTGGTGAGGCCACCTTCGGACAGGATCATC
The DNA here is from genome assembly GCF_002234405.1 of Amycolatopsis thailandensis. Classification (GTDB taxonomy): domain Bacteria; phylum Actinomycetota; class Actinomycetes; order Mycobacteriales; family Pseudonocardiaceae; genus Amycolatopsis; species Amycolatopsis thailandensis. The sequence continues at coordinate 37,596 of NZ_NMQT01000036.1, read as the reverse complement.
ACCAGCGCGGCGAGGCCGAGAGACTGCGTGAGTTCGGGGTTGTCGTAATGGATGCCGAACCCGGCTTCGCCGAGCAGGACCCCCATCCCCAGGTACAGCAGCAGCGAGGGAAGGCCGACCCGGATCGACACCCGGACGGCGATCACGGCGACGAGAAGCACGGCACCGCCGGTACCGAGGATGAGCGGGAGCTGCTCCATGTCGCCTCCCGTCCGGTCGCCGTGAGGGCTCCAGAATAGTGAGGCGGTGGTCGTCACTCGATCGTGTACCGGTCGAAAACCGTCCGGTTGGCCTGTGTTACAGACTGTCCTTTACGGACGACGCAGGCCTGCCAGGTCGACACCGAGGTCCGCGAACGGTTTTTCGGCCGCAGGCAGGACTTTCACCGCGCGGTTGCCCTCACGCGACAACCAGCCGGCGCTCACTCCGTGAGACAGTAACGCCGCGGGGACACGACCCGCCAAATGATCACGGCGCACTGTCCAATCGAGACAGTCACGCAACATCGCGCGGCGGCCGTCGGCGATCTCCACCCCGAGCGCGCCGAGCACCTCGCGTCCGCGGGCGGTCAGCGTCAAGCCGTCGGCCTCGTCGATCAGCCCGGTGGTGAGCATCCCGTCCCGCAGCGCGACGCCGACCGTGCCGGCGAGGTGGTCGTAGCAGGTCCGGGCGAATTCGAGCCGCTTCACCCGGACCGACGAGCGCAATCCCTTCACCGGACGGTGTTCGGCGTGCTGCGCCAGATGCTCGATCAGTTCCGCCACCCGGGGGTCGGCTATCCGGACGTAGCTGTGCCTCCCCTGCTTGACCCGGACGACGAACCCCGCCTCGGTCAGCTTCGTCACGTGTTCGCTCGCCGTCGACGCCGCGACCTCGGCCGCCCCGGCCAGTTCGGTCACCGTCCAGGCACGCCCGTCGAGCAGCGCGAGGCACATCGACGCGCGACTCGGGTCGGCGAGCACGGCCGCGACCTCGGCCAAGGCGATCGTTTCCATGCGTCCACCGTAGAAGACCCACGGTTCGGCGAGCACCGAAACGTCAGCCTGCCAGGAACTTCGCCGCCAGCTGGACCGCGGGTTTGGAGTCGTTGGAACCTTCGAGCATGACGGCGAAAGCGACGTCCCCGCGGTAGCCGACGAACCAGCCGTTGGCGTCGGCGCCCGAGCCGAACTGCGCCGTCCCTGTCTTGCCGAAGACGGCTCCGCTGCTCTTCAGCGCCTTCGCGGTCCCTGTCGTGCAGACCTCGCGCATCATCACCCGGACCTGGTTCAGCACCCCGGCGGGCGGGGCCTGGTATCCGGCGTTGACCTTGGTCTCCAGCCCCTGCCACAGCTTCGGCACCACCGGCTTCCCGGTGGCGACCGTGGCCGCCATGAGCGCCGCGCCCAGCGGGCTGACCTGCACCTTCCCCTGCCCGATGCCGGCTTCGACCTTCTCGTCGCCGCTGCTCGACGGTTCCACCTTCCCGGTCTCGGTGGCCAGCCCCGGGATCTCGAAGTCCGCGTTGAGGCCGAGCTGCGTCGCCGCCTTCGCGAGACCGTCCGCGGGCAACTGCCCGGCGAGCCGTCCGAAGGTCGTGTTGCACGACGCGGCGAACGCGGTCTTCAGCGAAACGGTCCCCAGGTCGAACGCGTTCTCGTTCTTGAGCGTGCGGGTCCCGATCTGCTCGCTGCCCGGGCAGGCCACCTGGGAGTCGGCGGAGACCCCGCCCTGCTGCAACGCCGCGGTCGCCGTGGCGATCTTGAAGGCCGAACCCGGCGAGTAGAGGCCGTTGAGCGCCTTCGGCTGATTCCCGGCCGCGCCGTTCTGCGCGACCGCCAGCAGTTCGCCCGAAGTCTTCATCGCGACGATGATCGCGGGCCCCTGGAAACCGTCGACGGCTTTCTGCGCGGCGGTCTGGGAGGTCACGCTCAAGGTCGAGACCAGCGGTTTGTCTGTCTCCGTGGCCTGCCCGAAGAGCGTTTCGACCGGCTTGCCGGAGGCGTCGACGCGGGACACGCTGACGGTGGCCGGTGTCCCGGTGCCGCCGTTCTGCCCGGACGCGACCTTGGACAGCGCCCCCTGGAGGATCGGCGCGACACCGGCCGCGTCACCGCCGACGAGGGCCTTGCCGTCCCGGTCCGCCACGACCGGCTTGGCCGAAGCGCGGGCGACGGCGAGCTGCTGGCCTGCTTCGAGCTTCGGGTGGATCACCGACATCGCCCAGCGGACCACCCATTTCCCGGCGTTGCGGACCAGCTCCAGTTTGCCTTCGTAGCGCCAGACGCTGTCGCCGGGGAAGGACCACGCGGCGTGAAAGGTGGCCGACGTCGTGGTCGCGTTCCCCGCCGTGGTCGGGACCTCGCCCAGGGAGGTCTTGACCGGCGCCGAGCCGAGCGCGCCGCGTGTCGCGGTCAGGGCGGCCGTGGCCGCCGCCGGGTCGTCGACCGGCGCACCGGCCAGGTCACCGGTGTCGAACTGCCGCAGGAAGCGGGCCGCGACCTGGGCCGGGCTGTCGTACGCGCTCTCGGTGGACTCCCCCGGGCCGCTCGAGGCGGCGGGCGCCTGCTCCTCCCTGACCAGCAGCACCACCGCGGCCACCACGATGGCGACGACCGCCAGCGCGGCACCGATCAGGATCCCTCTTTTCCGGGCAGGACTCATCGATTCGCTCTCCCCCAGTACGGCACGCGCCCTCGCGCGCCCCCGGGCGCCAGCCTGCCGATTTCTCGCGCGCAAGGCGGGTAGGCGGCGAGAAAGCGACGGTTCCGAATCCTTTTCGTGATCCCGGTGATCGGGACCTTCCGGCCGCAATGAAAGGCCCCTTCATTGCAAATTTTGCAATGAAGGGGCCTTTCATGTCACTTGCGAGGTCAGGCCTTGGCGACCGCCACGGTCACCTTCGTGCCCTCCCCGACCGTCCCGGCCGAGCCGTCGGCGACGTCGCCGTAGGTCACCGAAGTGGCCAGCGTCTCCGAGGCGATGAACTCCTCGTGCGTCTTCGCCGCGGTGACCACGTCTTCCGGCGCGTCGACCGTCAGCGCGATCCGGTCGGCGACGTCGAGCCCGGCGTCACGGCGAGCCTGCTGCACGACCCGGACCAGGTCACGGGCCAGGCCCTCGGCCGCCAGTTCGTCGGTCACCTCGGTGTCGAGCAGGACCAGTCCGGCACCGCCCGGCAGTTCCGCGGCCGCGCCGCCGCCCTTGGCGACCAGACGCCGGTCGTACTCGCCTTCGACGAGCTCGATCCCGGCGGCCACGACGGCGCCGCTCTCGGACGTCGTCCACTCGCCCGCCTTGACGGCCTTGATCACCGTCTGGACGTCCTTGCCCAGCCGCGGCCCGGCGGCACGGGCGTTCACCGCGACCTCGAAACCGCCGTGCGCGGCGACGTCCGTGGTCAGCTCGACGGACTTGACGTTGACCTCGTCGCGCAGGATGTCGGTGAACTCGCGCAGCGTTTCGGCCTCGTGCGCGGCGACGACCAGCTTGGCCAGCGGCAGCCGCACCCGCAGCTTGTTCGACTTCCGCAGCGAAAGCGCCGAAGACGCCACCTGGCGCACCCGGTCCATCGCCGTCACCAGCGCAGCGTCGGCGGGCAGGTCGAGCGCGTTCGGCCAGTCGGCCAGGTGCACCGAACGGCCGCCGGTCAGCCCGCGCCAGACGACCTCGGTGGTCAGCGGCAGCAGCGGCGCCACCACCCGCGACGTCACCTCCAGCACGGTGTGCAGGGTGTCGATCGCGTCCTGCTCACCCGCCCAGAACCGGTCGCGCGACCGGCGCACGTACCAGTTCGTCAGCACCTCGAGGAAGTCGCGGACGGTCGAACAGGCACCGGCGACGTCGTAGGTGTCGAGCGTGTGCTCGACGTCGGTCACCAGTTCGTGCGTCTTCGCCAGCACGTACCGGTCGAGGACGTGCTTCGAATCCGTGCGCCACTGGCCTTCCACGCCCTCGGCGTTCGCGTAGAGCGCGAGGAAGTAGTACGAGTTCCACAGCGGCAGCACGGCCTGGCGGACGGCGTCGCGGATGCCCTTGTCGGTGACGACCAGGTTCCCGCCGCGCAGGATCGGGCTCGCCATCAGGTACCAGCGCATCGCGTCGGAGCCGTCGCGGTCGAAGACCTCGTTGACGTCCGGGTAGTTGCGCAGCGACTTGGACATCTTCTGGCCGTCCGAGCCGAGCACGATCCCGTGGGAGATGCAGGTGCGGAACGCCGGCCTGTCGAACAGCGCGGTCGCCAGCACGTGCAGCAGGTAGAACCAGCCGCGGGTCTGCCCGATGTACTCGACGATGAAGTCGCCCGGGTAGTGGTGCTCGAACCACTCGGTGTTCTCGAACGGATAGTGCACCTGGGCGTACGGCATCGAGCCCGAGTCGAACCAGACGTCGAACACGTCCTCGATCCGGCGCATGGTGGACTTCCCGGTCGGGTCGTCCGGGTTGGGCCGGGTCAGCTCGTCGATGAAGGGCCGGTGCAGGTTCTCCAGCCGGACACCGAAGTCGCGCTCGAGTTCGTCGAGCGAGCCATAGACGTCGGTGCGCGGGTACGCCGGGTCGTCCGACTGCCACACCGGGATCGGCGTGCCGAAGTACCGGTTGCGGGAGACCGACCAGTCGCGGGCGTTCTCCAGCCACTTGCCGAACTGGCCGTCCTTGACGTTCTCCGGGTACCAGGTGATCTGCTGGTTCAGCTCGACCATCCGGTCCTTGAACTCGGTCACCGCGACGAACCACGACGAGACGGCGCGGTAGATCAGCGGGTTCCGGCAGCGCCAGCAGTGCGGGTACGGGTGCTCGTAGGTCTCGTGGCGCAGCAGCACCGCGCCCTGACGGCCGGCGGAACCGGTGCCGTTCTTGAGGTCCTTGATGATGTTCGGGTTGGCGTCGAACACCTGCTGGCCCGCGTAGTCCGAGACGGTCGCGTCGAACTTGCCCTGAGCGTCGACCGGGGTGACCGGGACGATGCCGACCGCGTCGGTGACGACCTTGTCCTCTTCACCGTAGGCGGGCGCGATGTGGACGACACCGGTGCCGTCCTCGGTGGTGACGTAGTCCGCGGACAGCACACGATGCGCGTTCTCGTGCCCAGCGAAGTACGGGAACGGTGGGGCGTAACGGGTTCCGAGCAGTTCGGTCCCGGTGTAGTGCCCGACGACCGTCGGCTCTTCACCGAGCTCGCGAGCGTAGGAGGCGACGCGCGCTTCGGCGAGCAGGAATCGCTTGCCTTCCTGCTCCGCCGACTCCACCACGACGTACCGCACGTCGGGGTGCACCGCGGTCGCGAGGTTGGACGGCAGCGTCCACGGGGTCGTGGTCCAGATCAGCAGATAGGTGCCGTCGAGCTCGTTGTCGTTGCCCTCCAGGCGGAAACCGACCGTGACGGCCGGGTCCTGGCGGCTGGCGTAGACGTCGTCGTCCATGCGCAGCTCGTGGTTGGACAGCGGGGTCTCGTCGCGCCAGCAGTAGGGCAGGACGCGGTAGCCCTCGTAGACCAGGCCCTTGTCCCACAGCTGCTTGAACGCCCAGATGACCGACTCCATGTAGGAAAGGTCGAGCGTCTTGTAGTCGTTGTCGAAGTCGACCCAGCGGGCTTGGCGGGTGACGTAGTCCTGCCATTCGCCGGTGTAGCGCAGCACGGACTCGCGGCAGGCGTCGTTGAAGACGTCGATACCCATCGCGTCGATCTCGGACTTCTCGGTGATCCCGAGCTGGCGCATCGCCTCGAGTTCGGCGGGCAGGCCGTGAGTGTCCCAGCCGAAGCGGCGCTCGACGCGCTTGCCCTTCATGGTCTGGTAACGCGGCACCAGGTCCTTCACGTACCCGGTGAGCAGGTGGCCGTAGTGCGGGAGGCCGTTGGCGAACGGCGGGCCGTCGTAGAAGACGTACTCGTTCGAACCGTTGACCCCGGGGTCGCGGGCGTCGATGGAGGCCTGGAAGGTCCGATCGGATTCCCAGTACGCGAGGACGCGCTTTTCCGACTCGGGGAACGAAGGCTGGGACGGGACGCCGGTCTCGCCGTCCACCTGTGCCTTGGGATACATCTTCGGTGCTCCTCGCGGTTCGTCTCTCTCGTACGGGCTTTCACCCACACGGGGACGAGACGGCCGTTTCCGGCGCGTTCCGCGGTACCACCCCGCTTGCCCGGCCGGTTGGTGTTCCGGCTGGGCCGCTCATTCGACGGCTGTGACGGGCCGTACCCGTCCGGTTCTACTGAGGGCGCGAGCCCTGTTCTTCCGGAGGCTCCCCGGTGATGGCCGGATCGGTGCCAGTTGATTCAAGGGTAGCGCGCGACGGCAACCGGATTGTCCGGGGTGGGTGGAAACCTGTGTTCGAGCCGCTCTCCGGGATCAAACGACCTCCGGGATCAACGGCCGTCGGGGATCAAGCGGATCAGCCCGACCCAGGCTGCTTCGCCTCTCGTGTGGATGGCGCGAACAACGAACCGGCCTTTCTCGATCTCGACGTACGCCTGCTCCGGCTTTCCGCCGGCGGGGTACTCGACGCCAGTTCCTCGCCCGCGGTCACCGAGTCCATGAGGACCGCGGGGCCGTCGGTTTCCCACAGGCCGCAGTCTTCCCACGGCGTGGCGGGATCGGCGAGGAGTCGCTCGGCTTCAGCGAGCAGGTCGCCCTCGGAATCGGCCGCGAGCCAACGGAGGAAAGCGCGGTGCTCCGGGAGGTAGCAAGTTGTGGCGGGTTCATCACCGAGGACCAGGCCTGTCGCCTCGCCGATGGGGAGAGCGCCCGCCAGCGCGTTCACCGCGCAGGCACGGTCATAGTCGTCGTCACCTCCTTCGATACTTCCTTTCCAGCGCGACAAGGCGGAGACAGGCACCACGATGAGCGGGGCCGCCGAGGGATTCGACCCAGGTTTGAGTCCCTGTGATGGTCATGGTGACGAGTGTCCCTTGAGGGTCCGACAATTCCGGTATCCAGGCGCAGCCGTGTAGGTCGTTATACAGTCAGTAGATCGGCCTATGTCCTGAGGTACATCGTGTTGCGTCTCGGTTCCCCGGTGGGGTCGAGGTAGGCAGGGGCGGTGAATTCGGGGAGTCCGTCTTGGGCGATCTGGACTTTCCATTCGCTGTGGTGGATCAGCCGGTGGTGTTTGGTGCAGAGGAGGACGAGGTTGTCGATTTTCGTTTCGCCGTGGTGCCGCCAGAAAACAATGTGGTGCGCGGTGCAGCGGGGTACGGGCATGTCGCAGCCCGGGAACGCGCAGCCGCCGTCGCGGATCGTCAACGCATACTTCTGCGCCAGCGACACTGTCCGTTTCGACCGCCCGATGTCCAGTGGTTCGCCTGCGGTGCCGAGAACACCCGGCCTCACCCGAGCATCACAGGCAAGGATCCGGGCGTCGGTCGCGCTGATCGGGCCGACCAGGTCCAGGCGAGCTTCGCCGAGATCGTTGATCAGGTCCTCATAGGACATGGTGACCAGGATGTGGGTGGCTTCCCCGGCCTGACCGGGAAGGTTCCGGCTGGTCGTCTTCAACCGCACATAGTCGGTGAAAGCATCCCCGTAGCGTTCGTCCTGGGTGCGGGAGTCCCGCACCCCGTCGATCGCCTTGTGGGGTTTGGCCAGCGGGTCGAGGTCGGACTTCAACCGCGCGTAGGTTTCCAGGTCGAGGGTGGCTTTCAGCCCGAGGGTCCCGTCGCGGTGTTTGACGAACCGCAACTCCGGCCGCGCATCCTTCGGGTCCTCATCGCGCGGCTCTTTCCCATCAGGATCGAGCTTGTCCAGCAAACGCCGCCCGGCCCGGGCGATCGCACGAGGACCGGCACGACGGGCCAGATCGACCAGGATCTTCTCCCCACCCCGCACCTCCTCCTCCGGCACACTCGACGGGATCCGCGCCAGAGTGCGGATGATCGCGTCGATCTGCGAACCACCGACCGCCCCCTCCTCGGCCGCTTGAGCGGTCAACGGCGCCAACGGAGGCTCCGGATCACCGCCGATCGACGGACCGGGATACAACGCCAGCACCCGATCCGCACGATCCCTGGCTTCCTTGTCCGACAACAGGAAATCCTCGAAAATCATCGCCGCCAACGTCGAATGACCAGAACACCCACGAACACCGCGAGCATTGATCTCCGCCAGGATCGCGTTCTGCTCCGCATCCACCCGACGCTTGAGGACTTCCAACTCCTGCTTACGGGCATGCAACGCAGCCGTGTCGACGCGCCACCACTCGGTGCGCGTCGTCTCGGGTCTGTCGCTGTCGGCCACGAAATCAATGATACTCTGATTCGAACACCTGTGCTATAAAATATGGGGGTAAATGGCGGTTCAAAGGTCCGGTTAATCACCCAAGTCCAGCAGGAGCTTGCTGAATATTCCGGCAGGTTTGAGCCAGGGCGGTTCTTTTGGTTTTCTCATTGCTGCGCGTTGCCACGGCGAGCGTTCCGGACGGGTATTCATCCTCTTGGCCGACAGACAGGAGACCCGTCCGGCTGATCGATCATGGGGAATCCGCGCCAGTGTCACCTAGCGGGCCTGTGTCGCGATCCGCGAATCCCTTCCCCAACACGATCAACCCACGCTCAATCCTGAAACGCGACAGCACACCCTAGCCGGCATCCGCCTTGCCGAACGGAGAGCCCTCGGAGGGTTTCTTCTCCCTCAGCAGGAAAACTCCATAGAACAGCACCGTGAGCCCGAAAGAACAGAGCAGCAAGCCGCCGATCCCCGCCTCGACGGCGCGGCGGACCAGCGTCTTCGCCGTTATCAGGGGCAGGAGACTCCGGCATGACCGCAACGTATCAGCGGCCGTCCGGCAAGCCACCTTTTCGCGGCCGGACGGGTGATCGTGAGCCGACGGGGCCCGAGTTGCCGTCCCGGCAATCGCCTCTAGGTTGACGGGTATGTCGATCTATGGGGCCCGATGAAAGGGCCCGGACTCCTCGTCGTGCTGCTGGTGGTCCTCGGCGGCGTCAGCGGGCTCGGATTCCTTCTGGGACTGGGCAACGCGGCCGTCCTGGCGGCTTTGACCGCGCTCTTCTGCCTCATGGCGGCGGTCGGCGGGCCACTTTGGGCGGATCTGCGGCTGCTGGCGTGGTTCGCGCCCGCGTTGATCCTCGCGGTCGGGGTGCCGCGGCTGCTGGGAGCGGTGTCGCAGTGGGCGGCGATCGGGCTGCTCGTGGTGATCGTGGTCGTCGCCGGACTGTTGCCCGCGTTCGGGGCGCGGTTCGTCACGGTCGGGTTGGGGCTCGGGATGGCATCGCTGTTCGGGTACGGCTTCCAGCTGACGGGGACGGCGTCGGCGGGGCAGATCCTGGGCGCGCCGGCGCTCGCGGTGGGCGTCGTGCTCCTGCTGCGGATCCTGATGGGTGCGAAGGATCCGGCGAAGCAGACCCGTGAGGCACTGGCGGACGCACTCGTCGAGGGAACACAGGAGCATGCGGCGAAACTGTGGCTCGCGGACCGGCCCCGGCGCTGGACCGGCCGGGTCCTCGGCGGCGTATTCCGCTATCGCGCGGCCACCGGGTTGCTGGAGATCCGCCGGAAACGAGTGAACCACCGCGAAATCGGCGAAACGCTCGCCGCGGCCGCGGAAGAAGCCGCCAGACTCGCCGAGGCCGTCCGAAACCCGGTAGCACCGGACGACGTCGAACCGGTGCGGCGCGAGGAACCCGCCGGGCTGCCCGGCGCCACGGCCAGGCTGGTCATCGCGCTCTGGGATTCTCTCGAAACCATCCGGACCGCGGCGGCCGAACGCGACGAGTCGCGTGTGGACGTCCCGAAAGGACTCCGGAAGGAACTGCGCCGGATCGAGTTGAGCGGCGCGTTTTCCTGGCAGTCGCCCCAGTTCCGGCACGCGCTCCGCTGCGGGCTCGGCCTGGCGCTGGCGCTCGTGGTCGCGAGTTTCCGGCCCGGCGACCCGCTCACCGTTTCCTTCCTGCTCGGCACGTTCGCCATCATGCAGCCGGAATGGCGGGACAGTCTCGGCAAGGCCTGGCAGCGCATCGGCGGTTCACTCGGCGGCGCCGTCGTGCTCACCCTTGTCCTTTGGCTTCTGCCACAAGGGTTTCTGCTGCCGATCGGGCTGGTCGCGTTGCTGGGCGGGTTCTCGTTCATGCAGACGCGTCCGGCGGTGTTCAACGGCTGCATGGTCCTGATGTCGGTCGGCATGAACGCGACCACCAGGCATCTCGACCCGCGTTACGTACTCGTCGAGTACCTGCTCCTGATGGTTCTCGCCGGTGCCATCGCCCTGCTGTTCGGCTTCGCCGCGATCCCCGGCGTGCCGAAACCCGGTCCGGTGGAACGATTCGAGAGCGCCGTCGGCGCCACTCGCGTGCTGCTCGGCTCGGTGGGGCGCAAACTGCGCGGCGAGGACGTCGACCCGCGAACGCTCGGCCGCGATTTCCGCGCCGCCACCGTCGCGCACCAAGGCCTGCTCGCCGCGGAGCCGGGCACGAAAGAACCCGCGCTCGGGCAACGGGACGCGCTGGAAAACGCCGCCGAGGCCTTGCGAGGCCTGTCCATCACGTCGTCGTCGCTCTTGCTGCTGTCCGGACCGGCCGACGTCGCGGACGCCGTCGACGAGGCGGCGCGCACGCTCGGCACCGACGAGGCCGCGGAAATCCCGGTGCCTCCGAACGCCGACGACGAACAGCGCCTGGTACTCGACACCATCGCCGCCGACCTGGTCACCGTCGGCGAAGCGGCGCGGACGCTGGAAAACGCCTAGGTCGTGGTCTTGTCGCGGTGCTGCCCGGCGATCTCCGCGTCGGGCGTGCACAGTGCGCACGGGGTGAACCCGAGCTGCCGCGCTTCCCCGATACCGAGCGGGATCGTGTCCCGGGTTTCGAGCCACGCGCACGATGTCACGTGGTAGCGCGGGTACTCGTCGACGACGACGACCTCGGTCTCGAGTTCGGAGACGATCGCCACATCGGCGGGGTCGCTCTTCTCCTCACCGGGATCACCGTTGCGCTGAGGCTCCGGGACGTCTTCCGTGTCGTCGAGTTCACCGGCGGCGGGTATCAAGGCCGTCTGCTCGGCGTCCTCGGGTTTCTTCTCTTCGTCCGCGTCGCTCTCTTCGACCGAAGGCGAATCCTCGGAGTCTTCCGGCTCTTCGGCCTCTTCGGAATCGGCGTCGGCTTCGGCCGCGCGCTTCTTCCGGCGGCGCAGCCAGTCGAAGACGAGCAGCAACCCGGCGACGACGGAGAGACCGATGGAGATCCAGGCCCACAGGGAGTTCGCGGTGATGAGCGCCGCGACGAGCAGCCCCAGAGCCGCCAGTACCAGTACCAGGACGATGTAGAGCACGGTGAATTACAACACGAGCGGCAAGCGAAACGGCCTCGACCCTCCGGAGAGTGCCGAGGCCGTTCCACTGTGTAGAAACTTTGAGCAGGGCAGAAATCAGCCCGCTTCGGCCCGGGGGCCGAACGAGTAGCCCTGTCCGCCGCCCGAGGACGACGCCGACTGCCCCGAGTTCGTCGAGGACGCCGACGCGGGAGCGGCCGACCCGCGGTCGTCGAGCTCACGCAGCTGGGACTCGAGGAACCCGCGCAGCCTCGTGCGGTACTCCCGCTCGATCGTGCGCAGCTCTTCGATCTTCTTGCCCAGCGAGCCCTTCTCCGCGTTCATGTTGTTCATGGTCTCGGTGTACTTGCGCTGAGCCTCGCGCTCCATGGTCGTGGCCTTGTCGCGCGCCTGGCGCTCCAAGGTCTCGGCACGGGTCCGGGCGTCGTTCAGCATGGTCTCGGCGCGGGTGCGCGCCTCGTTCACCATCGAGTCCGACTTCGACCGCGCGTCCGACAGCAGCTGCTCGGACTTGGTCCGGGCTTCGGCGAGCATGCCGTCCGACTCGGTCTTGGCCTCGGCGGTGAGCCGGTCGGCCATTTCCTGCGCCAACCCGAGCACCTTCGCGGCCTGGACGTTGGGCTCCCCGTTGTCCGGCACCATCGAGTGGGCCTGGGTCTGCTCCATCGCCGACTGCGGCGGCGGCACCGGCGCCAGGCGGCGCGACGGCTCGTCGCGTACCTGCGGCGGCGGGCCGACGGCGCCGGCCTTGGCGTTTTCGAGCTCACCACGCGTGGTCTCGAGCTCGTTGTCGAGCTGCTCGACCTGCTGCCGCAGCTCGTTGTTGTCCTCGATCAACCGGGCAAGCTCGGTCTCCACCAGGTCGAGGAACGCGTCCACCTCGTCCTCGTTGTAGCCCCTTTTGCCTATGGGCGGCTTGCTGAACGCGACGTTGTGCACGTCAGCGGGGGTCAACGACATCAGATCACCTCACGCACTCCATGGCCTGCAGGTCCACCGGGGCTTCCCCGAAAATCACCCTGGCGTTGCCAGCTGCATCGCGAAGAACACAACCAACAGCAGCACCATAATCGATAAGTCCAGTCCGACGCCGCCGATTCGTACGGTCGGGATGATTCGTCTGAACAGACGAACCGGTGGGTCGGTCACTGTGTAGATGGTCTCGAGCGTTACCGCAACCCCTCCGGCAGGACGCCACTCGCGAGCGAAAGCACGCACGAGTTCGACGACGATCCGTGCCGTCAGCAGGAGCCAGAAGGCGAACAGCACGTACCAGACGACCAGCAACACAGCATTCACGTAACCACTCTGCCATGCCCCGCGTCAAAAGACGCAGTTGACGGGCCTCGGATGCCGATGAGTCGACAAAATCACATCCGGCTGCGCTCAGCGGTCACCGGGTGATCAGCCGCGCAGGAATAATCCGCCTTCGGCAATCCGCCGACGGTCCTCCGCGGTGACGTCCACATCGGGCGGTGAGAGAAGGAACACCTTGTTGGTGACCTTGTCCATCGAGCCGCGCAACGCGAAAGCGAGCCCCGCGGCGAAGTCGACGAGACGCTTCGCGTCCGCGTTCTCCATCTCCGTGAGGTTCATGATCACCGGGATGCCTTCCCGGTAGTGTTCCCCGATCGCGCGCGCCTCGGCGTAGCTCGTCGGGTGCAGCGTCGTGATCCGGCTCAACGGGTCACGCACCGCGGCACGGACCGGCTCGGTGACCGGACGCAGGCGTGCGACCGGTTCCGGCTGGCGATCGATCGCCAGCGCGCCGTGGACGGCAGGCTCCGGACTGGCCACGGAGCGTGACCGAGGCCGGGGCGCGGGCTCGTCGTAAGTGTCGTCGACGTCCCGGTAACGTCCACCCCGCGACCGGGCCGGTGGCTCATCGTCGTAGTCGTACTCGTCTTCGGCATATTCCTTCGGCGCGTACCCTCGCCGGTAGTCGTCCTCGACGTCGTAGCCGTCTTCGTCCGCGGGCACCATCCCGAAGTAGGCCTTCAGCTTCTGCAGCGCGCTCATGCCTCTCCCTAGCCTTAGCCGCGTCCCGCACCGTGCTCCCCCGCCCTCGCCGCCACTCCCCGTAACGACGAGACGGTATTCCCTAGGGCGAGGCTAAACCGCGTCCACCGAGCAACGCGGTTCCGACACGCACACAGGTTGAGCCGTGCGCGATCGCCTGCTCGAGATCATTGCTCATTCCGGCGGAGATCTCACGGGCATTTGGGTGTTCTTCCCGTAGACGCTCCGACGCACGAGCGAGCTTCTCGAACGCCTCTGCGGGATCAGTACCCAGCGGAGCCACCGCCATAAGCCCCCGGAGACGAATATCACCCACATGGGCTATCCGCTCCGCCAACTGGCTTATTTCGCTCACCCGAGTGCCCCCGCGTTTCGGATCGTCATCGAGACTTACTTGAATGAGGACGTCCAACGGGTGATCGCGTTGCCCGGAATCGAGCGCCGACCTGGTGGCTTTCGCGAGCGCGTCGGCCAGGCGCTCGGAGTCGACGGACTGGATCTCGTCGGCCCAGCGCACGACCGATTTGGCCTTGTTCCGCTGGAGACTGCCGACCATGTGCCAGCGAATGGAGGCGTCGGGACGCAACCCGGCGACCTCTTCGGCCTTCGCCCCCGCCTCCTGATCACGGTTCTCGGCGAGGTCGAGCGCGCCGAGGTCGGCGAGCAGCGCGGCGTCGAGCGCCGGGAAGGTCTTGGTGACCGCGAGCAGTTTGACCTCGTCGCGCGCCCGGCCTGCCGCCTTGCACGCGGCGCCGATCCGCTCTTCCACTTCGGCGAGGGAAGCGGCGAGTTCCCCCTTACGGGTGTCACTCACGACGCGTCCAGCCAGGTGATCCCCGCGATCCGGCCGGTCGTACCGTCGCGGCGGAAGCTGAACAGGGTCTTGTCTTCGTTGGTACAGCGGGGATCGACGCCGATCTTGCCGACGCCGAGATCGGCCAGTTGCCGCCAGAGGCCGGCGCGCAGGTCGAGACCGGGCGTCCCCTTGCGGGTTTTGCAGGCACTGCCGGGCACGTGCTTTTCGACGTCGGCGGCCATGTCGGCGGGGACTTCGTAGCAGTCGCCGCAGATCGCGGGCCCGAGCAGCGCTTCGGTCCGGGCCGGTTCGGCACCGAGCGAACGCATCGCCTCGATCGCGGCGGGAACGACGCCGACCCTGGCGCCGACGCGGCCCGCGTGGACGGCGGCGACGACACCGGCTTCGGCGTCGGCCAGCATCAGGGGCACGCAGTCGGCGACGAGCACCACGAGCGCGAGACCCGTCTGGGCGGTCACGAGCGCGTCGGTCGCTTCGGCGGCGGAGGTCTCCGAGCCGTCGACGACGGTGGCGGTCCGGCCGTGGACCTGCTCCATCCACGCCAGCCTGTCCTCGGTGAGACCGAGTTCGGTGGCGAGACGTTTGCGGTTGGCGTAGACGTCACCCGCGTCGTCACCGACGTGATCGCCGAGGTTGAAGGTGTCGTAAGGCGGCCGGGAAGCCCCGCCCGCCCTTGTCGTGACAACCCGCCGTACCCGCACGAAATCCTCCTAGACCTGAGTGAAGGCCCCCTCGACTGTAGTCAAGGAGGCCTTCACGGAACGTACTGGCGAGCTACCGCCGCATGAACGGGGGAACGTCGACCTCGTCGTCCGACGGGTCGTCGTGCACCGGGGTGGCGCGGCCGGGCAGGCTGCCGTGGGTCGAGTTCGACCCGATCGGCGAGTACCCGCGCGAACCGCCGCCGGGCTGCGGAAGCCCTCCGCTCAGCGAGCCGTTGCCCTCGGTGCGGGCGGGCGGCATCGACGAGTGCGGGCGCGGCGGCGCGACCGGGTAGCCGTTGGACCCGGTCGACGGGACCGGCGTGGCACCCGAAGGCGGGCTCTGCACCGGCGTCGCCCCGCCTCCGTTGACCTGGCCCGCCTGCGCGGACGCGGTCGAGTTCGCCCGGGAGCCGAAGGTCGACGGGTCGAGCTTCTTGTGGGTCGGGGTGCCCGCGTCGAAACCGGCCGCGATCACGGTGACCCGGACCTCGTCGCCGAGCGAATCGTCGATGATCGTCCCGAAGATGATGTTGGCGTCGGGGTGCGCGGATTCCTGCACCAGCGACGCGGCCTCGTTGATCTCGAACAGGCCGAGGTCCGATCCGCCCGCGATCGACAGCAGCGCGCCGTGCGCCCCGTCCATCGACGCTTCGAGCAGCGGCGAGTTGATCGCCTTCTCCGCCGCCTGGATCGCCCGGCCCTCGCCGCGCGCCGAGCCGATGCCCATCAGCGCGGAGCCCGCGCCGGACATGACGCTCTTGACGTCGGCGAAGTCCAGGTTGATCAGACCCGGCGTGGTGATCAGGTCGGTGATGCCCTGGACACCCGAAAGCAGCACCTCGTCGGCCGAGCGGAACGCGTCCATCAGCGAGACGCCGATGTCGCCCAGCTGCAGCAGCCGGTCGTTCGGGATGACGATGAGGGTGTCGCACTCGTTGCGCAGCTGCTGGATGCCTTCTTCGGCCTGCTTGCTGCGGCGCTTGCCCTCGAAGGTGAACGGGCGGGTGACGACGCCGATGGTCAGCGCGCCGAGCTTCCGCGCGATCTGGGCGACGACGGGCGCGCCACCGGTGCCGGTGCCACCACCCTCACCCGCGGTCACGAACACCATGTCGGCGCCCTTGATGACCTCTTCGATCTCTTCGCGGTGGTCCTCGGCGGCCTTCTGCCCCACCTCGGGGGCGGCGCCGGCACCGAGGCCGCGGGTCAGTTCCCGGCCGATGTCGAGCTTGACGTCGGCGTCGGACATGAGCAGTGCCTGAGCGTCGGTGTTCACCGCGATGAACTCGACGCCCTTGAGGCCGACCTCGATCATGCGGTTGACGGCGTTCACTCCGCCGCCGCCGATACCGACGACCTTGATCACCGCAAGGTAGTTGTGCGGGGGCGTCATCGGGGCCGCCTTCCTGATCGTGTGTGCCCGTGCTGCCCGCCGGTCGCTGAGCCTGTGCCGAACCCTCGAGCTGAAGTTCAGATCGAGAGTTATGTCAACTGCCGACGTTGAAGCAGGACGGTATGCACCAGGCAGGCTCGAATCCAGTAGCCACGCCGTGTGTCGCAAAGGTGTTTTGCCACAACATGTTCCCGGGCGCAAGAGCGCGACCCGGTCGCAGCGGCGAACGGCGGCCTGGTAAAAGCAAAGATCAGGTCGGCATGGACATGACCATGACGACGTCCTTCGACGGCGATCCGGTCGGTGATCCGCCCGCCTGTTCGACGCTGAGCGCGAACTTCTCGGCCCCGCCGAGCCCCTCGGCGACCAGCAGCGCACCGTCCTGACCACCGGAAATGAGCCCGGCGGGCTTCGGCGCGGTGCCCGGGTACATCAGCCACGCCTGGTAGGTCCGGCCTGGATCGTTCTTCGGCAGCTGCGCCGCCATGAAGACGAGCCGGTCCTTCGCGCGCGACATCATCACGGTGCCGCCGCCACCGGCCGAGGTCTCGGCGTGCCCGGTCCGGAGATCGGCGGCCGCGAGGACCTCGGCGACCGGGGCGTACAGGTCCGCGGCCTGCGCGGCCCGTTCCCGCGCGGCGGTCAGCTGGGTGTGGTTGTCGTAGGCGATGCCGCCGAACACGGCGGTGCCCGCCAGCCCGACGACCGCCGCAGCGACCGCGGCGATCGCCCAGCGCGGGGCCCGGCGCCGGTCCTTGACACGTTCCCCGCTTCCGGACCGCGTTTTCGGTGGCAGCTGCCTGGTCGCCATGGTTTCCGCGAGCACCCGGCGCTTGAGCTCCGGCGGCGGGTCTTCGGCCAGCGCGGCCCCGAGCCGGGTCGCGGTCATCTGGAGTTCGAGGACCTCTTGGGCGCACGAGGCGCATTCCCCGAGGTGCCGCTGGAACTGCGCACGCTCTATATCTGACAACGCGTCGACCGCGTAAGCACCGGTGAGCGTGTGCATTTCGGGCATGGTCATGCCGTCACCCCCAAACAGTCCCGGAGCCGGATCAGGCCGTCCCGGAGGCGGGTCTTGATGGTTCCGTGCGGGGTCTGGAGCACTTCCGAGACCTCGCGATAGGTGTAGCCCTGGTAGTAGGCGAGCAGCACGGATTCCCGCTGCAGCTCGGTGAGACTGGTCAGGCAGCGGCGCACCTGCGAACGTTCCCAGCGGGCCGCGACGGCCTCCGACACCTCGTCGAAGGGCCGGGCGCGGGCGGCCTCGAAGGTCGCCTTGACCTCGCGTTCCGAACTGGCGCGGGCCGAGCGGACGCGGTCGACGGCGCGACGGTGCGCGAGCGTCATGGCCCAGTTCAGCGCGCTCCCCCGCTCCGGGGAGTAGCGAGTGGCCGTGCGCCACAGCTCCACCATGACCTCCTGGGTGACCTCTTCGGACTGCGCGGCGTCACGAAGGATGCGCCGGACCAGGCCGAAGATCGGTCCGGCGAGCTGGTCGTACAAGGCGTCGAAGGCCCGCTCGTCCCCCTTGGCGACCCGGACGAGCAGGTCCTCGGCCGTCGGACCCGCCTGCTCGCCGTCGGGTGCGGGAACGGGCTCCATCCGGCGGGGACGTGCCGATTCATCCATCAAGTCTGCCTCCGGCCGTCTGCGGCGTCCGCGGGGTCATCGGCGCCTTCTTGACCCACAGTTTGACCCCATGCCGCCGGATCAGCGCGGAGACCCGGTGCGGCATGAGCGGACGGGTGATCAGCAGGTGCACCAGCCATCGGGTGGTGGCGGGCCGCCGCACGCCGCGCAACGACGCGGTCAGCGGTGTCTTCTCCCCCTGGCGGAGGGCGATCTTGACCGAGAGCAGCGACTCCGGCATCGGCACCTCCATCCGGTACTCGCCGTCCATCGACTGGAACGGCGACACGTAGAACTCCTTGTCCGCGAAAGCGTTCCCGGCCGCGTCAGGGCGTAGGAGGTACGCGTGCCTTCCCCGGTAGGTGTTGTGGACCTCGGCGACGACGCATTCGAGTCCGCCGTCCGGCCGATGGCACCAGTAGAGGGTGATCGGGTTGAAGTTGTGCCCGAGCACCCGCGCGCCGGCGAGCATCAGCACCCGGCCGCCCTGGAGATCGACGTCTCGATCGGCGAGCCAGTGGTCCACTTTGGACCGGATGCTGGAGGTGTCCTCGGGTGCGAAGTGATCCCGCGGGTCGAAGCGAGCGAAGGGGCGAAGCCACCACGGCAGCTTCGGCAGCCTGTCGAGGTCGACGAACCACAGATAGACGCGGTGGGCGAACGAGATCGGCGGGTCGTTGCGCCGGACGTGCGCCACCGTCGAGTCGTAGAGAACGGCCATGGGGGTCACCATCGCACTCCGAAGCTCTCGGCCGCGCGGACACCGGACGCGCAACCGTCCTCGTGGAACCCCCAGCCGTGATACGCGCCGGCGAAGGCGACCGTGCCGTCGTTGAGTTCGGGCAGACGGCGCTGGGCGGCCACGGAACCGGGCGTGTAGACGGGGTGTTCGTAGGTCATCCTGGCCAGCACCGAACCGTCGTCGGGGGCGGTGCCGGGGTTGAGCGTGACGACGTAGCCGGTCGGCTCGTCGAGCCGCATCAGGCGGTTCATGTCGTAGGAGACCTGGACCGCGCCCGCGTTCGCGCCGCAGGCAGGAGTGGCGTAGTTCCAGCCCGCCCGCGCGGACTCCGCCGTCGGGAGCACGCCGGTGTCGGTGTGCAGCCACGCCTCGTTGCTGGAGTACCGGAACGAGCCGAGGACTTCGCGTTCGGCGTCGGTCGGCGCCGCGAGCAGGTCGAGCGCCTGGTCGGCGTGCGTGGCCAGGACGACCTTGTCGAGGCGATGCCGGGTGTCGGCGTCGTCGCGGACCTCGATCCCCTGCCCGGTCCGCTTGACCGAGCGGACCGGTGTCGACAGGTGCACGGCTGTCAGCTGCTTGGCGGCGAGGTCGACGTACTCGCGGGAGCCGCCGACGACGGTGCGCCAGCTCGGCGACCCGCCGACCGACAGCATCCCGTGGTTGCGCAGGAACTCGAACAGGTAGCGCGCGGGGTACTGGAGCGTGTCGGTGCGGTCGGCCGACCAGACGGTCGAAACCACCGGGAGCATGAAGTGGTCGACGAAGTACTTCGTGTAGCCGCCGATCGCGAGGAACGCGCCGAGCGTGACGTCGCCTGCCTCGGGCGATTCGAGGACGCGCTTCGCGTGCCGGTGGAAGCGCTTGACGTCGGCGAGCATCCGCAGGTAGCGCCCGCGGGTGACGTTGCGAGGCTGCGCGAACAGGCCTTTCAGTCCCTTGGCCCCGGCGTACTGGAGGCCGCAGCCGTCGCAGCGGATGCTCATGGACATCTCGGTGTCGCGGGTGGTGACGCCGAGCTCGCCGAACAGGCGGAGCAGATTCGGGTAGGTGCGCTTGTTGTGCACGATGAACCCGGAGTCGACGCCGACGGTGCCGCCGTGCGCGCTCGGGACGTCGTGGGTGTGCGCGTGCCCGCCCAGCCTGTCGTCGGCTTCGAACAACAGCACTTCGTAGCGGCGTTGCAGCAGGTAGGCGGCCGTGAGGCCGGCCACGCCGCTGCCGATGACTCCGATGCGTAGACCCTTGGTGTGCACGAACGGGATTCGGAACAGGGGCCGGACCGGATTGGACCGGGTGAACCGGGGCATCACACGACCCATCCTTTTCCTGTCCGGGGCCGAATGACGACTATGCCGAACAGTCCCGCGTCTCGCCTAGTGCCGTTCGTCGAGCGGCTCCTCGGCGGCTCCCTGCCGGTCGGTCTCCGTACCTGGGACGGCGTACGCGCCGGTCCCCCGGATGCCCCGACCGTGGTGCTCCGCAACCGCCGTGCCCTGCGCCGTCTCCTCTACGCGCCCGGGGAATTGGGCCTGGCCAGGGCGTACGTCTCGGGCGATCTCGACGTCGAGGGCGACCTCGCCGAGGGATTCCGCCGGATCTGGGCGCTGAGCCGGTCGGGTGCCGCGCGCGGCGCGAAGCTCGGCCCGCGCGAGTGGGCCGAGGCGCTGCGGATCGCGGTGGGCCTCGGCGTCGTCGGGCCGCCGCCCAAACCGCCCGCCGAGGAGGCCCGGCTGTCCGGGAAGCTGCACACCCTGCTTCGCGACAAGTCCGCCATCGCGCACCACTACGACCTCAGCAACGCCTTCTACCAGCTGCTGATGGACGAATCGATGGCCTATTCGTCGGCGTACTGGACGTCCGACGAGGACGGTTACGACCTCGAACAAGCCCAGTGGGACAAACTCGAACTCATCTGCCGCAAGCTCGGGCTCCGACCGGGGATGCGACTGCTCGACGTCGGCTGCGGCTGGGGATCGCTCCTGGTGCACGCGGCGAAGCACCACGGGGTCCAGGCCGTCGGCATCACCCTGTCGGCGGAACAGCTGCAGCACATCCGCGGCCGTCTCGCCCAGCACGATCTGGAGGATCGCGTCGAGGTCCGCAGGCAGGACTACCGCGAGCTGACCGACGAGCCGTTCGACGCCGTCGCCTCCATCGAGATGGGCGAGCACGTCGGCGAGGAGAACTACCCCGAGTACACACGGACGCTCTACCGGATGCTCAAGCCCACCGGACGGCTGGTGCTCCAGCAGATGTCCCGCGGCGCGGTGGCGCCGGGCGGCGGCGCGTTCATCGAGCGCTACATCGCCCCCGACATGACGATGCGGCCGCTGAGCCGCACGCTCGGGCATCTGGAGACCGCCGGTTTCGAGATCCGCGACGTCCACGCGCTGCGTGAGCATTACGTGCGTACGGTCCGGGCGTGGGAGAAAACGCTCGAAAGCAACTGGGACGACGTCGTGGCGCTGATCGGTGAGTCCGGCGCCCGGGTCTGGCGGCTCTACCTGGTCGGCGGCGCGCTCGCGTTCGAGGAGAACCGGATGGGTGTCGACCAGATCCTCGCGGTCCGCTCGTCCGACTCGGGCTTGAGCGCCCTGCCCGCCACCCGGGAGTGGTCCTGATGCCGCTCGGAGGGACCCTCGCGGTCACGGCGGGCGCGACGCTCGTGGCTTTCGTCGTCACCTTCGGCATCGCCCGGTGGCGCAAGCGGTACGACACCGTCGACACGCTCTGGGGGCCTGGCTTCGCGCTCGTCGCGGTGGTCGCGGCCCCGCTCGGGGACGGGTCGGCGGCGCTGCGCGTGGTCACCGCGCTGCTGACCGCGGTCTGGGGTGTGCGCCTCGGCGTCCACCTCCACCTGCGCAACCACAAGCTGCCCGAAGACCCGCGCTACGTGCGGATGGCGGAGAGCGCCGGCCCGAATCCGGCGCTCAAGCTGTTCGTCCGGGTCTACCTGGTCCAGGCGGTGGTGCTCTGGTTCGTCTCGCTGCCGGTCCAGTTCGCGATGTACGGCGACTCCTTCGGGGTGACGGCCTGGCTCGGCGTCGCGGTGTGGCTGGTCGGCTTCGGGTTCGAGACGATCGGCGACGACCAGCTGCGCCGCTTCAAGGCCGATCCGGACAACAACGGCAAGGTCCTCGACAGCGGGCTGTGGCGCTACACCCGGCATCCCAACTACTTCGGGGACGCGTGCGTGTGGTGGGGCCTGTACCTGCTGGCGTGTTCGAGCTGGGTGGGGGCGGCGACGATCCTGTCGCCGATCGCGATGACGTACACGCTGGCCAAGGGAACCGGAAAACCTTTGCTGGAGAAGGGTTTGCAGCGGTCCCGGCCGGGATACGCGACGTACGTCGAGCGGACCAGCGGGTTCTTCCCGCTGCCCCCTCGCCGGCTCACTCCCCGGTGAGACCGTCGAGCATTTCCCGCAACAGGTCGAGGTGGCCGGCGTGCCTGCCGGTCTCCTCGACCATGTGCGCGACCACGAACCGGACGTTGACCTCGCGATCCCCGCGGAAGGGGACCTTGTCGTCCAGGCCCATCCCCGCGACGACCTTGCGGCTCCGCTCGCACTCGGCCTCGTAGGCGGCGATCAGCTGCTCGATCGGGGTCTGCATGGCGACCCGGAACTCGGCGTCGGGGTCGGCTTCGAGGGCCTCCTTCCAGAGGTCCTCCTGCCCGTTGAGCACCACGTTGAACCAGTACTGCTCGACCAGGGTCAGATGCCCGAGCAGACCGGCGACGGTGGTCAGCTCGCTGGGCACGAGCGGCCGCCGGGCCTGCTCGTCGGTGAGGCCGGAGCACTTCCACACGACTGTGGCGCGAAGGAAGTCGAGAAAGCCGTTCAGCTGGGTGCGCTCGTCGCCGGTGAGCGGCGGTTCGGGACGCTTGGGTTCTTCGGTCATGGTCGTGCAGTCTGCCGGTTTCCTCCGATGATCCGCCATCGAGATACCGCCGGGCACCTTGTCCACCATCTGCCGCACAGCCGTGGTCCATGTCCGAACGTGATCCCATCGTTCGAGTGAAACCAGCGGTAGTTAGCGCCCCGGAAACATGACGACCACCCGCCCGTCATGTCAGGCTGGTGCAGTTGTGCCCCTAGCCGGAGCGTCAAGGAAAGGCAGATGATGTCAGGCCTGCAGCTGAGCGCACTCGATGTCGCTTTCCTTTGCATGGAAAGCGAAACGACGCCCATGCACATGGGCGCGGTGGTCACCTTCCGTCCGCACGGGCAGGTGCACGCGCGCAAGCTGACCGCGCTGCTCGCAGAACGGGCCGCGGTGCTCCCGAAGCTGCGTCAGCGCCCTCGCACCGCGCTGTTCCCGCCCGGCTCCGCCATCTGGGCCGAGGACCCGGATTTCGTTGCCAGTGAACATATTTCACATCACCACCTGAGTTCCCTGTACGAACCGGACCCACTCTCCGCCTACGCGTCGCGATGGATGGGACGGCCGCTCGACACCGGAAAACCCTTGTGGGACTTGCATCTCGTCACCGGCCTGCCGGACGGCGAATTCGCGTTGCTGCTGAAACTGCACCACGCGCTCACCGACGGGGCGGGCGCGTACGCCGTCGCCGTGGGCCTGCTCGACGGGCTCCCGCGGGCGACGAAGCGCACGCGCAGCGGCGCCGAACCGCCAGCCCCACGCTCCCCTGTGGACGCTGTCAAGGACGCCCTCGGCACCACCCTGGCCCAGGCCGGGAAATCCGCCGGGATCGCCTCGTCCGTCGTCCGCGCGACCCGGTCGCCGCTGTCCCCGATCAGCGCGCCGCCGTCGACCGAACGACGGCTCGGCTTCGTGCGGCTGGACACCGCCGAGATCCGGCGGATCCGCCGGGCGCACGGCGGGACCGCCAACGATGTCGTGCTGGCGGTACTCAGCGGCGCGCTGCGCGAATGGATGATCAACCGCGGCCAGCGCGCCGACGACCGGACGCTGCGGGCGCTCATCCCGGTCAGCGTGCGCGGGCGGGCCGCCGAGCAGCTCGGCGGCAACAAGCTGTCCGGTTATCTCTGTGACCTGCCGGTCGGCCTCGACGATCCGGTGGAGCGGCTGCTCGCCGTCCAGCGCGAGATGAGCCGGAACAAGGCCGCGGGCCCCGGCCGGGGCGCCGGCGCGTTCCCGCTGCTCGCCGACCGGATGCCGCCGATGCTGCACCGGCTCGGCAGCAAGGCGGCCGGGCTGGCCGCGCCGCTGCTGTTCGACCTCGTGGTGACCACGGTGCCGGTGCCGCCCAACCGGCTCAGCCTCGACGGGACGAAGATCGAAGGCGTGTACCCGTTCGTGCCGCTGGCGCCGCGGCAGGCGATCGGCATCGCGGTGGCGACCTACCGCGACTCCGTCCACATCGGACTTCAGGCGAACGGGGCGGCGGTTTCGGACGTGGGCTCGCTGCGGGACGGCGTGCTCAAGTCGGCCGCGAGGTTGCTGGACACCGCTTAGCGCGCGACATGAAAGACCCCTTCGTCGCGCGGCGGCAGTCGGGGTGGTCGTGAGTGGTAAGTGACGTTAGAACACCACTTACCACTCACGACCACCCCGACCCAGCACTGTCCGGCGGCGCCCAGCGTTGCGAAGCCGGCGAAGACTTGCCCGAGTGCGATGAAGGGGCCTTTCATAGCAAAATTTGCTATGAAAGGCCCCTTCATCGCACGTAGGGAAACCAGGATCAGCCGCGCAGCATCTCCGCGACCAGGAACGCCAGTTCCAGCGACTGCTGCGTGTTCAGGCGCGGGTCGCAAGCGGTCTCGTACCGGCCCGAAAGATCCAGGTCCGAGATCTCCTGCGCGCCGCCGAGGCATTCGGTGACGTCCTCGCCGGTGAGCTCGACGTGGATACCGCCCGGGTAGGTACCGAGCTTGCGGTGCACCTCGAAGAAGCCCTGGACCTCGTCCACGATCCGGTCGAAGTGCCGGGTCTTGTACCCGGTCGACGCCTCGTGGGTGTTGCCGTGCATCGGGTCGCACTGCCAGATGACCTTGTGCCCGGACGCCTCGACCTTCTCGACGATCGCGGGCAGGACCTCGCGGACCTTGCCGTTGCCCATCCGGGCGATCAGCGTCAGGCGGCCTGGCTCGTTGCGCGGGTCGAGCCGCCGCACGTACTCGACGGCCTGTTCGGGCGTGGTCGTCGGGCCGATCTTGAGACCGATCGGGTTGGCCAGCAGTTCGGCGAAGGCGATGTGCGCGCCGTCGAGCTGCCGGGTCCGCTCGCCCACCCACAGGAAGTGCGAGGACAGGTTGTACAGCTTGGGGTTCGCCGCGTCCGCGCGGTCCATCCGCAGCATGGAGCGCTCGTAGTCCAGCAGGAGCGCCTCGTGGCTGGCGAAGATCTCGGTGGACTGGAGCGAGGTGTCGGTGACGCCGCAGGCCGACATGAACCGCAGGCCGCGGTCGATCTCCGCGGCCAGTGCCTCGTAGCGCTCGCTGGCGGGCGAGGACTTCACGAAGTCCTTGTTCCAGTCGTGCACCTGGTGCAGGTCGGCCATGCCGGCGCCGGTGAGCGCGCGGACGAGGTTCATCGCGGCGCCCGCGTTGGCGTAGGCGCGGATCATCCGGCCGGGGTCGGGCACGCGGAGTTCGGGCTTGGCGACGAGTGAGTTGATGATGTCGCCGCGGTACACCGGCAGGCCGAGCGCGTCGGTGGACGCCGAACGCGGCTTCGCGTACTGGCCCGCGATCCGGCCGACCTTCACCACCGGCAGGCTCGCGCCGTAGGTGAGGACGACGGCCATTTGCAGCAGGGTGCGCAGGTTGGCGCGGATGTGCGGTTCGGTGTTCGACTCGAACGTCTCCGCGCAGTCACCGCCCTGCAGCAGGAACGCCTCGCCGCGGGCGACCATGGCGAGCCTGTCGGAGAGCCGGTCGATCTCGGCGGGGACGGTGATCGGCGGCACGCTTTCCAGCACGCCGCGGACGCGTTTCGTCAGCTCCGCGTCCGGCCACTCGGGCTGCTGCGCGGCCGGCCGGGAAAGCGCGTCGTCGAGCCGCTCGCGCAGCCCGGGAGGCAGAGGGGGCAGTTCGGGGAGCGTGTCGACGGGAACGTCCACTGTCCAGTTCACGGGCACCAGGATATGCCCGGCCGAAAGCCGCCCGCCCACCGGGACGAAAGTCCCAAAAGGTGGACGGGCGGCGGAGGAGATCAGGCGGCCTGCGCCTTGTTGTAGAGGTTCTGCGCGTCCGCGCCGAAGTACGGGCCGAACATGTAACCCGGCAGGAAGTTGTAGCCGAAGCTGTTCACCGAGGCCTGGACGCCCGCGCCGGTCGCCTCGCTGAAGTTGAGGAACCACGGGCCACCGCTCGAACCACCGGTCATGTTGCAGTTCATCCCGTGGTCCTTGGTGAGCAGGAAGTCGGTGAACGTGCTCCCGCTGCAATAGATCAGTTTCGTGCCGTCGTACGGCGCCGCCGCCGGATACCCGAACGTGTACATCGACTGGTTGCGCGCCTGGTTGAACGCGATCCCCTGCGCGCCGACGACGTCGGTCAGCTTCTGCCCGTTGAGCGGGTTCACCACGGCCGCGCCGACGTCGTAGTTCATGTCCTCGCTCGCTTCCCACTGCGGAGTGGTCAGCGTGCTCTTCGCGGCCCAGGTGCCGTAGGGCGTGTTGCCGTTGTCGTAGCCCGGAGCGAAGGTCCAGTTCGTGTGCCAGGCGCCTTGATACTTCACGCAGTGCCCGGCCGTGATCACGACGCTGCCGTTCGTACTCGTCACCGCGTCACCGGAGCACGACGCGTTCCGCCCGCCCATGGTGAAGAACACGCGACCGGCGGTCTGCACGACCTTGCCCGCACCCGACCACGCGCCGCCGCCGTTGGGAATGCTCTGGATGATCGTGCTCGTGCCCTTGGCGACGTCCTTCGGCGTGAAGGCGGGCGCGGTGACCAGCTGGTCGATCGGCACCGCCGACCGCATCCGCTCCGGCGTCCAGTAGGCGGCGACGGCCTGCGCGTCGGCCGCCGCCTGATGGTGGGCGGGCGCGGCCTGTGCTGGACTCGCGACCGCGGTCAGCGCCGTCACCGCCAGCCCCGTGAGCGCTGCCAGGATCCCCGTCCGGAAAGCCGTCCTCTTCATGGCGTACCGCCTTTCGCCACCGGTGAATTGCCGTATGACTTGCACGACATTTCGAAAGTATTTGTCCTGCTACCGGGCGTACAAGCGGCCGTTCGGCCGCATCCGTGGTGGCGTATGGGCCGTTCGGCCGAACACGATGACCGGGCCGTGACCTGCCCGGTAGCTTTCCGGTGTGAAGAGTTTCGCCCGGCTCGGCACGAACGTTCTCGCGCTCTGGATCTGGATTCCCCTGCTGCCGATCGCGATCACCTGGGGAGCTCCCTGGCCCGCCGGCTGGGGACCACTGACCGCTTTGGCCGTCGCGGCGCTCCTGACACTCGCGGTGTGGTCGGTCTTCAAGGCCCTCGACTTCGAGATCGCGCCGCAGACCGCGACCGTGTCCGGCGCGATCGTCGTGCTGACGTTCACGTTCGGCGGGCTGATGCACCTCGGCTGGCTCTTGGTCGCCGGGGTGTGCTGGTCGCTCGTCGCCCGGCGTGAACGCACCTACCCCGAAGCCGCCGCCGGAGTGCTGCTGGGCATCCTGGTCGGCGGCCTCGGTTACTGGCTGGCGATCATCGTCATCTACTTCGGCAGATGAGCCGGGCAGTGGGAATCGCCCGCTGGGAGGACGCCGTCCCGCAGATAGCGCACGACGAAGTCGTTGCCGCAGGCGTTCTCCTTGGTGAAGACGCCGTGCCCGCCGGCGTCGACCGTGACGAACTTGGCCCGCCCACCCAGCGCCGAACGCAGTTCGCGAGCGCCGGAAAGCGGCGTCGCGGGATCGCGGAGGTTCTGCACCAGCAGGATGTTCGACGGGCCGCGGTCGGTGATCCGCACCGGGCGTTCGCGGCGTTCCACCGGCCAGAAGGCGCAAGGGGTGATGTTCGCGGCGGCGGGGCCGAACATCGGATGCGTCACGCGGGCGCGTTCGACAGCCTTTTGGTAGTAGCGAACGCTTTCCGGCCAGTCCGTGTCGTTGCACAGCACCTGGAGCTGGAGCGCGGCGTGGTTGTCGCCGTCGAGCGGCCCGCCTTTCACCGACGCGGGCGAAGCCGCCCATTGCGCGGCGAGGCCGGGGAAGTTCGCGTCGTCGTACAGCGCTCCCCAGGTGTCGGTCCGGATTCCCGGTCGTTTCCCGGCCAGTTCGAGGAACTTCGCCTTCACGTCGGCAGGGGTCCGCCCGAGGTGGTAGACGTCGTCCCGCGCCGCCGCCCAGGCCGCGAAATCACCGAACCGGTCGTCGAAGCCGTCCGCGAAACGCTGGTGCGCCCGGACACCCAGCCCGTCGGGCCCCAAGAGGCTGTCCAGCACGATCCGGTCCGTCTTCGCCGGGAACATCGACGCGTA
Organism: Amycolatopsis thailandensis; assembly: GCF_002234405.1. GTDB lineage: Bacteria > Actinomycetota > Actinomycetes > Mycobacteriales > Pseudonocardiaceae > Amycolatopsis > Amycolatopsis thailandensis. The sequence goes on along the minus strand of NZ_NMQT01000036.1, from coordinate 9,633 downwards.
GGAAGCGCCGAGATAGCTGCCGTACGAGACGCCGTAGTAGGAGATCTTCCGTTCCCCCAGCGCCTCGCGGATCCGGTCCATGTCGCGCGCGGTATTCGCGGTGGTCATGTGCGGCAGGAGATCCGCGGTCTTCGCCTCGGCGCATTTCCGCGCCACCACCCGGGATTTCGCCGCCTTCTCGACGACGTCGTCCGGGCCGTCCGCGTACGGGCCGGTGAGGATGAACCGCTCGTCCTCGGTCAGGTCGCAGGTCACCGGCGTGCTGTAAGTGGTGCCGCGCGGGTCGAACCCGATGACGTCGTAACTCTCGAGCAGGCCGCTGTTCCCCTGGCGCTGCGCGAGTTGCGCGGGCATCGCCAAGCCGGGACTCCCGGGGCCGCCGGGGTTCATCAGCAGGACCCCCCGGCGCTTCGGGGAGGTGCTCGCCTTCCGGGAAACGGTGAGTTCGATCTTTCGCCCGCCGGGATCGGCGTAATCCAACGGCACCTCGAGTTTCGCGCATTCGAGGCCTTCGGTCGGCGAGGGTGTCATGCCGTAGTCCGGACAGGGTGACGTCCACTTCAGCGCCGGAGCCGCTTCGGCTGTCGCCGGAAGCGCCGCGGTCAATGGCAGGAAAGCCAGTATCGCCAACGTTTTTCTCATGAGGGAAAGCCTGGCGCGACCGGCGGCCCTACCGCATCGGTCCTCGGCCTGATCCCGGACCTCCACCCGGGGCAGGAGCGGCCCCTGCCGTTCGTCATCCTCCGCGGAGTGTCATGAGGGGTCCCCATGGGACGAAAAACGTCCTATGGGGACCCCTCATGACATCTCTACGGGGCTTAAACGACCGCCAGCGGCAAGGCCGTCGGGTGCACGGGAGCGGGCAGGTCCGAAGCACCGGTGAGGTAGGCGTCCACCGCGCTCGCCACCGAACGGCCCTCGGCGATCGCCCACACCACCAGCGAGGCACCGCGGTGCGCGTCGCCGCAGACGAACACGCCGGGCGAGGAGGTCTGCCAGTCCGAGCCGCACGAAAGCGTGCCGCGTCCGGTCAGGGAGAGCCCGAGCCCGTCCAGCAGCGGCATGTGCTCGACACCCTCGAACCCGATCGCGAGCAGCACGAGGTCGGCGGGCAGTTCCTCGACCTCGTCGTTGACCGGGGTCACCATGCGCTTGCCGGTCTCCGGGTCCTTGACCACGCGAACCTGCCGGAGCTCGACGGCGCGCACGTTGCCCTCGTCGTCACCGACGAACCGGGTGACCGCGACGGCGAACTTGCGCTCGCCCGCCTCCTCGTGCGCCGGGTAGGTGCGCAGGATGTAGGGCCAGGTCGGCCATGGTGACCGCTCGTCGTCCCTTGTGGACGGTGGGGTCGGGTACTGGTCCAGCTGGGTCACCGAAAGCGCGCCTTGGCGGGTCGCGGTGCCGTAGGAGTCGGCCCCGGTGTCGCCACCGCCGATGATGACCACGTGCTTGCCCGCGGCGTCCACCGGCGACGGGCCGTCGCCCTCGACGTACTTGTTGGCCGGGACCAGATGTTCCATCGCCAGGTGGATGCCGGACAGCTCGCGCCCGGGCGTCGTGGTGTCGTCGCGGCCGCGCAGCGCGCCCACGGCGAGCACCACCGCGTCGTAGCCGGCCCGCAGGTCCTCGACGGTCAGGTCGACGCCGACCTCGCAGCCGGTGACGAACTTCGTGCCCTCCTTGCGGAGTTGCGCGAGCCGCCGGTCGAGGACCTTCTTCTCCATCTTGAACTCGGGGATGCCGTACCGCAGCAGGCCGCCGAGCCGGTCGTCCCGTTCGTAGACGGTCACCTCGTGGCCGGCGCGGGTCAGCTGCTGCGCGGCGGCCAGCCCGGCCGGACCTGAGCCGACGACAGCGACCCGCTGGCCCGAAGACACCGCCGAGACCTGCGGCTGCACGTAGCCCGCTTCCCAGGACTGGTCGGCGATCGTCTGCTCGACCCGCTTGATCGACACCGGACCGCCGGACAGCGGCGAGATCGACAGGACGCAGCCCGCCTCGCACGGCGCGGGGCACAGCTTCCCCGTGAACTCGGGGAAGCTGTTGGTCGCGTGGAGCCGGTCGCTCGCCGCGGCCCAGTCGCCGCGGCGCACCAGGTCGTTCCACTCCGGGATCAGGTTGCCCAGCGGGCAGCCGGATCCACCGGAATGGCAGAACGGGATACCGCAGTCCATGCACCGCGAAGCCTGCTCGCGCACCTGTTCGTTGCGCTCACCGGGTTCGACGTCGGCGTACACCTCGCCCCAGGTGGCGAGACGATCCTGGGTGGACTTCTTCTTCGGCTCTTCGCGTTCGTATTTCAGGAAACCCGTCGGATCAGCCACGAGCGGCCTCCATGATCGCTTCGTCGACGTCGCGGCCCGCGGCGCGCGCCGCCTTCGCCGCGTCAAGGACACGCTGGTAGTCGCGGGGCATCACCTTGGTGAACGCCGCCGAGCGACGGGGCCAGTCGCCGAGCAGCGACGCGGCCACGGCCGAACGTGTGAGGTCGTAGTGCTTCTGCACGGTCTTCTTGAGCCAGGCGAGGTCCTCCGACGACGGCGTCTGAAGGTTCACCATCTCTTCGTTGACCCGGCCGCGGTCGAGGTCGAGCACGTAGGCCTCGCCGCCGGACATGCCTGCCGCGAGATTGCGCCCGGTCGGGCCGAGCACCACGGCCTGACCGCCGGTCATGTACTCGAAGGCGTGGTCGCCGACGCCCTCGGCGACGACCACCGCGCCGGAGTTGCGCACGCAGAAGCGTTCGCCGACCTGGCCGCGCAGGAACATCTCGCCGCCGGTGGCCCCGTAGGCGAGGGTGTTCCCGGCGATGGTCTGGCCTTCCGCGGCGAACTTCGCGTTCGGATGCGGCCGCACGATGATCCGCCCGCCCGAAAGTCCCTTGCCGACGTAGTCGTTCGCGTCGCCGACCATGTCGAGGGTGATGCCGCGCGGCAGGAACGCGCCGAGCGACTGCCCGGCGGAACCGGTCAGCAGCACGTGGATCGTGTCCTCGGGCAGCCCCTCACCGCCGTAGCGGCGGGTGATCTCGGAACCGAGCAGCGTGCCGACTGTCCGGTTCACGTTCCGCACCGGCAGTTCCAGCCGGACCGGATGCGCGTCCTCCAGCGCCGCCTCGGCGAGCTGGATCAACGTCCGGTCCAGCGCGTGCTCCAGGCCGTGGTCCTGCGTCCGCGTGCGCCGCTTCGCCCCACCGTAGGGAGTCTCGGCGGGCATCTCGAAGATCGGCGCGAGGTCGAGACCGGAGGCCTTCCAGTGCTCGATCGCCTCGTCGGTGTTCAGCACCTCTGCGTGCCCGATGGCCTCGTCGAGGGTGCGGAAACCGAGCAGCGCCAACGTTTCCCGGACCTCTTCGGCGACGAACCGGAAGTAGTTGACGACGTGGTCGGCCTGTCCGGTGTAGCGCTTGCGCAGGTCCGGGCTCTGGGTCGCGACGCCGACCGGGCAGGTGTCGAGGTGGCAGACGCGCATCATCACGCAGCCTTCGACGATCAGCGGCGCCGTCGCGAAGCCGTACTCCTCCGCGCCGAGCAGCGCGGCGATGACGACGTCCTTGCCGGTCTTCATCGCGCCGTCGACCTGGACGGTGATCCGGTCGCGCAAACCGTTGAGCAGCAACGTCTGCTGCGTCTCGGCGAGGCCGATCTCCCAGGGCGTGCCCGCGTGCTTGAGCGAGTTCATCGGGGAAGCGCCGGTGCCGCCGTCGTGGCCGGAGATCAGCACGACGTCGGCGTGTGCCTTGGACACACCCGCCGCGACCGTGCCGACGCCGAGCGAGGACACCAGCTTCACGTGGATGCGGGCGTTCTCGTTGGCGTTCTTGAGGTCGTGGATCAGCTGGGCGAGATCCTCGATCGAGTAGATGTCGTGGTGCGGCGGCGGCGAGATGAGCCCGACACCCGGCGTGGAATGCCGGGTGCGCGCGATCCACGGGTACACCTTGTTCGGCGGCAGCTGCCCGCCCTCACCCGGCTTCGCGCCCTGCGCCATCTTGATCTGGATGTCGTCGGCGTTGACGAGGTACTCGCTGGTGACGCCGAACCGGCCGCTCGCGACCTGCTTGATCGCGCTGCGTCGCGCCGGGTCGTAGAGCCGTTCGGGGTCTTCCCCGCCCTCACCGGTGTTGGACCGGCCGCCGATGCGGTTCATCGCGATGGCGAGGGTTTCGTGTGCCTCGGCCGAAATCGAGCCGTAGGACATCGCGCCGGTGTTGAAGCGCTTGAAGATCGCCTCGACCGGCTCGACCTCGTCGAGCGGGACGGGTTCGCGCGTACCCGCGCGGAAGGAGAACAGCCCGCGCAGCGCGCCGCCCTGGCGGTACAGGCGGTGCACCTCGTCGGAGTACTTCTTGTACACCTCTTCGCGGCCGGTCTTCGTCGCGTGCTGCAACAGGAAGACGGTCTCGGGGGTGAACAGGTGCAGTTCGCCCTCGCGGCGGTACGCGTACTCGCCGCCGGTCTCGAGTCCGCGGTGGACCCGGTCGGTCGGGTTGTCGGGGTACGCGCGGCGGTGCCGCGTCGCGACCTCTTCGGCGAGCACGCTCAGGCCGACGCCGCCGAGCTTCGACGACGTCCCGGTGAAGTACTCGTCGAGCAGATCCTGTGCGAGGCCGAAGGATTCGAAGACCTGCGCCGCGGTGTACGCGCCGACAGTGGAGATGCCCATCTTCGACATGATCTTCAGGACGCCCTTCACGAGCGCCTTGACGTAGTTCCGGATCGCGGTGGCGGGTTCGATCCCGGTGACCGCGCCGGTCGAGATCATGTCCTCGATCGTCTCGAAGGCCAGGTACGGGTTCACCGCCGCGGCGCCGTAGCCGAGCAGCAGCGCGACGTGGTGGACCTCGCGGGCGTCGCCGGTCTCGACGACCAGCGCGACACGGAGCCTTTCCTTGGTGCGCACCAGATGGTGGTGCACCGAGGACACCAGCAGCAGCGACGGGATCGGCGCCATGCGGTGGTCGGAGTCGCGGTCGGACAGCACGAGCGTGCGCGCGCCCGCCGCGATCGCCTCGGAGGCCTCGCGCCGGACCCGCTCGATCGCGGCCGCCAGCGCCTCGGCGCCACCGTCCACTTCGTACAGTCCGGAAAGGACACTGCACGCGAATCCGGGGAGGTCGCCGTCGTCGTTGATGTGGATCAGCTTGGCGAGTTCGTCGTTGTCGATCACCGGATACGGCAGCTGCACGTGACGGCAGGAGGCCGGACCGGGGGCGAGCAGGTTCCGCTCGGGGCCCATGATGCGGCTCATCGAGGTGACGAGCTCTTCGCGGATCGCGTCCAGCGGCGGGTTGGTGACCTGCGCGAAGTTCTGCTTGAAATAGTCGTAGAGCAGCCGCGAACGCTGCGACAGCACCGCGGGCGGGGTGTCCGAGCCCATCGAGCCGATCGGCTCCATGCCCTTGACCACCATCGGCGCGAGGAGGATCTTCAGCTCTTCTTCGGTGTAGCCGAAGGAAAGCTGGCGCCGCAGGACGGAATCGTGGCTCTGCACGATGTGGTCGCGGTCCGGGAGGTCGGCGATCTGGAGCAGACCGGCGTGCAGCCAGCCTTCGTACGGGAGTTCCTTGGCCAGCGCCGACTTGACCTCTTCGTCGTCGACGATCCGGCCCGCCTCGGTGTCCACCAGGAACATCCGGCCGGGCTTGAGGCGGCCCTTGGCCACGACGTCCGCGGGGGCGACGTCGAGGACACCGGCCTCACTTGCCAGTACGACCCGGTCGTCGGCGGTGCGCCACCAGCGGGCGGGGCGCAGGCCGTTGCGGTCCAGCACCGCGCCGACGAGCGTGCCGTCGGTGAAGGTGACACAGGCCGGACCGTCCCACGGCTCCATGAGGCTCGCGTGGAACTGGTAGAACGCACGACGCTGTGCGTCCATCCCGGCGTGGTTCTCCCACGCTTCGGGGATCATCATCAGCACCGCGTGCGGCAGTGACCGCCCGCCGAGGTGCAGCAGCTCCAGCACCTCGTCGAACGAGGCGGAGTCCGACGCGTCGGCCGAGCAGATCGGGTACAGCCGGGTGAGATCGCCGGAGATGAGGTCCGATTCGAGCAACGCCTCACGGGCGCGCATGCGGTTGCGGTTGCCCCGGATGGTGTTGATCTCGCCGTTGTGCGCGACGAACCGGAACGGATGCGCCAGCGGCCACGACGGGAAGGTGTTGGTGGAGAACCGGGAGTGCACGAGCGCGATGGCGCTGGCGAGCCGGGTGTCGGTCAGGTCGGTGAAGAAGAGCGGGAGCTGCTCGGGGGTCAGCATTCCCTTGTAGACGATGGTCCGCGAGGACAGCGACGGGAAGTAGGTGCCGCAGCCCGCGGTCACGCTCTCGTTCTCGACGCGCTTGCGGAGACAGAAGGCCAGCCGGTCCAGTTCGAGCCCGGCAGGACGCCGGCCGCCGGTCTCCGCGCCGGCGACGAACAGCATCGCGAAATGCGGCATCACCGAACGCGCTGTCGGGCCGATGTCGGCGCGGTCGGCATCGACCGGGACCTCGCGCCAGCCGAGGACGTCGAGGCCCTCTTCGGCGGCGATCCGCTCGATCAGGGCGATGGCCTTCTTCCGCTCCTCGCCGTCCGAGGGCAGGAAACCGATCCCGGTCGCGTAGGCCTGGTGACCGTCGGCGTCCGGCTCGGGCAGCGTGAAGTCCGCTTCCGCCCGCAGCAGCTCGTCGGGGAGCTGCAGCAGGATGCCCGCGCCGTCACCGCTGGTCGGCTCCGCGCCGGCGGCACCGCGATGGTCAAGGTTCGTCAGCGCGGACAGACCGTCGGTGACGATGCCGTGCGAACGTCGCCCGCGGACGTCGGCCACCATGGCCACACCGCAGGAGTCCTGTTCGGATTCGGGGTCGTAAAGCCCCTGTTTGCCTGGAATGGCGGAGAAGATCATGAAGGGACCTCCTTCGTCGTCGTGCTCAGCGGTCGGACGGGCCGGCCGGGGGAATGCGCACGGGACGACGATGGCCCGTTCGTTAGCGCGACTTTAACACCTGTGAAACACGTCGGCATCAGTTCGGAGGGCGCGAAAGCCCGCCGATGGGTAACGATCTGGATGCCCGGAACGACAGAGTTCCTGATGGGGTCGCGGTAGTTCGTTCCGCTAAGTATATGTCCTGTTCCGGGTTGTCACGAGACACGTTGAGGCGACTCTAGTCACTCCGGACGCTCTTCGCGCACTGGGCCACACAACTAGAACGTGTTACCGTTCCGCGCATGATCCTGGACCGTTTCCGGCTCACCGACCAGGTCGCCGTGGTCACCGGCGCCGGACGCGGGATCGGTGCGGCGACGGCCGTGGCGCTCGCCGAGGCGGGCGCCGACGTGGTGATCTCGTCCCGCACCGAAAGCCAGCTCACCGAGGTGGCGGCCTTGATCGCCGCCACCGGCAGGCGCGCTCATGTGGTGCCCGCCGATCTGAGCGACCCGGCCGCCGCCGGAGAGCTGGCGCGGATCGCGGCCACGGAGTTCGGACGGCTGGACCTGGTGGTCAACAACGTCGGCGGCACCTATCCCCGGCCGTTGCTGGAAACCAGCGGTGACTTCCTCGAAGAAGCCTTTCGCTTCAACGTCTCCACCGCGCACGCGCTGACCGTCGCGGCCGCACCGTCCTTACTGGAGACGGGCGGGTCGGTCGTCAACATCTCGTCGGTCATGGGCCGGGTGGCGGGCCGGGGTTTCGCCGCGTACGGAACGGCGAAGGCCGCGCTGGCGCACTACACCCGGCTCGCGGCAGCCGATCTCGCGCCGAAGGTGCGGGTGAACGCGATCTCGGTCGGCTCGGTGGCGACGTCCGCGCTCGAAGTGGTGGTGGGCAACGACGAACTGCGCGGCCGCATGGAGGCCGCCACTCCCCTTGGCCGGATCGGCGAGGCCGAGGACATCGCGGCGACCGTCGTGTTCCTGGCGTCCGGCGCGGGCCGGTACGTCACCGGCAAGATCATCGAAGTCGACGGTGGACTGCAGGCCCCGAACCTTGAGTTGGGCCTGCCTGACTTGTAGGAACCGTTGGCGGAGCTGAGAGGTACCGGGGAAATGACCATACGCGTGAACCCGCCCTGGCCGAAGGCCCCGCTATCGCGGTGGCAGGACGCCCTGCTCACCCACCGCGAGGTGGCATGCCAGGCAGCGTCCTGCCGACGTCGGTCGCGGACGCGGGTTCACCAACCAGACAATAGGAGGCGAACGCCGTGCGCGTGGTCCAGTGGAGTACCGGGAACGTCGGACGGCACGCGCTGGCCGGGATAGCCGCGCGACCCGATCTCGAACTCGCCGGGGTCTGGGTTTCGAGTGAGGCCAAGGCGGGGGTCGACGCCGGGGAACTGGCCGGGCTCGGCCGCCCGCTCGGGGTCTCGGCGACGACCGACGCGGACGCGCTCATCGCGCTGAAGCCGGATTGCGTGCTCTACACGGCGATGGCCGACGACCGGCTCGTCGAGGCCGTCGAGGACTTGAAGCGGTTCCTGCGCGCCGGGATCAACGTGGTGTCCAGCAGTCCGGTGTTCCTCCAGTACCCCGAAGGTGTCGTCCCGTCGGAAATGATCGAGCCGATCCGCGAGGCCGCTCGCGAAGGCGGCGCTTCGCTGTGGGTCAACGGCATCGACCCCGGCTTCGCGAACGACTGGCTGCCACTGCTGCTGACGGGCGTGTGCGAACGAATCGACGAGGTCCGCTGTATGGAGATCCTCGATTACTCGACGTACGACCAAGGCAAGGTCCTTTTCGAAATCATGGGCTTCGGCCGGGAGATGGACGACCTCCCGCTGCTGTTGCAGCCCGGTGTCCTCTCGCTAGCCTGGGGCAGCGTCGTGCGGCAGCTCGCGGCAGGGCTGGACGTCGAACTCGACGCCGTCGAGGAGGTCTACGAACGGCTTCCGGCGCCCGAGACCTTCGAGATCGCCTCCGGGACGATCAAGGAGGGCACGGCGGCCGCGCTGCGGTTCGAGGTGCGCGGAATGCGCGGCGGGCGGGCGGTGTGCGTGCTGGAGCACGTCACGCGGCTCCGGGGCGATCTCGGCCCGGACTGGCCTCAGCCGAGCGGGCAGGGCTGCTACCGCGTCAAGGTGACCGGGGAGCCCAACTACGAGCTGGACCTGCGCCTGGTCGGGACCGACGGCGACCACAACACGGCCGGGCTGAAGGCGACCGCGATGCGGCTGGTGAACGCGGTCCCGGCGGTGGTGGCGGCTTCGCCCGGGCTGCTGACCGCGCTGGACCTGCCTTTGGTGACGGGGCGGGGCCTGGTCTCCCCCTGAAGTGTCATGAGGGGTCCCCTTGAGACAGTTTTCGTCCCAAGGGGACCCCTCATGACATCTCCCGGAGGTCACGAGGCCCGCCCGCCGGCCGGCCTGAAGTCCGTGAAGGCCTCCTTGAGGGACTCTGGGTCCCTCAAGGAGGCCTTCACGGACTTGCGCTGCTAGAAAGCGCTACTTTTCGGCGTCGGGCTTCGGGTCCTCGGTCGCCTTGTCCGCGGCCGAGTCCCGGACGGTGTCCGGAGCCGCCGCGACTTCCGCGTGCGCCTCTTCCTTGGGCGTCTCGCCGTCGGCCGCGGCCTTCGCCTCGCCATCGGCGGACTCGCCGGATTCCCCGGGCTCGCCTTCCCGGGGGACGCCCTTGCTCCACAGCGTTTCCGGCGCTT
>NZ_NMQT01000359.1 GCF_002234405.1 Amycolatopsis thailandensis | reverse complement strand
CCGCCCGTACGAGTTCACCTCGCAGCTCTACTTCACACCCGAGTTCGGCGCGGCCTATCTGCGCACCGAACCGTACCGGCGGAAAGGCCCGGCCGACACGACCAACAGCCGAGACTCGATCTACCGCAGCGGCGGGGCCCAAATGCTGCTGCGCCCGCAGCAGTCCGGAACCGGTTACACGGCGGACTTCGCGATCGGCCTCGATCTGTCGAACACCCAGGTCGGCCGTCCCGACTAGGCCGTCGCTCGACGGCGTCGCGCCGTCATGCGAATGAGAGATCTCAGCGGGCACGCCGTCCGTCGCGTCAGCCGGTGGCTGCGCGGCGGACGCTGCCCGGGAGCCCACCCGGTTCGATAGGCTGGTGAAGGTGGGCGACGAAGAGGTGACACCGGCCGAAATGTCGTGGTGCTGGGCTGGTGCGCTCGTCCGGACGGTGAACGCGCTGGCGCCCGCGGATGTGCTGTTCGAGGCGAACCTCATGGGCAGCCCTCGGATCTTCCGCAGACTGTTCGGATCACCTCCGCACGCCGGGAAGATCCGTCTCTGACGATCCTGGTCGAA
>NZ_NMQT01000358.1 GCF_002234405.1 Amycolatopsis thailandensis | reverse complement strand
TATCCGCTGCGGCGGGGTGGCGAGGAGGACCTTGCCGTCCGTGGGCTCCGGGCGTGCAATGAAAGCGTCCTTCATAGCAAAATCTGCAATGAAAGCGTCCTTCATCTCACGCGCGGGCAGCTTCGCCAGATCGGCGGCCGCGGCGGCCGGGGTCTGGGTGAACAGGTCGGCGTCCATCTCGACGGCGAGGGTGTCGAGCACCCGGCAGTCCGGCAGGGCGCCGGTGCCTTCGAGGGTGACGGCGAACTCGCGGCGGCGGCCTTCCCAGTTCAGGTAGGTGCCCGACTTCTCGACCGCCGGAGCGATCGGGAGGACGACGTCCGCGTGCTCGGTGACCGCGCCGCGCCGCAGTTCGAGGCTCACCACGAACTTCGCGTTCTCGAGCGCGCGGCGGGCCAGATCCGGGTCCGGCAGGTCGTCCGGGTCGACGCCGCCGATGAGCAGACCGTCGAGGTCGTTGCCGGAAGCGGCCTTGAGGATCGCGGTGGTGTCGCGGCCCGCCGTGGCGGGAAGCTCGACGCCCCAGGCCTTTTCGACCTCGGCGCGAGCCGCCGCGTCGGTGACCGGGCGGCCACCGGGCAGCAGCGTCGGCGCCGCGCCCGCCGCCAGGGCACCGCGTTCACCCGCGCGACGCGGGATCCACGCGAGCCGGGCG
>NZ_NMQT01000357.1 GCF_002234405.1 Amycolatopsis thailandensis | reverse complement strand
GGGCATCGGCGCGTGGTCGCCATCCGGCGGGGCGAGCAGGTTGCCCTGCGCGATCCGCACTCCGAGCCGCCGCGCGGACTCCAGCTGCTCGGTGGTTTCGAGCCCCGTCGCGACCAGCCGGTTGTCGGTGCGCGACGCGAAGTGCAGCACCGCCTCGACGACCGCGACGGCGGCCGGGTCGTGCGGCAGGCCGCGCAGCACGCTGCGGTCCAGTTTCACCAGGTCGATCGGCGCGGAGGCGAGCAGCGTGAGCGGCAGGTCGCCGCGGCCGAGGCCGTCGAGCGCGAGCCGGAACCCGAGTTCGGTGAGCCTGCGCATGCCGGTGAGCAGCAGATCGGCGGGGATCTGCGTGAACGGCGGCCCGATCTCCAGTACGACGTCCCTGGTCCGGCGGCCGGACAGGCCGAGCGCCTCGGTCAGCGGCTCGAACCGGGACGGTGGCGCCGCCACGGTCCGCGCGGACAGGTTCAGGTGCAGCGGGAGCGCCGCCTGCGCCTCGCTCTGCTGCCGAACGGCTTCGGCGGCCAGGCCGACGTCG
>NZ_NMQT01000356.1 GCF_002234405.1 Amycolatopsis thailandensis | reverse complement strand
TGGGCGGTAGGGTGTGGGGGTGGCTGGTGAGGGGTGGAGAGGAAGTGGTGGGCGAGTGGTAGCTTTTGTTGTTAGTGAAGCGCCGTGCGCCGGGAGCTACACGCTTGCCCTACACGTCGCTCTTCCGATCTTCCATTCGGTCGAACATGTTCTTGTTACGTCCGTTGAGCATTCCCAGCTGGGAAGAATAGCACCGCACGGCTTCGAATTTCCGTGTCCGGAGCTCCTCGGCGACCGCGCCGAATCCCGGGGCACCACGGTGGAATCCCGGCGGCAACTCGACCGGACCCGGCCTGTTCGTCACATAGGGAAGGTCTTCCCAGAGCCGGATCGGGATACCCTTCTCGAACGCGGCGAACAGCGCGGCGTCGCGGGAAACCTGATTGTCCGGATGATCGAGAATGGCCGCGCAGGTCACGATCAGCGTGGGATCGAAATCCCCGATGACCGCTTCGACATCCGCCTTGATCTCGGCGACGAGTTCGAGATCGCCGCCCGGCGCGCGTTCGTCGACGGCGACTTTCGCGCCGCCTTCTCTCGGCGACGCCAGCCACTCGCCATCCGGTCGTTTGCGATAGATGGAGTCGAGAAACCGTCCGTGCCGATAGGACAGTCCTAAGTGGTCTAGCGCGGCGACGTCCTCTTCGCGGCGAAGGAGGGTCGCGTCCTCATCCGGTGAGAGACCCCAGATCGCGTGCATCCGTTCCGCGGCCGCCGAATAAGGGGGCGGCGCGCTCCCGGCGAACACGGTGTGGACGAGCACTTCCGCT
>NZ_NMQT01000355.1 GCF_002234405.1 Amycolatopsis thailandensis | reverse complement strand
CGAACGTCACCAGTATCCAACACTCTTCCCCTACACGACGGTCTTACGATCTGATCCAGGTGACGAACTTCCTGGTCACCGGGATCCTGATGATCGCGGGCGCGATCGGGTTGAGCCGGACACTGGAACCGGGCAGAGGCAGCACCTGGGGCCCACGACTGCTGGGCGTCTTCGGTGTCAGCCTGCTTTTCGCCGCGGTCTTCAAGGCCGACCCGGGTAACGGCTTCCCGGTCGGCACCGGCCCGGCCACCATCAGCACCGCCGGGGTCCTGCACATGGCCGCCGGATCGGTCGGCTTCCTCTCGCTGATCGTCGCGACCTTCGTGTTCGCGAGCCGCTTCTCCCGCGAGGGCCACCGCGGCTGGGCCGTCTACTCCCGCGCCACCGGCATCGCGTTCTTCGTTTCTTTCGCCGCGATCAGCTCCGGCAACGCGAACGCCGTCGTGATGCTCGCCTTCTGGGCCACCGTGGTGCTGGCCTGGGGCTGGGTCACCGCCTTGATCGTCCGCTCCGCCCGCTAGACAAACCGAGGAGAATTCCCGCCATGAGCACCGTGACCTCGCAAGACGGCACCACCATCGCCTACACCCGCACCGGCTCCGGCCCCGCCGTCATCCTGGTCGACGGCGCGATGTGCCACCGCGAGTTCGGCCCGGCGGCGCCGCTGGCCGCCGAACTGGCCCCGCACTTCACCGTCTACACCTACGACCGCCGCGGCCGCGGCGAAAGCGGCGACACCGAGCCGTTCTCCGTGGCCCGCGAAGTCGAGGACCTCGCGGCACTGATCGAGGAGGCCGGTGGGACCGCCCACGTCTACGGGATCTCGTCCGGTGCCGCGCTCGCCCTCGAAGCCGCGAAAGCCGGGCTGCCGATCACGAAACTCGCGGTCTACGAATTCCC
>NZ_NMQT01000354.1 GCF_002234405.1 Amycolatopsis thailandensis | reverse complement strand
CGTCTCCGCTCATCCCACCTGGTGATCACCTGCCTGTGACCTCTGCCACAGCCGGCGCAGGACAGTGCTTTGACCGGGAAACGATCCGGCACACCATCGGGTGGGAATTCCGGCGGGCTTCATCAGATCCGAGTACGCCATTGTGACGGATTGTCGATCACCGCGACGGTAAACGATTGCCACACCCGCTCGTGCGGATGCCTTGTCGCGACGCACATCTGCTGACGCTCGGTTGCCACGCTGCTACAGTCCGAAGTGGTTCGAATTCCTCCGAATTTTCGGGCCGTCCCCACGATTATCGCGCCGACTTCCGGCATTTTCCCCAGAAAAGGCATCACTTGACGGATCTCAACCCTCCGTGGAACGTGACCGCGTTCCTCGGGGCCGACCCCTGCCTGCTCGACTCCGTGCGCGAACTCCGCGCCCGGATCCTGTTCGACCGCGGCCGGCGGCCGGCTTTTCGCCGGGCTGACGGTTCACACGCCGACGATCAGGACCTCGACTTCGGGGCCTGGCATTTCGTCGCCCGGCAGCGGCCGGACGGCCCGCCGCTCGGTTACATCCGGCTTTCCACCCCCGCCACCGGCGACAGCTTCCAGTCCCGGACCTACCTCGGCACCGAGCGGTACGAGGAATTGCTTGCCGCACAAGGCATCGATCCGG
>NZ_NMQT01000353.1 GCF_002234405.1 Amycolatopsis thailandensis | reverse complement strand
GGCAAGCGACGGGCGGCCGCCCCCGGCCGATAGTCGGTTGACCTGGTGCGGGAGGATCTACAGGCGTGAGCGAGCACATCCTTGACGAGCTGACCTGGCGCGGCCTGATCGCGCAATCCACCGACACCGACGCACTGCGGCGAGACCTCGACCAAGGACCCCTCACGCTCTATTGCGGATTCGACCCGACCGCGCCCAGCCTGCACGCCGGCAACCTCGTCCCGCTGCTGATGCTCTCGCGCTTCCAGCGCGCCGGACACCGGCCGATCGTGCTGGCAGGCGTCGCCACCGGGATGATCGGCGACCCACGCGACACCGGTGAGCGCAGCCTCAACACGCTGGACACCGTCTCCGCGTGGGCCGACCGGATCCGCGGTCAGCTGGAGCGGTTCGTCGACTTCGACGACTCGCCGACCGGCGCGGTCATCGAAAACAACCTGAACTGGACCGGCAAGCAGACCGTGGTCGAGTTCCTGCGCGACGTCGGCAAGCACTTCCCGGTGAACACCATGCTGAACCGGGAGACGGTGAAGCGCCGCCTCGAAGCCGACGGCATGTCCTACACCGAGTTCAGCTACCTGCTGTTGCAGTCGCAGGACTACCTGCACCTCTACCGCGAGTACGGCTGCAAGCTGCAGATCGGCGGCTCGGACCAG
>NZ_NMQT01000352.1 GCF_002234405.1 Amycolatopsis thailandensis | reverse complement strand
GGGCACGATCCGATGCCGGATGTTCATGGTGGGGTTGGTGTAGTTCACGTTCATCAACAGGGCGGCCGCACCGGCGCCGGCGGCGACGACTTGTTTGAGGGAAGTGGCGCAGCCCCCGGCGTCGACGAGCACGATCTTGCCGGTGACATCGCGGCCGGTGTAGTCCTCCGGCGTGCATCCGGTCGCCTTTCCCGCCGGTTCGGCGAGGGTGGCGGAGATGCCGGCTTCGGTGGTGGAGACGGAGAAGTAGGCCAGCAGCGGATGCAGCTCCCGGCCGACCGGGGCCGTCTCGGTCGCGGTCTCCGCGACCATTTCGTAGTCGGGGAAAGTGAACTCCTGGCGCCGCACCTGATAGCCGGCGTCGGTCAGGGTCTTGGTCACGTATGCGGCGGCCGCGTCGTAGCCCGGGGAACCGGAGACGCGGTTGCCGCCATGAGCGTGAGTCGCTTCGGAAAACGCCTTCAGGTGGTGCCATGCCTTGGGGCCGGTCACGTCGGAGGCCAGCGTTTTCGCCAGCCACCAAGGGTCGGACGCGGCGGCGGGCGGGGCTGCTGTCGCGGTCGTCGTGAGCAGGACGGCGCTGGCAGCCAGCGAGGACAGAATCCGACCGGACCGACGCGGTTTGCTCGGGTGGCCATTCATGGGGATCGTTCCTCCCAGCGGGATGTCGAGACGATGTGGTCGCTGCCGCGGGTCAACGCGGGGAAGCGGCCGGGGCGGGCGACGCGGTCGCGCCGATGCGGAGCGTGGAGCGCAGGAGCAACGAGCACGCCGCGGCGGTGGCGGCCGCGGCC
>NZ_NMQT01000351.1 GCF_002234405.1 Amycolatopsis thailandensis | reverse complement strand
GACACCGTCGCGGGCGGCAGCGTCTGCGCGGGGGTGATGGTCGCGACGGCGCGAATCCGCGGCCGGTCTTCGTTCTCCGCGGCCTGCGCGGCGGCCAGCACCGCCGAACCGCCGCCCGTCGAGTGCCCGGCCAGGCCGAGCTTCGCCGGGTCGACGCTGATGCCGTCCGGACCGAGACGGACCGTCGTGATCAGGTCGAGGGTGGTGAGCAGATCGCCGGCCAGCAGCCGGTGCGACGGCAGCGGTCCGCGCTGGGTGGCCGGAGCCGCCGCGACGATGCCCCAGCTCGCGAGGTGCCGGAGCAGGTGCCGGTAGCTCCCGGTGGGCTGGAGCCAGCCGTGCCCGAAGGCGATCGCGGGCAGACCGAGCCCCGAGCGGGGTGTGAACACGACACCGGGCAGTCCGACCAGGGCGAGGTTGCCGCGAAGCACCTCGTGCGGACCTGGGTGAGACAGCTCCGCGAGCAGCTGCTTGGGCTTGCTGGCCATGCTCGTGACCTTACTGCCCGCACCCCCGTCCGGCCCGCGCGCCGCCCCACGCGTCGCGTTTA
>NZ_NMQT01000350.1 GCF_002234405.1 Amycolatopsis thailandensis | reverse complement strand
TGACACGTCGGCCTCCGGGATCTTCTCTCTTTCCCTACACGGCGCTCTTCCGGTCTCGACGAGGTCGGGCTGGAGGACGTGCTGCTCGACGATGTGCTGCTCGACGATGTGCTCGTCTGGCTCGAAGACGTGGTCGACGTCGGCTCGGTGGAAGTCGAGGTCGGCGAGCTGGAGGTCGAGGTCGACGTGGTCGACGTCGGCGACGTGGAGCTGCTGGTGGTGGTCGTCGTCGAACTGGTGGTCGTGGTCGGGCTCGTGGAGCTGGATGACGACGTAGACGTGGACGTCGAGGTCGAACTGCTCGGCGTCGTGGTCGGCGTGCTGCCGCATTCGGGCAGGTCGCCGGTGAACGGGTAGGCGTGGAACTCCTGGCCGCCGCCACCGGTGGCCTCGGAGCTGTGCACCAGCGAGCCCGTGGTGAAGAAGCGGCCGTTCATCCCGGACGCGGTGACGGTCGCGGTGCTCCCCGGCTCGCCGACCAGCACGCTGCCCTGGAACTGGGCGCCACCGGCGATCTTCACCTTGGTGGCGTCCGGGAAGTTCCACAGGAGCCGTTCCCGCAGTTTGTTCAGCGGGTCCTGGTCGTTCAGGTCGCCGGTGAAGGTGTTGATCGTCCTGGCGGATCCCACCATGTTGACCAGGATCGTCGCCCCGGCCGGGATGCCTTCGAACTCGATCCCCTGCATGCCGCCGGTGGCCGACGTCAGGTCGAAGTCGACGTTGAACACCTGCAACGCGGATTTCCCGTCCCCGGTGAACAGGGTGCGGTATCCCTCGTTGCGTGCCGTGCCCGTGGCCGGACGCGGCGTGGTGCCTTCCCGGGCGTAACACTTGCTCGCCACTCGAAGATCCTCGCGCAGCCCCGCATAGGGTTTCGCCGCGTCGGGGTCTTTCTGGAGCGTGCCGGTCACCGTCCCGGTGACGGTTCCCGCGTGCCGGACGACGCCGTCGTCGGCGAGCAGCCGCTGGTCCGCCGCGACGCTGATGTCGCCCCCGGTGGTCAGGAAGTCGCCGCCGTCCG
>NZ_NMQT01000035.1 GCF_002234405.1 Amycolatopsis thailandensis | reverse complement strand
GGAACAAGTGTCCCTTGTGGACGGTCAAAGTCGTGACCGGCTCACGCGGCCAGGTCGGTCCGTGCCGCGAAGGCCATGCTCGGCAGGAGACTCGATCACGACATATTTGCCTTGCCTTCCAACAGGCCGAATCGCCACTCACGACCGACCCGGCCCCGCTCACTGATCGTCCGAAGTGGACTCTTCCGGCGGCCGGGTGCCCAGCAGCTGATGTGCCCGCAAGGCCATCTGGAGTTCGAGGCGTCGCGCGGGATCCGCCAGGCTGTCCCCGAACAGGTCGCTCAGCTGACTGACCCGGTAGCGCACCGTCTGCGGGTGGATCGCGAGCGCCTGCGCGATGTCCGGCGTGCTCCCGTTGTGCTCCAGCCAGGCCAGCAGTGTCTCCGCCAGCCGGATCTGCTGTTTCACCGTCAACCCGGAGAACGGCGCGAGCACCTTGTCCGAAACCTCGTCGAGCAGGAAGCGGTCGAGCAGGAGCCAATGGGTGGCCAAGTGGTCCGAAGTGCGGATCACCGCGCGGTCTTCGATCACGCCCCGGCTCACCAGATCGAGGGTGCGCCGGGCCCACCGCAGCGACTTCGCGGCGTCGGCCGGATGGACCCGGGGGCCGACGGCGGCGCGCCAGCCGGGGAGCCTGCCGTCGAGATCGCGCAGATCGCGGCCCGGATCCGGGGTGAGCAGACAGGGTTCGTTGCCTTCCAGATCGAGCAGGACGTCGTCGGCGACGCGCGGCGCGGGGATCCGGTGTTGTTCGGCGCGCGGGTCGAGCGCTACGACGCAGACCCTGTCCGGCATCTCCCACTTCGCGGCTTCCGCCATCGTCGCGAGAGTGGCGGGGGACGACGGGGGAGTGGCGAGCAGCAGTTCGAGCAGCCGTCTTCGCCTCCTCTCCAGTGTGCCGGTCGCGGTCGCCTGCGCGAGCGTGTAGCCCTCCACCGAATGCGACGAGATCTCGTCCACGTAGGCGAAGATCGCCTCCGCGCCGATGCAGAGGACCGCCGGGGGAAGGCGGTGCGCCTGCCCGAACTTCGCCACATAACGCAGCGCCGCGCGGCCGCCCGCGCGGTAGGCGGCTTGCAGCGTGTTCAGGCTTCCGCCGTCGCGGTGCACCCGCTTGCCGACCTCGACGAACAGCCGCACCCAGTCGTCCGGGGGCGCGCCGAGGTCACCGATGCTGTCGATGCAGCTGACCACCGCTTGTTCGATCGCGCGCACGATGACCCGGCCGAACTCGCCCTCCAGCGGCTTCCCGTACTCGGGGACAGCCTGCTGGATCTCCTCCAGGATGCGCCGCGCGAGCGGGTCGGCATGCGGCCGGAAGCGCCGCGCCACCTCGTCGGGCAGCGAACACCAGAGCCGCTGTGCGGCCGTTCGGGTCATGGCTACTCCTTGCCGCACGACGACGTACGAGCACGCCATGTACTCACACGAGTGAGGAATTCGGCAACCGCCGGAAGGAGTTCCTGTCACGAGTATCAACGGGCGCGGCGGAAATTGTCACGTGAGTGAGAGTGCGGGTTTCGCGAGTGGTAAAGACGGTTCGAATCGTCATTACCACTCGCGAGGAGTGAAAATGCGGCCGACGCTGGTCATGATCGCGCTCGGGGCTTTCGTCACCACGCTCGACAACACGATCGTCGCGGCGGGCGCGCCGTCCATCGCCCGTGACCTCGCACTCGATCTGCCCACGCTGCAATGGGTGAGCATCGGGTACATGCTCCCGTTCGCCGGGCTCCTGCCGGTCGCGGGCACGCTCGTGGACCGCTGGGGACAGGCCGCGACCCTGCGGGCAGGGCTGCTCGGGTTCGGCGCCGGAGCGGCCGTCGGAGGGCTGGCCACGACGGCGTGGCTCGTCATCTCCGCGCGAATACTGCAGGGCGCCGCCGCCGCGTTCCTGGTCCCGGCCCTGCTCAGCCTGCTCCGCACCAACCTCGACGAGCGAAGACGGGCAGTCGGCGCGACGGTCTGGACAGCCTGCCTCGCGGTCGCGCTGGCGCTCGGCCCGACACTCGGCGGCGTGCTCAGCGAGTACCTGGGCTGGGGCTGGATCTTCTTCGTCAATCTCCCGTTCGTGGCGGCGATGCTGGCTCTGTTGCGCAAGGTCGCCGTCGCGGGTCGCGATCTGGCCGCGGGCCGGCCCGCCGTGCTCTCGATGCTGGTGGCGACCACCGGGATGGTCCTGGTCACCGCCGCCGTCGTGGAACTGGGCGAGGGTGACGTCTTGGTGTCCGCGGTGTCCGGGGTCGCGGGAACGGGCTTCGCGATCTGGTTCGTGCTCAGGGAAAGACGCGCGCGAGACCGGCTGGTACCCAGCGAACTGACCGGTCAGCGGGTCTTCTCCGGCGCGCTCGTCGTGCAGTTGCTGTGGGGGCTGGGAGTCTCGGGAGTCTTCTTCTTCACCCCGTTGCTGCATCAGGAATCCCTCGGGCTCGGGCCGGTCCTCGCCGGGTCGCCGCTGGTCGTGGTGGCGATCGCGGTCGTCGCCGCGACCCCGCTGGTGCCCTGGGCCGTGCCGCGGTTCGGTCCACATCGGACCGTCGCGGCGGGGCTGGCCACGGTGGCGGTGGGCCTGCTGGCGGTCGCCGCGGTCAACCACGTCCCGGAGGTTCTCCCGAGGATTCCCGGGCTGGTGCTGATCGGGGCCGGATCGGCCTTGACCACGCCGCTGACCTCGTACGCGCTGGAAATCGTGGCGGAACGGCACGCGGGCACCGCCTCCGGGCTGCTCACCGCGTCCAGGGAGCTGTCGAGCGCGCTGGGCGTCGCGCTGATCGGAGCCGTACTGGCGGTGGTGCGTGCGGCGCGGCTCGACGAAGGTGCCGCGTCCGCGCTGGCCGACGGTTACACGGCGGGCTTGCTGACCGCGGCGGGACTGGAGATCCTCGGCGCGCTCCTCGCGCTCCGGTTGCTGAACCCGCGGGCGGGGCAAAGTCCGTCCCGAAGTGACAAGCGGGGTGCCCCGTTTCTCTCTTCCCGGTGAGCACGGCCGCACCGCCGTCAGCGTTTCACGGCCCTTTCATTGACACTCTTCGCGGATGATCCATACAGTTCCGGGAAGAGAAAAGAACGGTCTCCGGAATGGAATCCGCTTTCGGCAACGGCGCCGTTCCGCATTCACCCGCTCCTGCTCACGTCGTCAAACGAGGGGCCATGGAAACCATTTCGGAAACGGTCGTCGCCGCCCACGGCCAGGACGGCGCACCCGCCGGGGAGTCTTTCGCGACCCTGTTGGAGTACTGGGCGCGGCGGCTCGGCGACGAGGTCGCGGTGACCTACCTCGACCATCGCGCCGGTGCGGACGGCCGGGCGGTCACCCTGTCCTGGCGCGAACTCGACGACCGCGTCGAGGCCCTCGCCACCCGCCTGGCCACCTTCGCCGCCCCGGGGGAGCGGGCGGCGATCCTGGCGCGGCAGTCGGCCGACTACGTCGTCGCGTTCCTCGGCGCGATCCGGGCCGGGCTGGTCGCGGTCCCGCTGTTCGCCCCGGACCTCCCCGGACACGCGGGCAGGCTGACCGCGGTACTCGCCGATTGCGCGCCGCGGGTCGTGCTCACGACCACCGACGGAATCGACGCCGTCGCCGGTTTCCTCGCCTCGACGGCGATCGAGCGGCCCGCCGTGCTCGCCGTCGACACCTCTGCTTCGGTCGCGGCCGGTGAACGTTCCTGGCCGCGACCGGAACCTGACGCACTGGCGTACCTCCAGTACACGTCCGGTTCCACGCGGACCCCGGCCGGCGTGATGCTGACCCATCGCAACGCGCTCACCAACGCCCGCCAGGCCTGCGACGCCTACGCGATCGAGACCGGGACGACGTCCACCGTCAGCTGGTTGCCGCTCTTCCACGACATGGGCCTGATCCTCGGCATCGGCGCGCCGATGGCCGCCGGCGTGGCCTCGGTCCTGATGGATCCGCTCGCGTTCCTCGAACGCCCGTCCCGCTGGCTGCGCGCCCTCTCGGCCAGTCCCGGCGCGATCAGCGCGGCACCCAATTTCGCCTACGCCTACAGCGCTTCCCGCGTGACCGAAGCCGAGAAGAGCTACCTCGAACTGAGCCGGGTCGTCTCGCTGATCAACGGCAGCGAGCCGGTCCTGCCCGCGACCATCGCGAAGTTCCACGGCGCTTTCGCGGACTGCGGGCTGCGTCCCGAGGTCCATCGCTCCTCCTACGGGCTGGCCGAGGCCACAGTGCTCGTCTCCGTCACCGAGGCGGGCAAGGCGCCCCGCCAGGTCACCTTCGACCGCGACCGGCTCGCCGCCGGACTGGCGGCCCCCGCCGCTCCCGGCGCGGCGTCCACCACGCTCGTCTCCTGCGGATTCCCCGCCGGGCAACGGGTTCGCATCGCCGACCCGGTCACCGGCGCGCTGGTCGAACCGGGCCGGGTGGGGGAAATCCAGGTCAACGGCCCGAACGTCGGCGTGGGCTACTGGGGATTGCCCAGCGAGTCCGTCGCCGTCTTCGGCCTGCCGCCGATCGATCCGGACTCCGGCGCGGGCTGGCTGGCGACCGGAGACCTCGGCGTGCGCCACGACGGCGAGCTGTTCATGACCGGCAGGCTGAAGGATCTCGTCATCGTCGACGGCCGCAACCACTATCCGCAGGACGTCGAGCAGACCGTCGAGACCCACCCCGCGGTCCGCCCGCATTCCGCCGCGGCCTTCGCGATCGAGCGCGAAGACGGCGAAGCGGCGGTCGTGGTGGTGGAACAGGCCAAGGGGACCGAGGCCGACGTCGCCGCGGCGGCCGCGGAGATCCGCAGGACGGTTTCGACAGCGCACGGCCTGCGCCCTTACGACGTCGTCTTCCTCGCGCCGGGCGAAGTGCCGCGCACCTCCAGCGGGAAGATCAGCCGTTCCTTGTGCCGGAAATCCTATGTGGACGGTGTACTGACCGCGCGGCGGCTCGGATGACCGCGGGGATCCGGGCCTGGCTCATCGCGTGGGTGGCGGACCGCACGGGGCTGCCCGCGGACCCGGACCGGCCATTGCACGAAAGCGGGCTTTCGTCGCGCGAGTCGATGGAGCTGGCCGCGGACCTCGGCCGGTACCTCGGTCGTCCGCTGGCGCCGACCCTGGTGTGGGAACATCCGACGATCGCCGCCCTCGCCGACCATCTGTCCACAGTGGAGCAACCAGTGGCCGCTACCGGTGAGGCCCGGGAAGAGGAACCGATCGCGATCGTCGGCATCGGCTGCCGCCTGCCCGGCGGTACCGAGTCGCCGGAGCAGTACTGGCGCTTCCTGGACGTCGGCCGCGACGGCATCCGCGACATTCCCGAAGGGCGCTGGGAGGAAGACTTCGGCCGCGGTGGTTTCCTCGACGACATCGCCGGGTTCGACGCCGACTTCTTCGGCATCGTCCCGGGGGAGGCCGAAGCGATGGATCCCCAGCAGCGGATGCTGCTCGAAGTCACCTGGGCGGCACTGGAACACGCCGGGATCCCGCCGTCGACGCTGCGAGGAAGCCGCACCGGGGTCTTCGTCGGGCTCTCGGCGGGCGAGTACGGCCACCTGACCATGACCGATCCCGCCGCCGTCGACGTCTGGTCCGCCACCGGCGCCGCGACGAGCATCGCCGCCAACCGGCTCTCGTACCTGTTCGACCTGCGCGGGCCCAGTCTCACCCTCGACACGGCCTGTTCGTCGTCGCTGGTGGCGGTGCACCAGGCGGTGCAGAGCCTGCGCCGCGGTGAATGCGGGACGGCGCTCGTCGCGGGGGTGAACCTGCTGCTCACCCCCGCCGTCACCGCCACCTTCCGGCGGGCCGGAGTGCTCGCCCCGGACGGTCACTGCAAACCGTTCGACGCCGCCGCCGACGGCATCGCCCGAGGCGAGGGCTGTGGTGTCGTCGTGCTCAAACCGCTGAAGGCCGCCCGTCGCGCGGGGGACCGGGTGCTCGCGGTGATCCGCGGCAGCGCGGTGAACTCCGACGGCCGGTCCAACGGTCTCGTCGCGCCCAGTCCCCGTGCGCAGGCCGCCCTGTTGCGGGAGGCGTACGCGGCGGCGGGGGTCGAACCGTCCTCTGTGGACTACGTGGAGGCGCACGGGACCGGCACCGCGCTGGGGGACCCCATCGAGGCCGGCGCGCTCGGCGAGGTACTCGGAACCGGACGTGAAGCCGCCCGCCCGCTCCTGATCGGCTCGGTCAAGGGGAACCTGGGCCATCTCGAAGGCGCGGCGGGCATCGCCGGGCTGATCAAGGTCGTCCTCGCGATGGTCCACCGGCGGCTGCCGCCGACCCCGCACTACCGGGAACCCAGTCCGCACATCGACTTCACCGGACTCGGTCTCCGTGTGGTCGGCACCGGGGCGGACTGGCCCCGCTACTCCGGTGTCGCCCGCGCCGGGGTCTCCGCGTTCGGCTTCGGCGGCACCAACGCCCACGTCGTCCTCGAAGAGTGGCCCGCCGCGTCGTTCCCCACCCGCGGAAAGGAAACCGAAGGCCCGCAGGTGTTCGCGCTGTCGGCACGGTCGCCCGAGGTGCTCCGGACACGGGCCGCCGACCTGGCGGCCTGGCTCGAAGACCACCGTGAGGTACCGCTGGACGTCGTCGCCGCGACGCTGGCGCGAGGGCGGGACCACCTGCCCATCCGCGGGGCGGTCGTCGCCCAGGACCGTGACCGGCTCGCCGCCGCGCTGCGCGAAATGACCGCCGCCGAAGCCGGGCCCGTGCCCGATCTCGTGTTCGTCTTCTCCGGCTACGGCTCACAGTGGCCCGGCATGGGCCGTCTCCTGCTGCGGACCGAGCCCGCGTTCCGCGCCGAGGTGGAGGCACTCGATCCGGTGTTCCGCGAGGAAGCCGGGTTCTCCCTGCGCGAGGTGCTCGCCGGCGAGCGTGACCTGCCGGATCTCGGCGCGACGCAACTCGCGCTGTTCGGCATGCAGCTCGCCCTCGCGGGACTCTGGCGCGCGCACGGCGTCGTCCCGGACGCGGTGCTCGGGCATTCGATGGGCGAAGTCGCGGCCGCCGTCATCGCGGGGGCGCTGGACGTCGCCGACGGCCTGCGCGTGATGACCACGCGGGCCCGGTTGCTCTCCGAGGTCGACGCGAGCGGCGTCGGCGCGATGGCGGTGGTCGAGCTTTCCCCGGCCGAACTGGCCGAGCTGGAAGCGGAGTTCCCCGGCATCACCGTCGCGGTCTACGCCTCGCCGGTCCAGTGCACCGTCAGCGGCGACGCCGAGCAGGTCGAGGCCCTGGTCTCGCACGTCGAAAGCCTCGGCAGACTGGCGAGACGGCTGCCGGTCGGGGGCGCCGGGCATTCGGAGGCCGTCGACGCCGTCCTCGACCGGTTCCGTGCCGAGCTCGACGGGCTCGCGCCGCGACCGGCCGAGATCCCTTGCTACAGCAGCGTTCTCGACGATCCACTGTGGTCGCCGACGTTCGATGTCGAGTACTGGGCGGCGAACCTGCGCCGTCCGGTGCGGTTCAGCCAGGCGCTGGCGGCGGCGACCGCCGACGGGTACGGCGTGTTCGTCGAGATCTCCCCGCATCCGGTGGCGCTCGCCGCGATCGAGCAGAGCACCGGGGCGCTCGCGCTGCCCTCGGCGAGCCGCAAGATCGACGAACGGACGGCCTTCCTGACCACACTCGCCCGGCTGCACACCCTCGGCGTGCCGGGCGTGCTCGACGCCCGGGGTCCTCGTCCGGTCCCGGTCGAGCTGCCCGGCCCGCGCTGGCGGCATGAACGGTTCTGGCCGCGGCGCCCGGCCGCCCGGCCCGGATCCGGTGGCACGCACCCGTTGCTGGGTGTCCACATCGAACAGCCGACCGGTGGCGGGCACCTGTGGAACGCGGACGTCGGGACGGAGGTGCTGCCCTGGCTCGCCGATCACGCGGCGATGGGGGTCGCGTTGTTCCCGGGCGCCGGGTTCCTCGAACTGGCGCTCGCGGCGGCCAAGGCGGTCCTGCGGCCCGGTGGGCAACTGCGCGTCGGCGGGCTCGAACTGCACCGGGTGCTGCCGCTCGCCGCGCACACCGAGGTGACGACCAGCCTGAGCACCGGTTCCGGACCGTCCGAAGTGGACGTCTACGCGCGATCCGCGGGCGGCGGCTGGATCCGGCACGCCACGGCCCGAGTCCGCGACGGGGAGACGTCGGTGGTGCCGTTCGGCGCTGTCACCGAGGACGCCAGGCCTCTCGATCTCTACCGGACACTGGCTGGGATGGGACAGAGCTACGGTCCCGCTTTCCGCGGGCTGAGCGGTGTCTTCGCGGCGCCTGGCCGGGCGTCGGCGTCGATCACCTTGCCCGTCGACCATCCGGCCTACGTCCTGCACCCGGTGATCGCGGACGCTTGCCTGCACGCGCTGGCCGCGGCCGCCGGGGACGCGCTGCGCGAAGCCGAGGGAGTCTTCCTTCCGCTGACCTTGGGCGAGGTCGTCCTCGCGGGCGACCCCGGCCGGGGCGTCCGGGTGGACGCCGTGCTCGACTCCCTCGACCCGGCCGGTGACGGCTTGGTCGGCGGCGTCCAGCTGGTCGACGCCGACGACGTCGTCCTGGTCGAGTTCCGGGAGGTCTACTGCCGCCGGTTCCAGCGATCGGCGCTGCCGGTGCCGATGACGGACCTGCTGTTCGAAACGGTCTGGCGGCAGACCGACCTCCCGGCGGGGAAACCGGGCGCACGCCACTGGGCCGTCCTGCACGAGGGCGTGCCTTGGCTGACGGCGTTGCGTGATCTGCTCACCGAGTCCGGGGACGAGATGGCGACCGCGCCGCTCGGAGATCGCGCCGCGTTGGCGGAGCTCGTGGGGTCCCGGGAAGTGGCGGGGGTGCTCGTCTGTGTCCCGCAGTCGGATCCGCTGGTGGCCCCGCGGACGGTCGCCGCGCTCTCCGGCGTGGTCGCCGAGCTGGCCGGAGCGCCGACCCCGCCGCGGTTGTGGCTGGTCAGCGCTGGCGCCTCGGCCGTCGAAGCCGGCGAGTGCGGTGATCCCGGCCAGGCGTGGCTGCGCGGCTTGGTCCGGGTGCTCGCCTTCGAACACCCCGAGCTGCGGGCGAGTCAGGTCGACTTCGACGCCGAGCAGGTCCCCGCCCGGCTGTGGGCGGGCAGGCTGGTCGCCGAGATCCGCGCGGAGGCGCCGGACGACGAGATCGCGTGGCGCGAAGGCGTCCGGTACACGCGGGTCCTGGACCGCCCGGAACTCGGCGGCCCCGGCGACAAACCCGTGGTGCGCGAAGGCGCGTACGTCATCACCGGCGGCCTGGGCGGCCTCGGTCTGGTCGCGGCGGACTGGCTCGCGAAACGCGGCGCGACCAGGCTCGTCCTCTCCGGTCGTCGTGGCGCGAGCTCCGAGGTCGAACCGATGCTGGCGGATCTGCGTGAGCTGGGCGCCGACGTCCGGGTGATCGCGGGCGACATCGCCGATCCGGGAACGGCCGAGGAACTGGTCACGGCCGCCACGGACGACGGGATGCCGTTGCGTGGGGTGCTGCACGCGGCCGGTGTCCTGTCCGACGGCGCGGCCGTCTCCGTCGAGATCAGCGTGGTCGAAGCCGTCTGGCGGGCGAAAGCGCTCGGAGCGTGGCGGCTGCACGAGGCGACGGCAGGACACGACCTCGACTGGTGGCTGACGTACTCGTCGGCGGCCGCGATGTTCGGATCGCCGGGGCAGACCGCCTACGCCACCGCGAACGCCTGGGTGGACGCGCTCGTCGCGTGGCGCCGGGCCGCCGGCCTGCCCGCGGCGACCATCGGCTGGGGAGCCTGGGGCGAGGCCGGAGCTGCCGTCGGCAACCGCAACCCGGTTCTCGAACCGCTCGGTACGGAGGAGGCCCTGGCAGCGATGGATGCCGTGCTGGCGCGTGACCGGGCGGCGACCGGGATCGCCCGCGTCGACGCCGGGATCGTGCTGGCCCTGTTCCCGGGACTGGCCGCACGGCCGTTCTTCGAGATCTTGGTGCCGAAGGAAGAACCGGACACCGGACCGTCCACATGGGACGGACTGGAGGCGCTGCGGGCGGTCCTGCCGGAAGCCGCCCGTGAGATGCTGGCCGACTACCTGGCCGGGCTCGTCGCCGGGATGCTCGGCCTCGCCGCGGACGAGATCGACAGGCACACGTCACTCACCCGGCTCGGCCTGGACTCGCTCACCGCCATGCGCGCCAAAGGCGTCGTGGAACGCGATTTCGGCCTGCCGTTGCCGATTCCGCTGCTTCTGCGCGGAGCCAGCCTCGCCGAACTCGCCGACCATCTCGCCGACCAGGCAGGATTCGGCGAGACAGGCGCGCGGCCCGCCGGCCCGGGTGCGGCGGTCGGGCCCCGGGATCCGGCCGAACGCTGGGTCGCCCGGCATTGGCAGGCGGAACTGGGCGGCGCCGAGCCCGGTGTCCACGACGACTTCTTCGCGGTGGGTGGCGACGCCGAAGCGGCCGATCGGCTGCGCGCCGTGTTCGCCGGGGAGCTCGGAGCCGTCCCCGATCGGCTCTTCGCGACACCGACCATCGCCGCGGTGGCCGACCTGCTGCGCGACCGGATCGAGGGTCGCGGGGGCTGCCCGGTCCGGCCGTTGCGCGAGGGCGGCACGGATCCACTGTTCCTGTTCCATCCGGCGGGTGGCCCGACGAGCGTCTACGACGGACTCGTCCGCCTGCTGCCCGAGGGCAGGTCTGTCTACGGGCTCGAACGGATCGACGAAGAGGACACCGTCGAGGGCAAGGCCGAGTGCTACCTGGAGCTGATCCGGGAAATCCAGCCACACGGGCCGTACCGGCTGGGCGGCTGGTCGTTCGGCGGTTGTCTCGCCTACGAGACGGCCCGGCGGCTGACGGCGGCGGGGGAGCGGGTCGACCTCGTGGTCATGATCGACAGCATCCTGCCGTTGCCCGCGCCCGGGATTCCGGCGCAGGAGATCCTGCTGGACCGCTTCGCCCGGTTCGCCGAACACGTCGAGCAAACTTACGGCGTTCCCCTGGAGATCCCGCGCGAGGACCTCCTCCGGCTCGGCGACGACGAACAGATCCGGCTGGTGATCGGCGAGCTGGCCGCGCGAGTGCCCGGGATGGGTCAAGGGGTGCTGCGGCACCAGTACGAGTCCTATGTGGACGCGCGGGTGGCCGAACGCTACGCCCCGGAACCCTACGCCGGGCCGGTGCTGTTGCTGCGGGCGCAGGAACCACATCCGCTGACCACCACGCTCGACCCGCGCTATCTCCGGACCGACGACGCCCTCGGCTGGGACGCTTTCTGCGCCGAGCTGGAGGTCGTGCGCGTTCCCGGTGATCACCTGTCGATGATCGACCCGCCGCACGTCGAAGTGGTCGCCGGGGCGCTGGCGGCGCGGCTCGCGGCACCGAGAGCGGCGCGGCCATGACCGACGTCCCGTTCACCCCGACGACGGCGTTCCGCATCGCCGACCTCGCCGCCCGCCAGGACGAAGCCGTCCGGATCGCCGAGAAACGAGCCGTCGACCGGCAGCACGCCAAAGGCAAGCTGACCGCGCGCGAACGCGTCGAACTGTTGCTGGACCCTGGCTCCTTCGTCGAGCTCGACCAGTTCGCGCGGCACCGGTGCACGGAGTTCGGGATGGACGCCCACCGGCCCTACGGCGACGGCGTGGTGACCGGGCACGGCACGGTCGACGGCAGGCAGATCTGCGTGTTCTCCCAGGACTTCACCGTGTTCGGCGGCAGCATGGGCGAGGTCTTCGGCGAGAAGGTCCTCAAGGTGATGGATCTGGCGATGACGCTGGGCTGCCCGGTGGTGGGGATCAACGACTCCGGCGGCGCCCGGATCCAGGAAGGCGTCGTCTCGCTGGCCTACTACGCCGAACTCGGGCGGCGCAACGCGCTGGCGTCCGGTGTCATCCCGCAGATCTCGCTGATCATGGGCCCTTGCGCGGGCGGCGCGGTCTATTCGCCGGCGATCACGGACTTCACGGTGATGGTCGACGAGACCGCGCACATGTTCGTCACCGGGCCGGACGTCGTGCACGCCGTCAGCGGCGAGCGGGTCACCGCCCAGCAGCTCGGCGGGGCCGCGGTGAACACCGAGATCTCCGGGAACGCGCACTACCGGGCCACCGACGAGGATGACGCGATCGACTGGGTGCGGACGCTGCTCGGCTACCTGCCGTCCAACAACCTCGACGTCGTCCCGGAGTACGCCGACGACACCGCTCCCGACCTCACCGCCGCCGATCTCGAACTCGACCGCCTGGTGCCCGATTCGCTGAACCAGGCCTACGACATGACCGAGGTGATCGTCCGCCTCGTCGACGACGGCGAGTTCACCGAGGTGCACGGCGCCTTCGCGCCGAACATGATCTGCGCGTTCGGCCGGGTGCGGGGCAGGACGGTCGGCGTCGTGGCCAACCAGCCGCGGCATCAGGCCGGTGTGATCGACATCGACGCCTCGGAGAAGGCAGCGCGGTTCGTGCGGTTCTGCGACGCCTTCGGGATCCCGATCCTCACCCTCGCCGACGTCCCCGGCTATCTGCCCGGGGAAGCCCAGGAACGGCACGGGATCATCCGGCGCGGGGCGAAACTGATCTACGCCTACGCCGAGGCGACCGTGCCGAAGGTGACCGTGGTGATCCGCAAGGCCTACGGCGGCGGGTACGCGGTGATGGGGTCGAAGCATCTCGGCGCCGACGTCAACCTGGCGTGGCCCACCGCGGAGATCGCGGTCATGGGCGCGGAGGGCGCGGTGAGGGTGCTGCACCGGCGCGAACTGGCCGGGCTGCCGCCGGAACAGCGGTCGGCCGAACGGAGACGCCTCACCGAGGCCTACCGCGAACGGCACTCGAACCCTTACCTGGCGGCGGAACGCGGCTACGTCGATCAGGTCATCGCACCGTCGCAGACGCGCCTGCACGTGGCGAGGGCCCTGTGGGCGCTGCGGACCAAACGGCAGACCCTCCCGGCCAAGAAGCACGGAAACATCCCTTTGTGAGCGAGGAGAAGTGATGAACCGAAGGCGGTGGTGGGGTCCGCTGATGTTGTCGATGGTCGCCCTGCTCGGAAGCTCGATCCCCGCGGTCGCCGCGCCCGCGCAGGTCACTGCCGACAACGGCGCGAAAGTCGTCGAGGAGACCTGGCTCGACGCGCGCACCGTCGACCTCAAGATCAGCTCGCCCGCGCTCGGCACCACCGGCATGGTCCGCCTGCTGGTCCCGACCGGCTGGGCCGCGCAACCCGCGCGGACCTGGCCCGCGTTGTACCTGCTGCACGGCTGCTGCGAACCGGTGGACTACCGCTCGTGGGACCAGTTCACCGACGTGAAGGCGTTCACCGCGGACAAGGACGCCCTCGTCGTCATGCCGACCGGCGGCCCCGCCGGGATGTACACCAAGTGGTGGAACTTCGGCCTCAAGAGCACTCCGGACTGGGACACCTTCCACACCCTGGAGGTGCGGCAGATCGTCGAACGCGGCTACCGGGCGGGCACGCGCCGCGCGATCGCCGGACTGTCGATCGGCGGCTACGGCGCGCTCGCGTATTCGTACAAGCACAAGGGGATGTTCACCGCGGCGGCGTCCTACAGCGGCGTGCCGAACACGCTCAACCAGGGAGCCCCGCTGTTCATCCAGGGGATCCTGGCCCGCGCGGGGATCTTCAACTACCTGGAACTCTGGGGCGACAGCTGGGGGATGCGGCCGATCTGGTCGGCGAACAACCCGTTCGACCACGTCGACGACCTTCGCGGCACGACGCTCTACATCTCCTGCGGGAACGGGAAGACCGGCCCGCTCGACCCGCCGGGCCAGTCCGACTTCTTCGAGCCCGAGGCGCTGGCCTCGTCGGTGAGTTTCACGGATCGGTTGAAGGCCAAGGGGATTCCGGTGACCGTCGACTACTACGGCGACGGCACGCACAGCTGGCCCTACTGGCAACGGGCGCTGCGGAACTCGTGGCCGGTGCTGGCGGGCGGCCTCGGCCTCTGACCCAAGTCCGTGAAGGACTCCTTGAGGGACCCAGAGTCCCTCAAGGAGTCCTTCACGGACTACCGCGTTCAGAGGACGAAATGCGTCAGGGAGCGATCAGTTCGGCGAAGCGTTCCGGGCTGACGTTCCCGCCGCTGATGATCACCCCGACCCGGCCCGAAACGGGGATCTGCTTGCTGAGCAGCGCCGCGAGACCGGTCGCCCCGCTGGGCTCCATGACGAGCTTCAGCCGCTCGAACGCGAACCGCATCGCGTCCCGGACCTGGTCGTCGGTGACCAGCGCGATGTCGTCGACGAGCCGCTGGTTGATCGAGAACGTCAGCTCGCCGGGGATCGAGGCAGCCTGGCCGTCGGCGATCGTCCGCGGGACCGGGATCGACACGCGTTCGCCCGCTTCCAGCGAGCGCTTGGTGTCGTCACCTTCGGCGGGTTCGACACCGACGACCCGGATGCCGGGCCGCACGGCCTTCGCGGCGGTCGAGCTACCCGCGATCAGGCCACCGCCGCCGACCGGGACGACGAGAGTGTCCAGGGAGTCGGTGTCCTCCAGCAGTTCCAGCGCCGCGGTGCCCTGTCCGGCGATCACGTGCGGGTGCTCGTACGGTGGGATGAGCGCGAGACCCCGGTCGGTCGCCAGCGCCTCGCCGATCGCGACCCGGTCGCCGGTGTACCGGTCGTAGGTGACGATCTCGGCGCCGTAGCCCGCGGTGGCGTCCTTTTTGGACTGCGGGGTGTCCTCCGGGATCAGGATGACCGCGCTGCTCCCGAGTTCCCGCGCGGCCAGCGCGACGGCCTGCGCGTGGTTGCCCGAGGAGTAGGCGGCGATGCCCTTCGCCAGCTGTTCCGGCGTGAGCCGGGAGGCGGCGTTGTACGCGCCACGGAACTTGAAAGCCCCGACGCGCTGGAGGTTCTCGCACTTGATGAAGACCTCGGCGCCGACGAGGTCGTCGAGGGTACGGGAACGCACGACCGGGGTCCGGTGCGCGACACCGGCCAGGCGGGCGGCGGCGTCGCGGATGTCGTCGATGGTCACGGGGGCGGTCATGATGCTCCTTGATCACGGATTTCGGCGAGATAGTTGTAAGCGGAGGCCCGGGAGATCCCGATCCGGGCCGCGACCTGGGGAACGGCCCGGCGTACGGCGAAAACCCCGCGCGCGTGCAGGCTGCGGAACAGGTCGAGTCGTTCTTCGCGGCTGAGCGCGGTCCAGGGTTTGTTCAGCCGGAGCTGGTGTTCGTCGACGATCGCGTCCACGACGGCGTCCACGTCGTCGCCGAAGGTCGTCGTCGGTGTCTCGGTGGCGGTGCCGACGTCGGCGAGTTCACCGACGAGGGTCTTGAGCTGGCCGAGCGCGGTGACGTCGAGGTTCACGCACAGGGCGCCGAACACCGAGCCGCCGCTGTCGCGCAGCAGCATGGTCGAGGACTTCACCAGCTTCCCGGACGCCGTCCTGGTGACGTAGTTCAGCTGGTCTTCGGCGTCGTCGCCGCGGGCGAGCAGACCCATGCCGATCTCGCTCATCGACCCGCCGACGCTGCGGTCGGTGACCGAGCCGGCGATCGCCACCACCGACTGTTCAGGGCGCCGGAAGTCGTGCACCACGACCTCGCAGAACGAGCCGAGCGTCGCCGCGATGCCGTCGGCCACCGGGGCGAGCGCGTCGAGGATCGCGTCCTGCTCAGACATCGCGTACCCGGGCGAGGGCCTCGACTTCGACGGCGCCGCCGTAGGGGAGCGACGCGACTCCGACGCAGGTGCGAGCGGGCCGGGGCTCGGCGAAGAACTCTTCGTACACACGGTTGAGGCCGTCGCGATCGGCGATGTCGGTCAGGTACACGACGACCTTCACCACGTCGGCCCGGCCGGCGCCCACCGAAAGCAGCGCGCTGTCGAGGTTGGCGAAGGCGCGCGGGCATTCGGCGTCGAAGCCGCCGGGGACCAGTTCCCCGGTCTCGGTCACGCCGAGCCGTCCGGACACGGAAACCAGGTCGCCGCTGCGGAAGGCCGGAGGATACGGATGCTCGTTGGTCACGAGACTGACTGTATAAGCGCTGGACGGAAAGTCCAATCGAATAAGAGGTGACGTACCGCTCATGCCGACGGAAAGTGATTGATATACCGTATACAGAAGATGAGGGGGTTCGGATGACCACGAGTTCCACGGCCGCCGTGCAGGACGAGCACGGCCGGATCGTCGCGCCGCCGAGCATGGCCGATCTGGCCACCCAGGCGCTGCGCGCGATGATACTTTCCGGCGAACTCCCGCCCGGCACGCGTTTGGTCGAGGCCAAGCTCACCGAGCGGCTCGGGGTGTCCCGCCCGCCGCTGCGCGAAGCGTTGCAGGTGCTGGCGTTCGAGGGGCTCGTCGTGCCCCATCCGCGGCGAGGTGTCGTCGTCCGCCCCCTGACCCGCCACGACGTCTACGAGATCATCACCCTGCGCGAAGAGCTGGAAACCTTCGCCGTCCGGATCGGCGTCCCGGTCCGCTCGCCGGAGCGGCTGCAGGACTGCCGGAACGCCTTGGCCGCCTTCGAACAAGCGGGCCTCGACGGAGACGAAGGCGTCTTCACACAGCGCAAGTACGACTTCCACCAGTCGATCGTCGCGCTGGCCGGGCACGAACGGGTCACCGAGGCCTATCGCGCGCTTTCCCTGCAGATGCAGTTGTGCATGGCGCTCAACCGCAGCGCCCGTCGTGACGGCGAATCGCTGATGCAGAACGTCGAGCGGCACCGCGAACTGCTCACGATCATCGAGGGCGGCGATCCCGACGCGGTGCTGAAGGCACTCGCTGACCACGGTCACGGCAGTTTCCTCGACGAGGTGGTGGACCGGCTCGACGGCGGCACTCCCGACTCCGAGCGCTGGCTGGCCGAGCGCCGCTCCCGCTAGCGAAGAGTCCACATCGGACGGCTTTCGCGGACCGTCCGATGTGGACCCCGCTCAGCCCCAGCCCGGCAGGATGAACAGCAGCCAGGTCGTGACGGGCGCGATCTTCGGCGTGCCCGAGATCCTCGCTTGGGTGACCCGTTGGTTCACCCTGCGCCCCGGCGACGTCGTGCTCACCGGCAGCCCGGCCGGGGTCGGCCCGATGGAGCCAGGGGACGAGGTGACGGTGGCGATCGAGGGCGTCGGCGAACTGACCAACCCGGTCCGGCGTGCTTGAAGGCGGAACACACGTGCTTGAAGGCGGAACTCGCGTGTCTGGAGACGGATCTCGTGAGTTCCGCTCCCAAGCACGCGAGATCCGCCTCTGATCACGCGAGTTCCGTCCCTGATCACGCGAGATCGCCACACTCGCGGTTTCAGAGCACCTCGAAGTTCGCCATCATCGCCATGTCCTCGTGTTCGGCGTTGTGACAATGGAAGACGTAGCGGCCGCGGTAGCCGTCGAAGCGGGCGATGACCTCGACCGACTCGCCGGGGGCGAGGTCCACGGTGTCCTTGACGCCACCGTCGAACGGCCCGGGTTCGTGCCCGCCGCGCGAGAGGATCCGGAACCCCACCAGATGCAGATGCACGGGGTGGTGGATGTCGGCGACGAACCGCCAGATCTCCGTGTCGCCGAGGCGCGGGCTGGCCGACATCAGATCTGGCGAAAACGGTTCCCCGCCGATCACCCAGCCCGCGCGACCGTGGACGGTGCCCGCGCGGAACGAGAAGTCACGCGTGGTCGTGGCCTGTTCTCGGGGGAGCGGCGGGATTTCCGCGAGCTTCGCGGGAACCCGGCTTTCGTCCAATGCGCGGCGGGCGACGACGAACCGCATGACCTGGGCGGTCGAGCCGGTGCCGAGCCGGTTCACGAGGGTGACCTCGGTGCCGACCGGATACCGGCCGAAGTCGACGACGACGTCGTACCGTTCCGCGGGAGCGATGGGGAGGTGGTCGTGTGCGCGCGGTGCGTCGAGGAGGCCTTGGTCCGCGCCGATCTGGACGAAACCGCCCCCGCCGGGCGGCGGCGGATCGAGCACCAGGTCGTAACGGCGGGCATTGGAGCCGTTGAGGAAGCGCAGCCGATGCCGCACCGCCGCGACTTCGTGGACGGGCCACGGCGCGCCGTTGACGAGGATGACGTCACCGAAAACGCCCTCCACGTAAGCACTTTCCACGCCCGGCGTGGTCCGCAGCGTCCGGTCGAGCGAGGGGTAGGCGAAGGCGCCATGCTCGTCGAAGGAGCGGTCGGCGATCATCAGCGGCAGTTCACGCTCGCCGGACGGCAGCCCGAGGGCGTCTTCCTCGCCGTCGCGGATCAGGTGGAAACCCGCCAGCCCTCGGTACACGGCCGGGCCGGTGAAGTCCATGCGGTGGTCGTGGTACCACAGCGTCGCGGCCCGTTGCCGCAACGGGAAGACGTAGTCGCGTTCGCCGTCGGAGATCCGGGCGCGGGCGTCGACCATGCCATGGCCGGTGTGCCCGGCGTCCCAGCCGGACTTCGGCAGGACGAGGTCGGTCGGGTAGCCGTCGGATTCGGCGGGCGTGTGCCCGCCGTGCAGGTGGACCACGGTCGGCACCGGGAGTTCGTTGCGGTGGTGCGCCACCACCGTCCGGTCCCGCCGGGATTCGATCGTCGGGCCGGGGAAGATCCCGTCGTAGCCCCAGATCGGCGTCCGGACACCGGGGAGGATCTCCGCCGTCGAAGCACGCTGGGTGATCGTGTAGTGATCGGCGTCGGCCGTCCTTTGTGGACGCAGGACCGGCGGGATCGGCAGCGGCACTTGGAACGGCGGCGGCAACGGGAGTCCGCTGCGCAGCAGTTCGCCGGTCCCGGGAGAACCCTGCGCGATCAGCCGGGGTGCCGCGATTCCGGCGGCGACGAGGACCCCGGCCCCGCCGGCGAGCCCGAAGAACGTCCTGCGAGGCAGCTTGCGGCTCATCGGCTCGCCCGCCAGGCCTGTGGCCGCCAGACGGCGACGGTCGTCAGCACCATGCCGGTGACCAGGGCGACGCCGAGGGGGATGTGCAGATCGAGCGCGCCCGCCAGCCCGGCGAAGTATTGCGCGGTCTCACCCGCCGCGAGCAGCAGGCTGACCCAGAACAGCCAGCGCGGCCCGCGCGCCAGCCAGAGGGCCAGCGCCGCGAAGAGCTGCGCGTACGCCACGAACGACACGGCGTCGGCACCCACGCGATGCAGCGACAGCATGTCGTAGGCGCCGCCGAGGTAGCCGCCGGCGAACACCGGCTGGCCGATGATCGCGACGGCGTGGATGCTCACGAGCACCCGGTTCACCACCAGCGTCCCGTTCGCCTTCCGGCTCGGGCTGGTCAGGGTTTCACTCACGTGATCGAACGTAAGAGCCGACGTCTTATGCTGTCCAAGACAAGTTCGGTTATCTGTTCATAACAAGTGAGGTATCAGTGGTGGATCTCCTGGCCCTCCGGTACTTCCAGACGGTCGCCCGGCTCGAACACGTCGGCCGCGCCGCCGAGAAACTGCGGGTCGCGCAGCCCTCGCTCAGCCGGACCTTGGCCAGGCTGGAGCACGATCTCGGCGTACCCCTGTTCGACCGGCACGGCCGCCGGATCCGGCTCAACAGGTTCGGCGCCGCGTTCCTCCGCCGCGTGGACCGCGCGCTGGCCGAACTCGACGACGCCCGTCAGGAACTCGACGACGCCGCCGGACTGGAGCGCGGCATCGTCACTGTCGCGGCGGAAAGCCTGCTCGCCCTCACTGAACCGCTTCGCACCTTCGTTCCGGGTCATCCGCTGGTGGACCTGCGGCTGTCCCAGTCTTCGGCGGAGGGGATGTCGGAGAAGCTGCGATCCGGCGACGTCGACCTGTGCGTCACGTCGCAACCCTTGTCCGGCGACGACATCCGGAGTCGTGTGCTGCTCGACGAACGGGTGATGCTCTGCGTTCCGGCCGGTCACCGGCTCGCCGGACGCGGCCGCGTCGCACTCGCGGACCTCGCGGGTGAGCCGTTCCTCACCACCCGGCCTGGTTACTGGCAGCGAGCGCTCGTCGAGCGCCTCTTCACGAAGGCGGGTCTCGACCTGCACATCGTCTGCGAGGGTGACGAAGCCGCGGTGCTCTTCCAGCTCATCGACGCGGGTCTCGGCGTCGCGTTCGTGCCTTCTCTGGGGCTTCGGGCGGACACGAGCACGACGGTGGCCTGGCTGGAGGTCGACGACCCCGAGTGCCGGCGCGTACTCAGCGTCGCTTGGCGCGAGGACACCTATCTTTCCGTCGCCGCCCAGCGCTTTCGCGACCACGCTGTCGAGCACTTCCACGCGCAGGCCGAAGCCGGGTCCCGGTCGGAGTGACCGGAACCCGGCTCGGGGAGGAACTACTGGTTGAGCGCGACGCCGTAGGCGCTCATGGCCTCGCCGATCGGCTGGAAGTACGAGGTCCCGCTGCCCTTGCCCGAGGTGATGCCCAGGCCGACGCTGCCGGCGAACAGGCAGCCGCCCGAGTCGCCGGGGTTGACCAGCGCGCTGGTCTGGATCAGCTGGTACACCGAGCCTTCGGAGTAGTTCACCGTGACGTTCAGCCGCTGCACCGAGCCCGAGGTGAGGCGCGTGGTGCTGCCGCTCTTGCTGATCCGCTGTCCGACGGTGGCGGAGCCGGCGGAGGCGATCCGCTGGGTGGAGCCGTTCCACAGGGTGACCGCGCCGGGTCCGCTGCCGCTGGTGTTGCGGATCAGGCCGTAGTCGTTGTTCGGGAAGCTCGCGCCCTGCGACGGTCCGACGTTCCACTGCGACACCGCGCGGGTGCAGTGGCCGGCGTCGAGGATGTAGTTCTGGCCGCCCTTGTTGGTGTTGAACCCGACCGAGCAGCGCGTGCCGCCGCCGGTGATGGCTTCACCGTTGTAGATCGCGGTGTGCATCTCGCCGGTGGTCCGCTCCACCCGGACCTTGTCACCGAGCGCCTTCGCGGCCTTCACGAGGGCTTCGGAGCCCTTGGCCGCGTCGGACACCGTCAGCACGATCTGATTGGCCTTCGGGTCGACGCCGATCGACGTGTGCGCGACCGTCGGCAACGCCTGCAAGGCGTCCTGCGCGCCCGCCAGCGCCGCGCTGGAGTACTTGACCACGCGGGCCTGCGCGCCGCTCGCGGTCACCTGGTCCGCCGCGGCCTGGTCGAGCACGTTCACGACCGGCTTGGCGGCGTCGTCGAGGTAACCGTCGGCGGCACGGTCGCCGAGAGACGAGGTGACCTTCTGGAGCGTTTCGACGCTGGCCGTCTGCGTCCGGAGGAACTCGACGGCGGCGGCCTGGCTGATCCCGGCGTCCGACGCGAGGGACGTCACGGCCTCTTGCTGCACGGTGGGCGAGTAGCCCTCGATCGTCATGGCGGTGGCCGTCGACGGGGCCAGGAAGCCGATGGCCGCGGCCGCGGCCACCAGGGTGGTGGCGGTACGGGCTAAGGGGTTTGGGCGCATACCGGTGACTCACTTTCGCGAGGGAGGATCCAGCGCGAGGGGTGGCCGCACTGGACACAGTGGGGTCGCCGGGCACGGCCAAGGTGGCCCGGCACCGATGATCCGGTGCCGATCATGGTGGTCCGCGCCGCCGACGGCGGATACCGACTTTCGTTGGACAGGAAGAAAGATAGGTATCCCGCCGTTCGGCCTACCGATGTATTCGCGCACTGCAAACGGAGTTCGGCACGGTCGGGTTCACACGCCCGGCCTAGCGTCTCGAGTGGCGAGAATGGTTCGAACCACCGGAGGTCGCGAAAGCCGCTTCCGCAACGTGCCACTCACGAAGCCCACGTACCTCCGAAGGCGAGCATCGCGAAGCGCTCACCCATGAGCCGGTGCGTGGCCGCGTCCGGGTGGAGGCGGTCTGGCAGCGGCAGCTCGGCATGATCCGCTTCGCCGTAGAGGTCGAGGCCGTCGAGGTAGCTCAGGTTCGGGTCGGTCGCGCTCCGCTCCTTGACGATGCGGGCGAGTTCGCCGCGGATCGTCGTGAGCGTGAGCTTTCCCGCCTTGACCTCCGCGGGATCACCGGTGGCCGTGAACAACACTTTCCCTTCGCGCAGGCCGTCCGGGTCGAACGCGCAGGGGCCGGGGGTGTGCTCGTGGATGGGGCAGAGGATCGGCGAGACGACCAGCAACGGCGTGGTGGGATGCCCGTCCCGGATGGTGTCCAGGAAACCGTGCACGGCCGGGCCGAACACGCGCAGCCGCATCCCGTCCGAGTTGACGAGGTTGATGCCGATCTTGACGCTGATCAGGTCGGCGGCGGTGTCCCGCATCGCGCGGGCGGTGAACGGGTCCAGCAACGCGCTGCCGCCGAAGCCCAGGTTGATCAGGTCGACTCCGGCGAGGGCCGCGGCCGTGGCGGGCCAGGTCCCGGTCGGGGTCGCCGCGTTGGAACCGTGACTGATCGAACTGCCGTGGTGAAGCCAAGTACGGCGGCCGCTCGACTGTGCACTGTGGACTTTCGCGTCGGTGCGCAAGGCGACCAGCCGGGTGGCTTCGTCGTGCGGCAGCCAAATCTCGACGTCCTTGTCCTCGCCCGGCAGCCCGGTGAAGCGCAGGGTGCGCACGGGGCCTGGCCTGGACTCGGCGGAACCGGTGGACATGTCGATGGTGAGCGTGTCGCCTTCGGTCACGCTCGCCCGCCCCGCGAGCCGGCCGTCGACGAGCAGTTCGTAGACGCCGTCGGGCCTGGGCGGCGCGCCGAGGTAGGCCCGCTTGGTGGCGATGACGTCGAGTTCGACGACCGTCGCCGCGGTGCGGAAGACCAGCCGCACGCCGGAGGGCTGCGCTTCGGTCATGGCCAGCTGGCCGTCGGGGATCTGCCGCCTGGCCTGCGAGGGAAGCCGGTGGGGGAGGACGCCGCGTTCGGTGTGTTCGAGGTCCAGGGCGCCGCGCACGAGGGCGGCGGTGATCGGGGTCGTGAGCATTTCCTCTGTCATTTCCTTCGGGGCCAAGCGCGCAGCAGGACGTCGAGCGCGTCGAGGATTTCGGACCAGCTCTCCGGTGAGCCGGGGGTGCTGTGGCTGAAGCCGCCGGCGGCCTCCAGCCCGACAAAGCCGCTGAAGACACTGCCCAGTAGCCGGACCGCGTGCGTCTGATGTGGTTCGGCCAGGTCGTAGCCGCGCAGGATCGCGCGCATCATTTCGGCGTGCCGGACACCGGCGCTGGTGGCGGCCTGCTCGGGCGCGAGCCGGAACCTCGCGGCGGCGAATCTGCCGGGATGCGCGAGGGCGTAGTCGCGATGGACGTTCGCCAAGGCGATCAGCGCGTCCTTGCCCGCCAGGCCCGCCACCGCGCCGGCGGCGAGTTCGGCGAGCTCCGCCAAGGCCAGCAGGGCGATCCCGGTCTTCAGCTCGTGGGCGTTCTTCACGTGCGAGTACAGGCTCGCGGTCTTGACGCCGCACCGCTTCGCCAGCTCCGTCGGGGTCACCTGCTCGAAGCCGACCTCGTCGGCCATCTCCGCGCCCGCCTGGATCACGCGCTCCGTGCTCAGTCCCGCTCGTGCCATGACGACGACGTTACCATAGTCCATTCTGGATTTTCCTAATGTGATTAGGAATCAAAACGTGGGTTCGGTAGCGCCGGGCGCACCGGAAGCTGGACGCGAGCCGGACGGAGGTGAGCGTCATGAACACAGTGGACCCGGAGCGGGCCCGGCACGACCGCGTCGAGCGCCTGCGGGGAGACCGCCGCCTCCTCGTGGGTGCGATCCTGGCTTCGGTCATCAGCCTGGCCTGCGGTTTCCTGGCCGGACACGGCTTCGGAGACCTCCTTGAGCAGCTCCGGACCATGGCGATCGACAGCGTCTTCGACGACCGTGGCGACGCCGAACCTCCGTACGGTCCTGTGTGGGGGACCTTCGGCTTTCTCGGTTGCCTCGCGGCAGGCAGTCTCACCGGGGCAGCCGTGCGGCGCTACCAAGGACGGCCGTCGGGACCGGTGTTCCCGGCCGTGCTGGTCTTCGCGGCCAGTACGGCCGGCGTCTGGGTTTCGTCCCGAGGGTGGCTTCCGCCGCTCGCTGTCGGCACCGCTGTCGACCCGGTCTTCCACGAGGACGAAAAGTGGGGGTTCTGGGCGTGGCTGATGTACTACGCCGACCGGTGGGTGCCCGCGCTCCTGTTCGTCCTGACGGCGCTGGTCTCGTGGTACGCCGTCCAGGTTTCGCGCCGGTACGCCGAGATGGTCCGGACCAGGGACCGGCTGCTGCGACACGGGCGCCGGATACCCGCCGGAATCGTCGAGGTGAAGCTGCGCCTTGCAGGCGACGAGTCAGGTACCCGGGTCGTGGGCGCGGACGTGACGGTGTCGTTCCTCGACCTCGCGGGCGTCCGGCACTGGGTCACCCGCCGAACCCGGGAAACCACCATCTCGGCCGCCGAAGTGCTGTTCGACCCGGCTTCACCTTCGGACGACAAGAAGATCTTCGTGGCGCTGCGGCGCCATCCCGCCCTCGGTGACTGGCTGCCCGCGAGCTGAGCCCCACCCCGAAAGTCTGGAGACACGTTCATGTCGGCTGTAGCAGGACCGGTCGCTCTCGCCCGCGGGTTCCTGACGGGAATCGTCATCGGGACGACCCTGTGCGCCTTCGTCGTGGGGATCATCATCGAGTACGGCCCGCTGATCATCACCGGCGTCGGGCTCCCGGTCGTCTACGGAATCCTGCGCTACCTCGCCGGGGCACCGCGACGCGCTCGCGAGGCGCGGACGGCCCCGGTGGTCGCGCTCGCGAAGATCGAAAGCCTCCGGGCGGGCGGCACCGAGACGGGGGACATCCCGGTCGATTTCGACCTCACCGTCGCGCCCGACGGCGCGGCGCCGCATCGCGTGAAGATCACCCACGGCGTCAACCTGGTCGACCTCCCGGACTATCGGCCGGGCGGGATCCTCGTCGTCCAGTACCAGCCGGACCGGCCATGGAAGGCGCGGGTCGCGGAGCGGCTGTCACCGGAATGGGAGCGCCGCGTGGCCGGTGCCGTGATCGAGTCCGCTCCGGAGTCCAGCCTGGTCCAGGAACCACCGGAGGGCTGCCTGTTCAGCGCGCTCGCGTTCCTCGGGCTGCTGCTCGGTGCGGCGCTCGTGCTTTTCCTGTTCCGCGCCGAACTGTTCGCACCGGAAACGCCTGAGCGCACTGAAGAGCCGCAGTCCAGCGTGACCACTTCCTCGTCGGGATCCGCGACCGTGAACGTCGACAGGTCTCTGCTGGGGGAGGGGGAGCTACGCCGGGCGATCGACGCGCTGGCGCAGGCCACGGACGTCTCCCAGGTGATCACCGTGGTCGTCGAGGAGCGACGGCTGACCGTGGTCTTCGCGCCGACGGGCGCCCAGGTGCCGCGCTTCGACCTCCGTGCCCTTCCCGTCGACCGTGTCCCGCCCCTGGTCGAAAGGGCGACGAGCACGATCGACGTCGGGTCACCGCAGACGTGGCAGGTCACGATCGTGCCGTTCGGGACCGCGGTGAGCAGCCGCGTCATCGTGACCGGTCCCAAGGGCAGCGGCTCGCTCGCCGGCGACGGCTGAGGTGTCCGGCGCCTGGCCCGCCGTTGAACACTCGCCTGACGGCTGGACTTTCCCCTCCTCCCACCGGTAGACCGAGATCCCGTGACCTCCGCCAAGCGCCGCCTCGCCGGCGTCCTCGCCGTCCTCCTGCTCACGATGACCGGTGTCGCCACCCCGGCCGCCGCGGCAACGAACCTGACCGTGCTGAGCTTCAACATCTGGATGCGGGGCTCGCACGGCGGGATCGGTTCGGTGGTGAACCAGATCCGCGCCTCGGGTGCGAACGTGGTGGCGCTTTCGGAGACCGGCGGTGGCGCCACCGAAGCCATCGCCGACGCGCTGGGCTGGCAGCACACCGAACCCGGCTGGGACATCGACGTGATCAGCGCCCTGCCGATCCAGGACACCGATTGGAAGTCCTGGAACGACACGGGCGCGCGGGCCATCACAGCGAAGATCGCCGGTGTCTGGGTCTACGCGATCCACCTGGACTACACGAAATACGGCCCGTACAACGCGTGCTTCGACAAGGACAGCGTCAGCACGATCCTCGCCGACGAGACGAATCGCCGCCGTCAGGCCGAGCAGATCGCCGAGTGGACGGGCAGCAGCCCCGGCATCGTCGCGGGCGACCTGAACAGCCCGTCCCATCAGGACTGGACCGCGGCCGCCAAGTCACGGCACTGCGGCTACGAAGTGGCCTGGCCGACCACGAAGGCGTTCACCGCCCGCGGTTTCACCGACTCGTACCGGAAGCTGCGGCCCGACCCCGTCGCGGATCCGGGCGACACCTGGTCCCCGGTGGTCAAGGACAACCAGGGCAGGCCGGAACCGCAGGACCGGATCGACTTCGTCTTCTACCGCGGCGGGTCGATCACACCCGAGAGCACGCGCACGTTCGGTGGCGGGACGGGCTGGCCGTCCGACCACCTCGCCGTGCTCAGCTCGTTCACGGTGTCCTGACCACGGTCAGGAACCGTGCTTTCCGGGCGCGGCGCTGCCGGAGTACTCGCCGAGATCGGAGACCAGCTTGGTCAGTTCGGCGTCGTTGTCGTAGCGCCGCTGGTGGAGTTCGGCGATCTTCGTGCCCATCTCGGGGTCCGCGTCGTCGGTGATGTCGAAGGAGACGAACTTGTCGACCAGCGGCAGCCCGACCCGGTCGGTGTTCCGGTGCGCCGGGTGCATGAGGTACTCCCAGTAGCCGTCGAGGTCTTCGATCGCGAAGACGGCGCCCCATTCGTAGTCGCCGCCGAAATCGCGGCCGACGACGAACGACTTCACCGACGGGATGACCCGGCCCTGGTTGCGGAGGCTCTCCAAGGCTTCCTCGATCTGCTCCGGGGAGGCTTCGGGCCGCAGGGTGAAACGGT
The DNA here is from genome assembly GCF_002234405.1 of Amycolatopsis thailandensis. Taxonomy (GTDB): domain Bacteria; phylum Actinomycetota; class Actinomycetes; order Mycobacteriales; family Pseudonocardiaceae; genus Amycolatopsis; species Amycolatopsis thailandensis. Next base: position 83,246 of record NZ_NMQT01000035.1, on the reverse strand, counting down.
TGCCGTGGTAGATCATCGTGTTTCCTTTCGGTTGTTTCCGGTTGACCGGGAGCCGACGGCGGCGACCGCCGCGCCAGCTCCCAAGGCGATGCCCGTCCAGGTGAAGGCGTCGGCGATGCCGATGCCCTGGACGAGTGGCTGGACGACGAGCGGGGACAGGAACTGCCCGAGGAAGATCCCGGTGACCAGGCCGCTGAGCACCCGGCCGCGCTGCGCGGGATGGGCGAACTCGGCCAGGCGCAGGTTGAGATTCGGGACGATGAGACCGACACCGAACCCGCCGACGAGCAACCCGGCGACGATCTGGGCGACGGTGCCCGCCGCGCCGATCACCAGCCAGCCCACGCCCAGGAGCGCGACGCTGGCCGTGGTGATCGCCGTGGCGCTCAGTCGCTCGCGCAGGCGGGGGAAGACCAGCGCGCCGACGACGCTGGTTAGTGTGCTCCCGGCGACCACGGCGCCGATGACGGCGGGGCCGCTGCCGAAACCTTCGAGCAGGAACGGCAACTGCGTCGGCGCCATGTAGAAGATCAGCGTCGCGACCAGCGCCAGGACGTACACGCCGACGATGCGGCCGGGCAGGCGGGTCCGCTCACTCGTGCCGGCCGCCGGTTCGTCCCGTCTCGGTTCCCGCAGCGAGAAGATCGCGAAGACGGCCACGATCGCCGAGACCGAGTAGACCCAGAACGGCGCTTGCCAGCTCACCGTGGCCAGCAGCCCGGCGAGCGGCAGGAAGACGACGCCGCCCAGGCTCGCGAACGCCTGCTGGAGCCCGAGGAACGAAGCGCGGCCCGGACCGGAGAACCAGTCGGTGATCAGCGTGCTGATCGAGGTCATGATCCCGCCGACGGCGATCCCGAGCCCGGCGCGGGTGACCAGCAGCAGGTAGAGGTCGTCCACGAAGAACCCGGCCGTACCGGCGACCGCGTAGAGCCCGAGCCCGGCCAGGAGCAGCGGGCGGCGTCCGACGCGGTCGGCGACGATGCCGGAAAGGGGCGCGCTGATCGCGATCGCGAGCGAGGTCACGGTCAGCGCCAGCCGCACCAGAAGGCCGGAACCGGGCGTACCGGAGAAGACCTCGCGCATTTCGGGCAGGCTGGGCGCGATGATCGCCGCGGCCATGATGGTCAGCGGCGCCGCGGCGAGCACGGTGCCGCGGGCCAGGCGCGTCGGGGTCGTGGTGTCCGCTCGGTTCGTCACGACACCAACCTCGCAGCGGGACCACGGTGTTCGCGTCGGTGAAAATCGCCTATGTCCGCCCGCGTCGGTAGCGTGTGATCATGACCGACGAGATCCTGCCCGCCATCGCCGGAGAGATCCTCGCCGGAGAAGCGGCCCTGTCCGCCGCGGGGCGGGACTGGGGGAATCTGATCCACGCCAGGCCGGGCCTGGTGGTGAGGCCCGCTTCGGTGACCGATGTGGCCGTGGTGCTCAGGTTCGCCGCGGCGCGCGGCCTGCCGGTCGCGGCTCGTGGAGCGGGTCATTCACCGTACGGCCAGGGACAGGTCGAGGGCGGGATCGTGCTGGACATGACCGCGCTGCCACCGCGCCGGGTGGTCACCGGTGATCTGGTGTCGGTGGACGCGGGTGCCCGCTGGCGCGAAGTCCTGGAAACGACCTTGCCCTACGGGCTGACCCCGCCGGTGCTCACCGACTACCTCGACCTGACCGTCGCCGGCACGCTGGTGGTCGGCGGGATCGGCGGCGCGACCCATCACCACGGCACCCAGACCGACTGCGTGGTGGAACTGGAGGTCGTCACCGGCACGGGCGAGGTGCTCACCTGCTCCCGGGACACCGACCGGGAACTGTTCGACGCCGTTCTCGGCGGCCTCGGCCAATGCGGCGTGATCACCCGCGCGACCCTGCGGCTGATCCCGGCTCCGGCGAGGGCCAGGCGCTGGAAGCTTTACTACGACTCACTTCCGGCGTTCCTGGCGGATCAGCGCGCCGTCGTCGGAGACGGTCGTTTCGACTACGTGGAAGGCCAGCTGATCCCCGTGGACGGTGGCTGGCGGTACATGCTGGAGGCGGTCGCCTACTACAGCCCGGCCGACGGCCCGGACGAAGCCGCGCTGCTGGATTCACTCGAGTTCGGCGAGTCCGAAGACGAGGACACGACGTACTTCGACTTCCTGAACCGGATGGCCGACGGAGAGGCGGCGCTGCGAGCGGAGGGAGACTGGTTCCGTCCGCATGTCTGGCTGAACGTCTTCCTCACCGACGGCGCCGTCGAGGAGGTCGTCGCCGAAACACTCGCAGCCACCGGCGAAGCCGAGTTGGGCGCGACAGGGCTGATCCTGCTCTACCCGGTGCGAAACGACCGGCTGAAGACGCCTCTGCTCCGCGTGCCGCCGGGTGAGTTCTCCTGGCTCTTCTCCCCGCTTCGCACCGGCTCTCCCGACGACCCGCTGCACAACGCGCGCTTGATCGAGCTCAATGTGGACCTTCACCGGAGGGCGCGGGGCCTGGGCGGAAAGGTCTATCCGTCGAACACGCTGCCGATGACCGCCGAGGACTGGCGCGAGCATTTCGGTCCTGCGTGGCCGAAGCTCGCCGACGCGAAAGCCCGGTACGCGCCGGGGAACCTGCTCAACCCGGGACAGCGGCTCATGGTCGGCTGAGGCCGCACTGGTAGAAATGTCCGATGCGGGATTTCTTCAAGGGGTTCGGGATGTTCTGGCAAGGCCTGGGCATCCTGCTGCGGTCGCCGAAGCTGTTGCTGATCGGGGCACTGCCCGCGGTGCTGACCACGCTGCTGCTGCTCGGCGGAGTCGTCGCCCTGGCGTTCTGGATCGACGACCTCTCGCTGGTGCTCACTCCGTTCGCCGACGAGTGGTCGCCGCGATGGCAGGTGCTGATCCGGGTGGCCGTCGGGATCGGGGTGTTCGGCGCGGTACTGGCGATCTGCCTGATCGGTTTCACCGCGCTCACGATCGCCGTCGGCGGGCCGTTCTACGAGCACATCGCGGAGAAGGTCGAAGACGACCTGGGTGGAGTGCCCGGCGCCGTCGAGCTGTCGTGGTGGCGTTTGCTGGTGATGGGCCTGAAGGACGGGCTGGCGCTGGTGCTGCGTTCGCTGCTGTTCACGATCCCGCTCATGTTCGCGGGCTTCATCCCGGTGGTGGGGCAGACCGTCGTCCCGGTTCTGCTGGCCCTGGTCACGGCGTGGTTCCTGGCGCTGGAACTGATCGCCGTGCCGTTCTACCGCCGTGGGATGGGCCTGAAGCAGCGGCGCCCGCTGCTGCGCCGGCGCCGCGCGCTCGCCCTGGGGCTCGGTCTTCCCGCCTCGCTGCTGTGCTTGATCCCGTTCGCCGCGTTGATCGTGATGCCGGTGGCGTTCGTCGGCGGGGTGCTCGTGGCGCGTGAAGTCCTCGCGATGGACGCGGCGGATCAGCCGCTCCGGGTCGCCTGAGCTTCGCGAAGGAGGTCGATCGACGTGCTCCCGCAAGGGCTGGATGACAACCTCGGCTGGCTCCTCGCGCAGGTGTGCCGGGCACACGGAACCGCACTGGCGAACGCGGTTTCCGGGATCCCGCACGGCATGCGTGGCTACCAGGCGCTGTGCGGCGCGGTGCACGGGAGCGCGCGGAACCAGGCGCAACTGGGCAGGCAATTGGACGTCGACCGCACCGTGATGGTGTACCTGGTCGACGACCTGGTGGCCGCCGGGCTGGTGGAACGCGTGGTGGATCCGGACGACAGGCGCAACAAACTGATCCAGGGGACCGAGGCCGGGCGGAAGCTGCTGGAAACGACCAAGGCCGCGATCCTTTCCGCCGAAGCCGAGGTGCTGGCCCCGTTGGCGCACAAGGACCAGGACCGGTTCCGGCAGATGTTGCGCGCCGTCGTCGCGTACAACCTCGGCGGCCGCTAGCGGGAGTCATGGCGTCGCGGACCCCTCGGTCGCCGGTGTGTGTCAGGTGACGCAGACACCGGTGGATCCCCGCCGTCATCGTTGACGCGACACTGAGGGGAGCTTCCGATGAAGAGATCATGGGTGCTGGCCGCCGTCATACCGATCGCCGCGTTGCTCACGGCCGGTCCGGCGGCGGCCGACGAGGGGGTCGTGTCCGGTGTGGTCAAGGCCGCGGGGACCGGAGAGCCGGTGGCCGGAGCGTGCGTCACGTTGTTCGACCTGGACCTGAAGGAAACCGGCTCGGGGTGCGCGGGACCGGACGGCCGCTACGAGATCGCGGACGTCGTCCCCGGCAAGTACAAGGCCCGCGCGACCGCGGCCGGATACGCCGAGCTTTGGTCGTACAACAAGGGAAGCGCGCTGGCCGCCGAGGTGGTGGACCTGCCGCACGGCCTGGACTTCGCGCTGCGGCAAGAAAACTCCACGGTCCGCGGGCTGATCACCGATCAGGGCAAGCCCGCCGCCGGTGCGTCGGTGAGCCTCACCGATCAGAACCAGCGGTGGTGGTCGACGGTCCTCGCCGGGGCGGACGGTACGTACTCGTTCAGCGGCGTCACCGCCGACACCTACACGATGGTGATCACGTTCGGCGACCGCACGCAATGGATCCGGCAGAAGGCGAGCTTCCCGGAGGCGGACACGTTCGCCGTCACCGACGGCCAGGTGGCCGTCGTCGACGAGGCGATCGCACCGTTCGGGAAGCTTCGAGTGATCGCGACGGACGAGAAGACCGGCGCGCCCGTCGCGGGTGCGTGCTCACAGTTGGAACAGGGGCACCCGCCGCAGTCGCGGAAGTGCGCGGGCGCCGACGGCGTCATGGTCTACGAGGACTTGCCGCCGTTCGGCTACTACACGCTGAGTGTCTGGGGGCCGGACGGTTCGTACTATCCGGTCAACTCGCAGCGGGTCGAGCTGACTCCGGGGCAGACGACCGACTTCCGGGCGTCGATGAAACCCGCCGCTTCGATCGTGACCACCGTGCGGGACTCGAAGACGAAGGCTCCGCTGGAGGACATCTGCGTCGACACCTACGCCCTGCCGATCGTCGGGGTCCTCGACGCCGACTACCGGTATTACTGCAGTGACGAGAAGGGCCGACTGGTGATCGGGCCGATCGAGCCCGGCGCGTACAAGCTGCTGGTCAAGCCGCTGGACGAGCGCTACGGCATGCAGTGGGCGGGCCAGAACGGCGGCACCGGCGACATCGGGCGCGCCCGCGTCGTCACCGCCGAACTCGGCAAGGTCGTCTCGACGGCGGACATCAAGATGGACCCGGCGGGGACGATCACCGGCACGGTCACCGACCGGGCCACGGGCGCCCCGGTCAACGGCGTCTGCGTGTACCCGTACGCTGTCGATCCCCGGATCGGCTTCCGCTTCGACGTGAACTGCAGCCGGAACGGCGGGACCTACACGATCAAGGGCCTCGGCCCGTACGACTGGCCCCTCGAGTTCGCGTCCTCCCGGGGCGACTACGCGTGGCAGTGGTCCGGGGACGCCGCCGACCGGTTCGCCGCCCGTCCGGTGCGGGTGCGGCCGAACGCCACGGTGACCGAGAACGCCGCGCTCGTGCCGAACGGCGCGGTCAGCGGGCGGATCCTCGGCAAGGACGGGAAACCGGCCTTCGGCTACGTCTACGCCTATAACGCCCGGACCGGCGAGGTCCTCGACTCGACGAATTCGGACTCGAACGGGCAGTACGTCGTCAACGGCCTCACCACCCAGAACGTCAAGATCAAGTACTACACCGACGCCGAGTGCTGGCACCGCGACGCGGCCGATTTCGCTTCCGCCACCCCGGTTCCGGTCACCGCGGGGCAGACGACGGGAGGCGTGGACCTCGGTCCGTGCCGCCGCTGACCACCCGCGACGGAAGTCCGTGAAGGCCTCCTTGAGGCCTTCACGGACCACGTCACCTAGCCGATCGGTTCGATCCAGATGTTGCGGAACCGCGGGTTCTCGCCGGGATCCCCGTGATCCTGGAGCCGGATCGCGCCGGGCCCGGCGTTCTCCGGGTTGCTGTCGCCGGTACCGCCGTCGATCTCCACGTCGTTGTGGACCACGACACCGTTCCAGACCACGGTCACGCGGGCGTTGTCGGTCTTGTTCCCGGCGCCGTCGAACCGCGCGGCGCGGAAGGTGACGTCGTAGGTCTGCCAGGTGCCGGGCGCCGTCGCCATGTTCCGGTCAGGCGCCCGCTTCGAGTAGATCGCGCCCGCCTCGTTGTCGGCGAGAGTGGTGTCCCCGAACGATTCCAGCACCTGCAGTTCGTAGCGTTCCTGGAGGTAGATCCCGCTGTTCCCCCTCTGTTGCCCGGTGACCTCCGGCGGATAGTTCGGTTCGTTCCACTCGGCGTGCAGCCGGAAATCGCCGAACTGCTGCTTCGTGCGGATGTCGCCGCCGTTCGACTCCATCGCGCCACCGGACACCGGCCAGGTCGCGGCACCGCCCGCGCGTTTCTCCCAGGCGTTCAGGTCGGTTCCCTTGAACAGCTGGACGCGCTGGGACTCGGTGACCGTGAGGCTGTCGAGGTTGACGTTGCCCCCGTCGCCGGTGTCGTACCGGTAGGAGATCGTGTTCGACCCGGCTTTGAGGTTGAGCGTGTCGGGCTGCGTGTTCCACGTGTCCCAGTTGCCCGTACTGGCGAGCCTGACCTGTTTCACCTTGGCGCCGTTGACGTAGACGGTCACGGATTTGGTCCCGGGAGCGGGATCCGGGCCGTTCGAGTACCGCAGCGCGGCGTTGTAGGCACCGGTCTTGGGCGCGTTCACGGTGAACGTCGTCGCGGCGCCCTGGTTCCAGTAGCCGTCGACGAATCCGGTGCCGGTGTAGCCCTTGTGGTTCGTGTTCGTCGCGGCGCCACCGCTCACCGCGGCCCGCTCGGCCTCGTAGGTCGTGCTCGCCGGCGGCCCGCCGACCAACGAGTTCAGCGTGTACCAGGCCTCCGTGCTCCACAGCGCCGCACCGGACTCCGAGGCGAACGGCCGCGGGGACCGGACGTGCACGACGTGCCCCGCCTTCAGCCCCGCCACCTGCAGCGTGACCTTCTTGCGGTCGGGCGACAGGCTCGCGGAGGTCACGGACAGGGTCTGCTCGTCGATCTTCGGGCCGCCGTATGCCGGAGTGGGCTGGTAGCGCCACTGCTGTGCCTGGTATTTCGCCGCGAGGTTCTGCGCGGTCGCGGTCGACAGCGGCTGGGTGTATTCGAGTTCGAAGCCGCCGGCGACGGCCCGCATCGCGCGGATGTCGAAGGCGTTCGTGCCGTTGGGCGTCACCTTCTGGAGGCCGTAGGCGAGCTTGCCGGGCTGGCCCCAGTTGCCCCCGCCGTCGATCCCGCCGGTGTAGATCGCGCCGTCGGGTCCGAGGCTGATCCGGCTGACACCCGATTCGAGTCCTTGGGTGAGCCGGAAGACGGCGCCCTGGTATTCGCCGTTGACCTTCTCCAGGAAGGCTCGCTGGAGCCCGCCGTAGGTCACGTCGCCGTACACCATCTGCCCGGCGAAGGGGCCCTGCGAGAGCATGACCATGTTGCTCGGCGAGTTCGCGATCTCGTTGTGCGGCAACCACAACACCGGCGCGGTGACCGGCTTCGCGTCGAACGGTCCCGGGGGATTGGTGTAGTGGTTGAAGAAGCGGTCCTGCTTGACCCGCACGAGCTTGTTCGCCGGCAGCCAGCCGCCCTGGTTGTCCGTGACGAAGACGTCGCCTTCCGGTCCCCAGCCGATGCCGTGCGGCGTGCGCAATCCACCGGCGATGTAGGACACCTTCCCGGTGGCCTTCTCGACCTTGATCGTGGTCCCGCGGTTCGCGGCGGGCTGCGGATCGGTCGTGGCGCCGCCGTAGTTGATGGCCACGGAAAGGTTGGCGTAGAAGAAGCCGTCCTTGTACAGCAGGCCGAACGCGAACTCGTGGAAGTTGCCGCCGAACGGCCAGGTGGCGACGGTGCGGTAGTCGTCGGTCACGCCGTCGCCGTTGGTGTCGTTCAGTTCGACGAGCCGCGTCTTCTCCGACACGTACAGCTTGCCGTCGACGTACTTGACGCCCATCGGTTCCTTCAGCCCGCTGGCGACGCGCTTGGTCCGCACCTTGCTCGGGTCGGTGTTCCCGCTGACGTTGCTCAGCAGGTGGACCTCGCCGAGGACTTTGTCGGAGCCGCCCCAGGTGGCGATGGCGAGCCGCCCGTCGGGCAGCCAGTCCATCCCGGTGACCTGCGGCTGGAACCCGTCGGGACGCAGGTTCGTCAGCGTGAAGCCGGGGTGCACGGCGTTCAGCGGCAGGCCGTCACCGGGCGAGTCGGCGGCGCCCTCGCACTCCTTGCGTCCCGGCGAAGTCACCCGGACGACGTCGGCGTCGGTGCTGAGCACCGAATTCGGCACGAGCGCGAAGTCGCCCGCGCCCGGTGGCCGCCATTCGAGGGTGACCTGCTGGTCGTTGGTGTTGTCGAAGTGGTCGATCCGCAGCGCGTGGTAGCCGGTGCTCAGCTGGACCGAGCCGGTCGCCGGTGTCGCTCCGTGCAGGCCGTCGTGGTTGATCACGGTCTGGCCGTCGACGCTGAGCCGGGAGCCGTCGTCGCTGGTGAGCCGGAATTCGTACTGGCCGGCCGTGGCGATGTTGATGTTCCCGATGACCTCGGAGACGAACCGCTCTTCGAGCCCGAAGTCGGCGGTGCTCGTCCAATTGATCGTCGGCATGAGCTTGTCGACGTTGGGGGTCTGGCCGGTCTTGATCGCGCAGAGCTTGGTGATCTCGCGTTGCAAGTCGTACGTGCGGAGCGTGACACCGGGTTGCTGGGGTGGGACGGCCGCTGCGGCCGGAGCCGTCACCAGCCCTGACAGGCCCGTGACCAGCGCTAACGAGACGATTATGGACCGGTTGAAGCGCTTGCGGACAGACGGAAGCATCGTTGCCCCTCGGGTCGGCGGCGGAGCACCTCTGTGACGCCGCTGAACCTAAGAGGACTTTCGTATGAAGTCAACGAAAGTATGTACAACTCGGACGAAAGTTACCCCGAACGGTCGCGCCAGGTCGCTGGCTAGAGTCAGGGCGTGGGGAACCTTGACGATCTGATCCAGCTGATACCGCCGCCGGGGGGGCCGGTCGATCCCGGCGGGGATTGGCAGTCGGCCGAGAAAGAGCTCGGGCTCGTACTGCCGCCCGAATTCAAAGCGCTCGCCGCGCGCTATGGAGCGGGAAACTTCGACGACATCTCGCTGCTGAGTCCCGGCGAGCTGGTCGTGAGCGCGCGCGATCTCCTCGGAACGGCAGGAGCGTTCCGTGACGACTGCCCGGAAATGGTGCCCTTCGCGCTGTGGCCCGAGCCCGGTGGAGTGCTGGAGTGGGCCCGGACCGGCAACGGGGACTCACTGTGCTGGCTCACCGAAGGCGAACCCGAAGACTGGACGACCGTGGTCTGGAACCCCCGGGCCGGTTCAGGCCGCTACCCCCTGGGCGCGGTGGCCTTCCTCTGCGCCTACTTCGGCGGGCGGCTCGACGTTCCGTTGCTCGGTCCGCCGCCGCCGGAGCCGTGGTTCGATTCTCGCCGCGACAGATCCCATGTGTACGTCAAGCTTTCCGCGGGCGAGCTGCCCTACGAGCAACGCCTCGGAATCCTTCGCGACACCCTGAGTCCCACCGCGGACCGCGGATTTCATGACGAGGGTGAAGGCAACCGCCAGTACCACTTCAAGGCCTGCGACCGAGACTGGTTGCTGACCTACGAAGACTGCTACGGACACCAGATCCGGGTCGCGTTCCCGCCGGAAGACGACGGCGAGGCGCGTGCGGTGATCCTCGGCGCCGTGGAGGCGATGGGGTGTCAGGTGCTCAGAGTCATGACGATCGAAGGCAAACCCGCCTGGCTCGGATAGAGTCGTGATCAGCGCGAGGGGAGGGCGAGTGACGACGGGATCGAGCGAACCCCGCCTGCGTTCGGCCGTCCTCACTCGGGCTTGGGAACGCATCGACGGCGTCGAGGTCCTGTCGTCGGCCGACGGCGGACCGCTGACCCGGACGATCAAGAAGATCATCGACCCGCTGGTGATCCGCACGGTGGCGCGTCCGCGGCTCGGTCGCCCCGTCCTGGACGCGATCGCGGCGGCGGAAGTGACGGAACTGCTCCTGGCCGACGCGGACAGGCTGCGCGCGACGGCCGCGTGGTTCACCCATCTCAAGCGACAGCGCCGGGCCTTGCGCATCACGGCGGGCAACGTCCAGGACGTCTGCTTCCCGCTGGCGTACGAGCTGGCGACAGGCTTCGGCCCACCCGGGCCGGAGGCGGCCGAGACGGCGTCGGCGGCGTTGCGCGATCTGCACGGCGAGGGCGGGACGGCAGGCGTCGATCAGCTCGCCGGGTACCTCGCGGATCCCCGGATCTCGGCGGACCTCACCCGGGAACTGGAGCGCCGCTGGCACGCCGAGACCGCCCCGGATCAGGACATCGCGCGGCTGAAGTCCTTTGTGGACGAACTTTCCGACCCGGCCTGGCGCGCACTCGCCGGTTCGGCCGCCGGACACGCTTTCGGGCTCGCGCTGCGGCAACCGGACGGCGCCCGCGCCTTGAGCCGGACCGTCCAGGAGATCTCCGGGCTACCCGCGCCGGATCTCGGTCTCCAGCGCGGCGATCGCACCGCCGTCCCGCCGCTGAACCGGCGCGACGAGTCCGGCGCCGAACTCCTCGAACGCAGCGTCGAACGGCGGGTGCGCGCGACCCTGCGCCGTCTTCCCCCGGACGAACGAGCTCCGGTCGCCGACCTCGTCGACGACGAGCTGGCCCGCGCGGCCGCCGGATTCGGGCTGAGCGTGCCCGCCCTGGCCGCGTGCTTCGCGCTCGGTGTCGTCCTCGCGCCCGCGCTGCGGCCACTCGACGGCGCCGCTCCCGCGGGCGTGCCCGAATTCGCGCGACAACTCAACGCCCAGGTCGCGCGGGAGGGCTACGTCCTGCACGCCCGTCGCGCGCTGGCCGCCGCCACGCCGCTCACCCCGAGGCCCGACGCTGAACTCTTGCGCGATCTTCGCGAGTTCGCCAAGCAGTTCCTCAGCAGGTTGTGGGTCCGGCTGCACGGCTTCGACGTCCGAGGCGACCTGCCCGCCGACGCCGCCGACGTCCGCGACCTGGTCACCGGCGTGGTCCGCTCCACCTCGCTGGATCTGCGGACGAAGGTGCGCCGCGCGCTCGTGGCCCGGCTGCCGCGTCTGGAGGCCGTGTCGTGACGCATCCGGTGCACACGCCCGTGGTCGCGGCGGACGGCGGCCTGATCCGGTTCATACTCGCCGATCTGCTCGTCAGCCGGGCCACGTCGATGCGGCTCGAACTCAGCGACGGCGGGGCCGCGGAACCGTGGCTGACCCGGCTCGTGGGTGCGGAGACCAGCCTCGCCGTGCTCCGCCAAGGCCAAGCCGATCTGCCCGCCGGCCCGGAACTGGGCAGGCTCGCCTTGCTGCTCTGGCTGCGTCGCTGGTGGCCCGCGAGCCCGTCGCTCGGGGTGCCCCCACTCGACCCGGCGTTGCTGGACCTCGAAACGGCGGTCGCGACAGCCGACGTGGAGGACCTGGCCGAAGGTCTCCTCGACGGTTTCGAAGCTTCCCCGGCCGAGTTGTTCGACACGGCGATCGCGGACGGCGCCCTCCTCGCCGCCGCGCCGCCGGTCGCGGGCGAAGTCCGCGGACTGTGCGCACGCCTCGCGGCCTGGTTCGACGCCCAGGACGACGTCGTGCGAGCCGAAGCCGCGGCGGAAGTGTCGTCACGGTTGGAAAACGCGGCGCCGGGTCAGCGCGCGTACGCACTGGCGGCGGGCACCGATCCGGTCATGACCGGTGAAGGCGTACTGGCGAGCGGACGGGCGAGCGTCGACTGGGCACGGGTGCCACCGGGGATCCTGGACGCCGCCGAAGACACCGTGACCTGGCGGATCGTCGCGGCCGCGGCGGCCACCCGGCTCGAAGTCGAGGTAGCGGGCGCGTTCGCCGACGCGGCCATCACCGCGGTCGCGGCCCGCGACGGCGAGCCGTTCGCGGAAGTGCCGTTGTCCTTGGGGGCGGGGCGATTCACCGGTACGGCCGACCTGGACGACGCCGCGACCCGGCTCGCCGCCGAAGTCCACAGTGGACGGATCACGCTCATCGTGGGCGTCGCGGGCGAAGGTGTCGCCGGGACCACCGCCGAAGACCGGGCTCAGGTGGTCGCGCTCGTGCGGGCACGGCCGCCGGAGGCGAGGACGCTCGCCGAGCGGGCGGCGGCCGCCGCGGACGACGAGGAGTTCTGACGTGCTCGTCGGCATGCCGCCGCCCCAAAACCCGCCGGACCGCCCGCTCCCGCCCGAATTGAGTGCCGCGACCTCGCATGGCTACAACTGCCGCTGTGTCGCGAAGCATTTCGGCCTCGACCCGGCCGCGTACGGCGAAGTGCCGGCGTGCTCGCTCTCCGAGAGCAAGTACCGCAAGCTGCTCGTCGAAGCCGCCAAGGTCCAGGACCAGGCCAAACAGCTCGCCGCGGTGCGGAACGTCGCCGCCGCGCACCGGAAGTACGCCCGGATGCGCGAGATCGCGCAGCGGCTCGACCGGACCGATCTCGAACTCGCCGCGGTCAGCGATCTGGCCACGGTCTGCTATTCCGCGGGCGACCTGCGCAACGCGCGGCAATGCGCGGAGGCCGTGCTCCACGTCTTCAAGGTGAGCACGGCCGCCATCGTCCACTTCGGTCAGTACGCCGAGGTGCGGATGATCGAAGGCTCCCGGGAGGTCGCCGATCGTGTGCTCATCTCCCTGGCCACCGAAGAAGGGGACGTCGCCAAGGCTCGCGAGCTGATCGCGGGGCAGCGCAGCCGGGCGGCGTTCCGCAAGGACGCGGGGCCGGACCAGTATCCGCCCGAGTTGCTCGACGTCCACGGTTGCGACGAGATGGAACTGCGGATCCTCGACGCGCGCGTCCAGATCGCCGCCGGGGATCTGGCGGGGGCGCGGGTCGCGCTCGAGGAGAGCCTGGCCGGGCTGGAGGCCCTCGCGGAGATCGACGAGGTCCGCGAGCGGGCCGTCCAGCAGCAGGCCATGGCCAGGGCCGAACGTGCCCGGATCCGCCACGCGGGCGGCGAGGACGCGGACGCGCGGGCCGATCTGCTGAGGCTGAGCGCGCAGCACGAGGGCGGCCCACTGGCCGCGAAGACGGGCATCGGCCTGGCGGAGGCCCGCGCCCTGGCGGGCGACTTCCCCGGCGCGGTCGCCGCGATCGTCGCCGCCCGCGACGAACTCGCGGCGGCGGGTCTGACCGGCGACGTCGCGGAGGCGAGCTTCGCGCTGGGCACGTTGCTGCTGTACACGGGCGACGTCGCGCAGGCCAGGGAACAGTTCGAGCACGCGAAAACGATCCGGACGTCCAATGACGACGTTCCGGGTCTGCGCCTCGTCGACACCGCACTGGCCCGCTGCGCCGCGGCGGAAGGCGACTGGGCGACGGCTGAGGACTTCGCGACCCGCGCGCGGGAATCGGCGCGGGGGTCGGGGGACTGGTCGGACCTCCTGCACACGGATTTCGTCGCGGCTTCCATCGGTTTCGCTCGCGGGAACGATCCTCGGGCGGTGCTGGACCTGATGCTCCCGCTGACGCTCGCGGCGGCGGAGTACCGGTTCGAGTTCGTCTCGCCGGAGGCGCGCACGGCGTGGGCGCGGGACATCGCGGCTCCGACGATGGGGATGGCGTTGGCGCTGCTCGCGCAGCTTCAGGAGCCGAGGCTGGCGGCGGAACTGATCGAACGCACCTGCGCCGTCGGCGCGTACACGGGAGTCGAGAGGCCGTCGCTCGGCCTGACCGGGACACTGCCCTCCCTCGAAGTCATTCCGTCCACTGAGGACGATCGGCTTCCGTTGGCGGCCTTGGGTTCCGTCACCTCGTCGCTTCCGCTTCGGCTCGCCCCGCCGCCCGCCCTGCGCTGGTCTCCGTCCTCGCCGATGGAGCTGGATCGCTGGCACCGCCTCGCCACCGAGTGGTATCGCCTGCCGCGGCTCGCCGCCGAAGCCGTCGAGACGTGGCCCGCCGCCCGGTCGGGGAGGGAGACCTTCATCCTGCGTTTCGCCGACGCCGGGCACACGTTCCTCAGCTGGCGGACCACCGGGGACCTCGACACCGTCCACACGCATCCGATCGACTTCGCGCTGGTCGGGACCGCCCGTCAGTTCCTGGACGACGCCTCCCCGACACCGCACGAGGGCGAGAGCGTGGCCGACGCCGTCCGGCGCTCCCTGGGCGAAGACGCGTTCGGCGGCTTCGCCGGTGAGCAACGCCTGGCCCGCGTCCTCGCCCTCAATCTCCTGCCCGCCGACCTGGTCGCGGCGCTCCGTCGTGCCGCCGCCGACGGGAACCGCCCGCTCCTGCGGATCCAGCCGTCGCCCAGCCTCGCCGGTGTCCCGTGGGGACTGCTGGCGCTGCCCGACCGGCGGGCCGATCACGTACTCGAACTCGACGAGATCGGCACCTGTTTCGACGGCGACGAGCGCGTCCTCGACGTCGCCGACGTCTCTCTGCTCGCCCCGGCCGCGATCCCGCGTCGTCCGCCCGGCGCGGACGGCCCGCCGGTCTACCTGCTCGACCCGCGAATCCCCGGACAGAGCGCCTTCGGGGAACTGGGCTCCGTCCTCGGCAAGCAGGACGCGACGTCGCCGCTGATCCGTCATCTGGACGCGAGGCTCGCCGACGGCCCGGTCCTGCCCGCCGTCGCCCGGGGGCTCGATCTGGTCCGCCGCACCGACACCGACCGGGCCCTGCTCGCCGAACTCCTGTCGCGGCCCTGCTCCCGGCTGGTGTTCGTGGGACACGTCAGCCGCGTGCGCGACGAGTACGGCGCGCAGACCGCGCTGCACCTGTCCTGTTCGGCCGACCTTCCCGGCACGGCCCAGCCGATCGGACCGCACCGGCCGTTCACCGCCGCCGACCTCGCACTGTCCGAAGTGGACGCCATGCCCGCGCGGGTGGCGCTGATCGGCTGCGCCAGCGCGGGCGATTTCGGCCTGGCCGAACCGTTCGGCGTACTGCTCGCCGCCGTCGCGGCCGGAGCGGGGCTGGTCGCCGCCACAGTCTGGGCGCTGCCGACGTCGGCCGCCGTGCCCGGTTCGGATCCGATGTCCGAACTGGTCATCGCCGTCGACACCGCGCTCGCCGGTGAGGATCCGGTCGGCGAGCTGTGCGCGTGGCAGCGTTCCCGGCTCGCCCGCTGGCGCGAACAGCCGGAACCGGCGACCTCGCCGGTGTTCTGGGCGCCCCTGACCTGCCTCGACGCGACCGACGACGCGAAAACCTGGGTTCGGTAGCAGAGCGGCCCGCTGAAGCTGTGTCCAGCGAGAACGACACGGCGAAAGGCGGCACCCGATGTTCAAGAAGATCCGCGACAAGATCAACGACGCGACGCAGCAGGGCATGGCGCGCGGGCAGCAGGACTTCCAGCGGCACGCCGAGCAGTTCCGGCAGGCCGCCGCCGCGCAGGGGCACGACATCACCCCGCAGCTGCCGACGCCGCAGCTGGCGGCGCAGGCCTTCCGGGGCCTCAACGCCGATCCGGACATGGCGGAGTTCATGGCGCTGCCGATGGACGAGCAGCTGCGCCAGCAGCAGGAACTCCAGGCCTACGGAACCGAGCTGCGCCGGCTCTACGACACCTGCCAGCCCGCGACCCTGGTGATCCGCGGGCTGGAGCCGACCGGCCGGAAGATCGCCGGACAGGCGCAGTACACCGCGACGCTCGAGGTCACCCGCGCCGACGGCACCACCTACCGGACGGTGACCTCGCTGATCACGCCGCTGGCGACGATCCAGCAGTACGCGCCCGGCACCCGCCACGAGGCCCGCGTCGACCCCGCCGACCCGGCGAAGGTCGCCGTGTTCGGGCCGATCGGTTAGGGGCGGTCATGTTCGGGTCCTTCGAGTTCGGCCTGCCGGAGCACCCCCGGCAGGCCCGCCGCCCCGGCCTGCGCATGTGGCTGCTCGGCGTGCCGACGACGCTCGCCTGGGCGGTCACCGGCTGGTCGGGCGCGCTCGGGCTGCTGGACGGCTTCCGGTTGATGTCGCTGAACCGCGTCGACGCGTGGGGGGCCGACGCGGGCCCGGCGGTTTCCCTCGTCCTGCTCTTCAGCGTCGCGATCACGATCGCTTCGTCGCTCGGGTTCGCGATGCTGTGGAGCGGTGGGATGTCGCTGCGCGGGATGGGCGTCGGCTTCCGGGCGAGCAGCCTGGCCGCGTCGCTCGGCATCGCGCTGGGCAGCGGCGTCGCGATTCCGTCGTGGACACCGCCCGAATCGGTGGGGAAGCGGCTGCCGTTCGGTGACGGCGCGGCGGAACCGTGGACCGACGTCGACTGGATCGTCTACTACGAGCCGTATCTCGTGCCCGCGGTGGCCGGGGTGACCGCGCTGGTCATGATCATGGTGCTGGGGCGGGCGTTCGTCAGCAAGGCGGAGGCGGACGACCGCGCGCAGGCGCTGGCCCAGACCGGCGTCCAGGTGATGGGGCAGGTCGTCGGCGTCGAGTTCACGAACGTCTGGGTGATGGGGAATCCGCGGTTCACCGTGCAGGTCCGGTTCCCCACGGAAACAGGGGAGCGGACGGTCGTCGCGACGATGATCACCGCGCCGCTGCAGGCCCCGGCCCGCGGTTCGACGGTGAAGGTCACCTACGACCCGCGCGACCCCGACGTGGTCCAAGTGGATCCCGATCCCGCTGATCGGGCCGCCGGTGGCAACCTCGGTGCCTTCCTGCCACCACTGTTCTGACCCCCTCTACACTCCCGCGGATGGACGAACAGACGGCAGAGGTGTCCACCGCGCAAGCGGTCCGTAAAGCGATGATCCGGCTGGTCCCGTTCCTCGGGCTGCTCTATCTGCTCAACTATCTCGACCGGGTCAACGTCGGGTTCGCGGCGCTCACCATGAACGCCGATCTCGGCATCAGTTCGGCCGCCTACGGGCTCGGCGCCGGCCTGTTCTTCGTCGGGTACTTCTTCTTCGAGGTGCCCAGCAACGTCATCCTGCACAAGGTCGGCGCCCGGATCTGGATCGCGCGGATCATGGTCACCTGGGGCATCGTCGCCTCGGCCACCGCGTTCATCCAGGGCGAGGTCAGCTTCTACATCGTGCGGGTGCTGCTCGGGATCGCCGAGGCCGGGTTCTTCCCCGGCATCATCCTGTACCTGACCTACTGGTTCCCGCGGAAGGTGCGGGCCAAGATCGTCGCGCTGTTCTTCCTCGCGGTGCCGCTCTCTTCGGTCCTCGGCAGCCCGATCTCCGCTCTGCTCATCCAGAACGGCGAGGGCGTCCTCGGATTCGACGCGGGCTGGCGCTTCATGTTCTTCGCCGAAGGCGTGCCTTCGATCCTGCTCGGTGTCGCGGTGTTCTTCCTGCTGCCGAACAAGCCGAAGGACGCGAAGTGGCTGTCGCCGGGGCAGCGCACGGCGTTGCAGTCGACCCTGGACTCGGAAGACACCGCCACGGTCGCCCACGAGGTGAGCACGCGATCGGCGCTGACCGACCCGCGCGTGATCGCACTGAGCGCCGTCTACTTCGGAATCATCTTCGGCCTCTACGTCCTCGCGTTCTTCCTCCCGCAGGTGATCAAGGGCTTCCAGCAGCAGTTCCAGACCACTTACAGCATCGTCGAGATCGGGCTGATCACGGCGGTTCCGTATGCGATCGCCGCCGTCGCCATGGTGCTGTGGGCCCGGCATTCGGACCGCACCGGCGAACGCGCCGGGCACGTCGCCATCGCCGCGTTCGTCGGTGCGGTCTCGATCGCGGCCGCGCTGTACCTGGGATCGCCGTTCCTGGTGATGGCCGCGGTGACCCTCTGCGCGGTCGGCGTCTTCACCGCCGTCCCGGTGTTCTGGCAGCTGCCCAACGCGTTCCTCACCGGCGTCGGCGCCGCCGCCGGCATCGGCCTGATCAACTCGTTCGGCAACCTCTCGGGTTTCGTCGGCCCCTATCTCGTGGGCTGGCTGCAAGGACTGACCGGCAGCTTCCGCCCCGGCATGTGGTCCGTCGCGTTCTTCATGGCGATGGCCGGCGTCATCGCGTTGTTCTTCCGCCGCAAGGAGAAGAACGCCGTCAAGTGAGATGGTCGAAGTCGCCGCTGACCCACCGGATGTGGGTCTCGGCGCTTCGGCGGACCACCGCGCGGGCGTCCTTGTCGATGGTGTCGCCGCCGAGGGTGTAGAGCCGGTCGTAGGGGAAGTCGTCCAGCCGGTCGACGATACGGCGGACCACGGCCGCGGACATCGGGATGTGCTTGGGGAAGTTGCGCTGGAACGACACCCAGTCCGGCGCGAGCCCGCCGGTGATCGTGTCGCCTGCCAGGATGCTGCCGTCCGGCGTCCTGGCCACGGCGCTGCCGCGCATATGCCCGCCGAGCCGCACGAGTTCGAGTCCCGGCAAGGGTTCGGCGTGCTCGTCCCAGAACTCGAACGCCGGATCGGGTGCGGGCAGCCATTCGCGATTGCGTTCGTTGACCAGCACCGGGACCACGCCCAGCGCGCGGCTCCAGCTCAGCTGCGCGCCGAACATGTGCGGATGGCTGGTGGCGATCGCGGTGACGTCGCCGAGACCGCGCACGACGTCGAGCACTTCGGTGTCCAACCAGGACGGCGGATCCCACAGCAGGGCCCCGGCCGGGGTCACCGCGACGAACGACCAGTGCCCGATCGCGAAATGCGGCTCCCGTTTGACACTGTGCAGGCCGCGGCCGTGATCGCGGTGCAGCGTCTTGTGCGGCGCGGAGATCAGTTCCTCGTGCGTCCACCAGCGTCCGGTGTGCGCGCCGAGGTCACCGGCTTCCTCGATGCCGACCTCACCCCGGTCGAGGACACATCGGGGAGGTTCCGGGCTCGCCGGATGTTCGATACCGCACCTGTCGCAGATCCACATGATCGACAGCTTGTTACCTCCAGTGCGCTGGAGGTCAAGACGCGTCTTCCCCCGGCTCGCCGAGCCGGGGGAAGACGGGGGTTCAGCTGACGGTCGTCTTGCCGAGGACGGCGTCCTGGTCGGGCGGGTCGAGCGTGAGCTGCACGTCGAACTCGCCGAGCGAACTGTCGGTGATGATGTGCGAGGTCGCCGCGGCGTCCACGCTGCTGGTCGCCTCACCGGCGGGGGTCCCGGCCGGGATGGTGAAGTCGACCTTGCCCGACGCGGTGAACTTCAGCGACCCTTCGGCGGGCACCTCGGTGTCCGGGATCGGCAGCTCGATGGGGATGGCCACCTTCTGGTCGCCGAGCGCGACGTTCACCTTCGAGCTGATCGTGCCGGAGAGCTTCTTCGCGCCGACCAGCCGGAGCCCGTCGCCGGCCGCCTGGCCGGAATCGACGTCGAGGGTGAACGGCACCGAAATCGGCGTTCCGGCCTGGGCGGTCGCCGGGATCTCCGCCTTCACGACCACCGCCACCTGCTGGTCGCCGATGATGGGGAAGCCGCCCTTGTACGTGAGGTTCTTTTCGACGGCGGCCGCGGTTCCGGCCGCGGTGAGCATCACGGTTCCGGCGACCGCGGCCGCGATCCCGGCGGCGCAGAACCGGCGAACACCCTTTCGCACCAGGGTTTCCGTCATGTCAGGTCCTTTCGTCGTTGAATGGGCTCGACGCCGAATCTAGGTGGAAAGTCACCAACGAGGAAAGGGAAAGAACCATCGCTTTTTCTTTACGCGTCGATCTTGTCACGCGTAGGTGGAATAGAGCTTTCGTGAATTGTCACGCGAAGGCGGAAAGGGGAAATGCCTGCCGCTTTCTTGTCACCGGGGTGACAGGTGCCCGGGCCGGGTGGCGAACGACTAGGGTCTTGACCGTGACCGACCGACCCGAGCCGTGGCACCTCCGGACCCGCCGGTTCCTGCGCGCGACGGACCAGCGTGGTGAGCTGGTGCGCGGCGCGCGGTTCCTCCGGGGGCTCGTCCCGGGGGAGAACGACCCGCTGGCGCCCGCGACGGACCGTTCGTCCGACAGGCTCGCGCGGCTGCTCACCGAGGCCGGAGCCGACAGGCCCAGCGCCACCCGTGAGCTGGGGCTGGCCGCGGTCCAGGCCTGGCAGGCCGTCCGCCGGTCCGGCACCCGGCCGATGTCCGCGGACGGTGTCACGGTGCTGTTCACCGACCTCGTCGGCTTCTCGACCTGGGCGCTGCGCGCCGGTGACGAACGCGTCCTGGAGCTGCTGCGTTCGGTCTCGAAGGTGACCGAGTCGGTGGTCACCGGGCACCGCGGCAGCATCGTCAAAGGACTCGGCGACGGCGTGATGGCCGTGTTCGCCGACCCGGACGAGGCGGTGAACGCCGCCTACGAGACCTGTTCCGCCGTGAGCGTGATCAAGGCCGAGGGCTACCTTCCGCATTTGCGCGCGGGCCTTCATCGAGGGAATCCGCAGCGGGTCGGCAACGACTATCTCGGCGTCGACGTGAACATCGCGGCCAGGATCATGGCCGCCGCGGACGGCGACGAGGTGCTGGCCAGCGCCAGCGTCGTCGAAAAACTCGACCGGGACGCCTTCACCGTGCGCCCGCGCCGGAACTTCCGGGCCAAGGGGACACCGAGGGACCTCCGGGTGTTCCGGGTCGTTCCCCGCTACACGGCCGACGGCTGACCGGTCCTCTTCGGACCGGCCGGCCGTCGCCGTGGCCTAGCCGGGCATCTCCGAAGGCTGCGAGTCGAGACCGGCCCGGGGCTTCGACCAGCCGCCGCGCGTGAAGTCCGGCATCGACACCGGCTTCCCGCCGCGGGCCAGCGAGACCACGCTCAACGGCACGGGGGAGCACCAGGCCGCGGAGTCGTAGACGTCGATGTCCGGCACCAGCCCGGCGCGCATCTGCTGCACGATCCGCCACTGCAGCACGTAGTCCATGCCGCCGTGACCGCCGAGGTTCGGGTCGTCCTTGAGTTTCTTCCACAGCCAGTGGTCGTGCCGCTCGCGGTACGGTTTGAAGTCCTTCCACGCGTGCCCGCTGTGGTCGGGTTCGAGGTAGATCCGCTCGGGGTAGTCCTCCACGATGCCGCGGCTGCCCGCGAGGCTGTTGATGCGGCTGTACGGGCGCGGCGAGCTGACGTCGTGCTCGGCGCGGATGATCCGGCCCTGCTCGGTCTCGATCAGGCAGGTCACCAGGTCGCCGTTGATGTAGGTCTCTTTCCACGACGGGTGGCCCGGCGGCATGTGGCGCTTGCGGTAGTCGGCTAGCCCCTTCGGCTCGGTCGCCGTGGCGCGCAGCGTGGCGAACCGGTCGCCGCGGTTGACGTCCATGCAGGCGGCGATCGGGGCGAGACCGTGCATCGGGTAGAAGCTCGCGGTGCTGCGGGTGTGCCACTTCCGGCGCCACGCGTCGGTGTAGTACGTGTCGGAGAACAGCAGTTCGCGCAGGTCGTGCAGGTAACCGCCGTGCCCGTTGGTGATCTCACCGAAGACACCGGCGTGCGCCATCTTGAGGATCGCGAGCTCGTTGCGGCCGTAGTTGCAGTTCTCGGCGAGGAACAGGTGCTTGCGGGTCTGCTCGCTGGTGTTGACGAGGTCCCACAGCTGGTCGAGCTCGGTGGCGATCGGGAGTTCGACGCCGACGTGCTTGCCGGACTGCAGCGCGGCCTTGCCCTGCGGGTAGTGGAACTCCCACGGGGTGGCGATGTAGACGAGGTCGATGTCGTCGCGGGCGAGCATCTTCTTGTAGGCGTCGGCGGATCCGCCGTACTCGGCCGGGCGGGGGCGCCCGTCGGCCGCGAGTTTGTCCGCGGCGGCCTTCGCGCGCTCGGCGCGGATGTCGCAGACCGCGGTGACCGCGGCGCCCGGTACGGCGCTCCACCCGCCGATCATGGACATGCCGCGGTTGCCGAGACCGATCATCCCGATCCGGACGGTCCGGTGCCGCTCGAACGGCACCCCGATCATGCTGCGCTGACCAGGACGGCGGGGCGCGCTTTCCGCTCCGGTGGCCTCTTCCGCGGCGGTGGCGCTCGTCGGGATCGCGGCGAGCGCCCCGGCGGCGAGCGCGCCGCCGAACAGGGTCCGCCGGGAGACAGAGGGCAGGTCGGCCATGAAGAACACTCCTTCGTGTCGCCTTCGGTTGCCCGACTTTGTCCAATCGCCGCCAGATATGTCAAGAGATGCGTCAAACTGAGCACTAAACTGCACAAATGCGCAGTTTGACTGCTTGCTTACGGTCGCTTCGCGCAACCCGGGTGCGCGCGCACCCGGGTCACGCCTGGGCTCAGCGGCGGATCAGCACCTGGTCGATCGACTTGCGCACGAGGTCCGGCACCACGCAGTCGTCCGCCGGATAACCGACCGGGATGACCGCGAACGCCTTCTCGTTCTGCGGCCGCTCGAGCAGTTCGCCGAGGAAGCGCATCGGCGACGGCGTATGCGTCAACGCGGCCAGCCCGGACAGATGCAACGCCGTGAGCAGCATGCCGACCGCGATGCCCACCGACTCGTCGACGTAGTAATGCTTGTGCTTGGTGCCGTCCTCGTCGAGGAAGTAGCGCTGCTGGAAGACGACGATGAGGTACGGGGCGTCGGTGAGGTGGGTTTTGACGGCGTCGGTGCCCAGCGGACGCAAGGCGGACAGCCACTCCTCGCCGAGCCTGCCCTCGTAGGAGACGCGTTCCTCCTCTTCGGCGGCGTCCCGGATCCGCTGTTTGGTCGCGTCGTCCTTGATGAGGACGAAGGTCCACGGCTGCTGATGCGCGCCGCTGGGTGCGGTGGACGCCACCGCGATGGCGTCGACGAGCACCTGCTCGGGCACCGGGTCGGTCGAGAACATCCGCACGGTGCGGCGGGTGTCCATGCGGCGGCGCAGATCGGCGGCGGTGGCCAGCGATTCCTCCGCCGAAACGCGAGCCGGGCGGTAGGGCACCGGTTCGAAGGGGTCGCCGTAGGTCGGGGTCCACTGTGCTGTGGTCATGGTGCCGATTCTGGCGTGACCGGGGCCTGATTCGAAACCCCTCGGGTCCGGACTATGCCCCTAGGGTTATGCCACCATTCGTCTCAAATGGACGGACGCCGATCGGGCCATTCGGTTTGGGCCGACATCGACGGCATGGCCCGGATACCTGGAGCAAACACCTAACGGTGGCCGAAACGGAAAGATAGGTACCTTCTGCACGACTTTCGTCGGTGTCCGATTTCACTTGCCGCGTCACAGAATCAGCCCATCCTTCCCTCGGTACGCGGCCTTGTTCCTCGCCGCAGAAATGAGTCGGAACCATGCGACTGCGCTCCTTCGCCCTCATCGCCGGCACCGCCTTCGCGGCGATGCTCGGCGTGACCGCCCCCGTGGCGTCCGCCGCGGAACCCACGTCCGACGTCCAGCCGATGATCATCGGCGGCCAGAACGCGTCGAGCGGCCCGTGGGCGGCCAGACTCTTCGCCAACGGCCGGCAAACGTGTACCTCGACGATCATCGCGCCGCAGTACATCCTGACCGCGAAGCACTGTGTGGCCAGCGGCGGGACGTTCACTTTCCGGATCGGCAGCCTCGACCAGCAGAGTGGTGGCACCATGGCCACCGGCTCGACCGTGACCCGCCACGCGGGCGCGGACCTCGCGATCGTGAAGCTGACGACCTCGGTCAACGCCACCTACTCGCCGCTGGGCACCACCGCCAACGTCTCGACCGGGCAGACCGTGCAGGTCTACGGCTGGGGCGCGACCAGCCAGTGCGGCTCGGAGATCAACTGCCAGTCGCGGTACCTGAAGGTCGCCAACGTCCGCGTCACGTCGGTCTCGTGCCGTGACTACAACGGCGGCGTCGCTGTCTGCGCGAGCCGCGGCGACGGCATCACCGCCGGTGGAGACTCCGGTGGTCCGATGTTCGCTTCCGGCAAGCAGGTCGGCGTCGCGTCGACTAGTGACCGGCAGACGACCACCGCTTACACGAACATCACGCGGTACCGGCCCTGGATCCAGCAGGTGGCCGGCGTCTGATCCTTCTAGTCCGTCAACTGGTCCCTCGTCGGCAGCACCGGGGAGGGACCAGCTGACGTGTCTCGAGTGTAATTGAATACGGCATAGAGTTCTTGAACTCTATGTGTTCTGTTGAAATTTTTGAGTAGTATTTAGGTGCTTTCGAATGCTGTTGTTCTTTCGGTTCAGGCGGGAGAAACAGGGAAGCATGCTACTGGGGTATCCGAGGTTAGGGTGGCGGATCGGTGTGAGGCGATTGTGGAAGCTTACGGATCGTTCTTGGCGGCATCTTCGAAATTTAGTAGTCGTTCAGCGTTGTCCAAGAGTTCGGCATAGGTCAGAATATCGATTCTACTAAGATGACTCGCGTAGATGCGTAGCGCTTCGTTTATCTTTCTTGTATTAATCTCAGGCTGAAAAATAGGATGTCCGATCACGACCGTAGCGAACGATCGCCTGGTCTCTATGCCGAAAGCTTCAGCTATCTCATTTCGCTCTTCATCTAGTTTTTGCAGGTAGTTTGCTGCCTGGCCTACTGCATTGTGTACAGGAGAAGTTGGAACGTATCCGCTTCGATATTTTTTGACAATCTCGACGTTTGCCTTCTTTAGTTCGACGACATGTAACACGCCGTCTGGTCGGAGGAGTGGGATGTCCACTTCCATTCCGACTGCCAGTCGGCGTCGGTAAAGTTCGCCTACATACTTTCCGCCGAAGATCCACCACGCTTCAGATAGGGCTTCCTGGATATGCTCCTCTGAGCTGTAGCGATTTTCGACCGTGCTTTTGATCGTGGCTAGTTGGCGTCGGCGTCGTGTGATCTGTGCGGCCGCCAAGGCGTCGTCAAGATCAGGTAATGCGAGCATTTCTTCAAGTGAATATTTGCTGTCATCAAAATGATGGACGTAGTCGACTCTGTCGGCCAAGACATCCACTACCCATGCGGAAATATCTGATCGTATTCGAAAGGCTCCGTAGTGGCCTGCGCGTCTTGCCCGAGCGAATCGCAGTGGTCTGTTTCCGTGCTGGGCGAAGTAATTCCTTACATCTTCACCGGAAGCGTTCGGGTTTTCCTTGAGAAAGTCTTCGATTTCATGTGCTGCCAGGCTTCTTAAAGCGCTCGACGCGCGCTCTAACATTTGCACGTCATCTTGCCCGTCACCTGAATATAGCGGGTAATCTTGTCTTAAATCTTTCTCTAGTACCTTCCCGTTTGTGTATCCCAAAGCGTCTTCTAGGCCGCGTGCGGTGCGCTCGTCGTTCTGCTCAACTGCTGTCCGTCGAGCGAACTGTAGGAGATCGATCAGTTGTCGCCCTCCTCGATATGGACTCAGCGTCCCCATGTGCTCAAGTGCATCCATGATGGGCTGGGAAACTTCGTCACGTTTCGCGTGTTCGTTAATTGCAAGTAGCAGATACTTGAGTGTTGAGTCAGATCTGATGCGCATCGCGGGTCCTGCTGGGGTGCCATGACTCTGTTTCCTGGTAAGGCTTCCGAGGTGTGCAAACCATTTCGTATGGTAGGCGGTTGGATGGCATCTTCGGTACTCCTTCGGCATTCTTTGGCGGTCGGCCAGTTTTCAGATTCTCGTGTGGCCGATGATGGTTCAGTTTCGCTAGGTATTATTCGTTCGCGTGACTCCTGTCGTCGGGCGAATAGTGCATCGCGTAATTTGTTACAGGAGGCTCGCTAATCAGAGGGTGTGGAGAGGTGTTTGACCGGAGGGCTGTAGATGGTAGGTGGCACGTCAAGCCTTTTGGTATGTGGAGAAGGGAGCGAGGCTCGGCGTGACCGGTGGTTGGCGACGTTGACGCGGTTCCCGCACAGGCCTGGCATGCAGTAGCGACGCCGTCCAGGTCTCGTGGTGTCGATGAACGCGCCCCGGCAGGTGGGTGCGCCACACGCGCGGAACCGTTCGGCGCCGAGAGTCTGGACTGCGCCAAGGATGCCGACGCCGCAGATCAGGGACAGGGCGTCCGCCACCGTCGCGGCAGGTTGAAGGGAAACCGCCCACCGCGCGCTGTCGGTCAGGAGGGTGACGTGACCGGCGGGCGACGTGAGGGCGGAAGCTCCGGTGACGAGGTGCTCCCGGTCAGGGTGGTCGATCAGGTCCCGCACGGTGGTGCGCAGTCGGTGAACGGCGCGCAGATCGCTGGCCTGGGCGGGCGTGGGTATCGAGTGAAGGTCCGCGAAGGCGGCGAGAGCGGCCAGGTCAGGCAGGTGGTCTTCGCCGTGCCAGACCTCGGGAGCGGTGTTGACCAGGTCGGTAGCAACACCGGCCGCCCAGACGTAATCGTCTAAAGCTACTTGCATCCCTTACCAACCTCTCGTACGTTCGCGGTTAACCGCCACTTTAACCCTTACTGGGAGGTTGCTCGTGCAGATCGACGCCTTGGTGTTCGACATACTCGGCACGCTCGTCGACGAACCGGCCGGGATCCGCGCGGCCATCCGTCAAACCGCGCCGGACGCCGACGTGGATGAGCTGGCCAGGCAGTGGCTCGACCACGTCGCAACCGAGCAACAGCGCATCGTCGACGGGGAGAGGCCATACGCCCCGAGTGACGTGCTGGACCGTGAAGCGGCTCAAACGGAAGCGCTCGCGACAGCGGGCCGCAGGATGCCACCCTGGCCCGACACTGTCGACGGGCTCAACAAGCTGGCCGAGCACTACCCGCTGATCGGCCTCTCCAACGCCAGTCGGACGACCCTGCTCCGGATGAACGCCTACGCCGGCCTCCGCTGGCACCAGGCGCTCTCCGCCGAGGAGGCGCAGAGCTACAAGCCGGACCCGGCTGTCTACGAGCTGGCCGTCACGGTGTCGGGCACGCAGCCGGAGCGGCTGCTGATGGTCGCGGCCCACGCGTGGGACCTGAGGGGCGCGCAGAGCGTCGGCCTGCGCACCGCATACGTCGCCAGGCCCGTCGGGGACCCTCCATCGGAGACGGATCGGTTCGACTTCTACGCGGAAGACCTCGCGGATCTGGCGACTCAGCTCGCAAAACTTCGGATGTGATCAAAACTGTCGGTGCCTCCCGCTAGGTTCTTCCCAGTCCCCACCGAGGCACCCCCGCAAGGAGAAGATGCGTTGTCAGACTGGGAAAGAGCGAGCACGGCCCGGGTGTTGTCACCTGCCCGCCCGCGCAAGCTCGCGAAGGTTCCGTTCGTCGAACTGGCCGACGGACGGGTGCAGGGCGTGGTGTCCAGCGGATCGGACATCGGGCGCGTGTACGTCTCGTCGGTCGCGGCGAGTACGTACGAGTTCGCCTGTAGTACCAACAACAATCGGCCTTGCGGTGGCGCGCGGGGCATGTTCTGCAACCACATCCTCGCTCTGCTCAACGAATCCACCCTTCAGTACGGCGCCGAGCGCGTCGCGCGA
Organism: Amycolatopsis thailandensis; assembly: GCF_002234405.1. GTDB lineage: Bacteria > Actinomycetota > Actinomycetes > Mycobacteriales > Pseudonocardiaceae > Amycolatopsis > Amycolatopsis thailandensis. The sequence continues at coordinate 56,048 of NZ_NMQT01000035.1, read as the reverse complement.
TACTTGCGCGTCGACGTTCCGGAGCCGACCGCGCAGGCCATTTCGCAGACCATGAGCGCGACGCGACCGTCGCAGGGCGACAACACCGCGGCCGCGTCCGTGTTCAGCCAGTTCTTGCGGCACTTGGCATATCTGGAGTTCGCGGCGTCGACGGCGCCGGTGCCGGAACTTCAGTGGTTCCCGCCGACCAGGGCGGTGGTGTGATGCGCACCGATCTGCTCACCGACCCGATCGCCGGCCTCGACGAGGCGTTGGCGGCTGTCGACGCGTTCGACGACGTGCTTGTCGCCGGACTGCTTCGTCCACAGAAGATCGCCGGTCTCACCGAGCTGGCCGATGCCGTCGCGGGGTCGCCGCTGGCGGCCAGGGTCGCCGAGGCGGCCGAGAAGACCGCGGCCGGGGCGGCGGGGGAGGAGCACTTCGTTTCCCTTGCCGCGGCGAGGGCCGCGGTGTGCGGCTCCGTGCATGACGCGGTCCTCGCGCGTATCGGCGAGGCGACCGGGCGGCCATCCGACGAGGAGGCCGACCGACAGCCTTCCGAGACGGAAACGCCGAATCTGCTGGCCGCCGCCCGATCCTGGCTGTCCGATCTGGCCCGGGCCGGCTGGCAGGGCATCGACCACGACCTGATTTCGGCTTCGGCTCCGGTGATCTCCGCGTTACTCGCGGAACCGGGTTTGCGCCGGTTGGCGGTCCTGCTCGACGGGTTCGCGGCGGAACTGGCGGCGTCCTGTCCGGGGGCGGCGTTGGAGCGCGTTCCCGTCCGGCGCTGGGGCGACCTGTGGTCGCGCGGGATGCTGCTGACCCTGCCCGGCGTGGCGGCGACGCCGGCGACGGGCACCGTCACCGGGCGCCTGTTGCCGCTGGGCGTCGATCTGCTCGAACACGCGACGGCGGCGCAGGCCCAGGTCCACGCCGTGCTCGAACCCGAAGACGGCACCGCGCCGCGGCTCGTGCGTGCGAGCGTGACGGTGCCCAAACCGGACACGATCATCGGCGCCGGCATCTGGCAGTTGCTGCGCCCACATCTTTCCCTGCTCGCGGCCGTCAGCGAAGGTCGCTCGATGGACCTCGTCGACATGCCGGTCACGGCCGAGGGCGACCTTCTCTGGCAGGACGAGCATGCCCGCCTCGGTGAGCCCGCGGACGCGTTCTCCACCGCGCGTGTCGTGCTGCCGAAAGCCGTCACGTCGGCGGTCGCGCCACTGGACCGGCACCCGGTGCGCATCGCGGTCCCCGTCTTCCTCGAGGGCTACGGCGTCGAGGGAGACGAGGAGGCGCTCTCGTTCACCTTCGCCGGGAATCGGCTTTCCGTCGAGGTCGATCGCATCCCCGTCGCCGGGCCGCTGACCCCGAAGGCGATCGCGACCTCCAGCGCGTGCATCGGCCTGATCCGATGGGACGGCGAGTTCCGGCTTCAGCCGCTCGCGGTGGAGACCACCGTGCGCAAGAAGACCACGGCTGTGCACGCCGGCGCTTGGGCCGGAGGCACGGAAGACAAAGCCGGGGTGAAAGCCGAGAAGGCGGCCACCGACGCCGCGGCCGTGCTGCGCGAGCGTGCCGGAAGGTTGTTGCGGAAATGACCGACTCCGAGGACAACCGCCGTCAGGTCCTGTACTGGCGGCTGCTCGCCCGGCTCTTCGACGGCGATGAGCAGGCCGCGCTCGAATCGGCGAGTGTGGCCGTGGTCGAGGACATCGGCTTGCCGTCGGCGTTGCTGGATCCGAACGTCGCGGTCGACTCGGTCGTCCAGCGGCATCCGGAGCTCGCCGCCGAGTTCGACGGGCTGATGGTCCCCGAAACCGAGGACAGCCGGGACAAGGCCGCCGAAGTGCGGCGCGCGGCGCTGGTGTCGAAGGTGCTGCTCAACGTCTTCGCCCCGGCACCGCACACGGTGACGGCCGGGCAGCTGTCCTGCTGGCAGGCCGACGCGGGCTGGCTCGAGCGCGCGCTGGGGTGCCGTCCGGGTGAGCTGCGCGGCGGCAGGCCGGGAGGTGCACCGACCGGTCTGGGCGGCACCGGTGGGGGCGGCACTCCCGACTTGAGCACGCTGCTCCCGGCGATCGGGCCGGACCTCGCCGGTATCGAAGCGGACCTCGTCAAGCGGATGCATCTGCGCGAGGTCCTCGCCGATCCCGCGCTCGCCGCGAAGCTGAGCCCGAGCATGTCGCTCATCGAACAGTTGTTGCGGGACAAGGACAACCTGTCCGGAGTGGCGCTGGCCAACGCCAAGTCGCTGATCCGCCGCTACGTCGACGAGATCGCGGAGGTCCTGCGCACCCAGGTGGAGAAGGCCTCGACGGGCAAGGTGGACCGCTCGGTCCCGCCGAAGCGCGTTTTCCGCAACCTCGACCTCGATCGCACCATCTGGAAGAACCTCACCAACTGGAGCCCGGAAGAGGAAAGGCTCTACGTCGACAGGCTCTACTACAAGCAGACCGCGAAGAAGACCACACCACAGCGGCTCATCGCGGTCGTCGACCAGTCCGGTTCCATGGTGGACTCGATGGTCAACTGCGCCGTACTGGCCTCGATCTTCGCCGGACTGCCCAAAGTGGACGTCCACCTGATCGCCTACGACACCCAGGCGCTCGACCTCACCCCGTGGGTGCACGACCCGTTCGAAACCCTGCTGCGCACCAATCTCGGTGGCGGCAACGACGGCATGGTCGCGATGGGACTGACCCAGCCGAAGATCGCCGAACCCACGAACACCGTGGTGGTGTGGATCTCCGACTTCTACGAGACCCGCGTCGAGCAGCTCTTCGAAAGCATGGCCGCGATCCACCGGTCCGGGGCGAAATTCATCCCGGTCGGCTCGGTCACCAGCGCCGGCCGGGGCAGCGTCAACCCGTGGTTCCGCGAGCGCTTCAAGGACCTCGGCACCCCGGTGATCTCCGGTCACATCACCAAGCTCGTCCACGAACTCAAGACTTTCCTCACCTCCTGAACCTCCCCGAAAGGCACGAAATGTCCGACGTCCTGCGCGCCCCCGCCGAACTCAAGTACGCCGAAGAACTGGACTGGCTGGAGTCCGTCGACGACAGCCCCAAACCGTTCGCGTGGCGGCTGTCCCCGAAGATGATCCGTCTGTTCGTCCTCGGTTCCGAGCGAGCCGACGGCCTCGACCGCGAAATCTCGCAGAAGTGGTTCGGTGACCGGAGCATCGTCGAGCGAGCCATCGTCACGCTCGCCTCCGACCGCGGCCTGCTGCTGATCGGCGACCCCGGCACCGGCAAGAGCTGGCTCGCCGAACTGCTGGCCGCGGCGATCTCCCGTAACTCCACGCTCGTCGTGCAGGGAACCGCCGGCACCACAGAAGACCACATCAAGTACTCGTGGAACGTCTCCATGGTCATCGCCAAGGGGCAGTCCCGCGAGTCCATGATCCCGTCGCCGATCATGACGGCGATGGAGGCGGGTTCGATCGGCCGCTTCGAGGAGCTGACCCGGTCCACCAGCGACGTCCAGGACGCGCTGATCTCGATCCTTTCCGAGAAGTACATCTCGGTGCCGGAACTGGACAGCGACGGCATCGTCTTCGCCAAGCCGGGCTTCTCCGTGATCGCCACCGCCAACAGCCGTGACCGCGGCGTCAACGATCTGTCCTCCGCGCTCAAGCGCCGGTTCAACTTCGTCCGCATCCCCGTGGTGACGAACAAGAAGAGCGAGGCGGAGATCGTCCGCTTCCGCACCGAGGAGCTTCTGCGCCGTCACCAGATCGAGCTGGACGTGCCGCCGACACTGCTCGACGTGCTGCTGCGCAGCTTCGGCGATCTGCGCGCCGCGGCGGCGGCCGCGGGCAGCGACGACGAGAAGCTGGAGTCCGCGCTGTCCACCGCCGAACAGATCGGCGTGCTCGAAGACGCGGTCCTGCACAGCAACTTCTTCGGGGAACGCGCGCTGACCGCCCGCACGCTCGCGTCCTCGCTCGTCGGCTCGCTCGCCCGGCGTGAGCCGGAGGACCTGGCGATCCTCAACAAGTACCTGCACGGCGTCGTCGAGCCGCGCAGCAAGGACGAGGGCGGGGACTGGCCGGAGTTCCTCGACGGCGGCCGCGACACGATCGCCACCCTCTCGTGAGCGGCGCCTTCGAGGCGTTACGCGGCCAGTTGCAGGAGGCCGCGGCCGCCTTCGCCGACGGGCCCGGCGCTCTGGAGGGCATCCTGCTCGGGCTCGTCGACGACGTCGACCGCGCGGTACGGGAGCCCTTGGAGATCTTCCCGGTCTGCCACCATTCCCCGGCTTCGGCCGTGGCGATGGCGCGGCGGCTGCGGGAGAAGCAGCCGAAGGTGGTGTACCTCGAACTGTGCGAGGACATGGCACCGCTGCTGACCGAGCTGCGCAACTGCCGCCTTCCCGTGGCGGTTCAGGCCTTCGCGACCGACGTGAAGGGATTCCCCGCCGAGTGGGCACCGCTGTCGGTGGTCGCGCCGATCACCGAGGCTTCGGCGGAGTACCAGGCGATCGCGTACGCCCTCGACACCCCGGGCGTCGAACTCGTCCTCGTCGACCGGTCGGCGGATCACGTCTTCCAATGGGACGAGCGTGAGCCGTCGCCCGATCCGGACGCGCCGCCCGCGGAAGAGGAGGCCGCGCTGCACGGCGACGCGGTGGGTGTGGAGATCGGCGACCTGCGGCCCCGATTCGCCGAACTCGAGGAACACCTGCTGCGGCACGGGCGGGTGCGGCACTGGTCGGAGTGGTGGCACCAGTACGTCGAGCTGCCGCTCGGCGACAGCGACCACGACACCTACCGCCAGGTCATGTTCCTCATCGGCAGCCTGTTCCGCCGGCTCGCGCCCGGGGACACCCGCCGCGTGCGGGTGGACGAAGACCGCGAGCGCTACATGTGGACCCGCATGCGCGAGCATCTCGCCGCGTCGGGCGCGGATCCGGCGGACTGCCTCTACATCTGCGGCGCCTTCCACGCGGCCAGCCGGGTCGCGGAGTTCGGTGTCGAGGGGACGGACGGGTTCGTGATCAGCCCGCGCAGCGGGAGCACCTGGCAGTACGGGCTGATCCCGTCGAGTCACGCGTCGATCGAAGCTCAGTTCGGTCTCGCCGGGGGATCGGTGTCGATCGCCGCGACCGAATGGGCGAAGAACCTCAAGCGCACCAAGGTGAAGCAGTTCCAGCTGGAAGGACAGGTGGGCGGGCCGAAGCGGAAGAAGGCCGCGGAGCTGCCCGCGCCCACGACGGATCCCGTCGCATCGGATCAGCTTTCGGGCTTCCTGCAACGGTCTCCGGTCCTCGACAAGCTGGACGAGGCCGAGTTGCTGGGCTGGTCGGTCGAGATCGTGCGGGCAGCCCGCCGTAACGGCTACCTGTCTTCGACGGCCGACGCCATCGCGGTGTTCGAGACCTCGATCCTGCTGGCGGGCCTGCGGGACAGGGCCAAGCCGACGCCGTACGACTTCCAGGACGCGGCGGTCACCTGCATCGAGAAGGACGTCGTGCCCGGCAGGCGCGACGTGCGCCGACTCGTAGAGATCATGATGGGCGGCGACCGGATCGGCCAGGTCGGCTACGACGCGTTGCCACCGCTGGCGCGCGACGTGCACGACAGGCTGGAGCCGCTGAACCTCAAGCTGCAGCAACGCGGTGTGCAGCGGGCCCTGCTCGACATCGCCTCGCGGCCGGAGCTGGAGCCGTGCTCCGACCTGCTGTGGATGCTGAGGTATCTGATGCCGCACGGCGCGGCACGGCCGATCATGGGGGAGCGGCGGCTCGGTGAACGGCCGATCCAGGAGTCGTGGGATCTGGCGCTGGGCACCCATCAGCGAGCCCTGATCGAGCTGGGTTACGAGGGCGTCAGCATCGAACAGGTGCTGGAACAACGGCTTCGGCGCGCCGCCTATCACCCGCAGGCCACCGCGGCGAAGGTGCTCGGCGCAGTCGAGGACGCGACGCTCTACCTGCGCAGCGCCCGGCTGGCGGGGGAGCTGGGCACGCGTGCCCTGGAGGTGCTGGCCACCGAACGCACCGTCGACGGCGCGCCGGAAGTGCTGCGGCGGGTGCGGAGGCTGCTGGCGCACTACCGGACCAGCGAGCCGGTGCTGCCGAAGTGGATCGAGGACTTCGTCAGGACGGGGTACGCGCACTACTGCACCCTGCTTCCGGCGGCGTTCGCCGACGAGGAGGCCGGTGTCGAACAGGTCGCCGCGATGCTCGGCTTCCTGTTCAGCATGGAGGCGCTGGCCCTGTCACTGGGCTGCGACCGGACCCAGCTGGAGTTGTCAATCGCCGGATCGCATCCACAGGAGCCGTCGAAGGTGGCGCTGCTGTGGGCGGCACAGGTCCAGCTCGGAACCCTCTCGCGTGCGGAGCTGCGTGAGCGGTGCGCCGAGCTCTTGGCCAATCCGATGGTGCTGCCCGCTTATCCGCGCTACCTCAGCGGGTTCGTCCACGCGCTGGAACCCGCGCCGGGGCTGGCCGACTTCGTCGTCGAGGCGATGTCGAACGCCTTCGCCGAGCTCCCGGACAGGCTGCTGCTGCCCTGGCTGCCGACGTTGATCACCACGCTCCGGTCGAGGGGCGCCGAGCTGGTGCCGCTGATCGTGCGTGAAGCCGGGCGGATCTTCCCCGGACGGCTCGCTGCGCTCGACGAATGGGTTCCGCCCTGGAAGGCCCAGCCGGAACCGCTCGCGGTGACCAGGAAGGCCGGGGGCGGCGGCTTGGCGTTGCTGGCGGCGCATCCGGCGGCTTGTGACGCCGTGGCCGGCCTGCTGGGCTGCGACGAACCGTGGGGGAGTGCCACACCGACCGGATTGGCGCTGCTGGAGCGATATCCGGACACCGGCGCCGCACTGGAGGAGGTGCTCACCGGGGTGTGAACCAAAGGGCGGTCGCCGGGCACCCGGCGACCGCCCTGGCACTCAGTCGGCGACCCAGCTGCCGTGGAAGCCCAAGGGCACCGGCCTCGGCAGGTGGATGCGGGCCAACGGTTTCGCGGTGAAGTCCTGCGCCGAGAGGATCACCAGATCCGAGGCGCCGCGGTCAGGGTTGTTCACGTAAGCGAGGGCGTAGCCGTCGTCCTCCGCCTTGCTCCGAGCCGATGGCACGAAGACGGCTTCGCTCGCGTCGGCACCTCGGCCGAAGCGGTGGACTTCCGAACGTCCACTCCGCAGGTCGTGCTTGATCAACGCGTTGCCGAAGGAGTTGGCGGGCTTGTCCAGGTAGACGTCGAACAGTTCGCCCGGCGAGGCCGAGTAGCCGTACCGGTGCCGCCGCGACACCAGGCTTTCGTTGACCCGCGGGAACTCCTGCGGCCGGTCGTCGAGGACACGGCGCCGCACGCGTCCCCGCGCGAGATCGATCGTCCAGCGCTCCAGCACCGGCGGGCCCGACGCCGACGGGCCGCCGAAGCCCTGCTTGCCCGCCACCTCGAACGGCGCCGGCATCGTGGTCAGGTCGACCACCACCGTGTCGCCCTGTTCGTAGGCGTTGAGCGTGTGCGAGTAGAACACGGGATCCACCCCGAACCAGCGGACCGGACCGCCGTCGCGTTTCATCACCCCCACCCTGGCCGGGTGTTCGGTGTTCCACTTGTAGGGCACGACCTTGCCCGGGCGCGGGTCGAAGGTGACCGGCACGTCGAAGACGACCACGTAGTTCTCGGTGAGCCCGAAGTCGTGCATCATCGGGCTGTCGGTGACCGGGATCAGGGTGGTCCGCACCACGCGGCCGGTTCGGTCGACCAGCAGATGCCGCACGTGGTCCCAGGTCGGGTGATAGGTCACCGCGTGCAGTTCGTCGGCGTGGGCGTCGAACTTGGTGTGCGCAGTGTAGGAACCCTCCAGCGAGCCACCGAAGTCGAACGGCCCCAACGTGTTCAGTTCGCCGTCGAGCTCGTACGGCGGCGCGCCGGACTCCTGCAAGGTGAGAATGCGGCCGTGGTGGCTGATCACGTGCGTGTTCGGCGCGAAGTCTTCGGCGGGCACCGGCCACGGGTATCGCTCGCCCAGCTTCGCCGCGACACCGGACGAACGCACCCAGCGGTTGCGGTACCACTCGGCCTTCCCGTCACGCAGCCGGACGCCGTGCACCATCCCCTCACCCATCATCCAGTGGTGAGCGCGCGGGTCTTCGAGTCCGAGGACGTTCGGCCCGGTGCGCAGGTACCGCCCGCAGAGGTCCTTCGGAATCCGGCCTGTGACCGGCAGTCCGAACGCGGTCACTTCCTCCTTCACCGGCGCGAAAGCACCCTCGATGAAAGGGAAACGCTCCTTCGCCGCGGCGGGCGAAAGAGGCTGAGCGGCGGCGGACCCGGTGCTCCCATAGGTCGCGGCGACTCCGCCGATGGCCAGCGCGGCGGCCCCCCGAAGCACGTTCCGCCTGTTCGGTTCGGTCATGGTCGATCCCCCAACTCCAGATTTAACTGTGTATGGCATGAACAGTGTATGCCTTTACCTGTTTTGGATGCAACAATGCCCGGATGGACGACGCCGAGATCGAGTTGCTGCCGCCGGGCACCGCGCTGGCCTGGGGGCATGCCCCGGCGCCGAGGCGCGGGCCGAAGCCGGGGTACAGCCTCGACCAGATCGTCGACGCGGCCATCGCACAGGCCGACGCGGAGGGTTACGCGGCACTGTCCATGCCGTCGATCGCCAAACGTCTCGGGATCACCGCGAACGCGCTTTACCGCTACCTGAGCTCCAAAGAGGAACTGCTCGTCCTCGTCGCCGAAGCGGCGTGGGGTCCGCCGCCGAAACCGTCGTCCGGTGACTGGCGCGCCGCGGTCACCGCCTGGGCCCGCGCGCTCCTGGAACGCAGCCGCCGCCATCCGTGGCTGATCGACTTGCCGGTGCGCCGCGCGCCGAGTACGCCGAATCTTCTGGGGTGGCTGGAGAACTTCCTGGAGGGGATGTCCGGCTCAGGTCTGGGAACCCAGGACGTGATGGGCTGCGCCGTCCTGGTCGACGGGTGGGTGCGCAGCACCGCTTCCCTGCTGCGGGACGTGAACGCGAGCCCGCCCGAGCAAGTCCGGGCGCTGAGCGGGTTCTTGGGGCCACATCTTCAGAGGCGCGGCTATACACGCGTTGCCGCCGTGGTCTCCGGCGAGGCGTACAGCGAAGAAGGCATCGAGGACGCCGACATAGAGTTCGGTCTCGGCCGCATCCTGGACGGCATCGAGATGCTCATCGCCCGTCGCTGAACACTCCGTCGAGCTGGTACCGGTCAAGCCTGAGGTGTGACGTCCGGCCACGAGGGTGAGCGGCCGAGCAGGGCGACGATCGTGTCCAGATCGGACGGTCCTGTCGCGGCCACTGCCGGGCCGAAAGCGGCGCCCGGTGCGGTCCGGTTCCGCCCGTCTGGAATCGACTCGGCGAACTTCAGCCCCGCGTCGAGCACCTCCTGCTCGAACTTCACCGGCAGGCCGAGGGTCTTGGCGACGTCCCAGGAGTGCACCAGGTAGTCCACGAAATGGAAACCGAGGGCCTGCTCCGCGGTGAAGGTGACTTCGGTGGAGAACTCGGGAAGCGCGAACTTCCGGTCGGCGAGGTCGTGGGGGACGAAGGCGTTCAGCACCCGGTTGACCGAGGTGCGATAGGTCTCGACGGGATCGTCGCCCAGCGGGAGAAGTCGCCAGCCGAGGTCGCTCTCACCGTCGGCCGCGGCGGCGAAGCCGTGGTGCTGGGTGGCCATGTGTGCCAGCAGGCCGTGCAGGGTCCAGGCGCTGCACGGGGTCGGTTTGGTCAGGTCCGCCGGGGTGATCTTGGCGACGAGGTCGAGGCTCGTCCGGGTCACGATGGCGTCGAGGAAGCGGAGTTCATCGATAGGCATACGCATATCATCTACATATGCGTACGAGTTCGTCAACCGATTCCGTGACTTCGGTCGGTATGGTCTGCGCATGGCGGAGCAAGGGAGGCCGGATCTCGCGGCGATGCTCGGCGGGCTGATGCGCAGGCTGATGAACGCCGAGACGCCGGTGCTGGCGGAGCACGGGTTGACGATGTGGGGCTACGTGGTGCTCAGCGCCCTCGACGACGGTCCCGTTCGCACTCAGGCCGCGCTCGCCAAGGCGATCGGCGCGGACAAGACCCGGATCATCGGCACCCTCGACACGCTCCAGGAAGACGGCCTGATCACGCGCGAGCCGGACCCGAAAGACCGCCGGGTCCGGCTGCTGGGGATCACCGACGACGGCCGTGCCGCGCGGAGGTCGGCTCAAGCGCAGATCCAGGAGCAGGAGGAACGTCTGCTCGGACAGCTTCCCGCCGCCGACCGCAAGGCGTTCCTCCGTGCCGCGCGCACGCTTTCCGAGGCGCGCTGGCCGTGAACGCGGAGGCGGGATCAGTCAAGTACCTCGACGACCATGCCCGGCGGGTAGTCCGAAGGTGAGCGGCGCCACCACGCGCCGAAGGCCTGGGCCAGCCGCCGGGGTACCTCGACTTGCGCGCCGCCCCCGTGGAAGTCGATCGTCACCAGCACGCCTTCGATTTCCGTGGAACCCCAGGGAATCCGCCGGGCCAGCTTCGCGTAATCGGCGCTCGCGGACACGAAGGTGACCACCTTGGTCGCGCCGATCCGCCGGGCCTCGTCGATGACGGCGTCTTCGAGCACGCCGGTCGGCCAGTCGCTGAGCCTCAGCTTCCGGTCGTAGTAGGGGATCGGCTCATCGGCGCGCAGGATTCCGTAGCCGCCGCTGAGGATCAGCAGCCGCCCGCTTCCGGCGGCCTCGCCCAGCTCGCTGCCAACGTTCCGGTAGAAGTTGCCGCTGTAGCGCAGCCACGCGGGCCGCAGTCCGCCACCGTCTGCCTTGGACTTCGCGAGCACGTCGGCTCGCGCGCGCAGTAGCGGTTCCGGCCAGACAGCGCCGGAGTCGGACGCGTCGCCGCCTCGGATCTTGGCCTTCGAGGGGCCGAGGATCGTCAAAGCCTCGCGCGGATCTATCGCGTCCAGGACGGTTTTCACCGGTGAGACCGTATCAGTGGAACCAGGGCGAACCGTTGCCGTTCGGTGTCGGGAGCATGCCGTGGCTGGGCGGCCACAGCACCGCTGTCGGCACCTGCTTCAGCTGCGCGCGCAGGGAATTCACGGGCAGCGGCCGCTTCCGGGTGAGCATGGTCGTCGTCCGCGGGTGCAGGTCGACGAACGGGTAGGTGGTGTGGAGCGCGCCGAGCCGCCGTTCCAGGCGCAGGCTGCGTTCGGTCAGATCGGCCGATTCCAGCGCGGGCTGGACGAGCAGGAATTCGGCGTTGCCGAGCCGGACCGCGCGGTCGAGCGGGCGGAGGTCCTCGCGGATCAGATCGGCGATGTTCTGTTCGGTGTGCATCTTGACCCGGTTGCCGTGGCGCCGCCCGACCTCGTCGAGGTCGTCGACGGTGATCAGGATCAGGCCGAGCGGGACGGTGTCGGTCGACGCGCCCAGCCAGCCCGAGATCCCGGCCATGGTCGCCAGCCCGGTGTCGGGATCGGTCGCGAGGGCCGGTTCCTCCGGCTTCGACGGCGCCCGCCGCTCCAGCCTCCCGGCGAGATGGCGCAAAGCCGCTTCCGCGCGGTTCTCCACCGGCGCCGCCGCGGGGGTCGTCACACTCTTCAGGACCTCGTCGATCTTGATCCGCGCGGTGGGCGGAAGACGATCGCCGAGCGCGTCGCGCAGCCGGACGACCTCGGCGTAGGCCTCGTCGCGACGGAAACCCCAGCGGCCCTGGAAACGCCGTGCGGCTTCGACCGACGTCGCCGACGGGTCGACGTCGTCGAGATCCTGGGCGACGACCGAACCGCCGAAGGTCGGGGTCAGCACCGCGACCGACCATTCGCGGGCGAGGTTCTCCTCGGCGCGCAGCAGTACCGGGGTCACACCGTGCGGCAGGTCCGGGCGGCCGGAGTCGACCATGCCGACGACGGTCACGGCGGCGCGCCGGGCGATCCTGGCATAGACCTCGCGTTCCCGCTCGAAGTAGGGCAGGCGCTGGAAGAGCGCGAGAACGACCATGTTCTCGTCCGTGCCCTCGGCGAGCGCGGCTCTTTCCACGGCGTGTGAGGCGATCACGAGCGCGCGTTTGGACAGCACGCCGGCGCGTGCTTCTCCGTCGGTCATCGAGTGATCGCTTCCGTGTGGGGACTAGCTCATCAGGCTAGAAGAGCCGAGGATCGCCGCCTAGCTACACGATGGTGTGACCCTCGCTGATCGGACGCTGACCGGTCCCGGGCATGCTGGAGGGACCAGACCGCGGAAGGGGGATCATGTCGCCACTCGTCGTGCACGGCCTGTGGTCCCGGGGCCGCGGGATCGTGCTGTGGGGTGAACACGGCGACCGCCCGGCGACGACGTCGATGCGGCCGTCGAGCGCGGCCCGGCCGCATCCGTTCGCCGCGTCGGTCGCGGACCTCACCACGCTGCACCCCGGGAAGCCCGCGTCGGCTGTCCTGCTGTTGCCGTCGCGGCGCGGCGGTCCGGTCGCCTCACCCGAACTCGGCCCGCGCGGCCGTCCGCAGACGGAACTCACGCTGGAACCCTGGTCGGTACCCGCGCTTTTGATCGACCCTTCCGAGCTGGGCGACCTGGCCGACACCGTCAGCTACGGAACTTCCGTCCGTCATCTCCGCGCCGTCGTCCGGCTGGCGGACGACCTGGTGCGCCGCGGCCGGGTGCTCCCCACCCTGGTGCGGAACGAGATCGTGGCGCGGGCGCGCTGGCGGCCGGTGGCCCGGGGCGGCGACGCGGTCAGGCTCCGGGCGCTGATCGCGGCCACCCCGCCGGTCGGCCGGGCCGAACACCCCGGACCGGATCCGGCGGCGCTCGTGACCGACGCGCTCCACACGCTGGTCGACGCCGCCGTCCGCGAGCGACTGGCCGCCGCCGGTCACGCGACCGAAAGCGACGGGCGCGAAGGGCCGTTCGGGTCTTGGCTCCACGCGCTGAAGAGCGCCGACGACCGGATCAGCCAGACGCCGGGACGCATGGGGATCGTCGCCGAAGGCATCGCCGCGTGGGACGAGGTCGGCGACACCGACCTCGGCGAGGGCACCGTCTGCCTCCGGCTCGACGAGGTCCCGACGTTGTACGGACCGGCCGACGACCCGGACGACCAGACAGGCGACGGGACCAAGTGGCAGCTGCGTTTCCTCCTGCGCTCCGCGGCCGACCCCAGTCTCCTGCTCCCGGCCGAGGACGTCTGGTCCGGCAAGGCGGGCGCGAAGTTCACCGATCCCGAAGGCCTGTTCACCGCGGAGCTGGAGCGGGCCGCGGGAGTGCTGCCGCTGCTCGGGCCGGCGGTCGAGACCCCGAAACCAGGCACCTACGACCTCACCGTCGCCGAGACCGTGGAATTCCTCGACGGCGGCGCGGAACAGCTGGTCGCGGCCGGCTTCGACGTCCAGCTCCCGGCGAGCTGGGGTGGCAGGCGGAAGCTCGCGCTGAAGCTGTCCGTCCGCGGCGCGCCCGTCGACCAGGCCGCCGTGCACCGGCTCGGCCGCCACCAGCTCGCCTCCTACCGCTGGTCGCTCGCGGTCGGAGAGGACGCTCTGACCGACGAGGAACTCGCCGGGCTCGCCGAGGCGAAGTCGTCGCTGGTGCGGCTGCGCGGCCGGTGGGTGAGCGTGGACCCCGACCTGCTGCGTGCCGGTCTCGAGTACCTGCGCCGCGACCCGGACCGCGAGAAACCGCCGCTGCCCACCCCCGCCGATCTGCTGGCTCTGCTGCGCGGCGGCTTCGAAGCGCCGCTGCCGGTCACCGAGATCACGACCGACGGCTGGATCGACGACTTCCTGGCCGGACGGGTCCAGCGCACCATCGAGCCGGTCGAGCCACCGCCGACTTTCCTGGCGACCCTGCGGCCCTATCAGAGTCGCGGCGTCGCCTGGCTCTCGTTCATGACGTCGATCGGGCTCGGCGCCTGCCTCGCCGACGACATGGGGCTGGGCAAGACCGTCCAGCTGCTCGCCCTCGAAGCGACCGAGCGGGCACAAGACGCCGTCGGTCCGACGCTGCTCGTCTGTCCGATGTCGCTGCTCGGGACCTGGCGGCGCGAAGCGGCCAAATTCGCGCCGGACCTGCGCGTGCGCATCCATCACGGTGCCGATCGTGGTCACGTGCGCGTCGAGGGCGCGGATCTCGTCGTCACCACCTACTCGACCGCCGCGCGTGACGCGGACGAGCTCGCGGGCATCCGATGGCACCGGCTCGTGCTCGACGAGGCGCAAGCGGTCAAGAACCAGAACACCGGCCCGGCGCAGGCTTTGCGCCGGATCCCCGCCGGTCACCGGGTCGCGCTCACCGGGACACCGGTGGAAAACCGGCTCGCCGACCTGTGGTCGCTTTCGGATCTGCTCAACCCCGGCGTCCTCGGCGGCAGGCAGGAGTTCCGCGAGCGGTTCGAGGTTCCCATCGAGCGCCTGGGCGACCTCGCCTCGGCGACCGAGCTGCGGCGGCTGACCCGGCCGTTCCTGTTGCGGCGCCTCAAAACCGATCCCACCGTGCTCGCCGACCTGCCCGAGAAGATCGAGATCCTCCAGGAATACCGTCTCACCCGCGAGCAGGTGACGCTGTATCGCGCGACAGTCGACGAGATGATGACCAAGATCGCCGACAGCGCCGGGGTCAAACGGCGCGGCAACATCCTCGCCGCGATCACCAAGCTCAAGCAGATCTGCAATCACCCCGCGCATCTGCTGCACGACGGTTCGCCGATCGGAGCGCGCTCCGGCAAGGTCAACCGGCTCGAAGAACTTCTGGCGGAGATCCTGGACTCGGGCGATCGCGCGCTGTGCTTCACCCAGTTCGCCGAGTTCGGGCACCTGCTGGTGCCGCACCTTTCGAGCAGGCTGAACGTGAAGATCGCCTTCCTGCACGGCGGATTGTCGCAGCGTCGACGTGATTCGATCGTCGAGCACTTCCAATCGGGCGAGGGCCCGTCGATCCTGCTCGCGTCGCTGAAGACCGGGGGAGCGGGACTGACCCTCACCGCTGCCACCCACGTGCTGCATCTCGACCGGTGGTGGAATCCGGCGGTCGAGGAACAGGCCACCGACCGGGCGTTCCGCATCGGCCAGCGGAATAGTGTCCAGGTGAGGAAGTTCGTCTGCCCGGGAACCATCGAGGAACGGATCGACGCCGTCATCACGAAGAAGGAGGCGCTGGCCGATCTCGTCGTCACCGACGGGGAGGACTGGCTGACCGAACTGTCGACCGCGTCGCTGCGCGAGGTCTTCGCGCTGGGACGGGAGGCGGCCGGTGACTGACGGATTCCGCCGGGCGCTCGACGACCTCGGCGTCCACAAAGGACTGATCCCGCCCTGCCGGGTCGACACGCTCACGATCGCGCCCGGTGCGGCCGTCGCCCGCGTCCGCGTGACGCGGCAGCGCTTCTACGACGTCCGTATCGGCCTGCCGACGTTCGGCAAGCAGGTGTGGACGGCGGTCATCGCCGCGGTGGTCGCGGACGGGGCCACCACGACGGCGCTGCTCGACGGCCAGGTCCCGGACGACGTCGAAAGGTTCTTCGCCGCGGAGCAGGTGCCGTTGTTCCCCGAGGCGGGCTGGGAGCTGTCGCTGGACTGCACCTGCCCGGGCACCCGGGTCCCGTGCGATCACCTCGTCGCCGGGCTGATCGCGCTCGCGGAAGAGACGGACCCGTTCGCCATCTTCGCCCTCCGCGGGCGCGAACGTGCGACGCTGCTCGAAGAGATCGGACGGCAGGCGGGCGCCCGCGTGACGGCCCCCTCGGCCGAGGACGGGACGCCCGGCCTGGACGAGGTCATGGACGACTTCTTCGGCTGGGGCCCGGCCGGGGACGTCACGAACACGCGACGACCGCCGGCCGGGGACCCGCTGGGGCTGCTCGACGAGGTCCCGCCACTGAAGTCCACAGTGGACGGAAAATCGGTGACCGCCCTGCTGCGGCCGCTCTATCGGTCGATCACCGGTCAGGAGTGAAGGAACTTCGGCTCGCGTTTCTCGGTGAACGCGGCCATCCCTTCCTTCTGGTCCTGGGTGGCGAAGGTGCCGTGGAACAGGCGCCGTTCGAAGCGGAGGCCGTCGGCGAGCCCGGATTCGAAGGCCTGGTTCACGGCCTCCTTGACCATCATCGCGGCGGGACGCGACATGCTCGCGATCTTCTTCGCGACAGCCAGGGCGTCGTCGAGCAGGCTCTCCGTGGGGACGACGCGGGAGACGAGTCCCGACCGTTCGGCTTCGGCGGCGTCGATCATGCGGCCGGTGAGGCACAGGTCCATCGCCTTGGCCTTGCCGATCGCGAGGGTCAGCCGCTGGGAGCCGCCCATGCCGGGGATGACGCCGAGGGTGATCTCCGGCTGGCCGAACTTGGCGTTCTCGGCCGCGATCAGGACGTCGCACATCATGGCCAGTTCACAGCCGCCGCCGAGGGCGTACCCGGAGACCGCCGCGATCAGCGGGACACGGACCCGGGAAAGCGCGTCCCAGCCCGCGAACCAATCGGCCGCGTAGACGTCGCTGAACGACTGCGGCTGCATCTCCTTGATGTCCGCGCCCGCCGCGAAGGCCTTGGCGGAGCCGGTGAGCACGATCGCGCCGACCTCGGGATCCTCGCCGAGTCCGGCCGCGGCCTCGGTGACTTCGCGCATGACCCGCAGGTTCAGCGCGTTGAGCGCCTTGGGCCGGTTCAGGGTGATCAGGGCGACGCGGTCGCCCGCGCGCTCGACGGTGATGGTCTCGTACTCGCTCATGCGGTGATTTCCTTGGTGAGAAGGCCGTCCCGGACGGCGGTGACGATGGCGGAGAAGTCCCGGCCGGGGCCGTCCCGCTCGACGAACGCCGCGTAGAGTTCCGCGGCCCTCGTGCCGAGCAGGGTGGCGACGTCGTTGTCCCGGGCCGCGGATTCGGCCAGGCGCAGGTCTTTCAGCATCAGGCCGCTGGCGAATCCGCCGGTGTACTCCCGGTTGGCGGGGCTGGTGGGGACGGGGCCGGGCACCGGGCAGTTGGTGGTCAGCGCCCAGCACTGGCCGGACGCGGTGGAGGCGACGTCGAACAGCGCCTGATGGGTGAGGCCGAGTTCCTCGCCGAGGGCGAACGCCTCCGAGACGGCGATCATCGAGACCCCGAGGATCATGTTGTTGCAGATCTTCGCCGCCTGACCGGCGCCGGAAGATCCACAGTGGATCGCCCGGGCGCCCATGATGGCCAAGTACGGCTCGGCGGTGACGAACGCCTGCGAGTCGCCGCCGACCATGAACGTCAGAGTCCCGGCTTCGGCGCCGACCACCCCGCCGGACACCGGTGCGTCGACGGCGCGGTGACCGGCCGCGGTCACCAGTTCGGCGGCTTGGCGGGCATCGGCGACGTCGATGGTGGAGCAGTCGACGAACAGCGTCCCGGGCCGCGCCGACGGCAGGATCTCCCGGTAGCAGTCGAGGACGTGCCTGCCGCTGGGCAGCATCGTGACGACGACGTCCGCCGCCGCGACGGCCGCGCTCGCGCTGTCGAACCTGGCCACGCCCTCGGAACGCGCGCCGGGAGCCGGATCGTAGCCATGGACGGTCTCACCGGACTTGACCAGGTTGGCGGCCATCGGACCGCCCATGTTGCCCAGGCCGAGGAAGGCGATCGTCATCGGGCCACCCACTCGGCGTCGCCGAGATCGGCGAGGTAGGCGTCGACCAGATCCTCGTCCACTTCGGACAGAGTGGCGGGGGACCACTTCGGGGAGCGGTCCTTGTCGATGATCTGCGCCCGGATCCCTTCGACGAATTCCGCCGAGGAGAGCGCGTGAGCCGAGATCCGGAACTCCTGTGCCAGCACGGCTTCCAGGTCGGGCAGCGCCGCGGCGCTGCGGAGCGCCCGCAGGGTCACCTTCAGCGAGGTGGGCGACTTCGCCTCGATCTCCTTGGCGGCGGTGGCCGCCGCGTCACCGCTCGCGTGGAGCCGGGTCAGGATCTCCTCGACGGTGTCGGCCGCGTAGCAGCGGTCGATCCAGTCGGCGTCCTCGGCCAGCGCGCTCGGCGGCGCGGGTTCGGCGATCAGCTCCAGCGCGGTGTCCGGGGTCCGGGACGCGAGCGCGTCGAGCAGGTCCGGGATCCGTTCACTGGCGACGAAATGATCGGCGAGTCCACAGTGGATGGCGTCGGCGCCCGAGATCGATCCGGCGGTGAGGGCGATATGCGTGCCGAGTTCACCGGGCGTCCGCGACAGCAGGTACGTGCCGCCGACGTCGGGGACGAAGCCGATACCGGTTTCGGGCATGCCGACGCGGGAGCGTTCGGTGACGATCCGGTGGCTGCCGTGCGCGGAGACGCCGACACCGCCACCCATCACGAGCCCGTCCATGAGCGCGAGGTACGGCTTGGGGTAGCGCGAGATCAGCGCGTTCAACCGGTACTCGTCGGCCCAGAACTTCAGCGACGCGGTGCCGCCGGTGCGAGCGTCCTCGTAGATGGCGCGGATGTCGCCGCCCGCGCAGAGCCCGCGGTCACCGGCGCCGTCGATCAGCACGGCGCGGACCGACGGGTCGGAGCGCCATGCTTCGAGGTGGTCGAGCATGGCGAGGACCATGTCGTGGTTCAGGGAGTTCAGCGCCCGCGGCCGGTTCAGCGTGATCCGGCCGATTCCACTGTGGACGAGGAATCCGACGTCGTTCACGAAGCCTCCTGCAGCATCCGGCGCGAGATGATCACGCGCATGATTTCATTGGTCCCTTCGAGGATCTGATGCACCCGCAGGTCGCGGACGATCTTCTCCAGCCCGTACTCGGCGAGATAGCCGTAACCGCCGTGCAGTTGCAGCGCCTGGTTGGCCACTTCGAACCCGGTGTCGGTGCAGAAGCGTTTGGCCATCGCCGAAAGCTGGGTCGCGGTGTCCTCGCCGTGGTCGAGGGCGTCCGCGGCCCGCCAGAGCAGGGTGCGGGCGGCTTCGAGGTCGGTGCGCATGTCGGCCAGCCGGAACTGCAACGCCTGCTTCTCCGACAGCTTCTCGCCGAACGCCGAACGCTCCGACAGATGCCGGACGGCCATCCCGAGCGCGGCCTCGGCGCCGCCGAGGGAACAGGCCGAGATGTTGAGCCTGCCGCCGTCCAACGCGGACATCGCGACCCGGAAGCCGGAGCCCTCTTCACCGAGGAGCGCGGAAGCCGGGACTCGGGCGTCTTCGAAGATCACCTGCCGGGTGGGCTGGGCGTTCCAGCCCATCTTGATCTCGTTGGGACCGAAGGAAACGCCGGGCGTGTCCCGTTCGACGATGAACGCCGAGATCCCGCGCGCGCCGGGGCCGCCGGTGCGGGCGAGCACGACGTGGACGTCCGAAGTGCCCGCGCCGGAGATGAACTGCTTGACCCCGTCGAGCACGTATTCGTCGCCGTCGCGGCGGGCACGAGTGGAGAGCGCGGCCGCGTCGGAACCCGCGTCCGGTTCGGTCAGGCAGTAGCTGCCGAGGGCGTCCATAGTGGACAGGCGAGGCAGGTATCGGTGGCGCTGGGAGTCGTCACCGAACTTGTCGATCATGGTCGCGACCATGTTGTGGATGGAGATGTACGCGGCCAGCGACGGGCAGCCGGTGGCGAGCGCCTCGAAGACGAGGACGCCGTCGAGCCGTCCGAGCGCGGAGCCTCCGAGCTCTTCGGGCAGGTAGACGCCGCCCATGCCCAGCTGGGCGGCCTTGCGCAGGACGTCGACCGGGAAGTGCTTGGCCTGGTCCCACTCGATGGCGTGCGGGGCGAAGTGTTCCGCGGCGAACTCCGCCGCGGTCTCGCGCAGGGCGCGCTGTTCGTCGGTCAGTCTCATCGTGGCCTCAGCTCATCGTCGGGATGACGAAGCTGGCGCCTTCCTTGGTGCCGGAAGGCCAGCGCGAAGTGACCGTCTTGGTCTTGGTGTAGAAGCGGATCGAGTCCGGTCCGTGCTGGTTGAGATCGCCGAAGCCGGAACGCTTCCAGCCGCCGAAGGTGTGGTAGGCGATCGGCACCGGGATGGGCACGTTGACCCCGACCATGCCGGTGTTCACCCGCGAGGTGAAGTCGCGGGCGGTGTCGCCGTCGCGGGTGAAGATCGCGACGCCGTTGCCGTACTCGTGCTCGCTGGGCAGCCGGAGTGCCTCTTCGTAGTCGGCGGCGCGGACGATCGACAGGACCGGCCCGAAGATCTCCTCGCGGTAGATCCGCATGTCAGCGGTGACGTGGTCGAACAGGCAGCCGCCGAGGAAGAAGCCGTTCTCGTGACCGTCCACAGTGGTCCCGCGGCCGTCGACGAGCAGTTTCGCCCCTTCGGCGACGCCGACGTCGATGTAGTCGCGGACACGCTGGACGGCCTCGGCGGTCACCAGCGGCCCGAAGTCGGCCGTCTCGTCGAGCGAGGCGCCGACCTTCAATGTCTTGACCCGCTCGGTCAGCCGGGCGGCCAGCGCGTCGGCGGTGGCCTCACCGACCGGGACGGCGACAGAGATCGCCATGCAGCGTTCGCCGGCCGAGCCGTAACCGGCGCCGATCAGCGCGTCGACGACCTGGTCGAGGTCGGCGTCCGGCATCACGATCAGGTGGTTCTTGGCGCCGCCGAAGCACTGCGCGCGCTTCCCGTGCGCGGCGGCGGTCGTGTAGATGTACTCGGCGATCGACGACGAGCCGACGAAGCCGACGGCTTCGACGCGGGGATCGGTCAGCAGCGCGTCGACGGCCTCCTTGTCGCCGTTGACCACGTTGAACACACCCGGCGGCAGACCGGCTTCGAGGAAGAGCTCGGCCAGCCGCAGCGGGACCGACGGATCGCGTTCGGACGGCTTGAGCACGAAGGCGTTCCCGCAGGCGATCGCCGGGGCGGCCTTCCACAGCGGGATCATCGCGGGGAAGTTGAACGGCGTGATCCCGGCGACCACGCCGAGCGGCTGCCGCATCGAGTAGACGTCGATGCCGGTGCCCGCGCTGTCGCTGTATTCGCCTTTGAGCAGGTGCGGGATGCCGATGGCGAACTCGACCACTTCGAGACCACGCTGGATGTCACCGCGCGCGTCGGGGACGGTCTTGCCGTGCTCGGAGGCGAGCAACCGGGCGAGGGAGTCCTCTTCGGCGCGGACGAGGTCGACGAATTTCATCAGCACCCGGGCCCGCTTCTGCGGGTTCCAGCGGGCCCAGTCGAGCTGGGCCTGCGCCGCGTCGGAGACCACATCGGAGACCTCGGCGGCCGAGGCGAGCGGGACCCGGGCCTGGACGGCGCCGGTGCTGGGGTCGAAGACGTCGGCGAACCGGCCGGACGTGCCCGGTACCGGCTTGCCGCCGACGAAGTGACTGAGTTCGGTGCTCATGGATGCCCTTTCCGAAAGTGCGCAGGACGGAGCCGCCCGGGACCGCGATCGGCGGCCGGGCAGGGGAGTACGGACGACTTACCGCCGGGGTGGTGGCGGGTCGGCGACTTTCGCGCAGGCAGGAAGAATCCGCATGCGTTCAGCTCCATCCTCGTGGACGAACACGGACATCTGCGGCCGGTATCCTGGCTCCCGGATCCGCGGCGGCTCCGGCCTTCCCGGCTCGCGCCAGTGGCCTTCTCTGCGGGAGCGCCGCTCCCCGGTCACAGTGGCGGGACCGCGCCGGATTCTCACCGGCTTCCCTGCACCGCAGACCTGTGGACACCATAAAGTAGGAAGTCCGACTATGTCGAGGTTGTGGCGTAGGCCTCAGCCGAGCGGTGGATAAGGCAGCAGACTGGACGAATGCTCGTCGACCCGCATCGGCTTCCCGATCGCCGGGAAGGCGCGCTGCGGGCAGGCGGGCCGCTCGCAGACCTTGCAGCCCATCCCGATCGGGGTCACGGCCGCGCCGGTGCCGAGCGCGAGGCCGTCGGAGTAGACGAGCCGCTTGGCGTGCCGGAGTTCGCATCCGAGCCCGATCGCGAACGTCTTGCCGGGGTCACCGTGCCCGCCCGCGGCGCGGGAGACGGTGCGGGCGAGCCAGAAGTACTTCTTGCCGTCCGGGAGTTCGGCGATCTGGGTGAGGATCCGGCCCGGTGACCCGAAAGCCTCGTAGACGATCCACAGTGGACACGAGCCGCCGACACGGGAGAAGTGGAAACCGGTGGCGGACTGGCGTTTCGAGATGTTGCCCGCGCGATCGACCCGGACGAACGAGAACGGCACGCCGCGTGTCCCCGGACGCTGCAAAGTGGACAGCCGATGGCAGACCGTCTCGAAACCGACGCCGAAGTGGTCGGACAGCCGGGTGATGTCGTAGCGATACCGCTCCGCCGCGCCGAGGAACACACGGTACGGCAGCACGACAGCGCCCGCGAAGTAGTTGGCCAGGCCGATCCGCGCGAGCCGCCTCGCGGTGTCGCCGCTGAACTTCCCGTCTTCGACGAGCCGGTCGATCACCTCGCCCGCTTCCAACAGCGCCAGTTCCGACGCGAGCCGGAACGCGGCCTGGCCGGGGCGCAGCGCGGGGGAGAGCCGCAGGGTTTTGCGGCGTGGGTCGAAGTGGTGCTGGTCCGGGCCGAGGGATTCGGCGGTGACCTTGACGCCGTGGCGCTCCAGCAGGCCGGTCGCCAGTCCACTTCGGACCTCGCCTGGATGGAGCCGCAGTTCCGCGGCGAGCTTCTCGGCTGGGGCGTCGAGTTCGGCGACATGGTTGCGGCGCAGGTAGAACCAGTCGCGGATCTCCTCGTGCGGCTGCTGCGCCGTCGAGCGGTCCAGCCCCTGCTCGGTCACCAGGGTGGCGACGTTCTCCACCGCCTCCCGGTAACGGCGATGCAGCGCGACGAGTGTCCGCGCCACCTCGGGCAGCGTGGTGGTCAGCGCGTCGACCTCGCCGGCGGAGATCGCACCGCTGACGGTGTTGTCGTCGAACACTTCACGTACGTCGGCGATCAGCCGTGCGGTGTCGCGGGCGGCGAAGAACTCCGTGTCGACGCCGAAGGTCTCGGTGAGCTTGAGCAGCACCGGCAGGGTGAGCGGCCGGCCGTTGTGTTCGAGCTGGTTGACATAGCTCGGCGAGATCTCCAGCAGTCTGGCCAGCTCGGATTGGGTCATGGACCGGTCTTCGCGCAGCTGGCGCAGGCGAGCGCCCGCGTACATCTTCTCCACAAGCGGACTGTAACAACATTGACAAGGAGGGCGCGAACGTTCACAAAGCTTCACAGGGTCGAGTGGTGGCAAGGACTTCCTGAAGCTGCCACGCTCAGAGGCAGAGCGCCACGAGGTTCACAACCGAGGGGAACCATGATCGACCACACCGTCCGCACCCACCGCTCCGCCGAGTCGCTTTCCCGCGAGGACCAGCTCGCGTGGAAGCTCGCCGCCGTCGCCACCGACGACGTCCCGGTCACCTCCGAGGTCGCCGACATGGTGATCAACCGTGTGATCGACAACGCCGCCGTTGCCGCCGCGTCGCTGACCCGGCGTCCGGTCGGCTCCGCCCGCGACCAGGCGCTGGCCCATCCCGGTAAGCCGGGAGCGGCGGTCTTCGGCGTCGAAGGACGGTATTCACCGGAATGGGCGGCCTGGGCCAATGGAGTCGCGGTGCGGGAACTGGACTATCACGACACCTTCCTCGCCGCGGACTACTCGCATCCCGGCGACAACATCCCGCCGATCCTCGCGGTCGCCCAGCACGCCGGGCGCACCGGCGCGGACCTGCTGAGCGGGATCGTCGCCGGGTACGAGCTCCAGGTGAACCTCGTCCGCGGGATCTGCCTGCACGAACACAAGATCGACCACATCGCCCACCTCGGCCCGTCGGTCGCGGGCGGTCTCGGCGCGCTCCTGGGCCTCGACACGGAAACCGTCCACCAGGCCATCGGGCAGGCACTGCACACCACGACGACGACCCGCCAGTCCCGGAAGGGCGAGATCTCTTCCTGGAAGGCGTACGCCCCGGCGTTCGCGGGCAAGGCCGCGATCGAGGCCGTCGACAGGGTGATGCGTGGTGAAGGCGCGCCGAGCCCGATCTACGAAGGTGAGGACGGTTTCATCGCGTGGCTGCTGAGCGGGCCCGGCGCCGAGTACACGGTGCCGCTGCCGGCACCCGGCGAGCCGAAGCAGTCCATTCTGGACACTTACACCAAGGAACACTCGGCCGAGTACCAGAGCCAGGCGCTGATCGACCTCGCACGACGGCTCGGGCCGAGGATCGGCGATTCCGGCGAGATCGAGCGGATCCTCATCCACACCAGTCATCACACGCATCACGTGATCGGCTCCGGTTCCGGAGATCCGCAGAAGTACGATCCGCGCGCCAGCCGGGAAACGCTCGACCACTCGATCCCGTACATCTTCGCGGTCGCCCTGCAAGACGGCGCCTGGCATCACGAACGGTCCTACGACAGGGCACGCGCGACCCGGCCGGACACGGTCGGGCTCTGGTGGAAGGTCGCCACCGTCGAGGATCCCGAGTGGACCCGCCGCTATCACGCGCCCGAGCCGGCATTCGGCGGCCGGGTCGAGATCACGCTGGCCGACGGCACCGTACTGTCCGACGAGATCGCCGTCGCGGACGCTCACCCGGCCGGGGCGCGACCGTTCGCCCGCGAGCAGTACATCGCCAAGTTCCGTACGCTCGCCGACGGGGTGATCGCCACCGCCGACCAAGACCGGTTCCTCGACACGGTCACCCGGCTCGCGGAACTGGACGCGGCCGAGGTCGCCGGGATCGCGCTCCCGGCCGGACTCGACGCCGCGCCGAAGAGCAAGGGGATCTTCTGATGCTGCACGCCGCTCCCTCCGCCGCGCAGAAGCGGAGCGCCTTCCGCGCCGGACTGAATTCCGGGACGCTTCAACGGTTTCCCGGTGCCTTCAATCCCTTGAGCGCCAAACTGATCGAGCGTCGTGGCTTCGAGGGTGTCTACATCTCCGGCGCCGTCCTTTCGGCGGACCTCGGACTGCCCGACATCGGACTGACCACGCTCACCGAGGTCGCCGGACGATCCCAGCAAATCGCCCGGGTCACCGCGCTGCCCGCGCTGGTCGACGCCGACACCGGGTTCGGCGAGCCGATGAACGCCGCCCGCACCGTGCAGGTACTGGAGGACGCCGGTGTCGCCGGAATGCACCTGGAGGACCAAGTGAATCCCAAGCGGTGCGGGCATCTCGACGGCAAGGACGTCGTCGACCGCGACGTCGCGGTCCGGCGGATCACCGCCGCCGTCGCCGCCCGCCGCGATCCGGACTTCGTCATCGCCGCCCGCACCGACGCGGCCGCTGTCCACGGCATCGACGACGCCATCGACCGCGCCAAGGCCTACGCCGACGCCGGTGCCGACCTCATCTTCCCCGAGGCGATGCGGAATCCCGCCGACTTCGACCGGCTGCGCGCCGCCGTCGACGTCCCGATCCTGGCCAACATGACCGAGTTCGGGAAGAGCGAGCTGCTGGACGTGAAAACACTGGAGTCCCTCGGCGTGAACATCGTGATCTACCCGGTCACGCTCTTGCGGCTGGCCATGCACGCCGCGGAAACCGGGCTGAACGCGATCGCCGAACACGGTACGCAAGCGGGTTTTCTCGACAGCATGCAGCATCGGCGCGACCTCTACGACCTGCTCGACTACGAGTCCTACAGCACGTTCGACGAGAACGTCTTCACCTTCCGCATCTGAGGGGAAACCATGACCAGCATCCACAAAGGACTCGCCGGGGTCATCGTCGACACCACGGGGGTGTCGATGGTCAATCCCGACACCAACTCCTTGACCTACCGCGGTTATCCCGTCCAGGAGCTGGCCGGGAAGTGCCGCTTCGAAGAGGTCGCGTACCTGCTCTGGTACGGCGAACTGCCGACGCCGTCCCAGCTGGCGGCCCAGAACGAGGCCGAGCGGGCGCACCGCGCCCTGCCGCGCGACCTTGTGCTGACCCTGCTGTCGTTGCCGGAGACCGCGCATCCGATGGACACCCTGCGCACCGCGGTGAGCGTCCTGGGCGCGCACGACCCGCACGAGGACGACAACGGCCCGGAAGTCAACCGTGCCAAGGCACTCCGGCTGTTCGCCGCGCTTCCCGCCGTCGTCGCGCTGACCCAGCGGCGCAGGCATGGCCTGCTCCCGCTCGCCCCGCGCGACGACCTCGGCTACGCGGAGAACTTCCTGTACATGACCCTCGGCGAGGTCCCCGAACCCGTGATCGTCCGGGCCTTCGAAACTTCGCTGGTCCTCTACGCCGAGCACAGCTTCAACGCCTCGACGTTCACCTCGCGAGTCGTCACCTCCACACTGTCGGATCTCTACAGCGCCGTCACCGCGGCCATCGGCGCGCTCAAGGGCCCACTGCACGGCGGGGCCAACGAAGCCGTCATGGCGACGTTCCAGGAGATCGGCACCGCGGACAACGCCGAAGCCTGGCTCACCGCGGCGCTGGCGGAGAAACGCAAGATCATGGGCTTCGGGCACCGCGTCTACAAGAAGGGCGACTCCCGTGTCCCGACCATGCGCCGTGGCCTGCAAGAGATCGCGGAACTACGCGACGGTCACCACCTGCTCGACCTCTACGAGGCGCTGGCCCGCGCGATGTACGACGCGAAGGGGTTGCACCCGAACCTGGACTACCCGGCGGGCCCGGCGTACCACCTGATCGGCTTCGACACCCCGGTGTTCACGCCGATCTTCGTCGCCGCACGGATCACCGGCTGGACGGCGCACATCGCCGAGCAACTGGCGGACAACAGCCTGATCCGGCCGTCGAGCGCGTACACCGGACCCACCGAACGGGTGGTCGGCCTGGTCGGATAACGGGAAAACGCCAGCGGAAAACGGATCCGGTCTGGTAGGTGTCGGATATGAGTAATGAGCCGACAGCTGGGGAGTTGGCGGATGAACTCCTCGACCTCCTCGCGACCGAAATGCCTTTGATGGCGACCTTCGACAACATTCCCGGGCACGATCACGAGTTACGGGACGTCTCCGAAGCCGGTTACGCCCGCCTGAGGGAGCAGGCCGTCCGGATCGCCGGATTCGCCGCCCGGTCCACCGACCCGGACCGGATCACCCTCGGCGTAGTCGCCCACCACACTGAATCGCTCCTGGCCAGGCTGGACGCCCGCCAGAGCGAGTTCACCCTCGCCGATCCCATGGTGGCCGAGGGTGTCGGGGTGCTGTCCTGGCTTCCGCAGCTGGAACCGTCGGGAGAGCAGGCGGAGGAGGATCATCTGACGAGATTGGCGGCGTTCCCGGACTTCTTCGGGGCGCTGGCGGATCGGCACCGCGCGGGGATCGAAGCCGGCCGGACGCCGGTGGAACGCGCGGTGCGCAGCGCCGTCGAGTACGTCGACCGGTTCCTGGCGGCCGAACCCAACCCGCTGCTCGTCCCGGCTCTGACCGGTGACCGCGGGGCGCGCCGGGATCGGTTGTTCGCCGAGAAGGTGCGGCCGGCGCTCGCCGCCTATCGAGACATGCTCGCCCGCGAGATCGCCGGGCACGGCCGTCCCGACGACCGGCCCGGGCTCTGCTGGCTGGAGGGCGGCAAGGAGACCTACGCGGGGCTGCTCAAGACGCACACCACCACCGGGGTCTCCGCGGAGGAACTGCACGAGACGGGCCTCGCGATCGGACGGGCGCTGGACGAGGAGTACCGGAGGCTCGGCGCCGCCGTCTTCGGCGAGGACGATCCGGTCGAGGTCCGGCGCCGGATGCGCACCGATCCTTCGCTGCGCTGGCGGGACGCGGACGAGATGATCACCACCGCGACGGAGGCGGTCGCGCGGGCCACGGCCGCCGCGCCCGGTTGGTTCCGTCAGGTGCCGGCCGCCGAATGCGTCGTCCGCGCCGTGCCGGAAGCGGACGGTCCGTCCGCGGCTCAGGCGTACTACATGCCGCCCTCGGCCGACGGCAGCCGTCCGGGCGTCTACTCCACCAACGCCTACCGGGTGACCGAGCGGTTCCGGTTCATCGCGGAGTCCGTCGCCTTCCACGAAGCCGTTCCAGGACACCACTTCCAGGCTTGCGTGTCCTCCGAACTCGAAGGAGTGCCGCAACTGCGAAAGCTCTTCCCGCTCTCGGCGTTCGACGAGGGCTGGGCGCTCTACACCGAACGGCTCGCCGACGAAATGGGCCTGTACTCGGACGATCTGATGCGGCTGGGCATGGTCACGGAGGATTCGTTGCGCGCGGCACGGCTCGTCGTCGACACTGGGCTGCACGCGCTGGGGTGGACAAGGCAGCAATGCGTTGACTACCTCACCGAGCATTGCGTGCTCAGCGACGTCGAGGTGGCGTCCGAGACCGACCGGTACATCGAATGGCCCGGCCAGGCGCTGTCGTACATGACGGGCAGGCTGGAGATCCAGCGGCTGCGCGCCTTCGCGGAGGAGCGCCTGGGCGAGGCCTTCGACATCCGCGACTTCCACGACGTCGTGCTGCGGAACGGGCAGGTGCCGCTGCCCGTGCTCGGCGACGTCGTGCGGGACTGGGTGACGGACGCGCGGCGCCGGGAGTGATCCCGGCGCCGCGCGTCCTGGATCAGTCGCGCTTCGCCAGCGTCGCGACCTCGGCGTCGGACAGCGGCCGGTCGTAGAACCGGACGTCGTCCACGGCGCCACGCAGGAAGTCGACCTGCTGACCGCCGTACTGGCCGCGGCCGATCACCGTGTGGCCGGTGCTCGGTGCGGCGGAGCAGGCGTTCTGCGAGGCGACCTTCGTGCCGTCGACGTACAGCGACAACGTGCCCGTCTTGGCGTCACGGACGCCGGTCAGGTGGTACCACTTGCCGACCTGCGGCTTCTCCGGCGACAGGGCGCGGAGACCGACGAAACTCATCGCCCACCGCTGGTCCTGTCCGGAGTACTGGAGGAAGAACGCGCTGTCGCGGCCGGTGTCCTGGCTGACGACGGTCTGGAACGCGCCACCGGCCTCGTCCAGCTTCGCCCACGCGGAGACCGAGTAGCTGCCCGCAGTGTTGACGAGGTTCGCCCCGGTGTCGGCTTGCCCGTTGCCCGCGAAGGCCAGCGCGCCGCCCTCGACACCGCCTGCCCACTGCGTGTTGGTCAGCGTGGCGTTCGCGGTGCCGACCGAGTCCGCCGCGCTGGATCCCGTGCCCTCGTCGAACTTGTAGGCGTGCACGCCGGTGATCCCCGGAGTGCCGGGGCCCGGGTCGGGCGCGCCGGAACCGCTGCCGTCGGCGTTGCGGATGATCGCCTGGTTGACGGCGCGCACCTGCGCGAAGTCCATCTTCTTCACCTGCCTGTCGTAGGTGAAGAAGCCGTTGACCTCATGCTCGACGTCGGTGATCTGCGTGTAGATCGAGCCGCTGATGCCGCAGCTCTGAGCCGACGCGAGCACGTCGCGCTGGTTCTGGACGTAGCGGCTGTTCAGGGTCGCCTGGTCCTTCACCATCTCGTAGGCGTGGCCTTCGCCGAACCACATGTGGTCCTTGACCTCGAGGCCGTAGCCGCCGTGCTCGCCGTCGATCGAAATTCGCTTGGCGTCGGGCATCGGCTTCGCGGGACCCGGGTAGGAATGCCAGTCGAGGACGTCACCCTTGCCGGAGTCGCCGAGCGAGTCACAGCAGTTGACGCCGCTGTGCGCGTTGACCAGCCTGGTCGGGTCCTGGGCCTTGACGCTTTCGGCGACCTTCCCGGTCTCCTCGCGCGACCACTCGGCCCAGCCCTCGTTGAACGGCACGTAGCCGACGATCGAGGTCCAGTTCTTCTTCTGCTCCACCAGTTCTTTCAGCTCGGCTTTGAACTGTTGCTGGGCGTCGACGGGCGGGCGGCCACCGGTGCGCATCGACGGCATGTCCTGCCACACGAGCAGACCGAGCTTGTCGGCGTGGTGGTACCAGCGATCGGGTTCGGTCTTGATGTGCTTGCGGACCGTGTTGAAGCCGAGGACCTTGTGCTGTTCGAGGTCGAAGCGCAGTGCCTGGTCGGTCGGCGCGGTGTAGATGCCGTCCGGCCAGTAGCCCTGGTCCAAAGTGGACTGGAGGAAGAGGATCTTGCCGTTGAGGGTGAACCGGAGTTTGCCGTCGGCGCCCTTCGTGGTGCCGTACTCGCGCATGCCGAAGTAGGACGACACCTTGTCGACGGTGCGGCGGCCGTCCTTCAGTTCGACGTCCAGGTCGTACAGGAACGGTGAATCCGGCGACCAGAGCTTCGCCTTGGGCACCGGCAGGGAGATCGTCCCGGCGGCCGACGCCTTGCTGCGGCTGACCACCTTCCTGCCGTCGCGGACCACGGCCTCGACGGTCAGCCCGGAGCTGCCGCCGGTGTCGACGGTGAGCTTGAGCGTGGAGGACTTGAGGTCGGGGACCATGCCGAGCGTGCCGACGTGCTTGGCCGCGACCGGTTCCATCCACACCGTCTGCCAGATGCCCGAGGCGCCTTCGTAGAAGATCCCGCGGTCGGGGACGAGGCGCTGCTTGCCGACGGGCTGCCAGGTCGCGTCTGCGCGGTCCTCGACGCCGACGATGATCTCCTGCTCTCCCTTGGGTTTCAGCGCCGAGGTCACGTCCGCGGAGAACGCGCCGTAGCCACCCTGATGCGCGGCCACCTCCTTGCCGTTGACGTAGACCTTCGCCTTGTAGTCGACGGCGCCGAAGTTGATCCGCAGGGTGTTGTCCCTGCCCACGTTCCAGTTCTTGGGCACGGTGAACGTGCGGCGGTACCACATGTAGTCCTCGTGGCGCTGGATCCCCGAAAGCGCCGATTCGGCGGGGTAGGGGACCAAGATCTTCTCGGCGAGCTTCTCGCCGAACGGCGGGACCTCGCCGGGCGCGGCGCCGGCGAACTCCCAGACCCCGTTGAGGTTCTGCCAGTTCTCGCGCACCAGTTGCGGCCGGGGGTACTCGGGCAGCGCATTGGTCGGCGAGACCTGGTTGGTCCACGGGGTGGTCAGGCGCGGCTTGCCCATCTTCCAGCCGCTCTCCGCGGCCGTCGCGGCGCCCGACGTCAACGCCAGGGCCGAGGCCACCGCGACGGCGGTGGCCAGTGTCTTCCGGAAGCGTTTCGGCTTCCGGGGGCGTGGTGGTGACAACGTTGGCAACATCTGCTCGACACCCTTCTCCGGGGGCGGCCGCCTCGGCGGAGGTGCGCCTCCCGCTGGACTGTGCAGGCGTGAAACCACGACCCCGTGGCGGTGGGAACCGGTGTGAGCCGGGCCACGGCTGGCCGTCAGGACGTTTTTACATCGTTGATACAACGTTGTAAAGCGTCGAAGGCCTCCAATCGGTCCTGGGCGGCAGAGCTGTCCTGTGTGTCAGGGAGCGAGTGCGGCGGGGGCCCAGCTCGGTCGTCCCCGTGACCGAACGGACGACACAGGTGACCCCATGGACGACACGTGTGACTGGATGGACGACACGTGTGTTCGGACGGACGACTCGCGGCGGACCCCGAGCGTTGACACGGCAACTGACTGATAAGTAACTTACTGGCGAGTCAGATCGAAGGGAGGCGACGGTGCCGACCGAAGAGCGGTCCTGGTGGGGCTGGGGCACCACCGACGGCGAACTGTCCAGGGAAGAGTCCGACGCGCTGGTCGCTCGTACCTCGGGCGTCCTGCCCGGTCACGATTTCACCGACCACGCCCCGCCGGAACCGGCGGAGCTCGACGTACCCGCGTCGCGGATCCGCCCGCCCGCGACGCTCGCCGCGTTGTGCAGCGACGAACCCGTCGATCGGCTGTCCCACGCCCGGGGCAAGGCTTTCCGCGACGTCGTCCGCAACCTGCTCGGCCGGCTCGACCACGTCCCGGATCTGGTCGCCCGCCCGCGTACGGAACAGGACGTCGTCGACCTCCTCGACTGGTGCACGGCCTCCGGAACCCCGCTGATTCCCTACGGCGGCGGCAGTTCCGTCGTCGGTGGGATCGAGCCGCGGTTCGACGGGCCGGCCGTGTCGATGGACCTCGCGGGACTCGACGCCGTGCTCGAAGTGGACACGGTCAGCCGCGCGGCCCGGATCCAGGCCGGAATCTTCGGCCCGGCGCTGGAAGACCGTCTTCGTCCGCTGGGCCTGACCCTGCGGCATTTCCCGCAGTCGTTCGCCCATTCCACGCTCGGCGGCTGGCTCGCCACCCGCGCCGGCGGGCATTTCGCCACGCTCGCCACGCATATCG
This sequence comes from Amycolatopsis thailandensis, assembly GCF_002234405.1. Lineage (GTDB taxonomy): Bacteria > Actinomycetota > Actinomycetes > Mycobacteriales > Pseudonocardiaceae > Amycolatopsis > Amycolatopsis thailandensis. The sequence goes on along the minus strand of NZ_NMQT01000035.1, from coordinate 24,119 downwards.
ACGATCTCACCGAGTCGCTGCGCGTCGTCACCCCGGCCGGGATCAGCGAATCGCGGCGCCTGCCGGGATCGGGCGCCGGGCCCGCGCCGGACCGGATGTTCCTCGGCTCCGAGGGCAGCCTCGGCGTGATCACCGAAGCCTGGATGCGGCTCCAGGACCGGCCGGTCTGGCAGGTCACCGCGTCGGTCGCGTTCGAACGACAGGAAGACGCGGTCGCCGCCACCCGCGCGATCGCGCAGTCCGGGCTCCATCCGTCGAACTGCCGTCTCCTCGATCCGGCCGAGGCCTTCATCAACGCGGGCGCGAGTGTGGGCGGGGGACTGCTCCTGGTCGCGTTCGAATCCGCCGATCATCCGGTCGACACCTGGCTGGAGCGCGCGCTCGAACTGACCTCGGGGCACGGCGGGGTGGTGAAAGCCAGGCGCAGCAAGGACTCCCCGAACCAGGACAGCGCCTCGACCTGGCGTTCGTCGTTTCTGCGGATGCCGTACCAGCGCGACGCCCTGGCCCGCCGGTCGCTCATCGTGGAGACCTTCGAGACCGCCTGCACCTGGGACGCCTTCGACGAGTTCCACGACGCGATCACCTCGGCGGCGCGCGCCGCGATCGACGAGGTGTGCGGCGGCGCCGGTGTCGTCACCTGCCGCTTCACGCACGTCTACCCGGACGGCCCCGCGCCCTACTACGGGATCTACGCCGCCGGGCGCTGGGGGAGCACGGTCGCGCAGTGGGACGAGATCAAGGCCGCCGTCTCCGAGGCGATCACGGGCCACGGCGGCACGATCACCCATCACCACGCCGTCGGCCGCGACCACCGGCCCTGGTACGACCGCCAGCGGCCCGATCCGTTCGCGGCCGCGCTCGACGCCGCCAAATCCGCCCTCGACCCGGCCGGAATCCTCAATCCCGGGGTGCTGATCCGCTGACCGGCGGCCGGACGAACGAGGTCAGCAGCGTGCCGCGCGGATGCCGGACGAACAGCGGCACCCAGCCTCGAGTTCGGCGATCTGACGGCTGATCGCCGAGGGCGCCACCGTCAACTCCGTCGCCGCTTCGGACACCGAACCGGTGCGGGCGACTTTCGAGGAAGTACGCCAACGCGATCGGCAACAGCAGGTTTGCTGGATGAGAACGCGGGGTGTAAGCAAACCGTCTTACGCTCCTCAGCGACACCGGACGAGCGAATCGGAGACACCGTGGCCATCCCCGCAGAACTGGTCTCGAAAGCCCAGAAGCACGTCGACTCGGGGGCCTTCTTCGCCGAGCTCGCCGAACTCGTCCGCTATCCGACGGTGAGCGATCATCCGAGCGGGCGCGTTGCCATCAAGGCATACCTGGACAAGGTGCTGACCCCCGCGCTGAGCGCGCTCGGCTGTTCCGTGACGACGTATCCCAACCCCGACCCGAACGGCGGCCCGTTCCTGATCGGCACCCGGATCGAATCCCCGGGGCTGCCGACGCTCCTGTGTTACGGCCACGCCGACGTCGTCGATGGGCACGAGGGCCAGTGGAGCGAAGACCGGGATCCGTGGACGCTGACCGCCGACGGTGAGCGCTGGTACGGCCGCGGCTCCGCGGACAACAAGGGACAGCACCTGATCAACCTGACAGCGCTCCGGCTGCTCCTCGCCGAAACCGGATCGCTCGGGTTCAACCTCAAGTTCCTGTTCGAGACCGGGGAGGAGATCGGCTCGCCCGGCCTCGACGAGTTCGTCGCGGCGCGCCGGGAAGAGCTGAGCGCAGACGTCCTCATCGCCTCCGACGGCCCGCGCCTGGACGCGGCGACGCCGACGCTGTTCCTCGGCGCGCGGGGCAGCGTCCGGATCGCCCTCGACGTCGATCTCCGGCCCGACGCGTACCACTCCGGGAACTGGGGTGGCGTCCTGCGCAATCCCGCCACCACGCTCGCCGGGGCGATCGCCTGTCTCGTCGACGGGCACGGCCGCGTCCAGGTGCCGGAACTCCTCCCGCCCGAACTCCCGGGCAGTGTCCGCGCGGCACTCGCCGACCTCGAAATCGGGAACACGCCGGGAGATCCGGTGCTGGACGAGGGCTGGGGCGACACCGGGCTGACCGCGGCCGAGCGCCTGTACGGCTGGAACACCCTCGAAGTCCTGTCACTCGGCGCGGCCGACATCGACCGGCCGGTCAACGCCATCCCCGGCCGGGCCCGCGCGATGCTGCAACTGCGTTACGTGGCGGGCACCGACGTCGACGGAGTGGGCGAGGCCATCACGAAACACCTTGCCGCGCAGGGGTTTCCGATGGTCGGCGTCACCGCCGAAGCCAGCTTCGTCGCCAGCCGTACTCCGGTCGACGACCCCTGGGTGGACTGGGCGAAAGGCGTCCTCGGCGAGGTGTCCGATAGCCCGGTGGCGATCCTGCCGAGCTTCGGAGGCGGCCTGCCGAACCACGTGTTCACCGACGTCCTCGGTCTGCCGACGTTGTGGCTGCCGCATTCCTACCCCGGCTGCCTGCAACACGCGCCCGACGAGCACCTGTCGGCCCCGATCGCCCGGGAGGGTGTCGTGCTCGCTGCGGCGCTGTTCCACGCCCTCGGCAGGCGTGGCGAGGAAGCGTGACGAGCGATCGGACGCCGTCGTCGACGCGGCGCGCCATCGCCGCGGCCAGCATCGGCAACGCGCTCGAATGGTTCGACCTCGGCGTGTACGCGCCTGATGGCGGCCCACATCGGTAAGATCTTCTTTCCCGGCGGGAACGCCGCCGTCCAGCTCGTCCGGGCATCCGCGGTCTTCGGGACTAGGTTCCTCGTGCGCCCGCTCGGCGGTCTCGTGCTCGGCGCCTACGCCGACCGCCTCGCTCACCACCGATGCGATGACGTCGTGGGGTTGCTGGATCCCGTTCGTCTTCGGGTTGCCGGTCGGCCCAGTCGGCTGCTACATCCGGCGTCACGTCGACGAACCCGCCGCCGAAACCGTTGCCACGCGACCGGATTCACCGAAGACGACGCCCGTCCGACGCTGTTCCGCTTCCAGTGGAGCGGTCTGCTGATCGCCGGGGGAGCGCTGGTCATTCGTCGCCCTGATGATCACCCGCCGCCATCCTGACCGTGGTGACGCCGATCGTGAGGCTGTTGACCGACCGACCGGCCGGCACGGCCGGATCCGGATCATGATCGCGGCCACCGGTTCGCCGGTTTCGCCCGGCTACTGCCTTATGGCGACCGCGTCGCTGAGTGTTGTCGCGCTGGTCGCGGCGAACCGGCGTCGCGGGATTCGCTGAAGCCGGAAACAGCTGCGTTTCGGGTTTCCGCCTGTGCCTCGGGCAGGCCGAGGGGCCCGTCGCCGGTGGTGGTGGCGGGCTCCCTCGGGTTCAGCGGCGTGGCTTCTGTAGTGGGTCGAGGTATTGGGGTGGAACGAACTCAGGCCTGCCGTCGGTGGCGAGGTGGACTGTCCAGCCGGATTGGCCGTGGATGACCATATGGTGATAGCGACACAGCAGACACAGATTGCCGAGGTCGGTGTCACCGAGTTCACCCCACGGAAGAATATGGTGGGCCTCGCAGTGCTTGGGCTTGCGATGACAACCGGGGAAAGCGCACCCGTGGTCACGAAGGTTCAAAGCCCGGCGTTGCGCGGGGGTGACAGTGCGGGCCGCCCGGCCGATATCGAGGGGTTCACTTTCCGACCCGAGCACGGCGGGGATGATCTTCGCGTCGCAGGCCAGCATCCGGACGTGCCGGGCGGTGATCCGGGTGACCTCGTCCACGCACGCCATCCCCAGCCCTGAGGTCAGTGTCTCCAGGGGGATCGTGACCACGATCGTGGTCCGGTCCCCAGACAGGGTCGGAGCCTTGTCGTTGGTCATCGCGTAGTGGATCGCGTCGAACAACGCGTCACCGTGGCGCTCGCCGGGGGTGCGGGGATCGCGGTTACCGTCCTCGTCGACCGGTCTTCGCTGCCCCCAGGTCTCGAACAAGGCGTTCACCCGAGCACCGAACTCCGGATCCAGCAGCCCATGGAGCCGCCACCAGCCATCCTCACGTTCACGCACATGCACCTCACGTGAGGGCGGCGGCAGATCGTCGTCTTTCGGCTCGTTCCCATCAGGATCGAGATGAGCCAGCAGCTCCGCGCCGATCCTGCCGATCTCGTGCGGACCGGCGTGGCGGGCCAGATTCACCAGGATCCGCTCCGCGCCCGACCGGTCCTCCTCTGACACATCCGCCGGGATCTTCTTCAGGAGCGCGAGGATCGGATCCAGCTGCTGATGCCCGAGGTCGCCCTCGGCCGCGGCGGCACCGGCGATGGGGGCGAAGGCGGGTGCGGGGGTGCCGTCCAGATTCAGGCCCTCGTTCAGCGCCACGGCTCGGGCTACGGTCGCACCGGCTTCTTTCGGGCTGATCCGGGCGGTTTCGGCGAACCAGCCCGCGGTCGAGCCGTGCCCGAACAGTTCCATCGGGCCCCGGGATTCGATCTCCACCAGGAACTGCCCGACCTCGGCCAGCGCCTGCCGCGCCAGCGACAACCGCTCGACCACACCGTGCGCGAGCTCCCGCGCACCGGCACGCCACAACTCCCGCGGCGGCTCGAGGATTCGCTGACTGGACACCCTGCAAGAATACCGGAAATCGAACACATGTGCGAATGTGAAAAGTGTTTCGACTTTAGTGTCAGGGCCGTGTGAGTCCGAGCGGCCACGTGGGGTATTGGTGGCGTAAGTATGCGTTCGAATGGTTCCGCGCGTGCTCGTGAGTGGTAGGGAGGGTTGTTGGGCCGAAATGTGAGGTAGCGATGCTTCATCGCTCGTGCCCCTGCTGGTTCCGGGTGTCGCGAAAGCCACTTTCGGGACATCAGGCGTCCCGAAAGTGGCTTTCGCGACGTTGGGTCCTGCCAGGGTGCATCGTCCCTGTCCATGTGCTTCGGCGTCGGCTGTCTCGGGACTCCGCTCACCCGCCCGACGCGACAATGGGTCCCTCAAAACGGGTTCCAGCTGAAAAATTGTCCTTTGTGGACGGTCGAGATCGCGATCAGTCACCGTGGTCGTCGCGATCAGGGAAGCTCAGGTCGACCTTCGCCGTACCGCGTCGCCTGCTCGAACATGTGGGCCGCGCGAAGCAGGTTCAGTTCACCTCGGTGCGGGCCGATGATCTGCAATCCCACCGGACTGCCATCGGCGGTGAAGCCCGCGGGGACGGAGATCGCCGGGCATCGGGTGGCCGAAATGGCGGAGGACGACCGCATCCAGTCGATGTAGTCGCGCATTTCGTGCCCGGCGACGGTTTCCGGGTATTCCCACTCGACAGGGAAGGGCGGCACCTGACTGACCGGAGCGAGCAGCAGATCGTATTTCGAAAAGAACTCCCGCGTCGAAGCGACGAGCCGGGTCTGGAGGAGATTGGCCGTCGCCACCCGTTGCCCACCGAGTGTGCCACCGTACGCGATTTCGTCGGCGAGGGTCTTCTTGATCCGACCGGGATGGGCCTCGGCCAGCGCGCCGAGGTTCAGGTGGAAGATCCGGGCTCGCAGGGTCCGGAAGACCTCGTCCGCGTTCGTGAGGTCGGGCGTGGCCTCTTCGACCTCGCAGCCGAGGTCGCCGAACACCTTCACCGCCGGTTCGAGGACCTGACTGACGGCGGGGTCGACCGGGAGCCCGCCGAGGTCGGGGGACCAGGCCACCCGCAGCCCGGTGAGGTCGGTGTCCAACGGTTCCGCGAACGGTTCGGACGGCTCCCGGAGGCTGAACGGGCTGTGGGGGTCGTAGCCGGCGATCACCGACAGCAGGAGCGCGACGTCCCCTACGGTGCGGGCCATCGGGCCGTGCACGGCGAGCCACGAGGCCGGGAGGCCGTCGGGTCCGCAGGGCACCCGGCCGGGGGACGGCCGCAACCCGACCACGTTGCAGAACGACGCGGGATTGCGCAACGAACCGCCCATGTCGTTGCCGTCGGCGAGCGGATGCAGCCCGGCGGCCAGTGCCGCGGCCGCCCCGCCGCTGCTGCCACCGGCGGACAGCGAAGGCCGGTACGGATTGCGAGTCGCCCCGAAGACCGGGTTCATCGTGTGCGAACCCGCGCCGAACTCGGGGATGTTCGTTTTCCCGAGCGTGATCACCCCCGCGGCGCGCATTCGTTCCACGATGGGCGAATGCGCGGTCGGGACGTTGTCCGCGAGCAGCGGTGAACCATAGGTGGTGCGCACGCCGGCGACGTCGTGATTGTCCTTGTGGGCAACCGGGATCCCGTGCAGTGGCCCGACTTCCTCGCCGTGGGCCAGCCGTTCGTCGGCCTCGGCGGCGTCGGCGAGGGCCTGGTCCGCGGTCAGCGTGACTATCGCGTTGATCCCGGGATTGACCCGTTCGACGCGGTCGAGATGGGCTGTCACCACTTCCCGCGCGCTGACTTCACAGGTGCGTAGCCGCTTCGCCAGCTCCCTCGCGGGGAGGTGGCAGAGTTCGTCTTCGATCACGTCCTCCAACCAACTTGTGGGAATGGTCGAATTCTCGGCTGCGGTGACCAGGTTCGACAAGATCCGCTCGATCGCCGCGTCATCGGTGCGCTGGAGGTGGATGGCCGGGCGTCCTGACGGCGGATCGCCGAGGTGCTCGACGCTCCAGAACCTACCGTGGCCAGGCGCGGGGCCCGGCTGCTGGAGAACGGGATCGTCACCGTGATCGCGGTGACGCCGCACGGGGTGCCGATGCTGGTGCGGGCCAAAGCCGCGCCGGTCTCGCCAGGACCGCCGGTACCGCGCTGGCGCGGCGCCCGGAGACGAGCTTTTGCTACCTGGTGACCGGGCAGGCGGAAGTGCGGTGCTCGCGGGAGCGTCTCGCGGTCTACGTTTCGGAGGATCTCGCCGCCACTTCCGGGCTGCACGAGGCCACCGCCGATCCGATCACCAAGTACTACCGGACCGTGCACGAGTGGCAGCCCGTGATCCTGACCCCGGAGCAATCGGCCCCGACGGCGCGCGGACGCGATCCGCAACCAGGAGGCGATCGTCGAGGCAGCCACCGAAGTGCTGGCCGAGCAGGGCACCGCGGTGGACGTCCGCGAGATCGCCCGCCGTAGTGGCGTGGGCATGGGCACCCTCTACCGGCACTTCCCGAAAAAGGAAGATCTCATCCGGACGGTCCTGCGTCAGGACTTCTCGAGGTGGGCGGAATCCGCGCGCCGGGCGGCGATCGGTGCCGAGGATCCCTGGGCGGCGCTCACCGACTTCTACGAGCAGGCTCTGACCGGCTACGCGCGCCACCGGGTGATCGTCGAGAACTTCGCGCTGACCTGGTCGGACCCCGATCTGGAGGGTATCCGGCAGCTCCGGCTCGTCATCGAAGAACTGCGCGCCGGCGCCGAGGATCTCCTACGGGCCGGTGTGACCACCGAAGACCTGCTGCTCCTGCTGGTCTCATTGGGCCACGCCGTGCAGCTCACCGACGGGGGTCACCCGCTTATGTGGAACCGGCTGCTGCGCATCTCCCTCGACGGCCTGCGCGCCGACCACGGCGAACCGCTTCCCGGCGCTCACAGTTCACGCAGCAAGTAGCGCTGAAGCTTCCCGCTCGCGTTGCGTGGCAACGCCTCGATGAACCGGACGCGGCGCGGATACTTGTACGGCGCGGCAGTCGCTTTCGCGTGATCCTGGAGCGCCTGCGCGAACCGCGGGCCTTCTTCGACGCCGGGACGCGGCACGACGAACGCCGTCACGATCGAACCGCGGTCCGGGTCTGGCGTGCCGATCACGGCGCATTCCTCCACGTCCGGATGGGCGAGCAGGACTTCTTCGACCTCGGGGGCGGCGATGTTGTAGCCCGACGAGATGATCATGTCGTCGCTGCGCGCGACGAACCGGAAGTAGCCGTCCGCGTCCCGGACGTAGGTGTCGCCGGTGATGTTCCAGCCGTCGCGGACGTAGTCCCGCTGGCGCGGGTCTTCGAGGTACCGGCAGCCCGTGGGGCCTCGCACCGCGAGGAAACCGGGCGTTCCGTCGGGGACGGGCGAGCCGTCGATGTCGAGGACGGCGGCCCGGTAGCCGGGGACGACCTTCCCGGTCGCGCCCGGACGCGCGTCGTCGTCGGCGGCGGAGATGAACACGTGCAGCATTTCGGTGCTGCCGAGCCCGTCGATGAGCGGCCGTCCGACGACCTCCCGGTACCGCTCGGCCACGGGAGCGGGGAGCGACTCGCCCGCCGAGATCGCGCGGCGTACCCCGGCGAGGAGCCCTCCGTGGCCGGAGTTCAAGATCGCCCGGTACGCGGTCGGGGCGGTGAAGAGGACCGTGACGCCCTTGTCGGCGACGACGGCGGCGAGTTCCGCCGGAGTCGCGCGTTCGACCAGAAGCGTCGCCGCACCCGCTCGCAGGGGGAAGATCAGCAGCCCGCCGAGGCCGAAGGTGAAAGCGAGCGGTGGCGTGCCGCAGAAGAGATCGTCCGCGGCCGGTCGCACGACATGCCGGGAGAACGTGTCGGCGATCGCGAGCAGATCGCGGTGGAAGTGCATCGTCGCCTTGGGGGATCCCGTCGTGCCGGAGGTGAAGGCGAGCAGGGCGACGTCATCGGCCGCTGTCGGGACGTCGGCGAACGTCGCCGGATGCCGTTCCGCCCGGGCGGCGAGATCCGTTCCGTAGGACACGACGGGCAGATCCGGCGGGAGTTCGTCCAGGAGGCGTTCGTCGCAGACGGCGATCGCGGGCTTCGCGCGACCGGCGATCTTGTCCAGTTCGGCCCGCCGCAGCATCGGCATGGTCGTGACGGCCACCGCGCCCGCCTTGAGGACGGCCAGCCACACCGCCGCGAGCCACGGGGTGTTGGTGCCCCGCAACAGAACCCGGTCGCCGGGGACGACACCGAAATCGGTGACCAGGACATGCGCGACCCGGTTGGCGCGGGCCAGGACTTCGCCGTAGGTCCACGTTTCGGCGGGCGAAGACAGACAGGGCCTGTCCGGGCCCAGTCGCTCGACGGTCTCGTCGAGCAGCGTGGTCGCGGCGTTCAGCCTGTCGGGATACCGCAGTTCCGGGAGGTCGAACACGAGCTGTGGCCACTGGTCGGCGGGCGGCAGCCGGTCGCGGCAGAACGGGTCGACGTGCGCGCTGGGAGAAAGGCTCATCGTCGCCGCTCCTCGATCCGGCCGGGCCCCCTCTCGCGAAGGTAGCACTTGTTACGACCGTCGAGAAGGCGCTATGTCCTGTCCGTGACGACAGTGCCGGACAAGATAGGGCGACGGCTCAGGCGACGACCTCGGTGACAGCGCGGCGCAGGGTCGTGCGCACGGTTTCCGCGTCGTCGAGGTTCCCGCCGTGCAGCGCGCCGTCGCGGAGCAGGACGAGGGTGCGCGCGGCGTGGTCGGGATCGGCGTGACCCGCGTCGCGAGCCAGGTCGCGCAGGACGCCGAAGAACCAATCCCGGTGGTCGTCGATGACCTGCCGGACCTGGTGTGCGGGATCGGGGTATTCGGCGGCGGCGTTGAGGAACTGGCAGCCGCGGAAGTCGTCGTCGAGCGTCCGGTCGCCGACGATGCCCAGCGCGCCGAGTAGTGCTTCGCGAGGAGGCTTCCCGCTGGTCACCGCGCCCACACCCGCGCGGATCTGCTCGCTCGTGGTGCTCAGGTACGCGGCGACGAGGTCGTCCTTGGTGGGGTAGTGGCGGTAGAAGGTCGCCCTGGTCACGGCCGCTTCGGAGACCAGGCGCTCCACTCCGACGGCGTGGATGCCCTCGGCGTAGAACAGCCGTGACGCTGTCTCGAGCAGCCGGATCTTCGGGTGGACGTCCCGGTCGACAGTCGGCATCTCTCAACTGTAGAGAAAGAACGGTCATTCCACTAAGTCGTCTTCGTCACGTTGCGGAAGGTGTTCCGGACGAGCATCGTTCAGGCAGAAAGACCGATCATTCTTCCTGACTTCGAGGAGCCATCATGAGCAACCAGAAGCCCACCATCGTCCTGGTCCACGGTGCTTTCGCCGACTCGTCCAGCTGGAACGGCGTCGTCCCGAAGCTGCGTGAGCAGGGCTACCGGGTGCTGGCCGCGTCGAACCCGCTGCGCGGGATCGAGTCCGACGCGGACTACGTCGCCGACGTCGTCAACGGAGTGGACGGCCCCGTGGTGCTGGCCGGGCACTCCTACGGCGGTGTGGTGATCAGCCGCGCGGCCACCACCGCGCCGAACGTCAAGGCGCTCGTCTACATCGCCGCTTTCCAGCCGGAAGCGGGGGAGAGCGTGTTCGAGCTGTCCGGCCGGTTCGAGGGAAGCAAGCTCGGCCCGGACACCACGAACGTCCTCGCCTCGCAGGGCGAGCTGTCGATCAAGCCCGAGAACTTCTCGGACGTGTTCGCGGCCGACGTTCCCGCGGAGACCGCCGACGTCATGGCCGTCACCCAGCGCCCGGTCACCGAGCGCGCGCTCGGCACCCCGTTCGACGGCGAGCCTGCCTGGAAGAACGTGCCGTCCTGGGCGCTGATCGCCGAGCAGGACCACGCGATCCCCGCCGCCGCGCAGGCGTTCATGTCCGAGCGCGCCGGTTCGGAGGTCACCAGGATCGACGCCTCGCACGCGGTCTCGGTCTCGCGGCCGGACGTCGTCGCGGAGGTCATCCTCGCGGCCGCCGCCAAGGTCGCTTGACCGCTTGACAGGTGATACCTCCCCGGAGAGACTGCAAAAGCGTTTTTGCAGTCTCTCCGGGGAGAACCACGTGAAGGTCTTGGTGCTGGATTCGAGCCCGCGTCGTGAGGGCAATTCCTGGGCGCTCGCCCAGGCGCTGGGCAAGGGAGCGGAGGAAGCCGGGCACACGGTCGGCTTCGTCCGCCTCTCCGATTTCGTCGAGTCGCCGCTGGGGGACTGCCGCGAGTGCCGGTTGAGCGACCGGTCCTGCGGGATCGCGGACGACTACGAGCGGCTGCTGTTCGACCACGTGCTCCCGGCGGACGCGATCGTCTACGCGACACCGCTGCACTGGTACGGCATGACCGGCCGGCTCAAATCCTTCTTCGACCGCCTTTTCTGTTACACCTCCGGCAGTTCGCCGCATACCGGCGAGGTCGTGCCGGGGCTGATGAACAAACGCGCCGCCGTGCTGATCTCCTGCGAAGAGAGCTATCGCGGCGCGACGCTCGGCCTCGAGGCCCAGTTCCAGGAGCTCACCCGGTACCTGCGCCAGGACCTGGCCGGGATCGTCGTCGGGGTCGGCAACAGCCGGGGCGAGGTGGAGCGCGATCCGGCCCGGCCGCTGGAGGCGGCGGCGGACCTCGGACGTAGGCTGGGCGACGCCCACGTCACCGACTACCGGCTGGACACCGACCGGCCGAACCGCGTTTGGGGACCGCCCGTGGAGGTCTGAGTGCCGACGACCATCCGTGACGTCGCCGCCGCCGCGGGGGTCTCGATCACCACCGTCTCCCACGTGCTCAGCGGGCAGGGCCGGATCTCCGAGGAGACCCGGCAGCGCGTCGCGCGGGCGGCGGCCGAGCTCGGCTACCAGGCGAGCGTGCACGCCCAGCAGCTGGTCACCCGGCGCAGCCGCACCCTGGCGATCCAGCTCGCGAACTCGGTCGACGCGAGCAGCGCCTGCGCGCTCGTGCCCAACTCGGACTACTTCCTCGAAGTCCTCAACGGGGCCGCCGAGGCCGCGTCGAAGCGCTCGTACGCCCTGCTGCTGGCCCCGACGGACGCGGACCTCGACCGGCTGAACGCGTTTTCGGTCGACGGCGCCATCCTGGTGGATCCTCGTGGCGACGAGCCGTTCTTCGCTTCGGGCTGGTGCCGTGACCGGCCGCTGGTGACCGTCGGACGCCCGATGGCGGCGCCGTGTCCCGTGCCGGTCGTCGTGGACAACGACCTGGTCGAGGCCGCCCGGCTGATGCTGGATCACCTGGCGGACAACGGTTACGCGCGACCGGCGATGATCACCACCGACACCGGCCGTTCCTACGCGGCGGATCTGGTCGCGGGCTACACCGGCTGGGCGGAAGACCGGGGGCTGGAGCCGGTGGTGGTCGAGATCGACGAACCGCCGACCACCGAAGGCACGGCCGAGGCGCTGGGCAGGCTGCTCGACCGGCCGGTGTGCCCGGACGCGGTCTTCACGACGTCGGAGAACCTGGCGCTCGGCGTTCTGCACGAGGCACGCCGCCGGAGCATCGCGGTGCCCGGCGCGCTCGGGATCTGCAGCGCGGTCGACAGCGGTTCGCTCCGGCTGACGTCGCCGCAGGTGACCGGCATGTTCGTCCATCCACGCGAGGTGGGCGGCCGCGCCGCCACGGCGTTGATGGACCTCGTCGAGGGCGTCGCCCGGGGCACCGAGCCGGTCCGGATCGAAGTGCCGGTGCGGCTGAACGCGCGCGAATCCACCGCCCGCTAGAACGCGTTTCGTCCTCTGGATGCGGTAGTTGCACGGGCAACTACCGCATCCAGAGGACGAAACGCGTTCTCAGGAACTCCGGCACTCCGCGACCGGCGCGTCCCCGCCGTCGTCACCGGTGGTCGCGATGAAGCCGAACGTGGTCGTCCCGCCCGCGGGCAGTACCGCGTTCCAGTCCACTTCGGACACTCGCACCCGATCGCCGTCCTGTGCGAGGGAACCGTTCCACAGGTTGGCGATCTTCGTCCCCGGCGGCAGGGTCCAGCTGACCTCCCAGCCGGTGAGGCGGGTGTCCTGGGAGTTCCGGACGGACACGCGGATCTCCGAGCCGCCGGGCCAGCGGCTGGCCACTTCGTAACGCGCTTCGCACATCGGCTTCGCGGCGGGAGCGCTCGCGGCGGGAGCAGCCGGCGCCGCCACCGGGACATCGGGTGCGTCGTCGACCAGGAGGATCCCCGCCAGGACTCCGCCCGCCACCACCACTCCGCCCGCGATGGCGAACGGCAGCCGCGAACGGCGGGCGGGCGCGGGAAGCCGTTTCGTACCGGCCAGGATCGCCGGACGGCCGTCGGCGACGGCGCTGAGCATCCGCTCGGCCTCGGCCATGTCCGGCCGCTCCCCGGGGTCCCGCCGCAGCAGCCGCAGCAGGACGTCCGTGAGCGGGCCGGTGGCGCGTGGAGCGGTGATCTCGCCGCGCGCGACCCGTTTGAGGAGCGCGATCTGGTTGCCGTCGGCGCCGAACGGCGGCGCGCCCTCCAACGCCGTGTAGAGCGTGGAGCCGAGGGAGAACACGTCCGACGGGTAGCCGGGTTCCTCGCCGTCCGCGACCTCGGGGGAGAGGAACGCCGGAGTGCCGACGACGAGGCCGTCACCGGTCATGGTGCCTTCGCCGGTGGCGTGGGACAGGCCGAAGTCGGCGATCTTCGCCTGGCCGTCCTTGGTGATCAGGATGTTGTTGGGGGTGACGTCCCGGTGCAGGATGCCGTCCTCGTGGGCCGCCGCCAGCGCCGACGCGATCTGCGCGCCGAGCTCCGCCACCCGGCCGGCGGGGAGCGGGCCGTCGTCGGCGAGGAGTTCCGTCAGCGGCCGTGACGGCAGGAACTCCATGACCAGGAACGGGGTCCCGTCCTGTTCGGCGACGTCGTACACGGTGACGGCGTGCGGATGCTTGAGCCGCGCGGCGACCCGGGCCTCCCGCATCGCGCGCACGATCGACCGGAACGGGGCATCGTCGCGCGAGTTGTCCGGCAGCAGCTGCTTGACCGCGACCGTGCGATCGAGCCGTTCGTCCCGCGCCCGCCACACCACGCCCATCGCGCCCCGGCCGACTTCGCGCTCCAGCCGGTACCGCCCGGCAATGATGGCATCCCGGTTCACGACGCAACTCTAACCGCTAGGACAGCGGGACCTCTTCGACCGGCGCACCGGCCGCCGTGAGCCAGGCCTCGGCGAGCAACCGGTGTCCGAGCGGGCTGGGATGGACACCGTCCGGGGCCAGCGTCGCCGCCCCGTGTTCGGCCGCCGCGCGCGGCATGAACAGATCCGCGCGGATCAGCCGCGCGCCGAATTGGGTGGCCACGTCGATCGCGGCTTCGATCCGGGGCGCCAGATCGCCTTCCCATTCTTGCTGTTCCGGCTCCACCGGCAGCAGGAACGGCGTGATCACGTACAACTCGGCCGGGAGGTGCTGCCGAGCACTGGCCAGCAGCCGGGTGTAGGCGGCGCGGAATTTCCCGATCGGGCTCGGCAGGCCGCGGTCGAAGGTCCGCCAGGTGTCGTTGATGCCGATCTTCACCGTCAGCACCGTGGGCCGCGCCGCGAGGACGTCGGTGGTCCAGCGGGCTTCCAGGTCGTAGATCCGGTTGCCGTTGACGCCCCGGTTGATCACCTCAGGCCCGTCACCCAGCAGTTCCGCGATCTGCCGGACGTAGCCCTTGCCCAGTGAGGCCGGATCGGTGCGGTCGCGGCTGGAGTCGGTGATGGAGTCACCGGCGAACAGCAGCCTGTCGGCTTCGGTGTACTTCACGCGCCCGCCTCGATCAGCTTGCGCAGGGAATCGGCCTCGCCGGGGATCAGGTCGGGATCGTTGTCCGGGACGAACTCCAGCAGCGCGTCGAACGGGCGTCCGGCGTTGGCGAGCAGCCCGAACGCCGCCGTCCACAGCTCAGTCCTGGCGGTCAGCGGATGCCGCTCGTTGCTGGGCCACCACGAGAACACGTGCACCGCGCGGACACGTTCGAGGACCAGCTCAAGGCCGGCCAGCGCTTGCTCGTCCGGCAGGTCCTGCGGTGGCTGCCAGTAGGTGCCGAGGTTGTCGCGGCCGACCTCGTCGAGCAGCCGGACGGTCGATTCGGCGGTGTCGGTCAGGGTCCCGCCGTGGAACTCCAGGGCGACCTCCAGCCCGTGTTCGTTCGCGACGTCGGCGGCCTCGCGGAGACCGGCGACGACCTGCTCGCGTTCGTAGGAGTCGACGTCCTCGGAACCCGCCTTGCCCGCCCACACCCGGACCCGGGACGCGCCGAGCCGGACGGCGGTGGCGGCGATCTCGCCGAACTTCCCGGACTCCACCGGGGTGGCACGGAAGTAGGAACCGTAGGAATCGCAGGTCAGCCCGTGCCGCGCCATGGCTTCGAACGCGCGCTCGGCCGCCCAATCGTCGCCGGGGCGCACATGGACGTCGGCACCCCACTCGATCACTTGCAGCCCGGCTTCTTCGGCGCGGCGGGCCACCTCGTCGGCGTCCAGCCGTCGCAGCGTCACCGAACACAGTCCCGGGCGGATCATTTTCCCTCCAACGGTTGAGTGCTTTCCCGCAGCACGACCTCACCGGTGATCGGCTTGACGCGGGGACTGGCCGCGCGGTCGTCGAGGATGAAGTCGAGGGCCTGCTCGCCCATGCGCTCGATCGGGACGCGCACGGTGGACAGCGAAGGCCTTATGTCGCGCAAGGTGATGATGTCGTCGAAGCCCGCGATCGCGATGTGCTCCGGTACGTCGAGGCCGTGGTCGCGGCAGGCGGCCATCGCGCCGACGGCCATCACGTCGTTGACCGCGAAGACACAGCCCCGGAAGCCGCTTTCCAGCGCTCGCACCATCGCCGCGTAACCGCCGTCGCGGGTGAACTCCGCGTGCAGGACGTGGTTCGCCGGCAGGGAGACACCGTGGTGCGCGAGGCCGTCGCGGAAGCCGAGGACGCGATCGCGTGAGGTCAACAGTCCGGGCGGCCCGGCGAGGACGAGGAAGTCGCGGTGTCCGATCCCGGCGAGCCGTCCGGCCAGGGCGGCCGCCCCGGGCCCGTTCTCCAGCATGACGGTGTCGAACGGCAGTTTCCGCTGCCCGATCACCACGACCCGGCCGTCGGCGGCCTCGAACGCCTTGAGCTCTTTGGTCAGGTTCCGTTGCAGGGCACTGTCTTCATTGCGCGACCCGGCCAGGATGACCGCTCGCGCCCGTTGCCCGCGCAGGGTCGTGACGTACTCGAGTTCCTTCTCAGGCCGGTTCTCCGTGCTCGCGATGGTGACCGTGAGCCCGTGCCGGGCGGCCACGCGCATGACCCCGGAAGCGATCGAGGAGAAGTAGGGGTCGACGATGTCGTGCACCAGCAGCCCGACGACGTTGCCGCGCCCGCGGGCCATCGCCTGTGCGGGCACGTTCGCCGTGTACTGCAAGCGTTCCGCGGCCTGGAGCACCGACTCCCGCAGAGTCCCGCTGACCTGTCTGGTCCCGCCGTTGAGCGCTCTCGACGCCGTCGCGAGCGACACTCCCGCCTCACGGGCGACGTCGGCCAGGGTGGCCGAACCGGCGGCGCGCTGCGGCATGGTTCCTCCTCGGTGGTGCGGTGGGCTCACGCCGGCGTGGGCTGACGCCGGCGTGAGCCCGGCTCTGTTGTCGACAGCCGGGTTGTCGACCGCCTGGTTGTCGACCGCCTGGCTACGCCGCGCCGGGGCCGACGTCCGCGGTGGTGAGCGGCCGGTTCGCGATGGCGGCCGTCGAGTACTCGTCGGCGCCGACGTCACGGCTGCTGCCGCGGGACTGACCGTCGATGTCCAGCGTGACCGGTGCGGGCGACAGGGTCGCCGCGTCGATCGCGGGGCTGCCCGCGGCGAGCCGCGAGACGCCGTCGGTGCCCTGCACGAGCTTCGGGTCGACCCGCTGGAAGGTGCCGGCCGGGATGTTCCCGTTCCCGGCCGAACCCCACAGGATGTTCCCGGACCACGTGAAGTTGCCCGTGGTGCTCATCGCGACCAGTTCGCCGTTGCCGCCGACGAAGAGGTTGTCCGAGATCGTGCAGTCGCGCGGTTCGATCGTCCGCTTGGTCTCGCCGGAGAGCGTGCTGCTGTTGTTCAGCAGCGTGTTGTGCGCGATGAGCACGCGGTCCGCCGCGTCGTTGCCGCGCCGCGATTCCTTCGATTCACCCGGGAAGTGGTCCCGGACGGAGCCGCTGCCGAGGACCAGCGCGTTGCTGGACAGCCCGGCGACGTAGTTGTTGAGGATCTTGTGGTCGTTGCCGTAGATCCGGATGCCTTCCTTGCCGCCGAGGATGAAGTTGGATTCGACGACGGTCTTGTTCCCGTGGCGCAGCACGATGCCGCCCAGGCTGTTCCGGATGGTGTTGTTGCGGATGAAGTTGCCCGACGACTTGACCGAGATCGCCTCCGGGTCGCCGTTCGCGCGTTCGAACAGGTTGTACTCCACCGTGGCGCCGGCGGTGCTCAGCGCGCGCGGGCTGACGCCGAGCCGGATCGGCTCGCCGCCGTTGTCCCCGGCGAAGGTGTGGTCGGAGAAGTAGTTCCGCAGGACGTGGACGCCCACCGCCATCTTGTCTTCGTCCGCGCCCTCGATGCAGAGCATGACGCCGAGCGTGGTCTTGTGGTGGAAGTGGTTGCGGTCGATCTTGCTGTAGTCGGCGCGGACCATCACCCAGTGCAGGTCCGTGATGTCGGCGAACTGGAGATCGTTGCGGGTCAGGCGGATCCGGGAACAGTTCGGCGGGATCTCCAGCGTGGTGCTCTGCCGGAGATTGAACCCGCTGATCGTGACACCGGTGGAGTCGTCGAAGACGAAGCTCTGCTCACCGTTCAGGGTCACCCCGCCGGTGGACTGGGCGACGATGGTGATCGGCTGGTCCTTGGTGCCGCGCTTGCCCTTGATGCTGATCGGCTTGCCCGTCGGCACGGTGTAGGTGCCGTTGTTCACGGTGATGACCGCGCCCGCGGCCGCCGAATTGATGGCGTTCTGCAGTTCGGTCAGCGAGCTGACGTTCAGCGCGCACAGACCGTTCGGCTTGGCCGACGCCGTTCCGGCGGTGACCCAGGGAACGGTGACCAGCGCGGCGCCGAGAGTGGCGCCGGTGAGGAACCTTCTGCGATCCATGATGCCTCCGTGCTCAATCGGTGGGGAGGGTTTCCGCGGCGGCGGGGCTGGTGAGGAACAGCTCGATCACCGGGACCGGGGTGTCCGGTTTCCGGATCGGGAGCTTGAGGGTGAGCGTGCCTTCCGGCTGCCCGCCCATCTGGGTGTTCTGCGCGGTCTGCCCGGGCTCCGTGTGCACCACCCGGATTTCCGAGGCGTCGTCGAGCAACTGGGCGTAGCGCACCCGTCCGGCGAGACCGGGCAGGTGGACGTGGTTCATCGGCCAGCTGAAGAGGTGCAGGTAGAGCCGGTCTTCACGCTGGGTGTAGCGTCCGTCGGCGGGTGCGGTGAACTCGGCGGGGCCGCAACCGCGGATGGACCGTTCGTGCCGGTCCATCCAGCGGCCGAGTTCGGCGAGCACCTCGTGCGCCCGCGGATCGATCTCGCCCCGGCCGTTCGGCCCGACGTTGAGCAGCAGGTTCCCGTCCTTGGACACGCCGTCGACGAGCATCCGGATGAGCAGTTCGGGGCTCTTGTAGTCGAGGTTGTCACGGTCGTAACCCCAGCTGCCGTTGAGGGTCTGGCACGCCTCCCACACCACGGGGACGCCGTCGCGGGTCATCGGCCCGGACGGCTGGTACTGCTCCGGGGTGATGAAGTCGCCGGGGATGCCGGTGCGGTCGTTGACCAGGATGCCGGGCTGGAGTTCGCGGACCAGCGCGAGCAGGCCGGGGGAGTCCCAGTCGTCCGGCCCCTTGCCGCCCCACCATTCCTTGCGGCCCTGGTAGGAGAAGTCGAAGAACAGGTAGTCGATCTTGCCGAAGCGGGTGAGCAGTTCACGGACCTGGCCGTGCAGGTAGAGCTGGTACTCGGCGATGTCGGCGTACTGGTGAGCCGCGATGTACTCCTGGTCGTCACGGCGGGGATGGGTGCCGTCGACGGGGAACGCGGGGTGGTGCCAGTCGATCAGCGAGTGATAGAAGCCGACCTTCAAGCCCTCTTCGCGGCACGCGTCGACGAACGGTTCGAGCAGATCCTCGCCGTACGGGGTGTTCGTCACCTTGAAGTCGGTGAGATCGCTGTCCCACAAGCAGAAACCGTCGTGGTGCTTGGTGGTGAGCACGACGTAGGTCATGCCCGCGTCCTTCGCCGCGCAAGCCCACGAACGCGGGTCGTACTTGTCCGGTTCGAAGTGGTCGAAGTAGACCCGGTACTGCTCGTCGGTCAGCTTTTCGCGGTTCTGCACCCATTCGTGACGGGCGGCCAGGGAATACAGTCCCCAGTGGACGAACATCCCGAGCCGGTCGTGGGTGAACCAGGCGGTGGAACTCACTGCAGGATCGCTCCTCGAGTTTGTGGGTCAGCCCTTGAGCGCGCCCGAGGCGAGGCCGCGGACGAACGAACGCTGGAAGAACAGGAACGCGGCGACCGAGGGCAGCAGCGCCAGCAACGACGCCGCCATGATCACGCCGGGCGTCACGTCCGCGTCGATGCGCAGGGTGCGCAGGGCCAGCGGCAACGTGTACGTCGAGGCGTCGGACGAGACCAGCATCGGCAGCAGGTACTGGTCCCAGATCATCGTGAAGCCGAAGACACCGATCACGCCGAGCGCGGGCTTGCACATCGGCAGGATGATCTGCGCGAAGATCCGCAGGTCGCCCGCGCCGTCGATGCGCGCGGCCTCTTCGAGCTCGCGGGGCACGTCCTTCATGAACTCGGTCATCACCAGGATCGAGAAGGCCCACGCGCCGAGTGGCACGATCATCCCGGCCAGGCTGCCGATCAGGTTGATGTGCACCACGGGAAGGTCGGACAGGATCAGCGACAGCGGGATCGCGAGGATCTCCTCCGGCAGCATCAGCGTCGCCAGGATCGCGACCAGCACGAAGGTCATGAAGCGGAACTTCTTGCGTGCCAAGGCATATCCGGCGAGCACCGAGATGACGACCTGCAGCAGCAGGCCGAAACCGACCACCAGGAACGAGTTCAGCAGGTACAGCCCGACGCCGTGGCCGAACGCGATGCCGAAGTTGTCCAGGGTGGGGCTCGACGGGACGACGCTCAGCGCCGTCGGGTCGGACACGTCGCTGAACGCGCTGACCAGTAGCGCCAGCAACGGGCCGGCGAACACCACCAGCAGCAGGGCGTACACGGCGTACTTAAGGATCCGTCCGCCCGGCGACTTGACGGCGTCGAGGCCGAGCGCCGAATCGTTGGCCGCGGTCATGCGTCTCGCCTCCGTCGGAGCACCTGGACGAACAGGGTCAGCACGAGCGTCGCGAGGAACAGCAGGACCGCTCCCGCCGCGCCGACGCCCAGCCGGTTCTGTTCCAGTCCGAGTTTGTAGATCAGGGTCATCGCGACTTCCGTGGAGCCGTTCGGCCCGCCGTTGGTCAGCAGGAACACCTCGGTGAACACCCGCAGGCCGCGGATCGCCGCGAGGACGAACAGGATCGAGAACACCGACCGCAGGCCCGGCAGCGTCACGTGGAGGATCTTGCGCCAGCGCGAGGCACCGTCCACAGTGGCCGCTTCGTAGAGCCCGCGGTCGATCCCGGCGAGACCCGCGAGGAAGATCATCATGTCGTACGGCGCGCCGCGCCAGATGCCGGTGATGATGACCGAGACCATCGACGTGTCGGGATCGTTGATGAAGCCCGACGGTCCCAGCCCGACCAGGCCGAGGATGGAGTTCAGCATCCCGTCCTCGGTCGGGTGGTACATGATCCGCCAGAGTTCGGCGACCACCGCGATCGGCACGACCACCGGCAGGAACGCCGCCGACCGCAGGAACTTCAGCCGCTTGCTCTGGCCCTCCATCAGCAGGGCGAGCGCGAGGCCGATGACCATCGACCCCGCCGTCTGGCCGATCGCGATCACGACGGTGTGCCAGATCGCGGAGTGGAACGCCTCGTCACCGAGGACGGTGCTGTAGTTCTCCCCGCCGACCCACTGGTTGCCCAGGTACGGCTGGACGTCCTGAAAGGACATCGTCACCGCGGTGATCATCGGGATGAACTTGAAGTACACGAACAGGATCAGGGCGGGGGCCAGGAACAGCCACGGCGTCCACCACTTCCCGTCGCGGTCGCTGCGCCTGCGGGCCTTCGGCGCGGGCGTCCGCTTCACGGCGGGACGGTCCGCGCCGACGGCCGCCGGCTTGGCGTGATCTACGGTCATGACGCGCTGATCCCCTGTTGCTGCAAGGTCGCGGTGAGCTTCGTGTCGAGTTTGGCCAGTTCCGTCTTGAGGTCGAGCTTGCAGTCGGCGACGAGCGCGCTGACGGTGTCGGCGGTGTCCTGGCGGACCGGCGTCCAGTTCGGGATGGACGGCGCGTAGTGGCCGGACTTGGCGTAGATCTCGGCGTAGGTCTTCCAGCGCGGGTCCGGGCGGACCTGGCTGATGTCGACGTTCTTGTTCACCGGGAGCTGCACGATGAAGGCCGATTCGCCCTCCATGCCGATCTTCTGGCCGTCGGCCGAGATCGCGAAGTCACCGAAGGCGTCCTGCCCGGCCTGGTTCGGCGAACCGGCCATCATGTAGATCGACAGGCCCTCGGCCAGGACGTCGGAGTTCTTGGCGCCCTTCGGCATCGGGACGACCTCGTACTTGTCCTTGCCGAGCGACTTGTCGAAGCGCGGCAACAGGTACGGGCCGACGACGTACATCCCGGCCTTGCCCGCTTCGAAGGTCTCGTTGGTCGCCGGGGTCGGCATGGTGACCGAACCGGGCTGGATCACGTTGTCCTTGCAGCCGAGGTCGCGGAACCACTGCGTCGCGGCGACGGATTCGGGCGTGCTCATCGACGGCTTGTACTTGCCACCACCGGCTTCGGTGATGAAGTCGCCGCCGGCGGCCCACAAGAAGTTGGAGAAGTACCAGGAGGCGTAGCCCCGCTTGGTCGACAGCGTCGCGGTCAGCCCCGCGGTGTCGTTCTTCCCGTTGCCGTCCGGGTCGCCGGTGGTGAAGGCCTTGGCGAGATCCGCCAGTTCGGCCCAGCTCTGCGGGACGCTCTTGCCGAGCTTCTCGCGCCAGTCCTTGCGGATCAGCAGCGCCGAGGCCTGCGCGCTGTAGGGCAGGCCGTACAGCTTGCCGTCCGGGGTCTGGTTCGACTTCAGCGCCTGCTCGGTGAGCTCCGAGGCGTGCTTGATCTTGCCCTGTTCGATCTCACGCACGAGACCCTGGCTCTTCAGCGTTCCGACCTGGGTGACGTCGTTCATCACGATGTCCGGCAGGTCGCGCTGGGCGGCGCGCTGGGCCAGCTTCGTCTCGAAGTCGTCGAAGATCGCGGTGACCTGCACCTTGAATCCCGTGGCCTTCTCGAAGGCCTCCGCGAGCCGTTTGGTGGCCTGCTCGCCCGCGCCGCCGGGAGTCGTCCGGGTCCACAGTTCCAAGGGTGCCTTGGTGTCCTGCGCGACGTTCGTTCCGGCGGGGCCTGCCGAGCAGCCCGAAAGGACCAGCGCTGAGACCGTGAGTCCCACGCCGATCCACCGCGTTTTCCGCATCGCTTCTCCTGTTCACTGTGGACCACGCTGTCTACTCCGGAGGGACGGTAAGCGCTTTCCCGGTGCCCGGTCAATGGTCCGATGATTACGAATTTCAATCGGCAGGGTTTGCCTCTGTATGGGACTGGCCGTCCGTGGACCGGGTCAGGCATCCGATGTATGGTCGCCGGCGGAGGTAGGGATGACCGAGCTGCAACACCGCCCGACAGCGCTTCTCGTGATGGAGGAACGCCGCCGCGACGACGTGTACCCCGAGGCGGTGCTGAAGGAGATCGGAACGCTGGTGGACCTGCGGGAGCCGCTCACCCGAGAGCGGCTGGCGGAGGATCCGGCGGCCCTGGAAGGCGTCGAAATCCTGCTGTCGGGCTGGGGTGCCCCGGTGCTGGACTCCGTCCTCTTGGGACACGCGACGGACCTGCGCGCCGTGCTCGTCGCCGCCGGTTCGGTCCGGCCGCTGACCACGCCCGAGTTCTGGGCGCGCGAGCTCCCGATCGTGTCCGCCGCGGCCGCGAACGCCGTCCCGGTCGCCGAGTTCACCCTGGCCCAGGTCCTCTTAGGACTCAAGCAGGTGCACCGGATCTCCCGCGAGATCCGGGAGCGGAAGGCGTACCCGCCGGACCCGAGGGTCGCCGGGGCGTATCGCTCCCGGGTCGGCCTGCTCGGTCTCGGCGAGATCGGTGCTCTCGTCGCGTCGCATTTGCGCGGTTTCGACGTGGAAGTCCTGGCGAGTGATCCCGTCGTCGACTCGGCGCGCGCCGCCGAGCTCGGTGTGCGGCTGGTCGGCCTGGACGAACTGTTCGCCACCTGCCCGGTGGTCAGCCTGCACGCGCCGCTGCTCCCGGAGACCGAGGGGCTGGTGAACGGGGGGCTGGTGGCCAGGATGGGCATCGGCGCGACACTGATCAACACCGCTCGCGGCGCCGTCGTCGACGAGCCGTCGGTCATTCCCGTGCTGGGCGAGCGGCCCGACCTGACGGCGATCCTGGACGTCACCTGGCCCGAACCGCCCGCGCCGGACTCGCCGCTGTACACGCTGCCGAACGTCGTGCTCACTCCGCACCTCGCCGGCGCGCTGGGCGCCGAGCGCGCGCGGATGGGCGAGCTCGTGGCGGGGGAACTACGGCGGTTCGTGCTCGGCCAGCCGCTGCAGCACGCCGTCGCGCCGGACCGGGCCCACCTGCGGGCCTAACCTGACGGGGTGACGCTCGCCTTTCGAGAGACCGGCCTGCGGACCGGCGTGCCTGTGGTCCTGCTGCACGCCCTCGGCAGCAAATCCGGCACCTGGGACGATTTCGCGTCCCGCCTGGACCGCCGTGTCCTGGCCGTCGACCTGCCGGGACGAGTGCGGCGGCTGGTCGTCGAGTCACGTCACGCTCGAATCTCTGGAACGGATGCGGGGGCTGATCCCGGACTGCCGTCTGGTGACCGTCGAGGGGGCGGGGCATCGGGTGCACTCCGTCAGGCCGGAGGAGTTCGCGGCGGTGGTGGGGGAGTTCCTCGGGACGGCCTAACGAGCGTATAACGCCCTATACTGTGCGCCGTTGCCGCGAAATGGGCTTTCGCCGCATCGTGCGCTGGGAATGTCTCCTTCGAGGCATGCCGTCGAGCCTCCCGATCCCGGATCGCCCCGAATGTGGCATTGGGGACACTCAACGTCCCCAATGCCGCATTGGGCGCACACCTCAATAGAACGACACTTGCCACTCCCGGCGACCCGCACCGAAGACCTGCCGCCGCCCTCGCCCACCTTGCGGGTACGTGATGGTCCCTTTCATTGCATCTAGCGCGGTGCAGGGGACCATCACTGCGGCACCGCTGTGACTACTGGTGTTCCTGGGGCCACAGGGGCGTTCGGGTGTCCGTGAAGGCCTCCTTCCCTACCCTGAGAGTAGGCAAGGAGGCCTTCACGGACCTGCCGCCGCCCCAGAGACGGCAACGGTCACGGAGGGGC
>NZ_NMQT01000349.1 GCF_002234405.1 Amycolatopsis thailandensis | reverse complement strand
GCCAGATCTGGCCGCCGTGGGTGTGCCCGGAGATCTGGAGGTCGATGCCCGCCTCGGCGGCCTGCTTGACCTGCTTCGGCTGGTGGGCGAGCAGGACGACCGGGGTGCTCGCGGCGACGCCGTCGAGCGCGGCGGGCAGGTCCGGACCGTGGCCGGGCAGGCCGGAGGCGGCGCCGGTCGGGTCGTCGATGCCGGCGAAGACGAGCTTGTCCCCGCCCTGGGAGACCGGCAGGTGCCGGTTGTGCAGCGGTTCCCAGCCGAGGTCGCGCATGTGGTCGAGCCAGGCCTGCGCCTCGCCGAAGTACTCGTGGTTGCCGGTGATGTAGAACTTGCCGAGCTTCGCGCGCACCTTCCCGAGCGGCGCGACCTGCTGTGCGCGCTTGGCGACGGAACCGTCGGCGAGGTCACCCGCGTGGGCCACGACGTCGGCGTCGAGTTCGTTCACCACCTCGACGACCTTCTCCGACCACTTCGTCCGGTTCAGCGGGCCGAAGTGGGTGTCGGTGATGATCGCGAAACGGAGACCGTCGAGCCCCGCGCCGAGGCGGGGGAGC
>NZ_NMQT01000348.1 GCF_002234405.1 Amycolatopsis thailandensis | reverse complement strand
GTTCGTCGTGCAGGCTCGGCGCGCCCGCGGTGTCACCGAGGCCGACGAACATCATCAGCCCGCGCGTCGTCCCGCAGTAGTGCGCGAAGTCGTCGGCGCCGAACGACCGGAAATCGGTGTCCACGCCCGCTCCGGCCCGGACGAGCCGCCGGTGCGCGCGCTGGGTGAGCCCGGCGTCGTTGCGCAGCACCGGTTCGCACGGGCTGATCTCCAGTTCCGCGCGGCAGCCGTGCGCCTTCGCGGTGCCGTGGACGATCTCGGCGAGCCCCTCCAGCGCGAGGTCGCGGTCCCCGGCGCGCATCAGCCGCAGCGAGCCCGAGAGGCGGGCTTCGTTCGGCACGACGTTCGCGGTCCGGCCCGCCTCGATCCGGCCGACCGAGCAGACCGCGCCGAACACCGGGTCGACCCGGCGGCTCGCGAGCTGCTGCAGGCTCACCACGATCTGGCTGAGCGCGAGGATCGGGTCGCGCAGCAGGTGCGGGTACCCGGCGTGCCCGCCCTGGCCCCGGACTATCACGTCGAACTCGTCGGTGGAGGCGTTGACCGGTCCCGGTACCGCCGACACCACGCCCGCGGCGAGCCGCGGCTGGACGTGCGCGCCGATGACCGCGTCGACGCCGTACTCGGTGAGGACGCCGGACTCGACGATGTCCAGCGCGCCGGACGGCGACGTCTCCTCCCGCGGCTGCAAGAGCGCCACGAGCGGCCGCGGCACCCCGACGGCCGCCGCCGCGCGGCAGGTGGCGACG
>NZ_NMQT01000347.1 GCF_002234405.1 Amycolatopsis thailandensis | reverse complement strand
CAGTTGATCGACCAGGTCATCAGGCCCTTGAGCCCCGGAATGCTCCGGTACGCCTGGGAAACCAGGCCCGTCGACATGTAGCCGCCACCGGCACCCGCCTGCGCGGGCAGACCCGGGACCTGCTTGTCGTAGGGCACCCGGATCGTCGTGCCCTGGATCACGAGGCCCTTGTCGAGACACTCCGTCTGCTTGACGAAGCCCTGGACCGTCCCGGCCTGGTACGAATCACCGGAGCAGCCGTACATGCTTCCGTTGTAGTACTGCATGTTCAGCCACCACAGCCGGCCGTTGTCCGCGTACTTCTTGATGATCGGCAGGTACGCGCCCCAGATCGAGCCGTAGACGACGCTGCCGCCGGTGACGTACGCGGTCTCGGGCGCCATGGTGAGCCCGAAGTTCGACGGCATCGCGGCGAGCACGCCGTCGATGATGCGGATGAGGTTCTTCTGCGAAGCGGAAAGCGTGTTGATGTTCCCGCCGCCGGTGAGGCCCGTTTCGATGTCGATGTCGATCCCGTCGAAGTTGTACTTCTTCAGGATCGGCACGATGGTCGCGACGAACTTGTCCGCCACGGTGGACGAATTGAGGTCGATCCCGGCGGTGGCGCCGCCGATGGACATCAGGATCGTCGCGCCCGCGTCCTTGGCGGCGCACATTTCGGACGGGGTCGCGACCTTCACAGTCGCGTCCATCCCATCCTCCCATTTTGCCGTTCCGTCGGACAGGATGACCGGAAAGGCCGCGTTGATCACGTTGTACCC
>NZ_NMQT01000346.1 GCF_002234405.1 Amycolatopsis thailandensis | reverse complement strand
GTCACGCTGACCCACGGGAAGGCCGGAGACCACGTCAAGGTGGCCGTCGCGCTCCCGCGGACCGGGTGGACGGGCAGGCTCCAGGCGGTCGGCGGCAGTGCCTACACCGCCGGTGACTTCGGCGCCCCGCTCGTCCAGGCGGTCAAGGACGGCTACAGCGGCGTGACGACCGACGCCGGCGTCCCCCTGACCTTCCTCGACACCTCGTGGGCGCTCACGCCGGCGGGCGAGATCGACAAGCCGCTGGTGACGAACTTCGCGACCCGGTCCGTACACGAGGCCGCCGTCATCGGGAAGGACGTGACCCGGAAGTTCTATCAGCGGGCCGTCGGCTATTCGTACTGGAACGGCTGCTCGACCGGCGGCCGTCAGGGCTACTCCGAAGCGCAGAACCACCCCGGGGACTTCGACGGTGTCCTGGCGAACGCCCCCGCCGTGCACTGGGCCGAGTTCGCGGTCGCGACCCTCTGGCCGCGCGTCGTGATGAACCAGGAGAAGACCTACCCGGCGACCTGTGTCTTCACCGCGTTCCAGCAGGCAGCGATCAAGGCCTGCGACGGCCGGGACGGGGTCACCAACGGCATCGTGGACCGACCGGACGAATGCGGCTACGACCCTCGCTCCCTCATCGGCACGAAGGTGCTCTGCGAGGGCAAGGAGGTCACTGTCACGGCCGCGGACGCCGAGGTCGTGCGCAAGATCTGGGCCGGGCCGACCGACGAACACGGGCAACGGCTCTGGGCGGGTCTCCCCAAGGGCGCGGACTTCGGCCCGGTGACGAACGCACCGGGGTTCCCGGTGGCCACGGGCTGGGTGAAGACCTTCCTGAAGAAGCAGCCCGGGTTCGACACCGAGAAGATCACCTACCGCCAGTTCGCCGACCTGTTCCGCCAGTCGGTGCGGGAGTACGACGAGGTCATCGGGACCTCCGACCCCGATCTGTCGGACTTCCGCCGGGCGGGCGGCAAGCTGATCACGTTCGTCGGCAGTGACGACCAGCTGATCCCGCCGGGCGGCACGCTCCAGTACCGCCGCGAGGTGGAGCGGGAGATGGGCGGCCCGAGGCGGGTCGACGACTTCTACCGGCTGTTCCTCGCCCCGGGTGTCGCGCACTGCTTCGGCGGAGCGGGCGCCGCGCCGACGAACGCGCTGGGCGCGCTCGTCGACTGGGTCGAACACGGCAAGGCCCCGGCGACCCTGCCGGCGGCGAACGCGGACAAGACCCTGACCCGCGATCTCTGCCCCTATCCGCAGGTCTCGCGCTACCGCGGCCACGGTGATCCGGCGGTGGCCACGAGCTACCGCTGCACCGCTCACTGAGGTCCACCACACCCGTGCCCGTCGTGCCGCCGCCCCCTCCGGCACGACGGGCACTTCCTCACTCTGTGAGAACTTCCGGGATTACCTTTGCCGAACCCCTCAAAAGTACGGTATTCACAACGAGGGACATCGCGACGAAGCAGTTCGGACACTGAGCACGGCACCCTTCCCGGGGACCGAAACTCCTTGCACCGCAACGCCAATCACCACACCAGCGCGTCATATCACCCTGCTTTCGAGGCGGGCGATATGACCCAAATGGTATGTACCAGTCGGGTGATCCGCCTCGTACGGTCGGGAACGCATCTCCCCTCCCCCGCCCGTTTCCGAGGAAAGCGTCGACATGAACAGAAAGATCCTCGCCGCGACAGCCGCGGCCATAACCGGGGCAGGCCTGCTCACCGCCATCGCGCTCACCCCCAGCGCGAACGCCGGTCAGGAAGCCGCTTCGGCAGACCAGACCCAGTCCGACGTCCTGGCCGCGATGGCCCGGGGGATCGGGCGAGCGCCGTGTAGGGAAAGAGTGGGGGTGTGGGTGGTGGGG
>NZ_NMQT01000345.1 GCF_002234405.1 Amycolatopsis thailandensis | reverse complement strand
GGACGGTGGCCGCGAGCGGCCCGGAGCCCATGACCGGGTCGCTGATGGTCTCGGCGCCCGTCTCGACGTGGCCCGCGAAGCGGCGAAGGAAACCGTCCGGCCCCTGAACGGTCAGGTCGTACCAGCCACCCATGCCGCCTTCGATGCTGAACCAGTCTTCGGCCGTCGCACCGGAGGCGACCGAGTACGTCCACGGTCCGCCGCCCCGGTTGCCGGTGCGCACGGTCAGCTCGCAAGCGGCGCCGGCGTTGGTCATCTTCAGGTACACGACACCGGAACCCGGTCGCAGCACGACTTCCGGATTCGGCTTGCCCCCGGTGGTCGCGGTGATCCGGTTACCCGCGAACCGGCGCAGGAAACCGTTGGGACCGTGCGTGGTGAGGTCGTACGCGCCGTCAGGGGAACCCACCTGCCAGTAGTCCGAGAGCGTGGCCCCGGCGCCGACGGTGTAGCGCCAGGGCCCGTCCGTTCGGTGCGCGTTGGCGTAGACGTAGAAGTGCGCGCCGGCGGACCCGGTGTTGGCGAAGTCGATCCAGAACCGCTCCGCCGTCACCCGTCCCGACGCCGTCACCTGATAGGGCAACGGCCGCGCCGTCCGGACCCCGCTCTCCGACACCGGCGCCTTCTGGACGGAAGGCGGCTGCGGCTCGGTGTTCCACGGCCCGCTCGTCGGCACCGGTTTGGTCAGCGCCGGATAGGTGGCACTCGGCGCCGTGGTGTCCAGCGCCGACGTCAGATCGCCGCAGACCGTGCGCCGCCACGGCGAGATGTTCGGTTCGGCGACGCCGCTCCAGCGTTCCAGGAACCGCAGCACGGAGGTGTGGTCGAAGACCTCCGAGCACACCTTGCCGCCGCGACTCCACGGCGAGATGACGAACATCGGTACCCGCACGCCCAGCCCGATCGGCTCGCCGGAGACGAATTC
>NZ_NMQT01000344.1 GCF_002234405.1 Amycolatopsis thailandensis | reverse complement strand
GCGGCGACCTGGACCTCGATCACCGTCGCGCTCGCCACGATGTTGTGGTTCTCCGGTTTCCGAGACTGGTCCGTCTACCTGCTGGTGATGCCCAGCTTCGTCCTGTCCGTTCTTTTGTGGTTCGTTCTCGGTCGATCAAGCAAGCGGATACCGGTGGCGAGCCGGCCGCTGCCCGGATCGGGTATGACCCGTCGCGCGTAACCGCTCGATGATCAGGTCCGCCAGCTCCGGCCTGGGTTCCACTCCCGCCCGGGCGAGCGACCTCAGCACGGATCGAATTTCTTCGACCAACGCTCGCAGACTGGCGCATTGTGTGCAGGCACGACCGTCTCGAGATGGGCTTTCCCAGTCCCTCACCGGGTCGTGCCCACAGTTGACAGAGCTGTCGAACGGGTGCGAATCGACGTTCATGAGACAGCCGCGGATCCCGGAAGCGCCCGGGGACGCACCTCATCTCGTCCGACCGGCACCATTCCGACGCCTCCTGACAGACCACAGACCTGCGTTGCGTGCAAATAGGTACCCACCCGAGACTTCGGCGAAACGCCCGACGAACGTCTTCCGGCGATTCGCTACCGCGGCTGGTCGATGGCGTGGCGCAGGTTGGTCAACCA
>NZ_NMQT01000343.1 GCF_002234405.1 Amycolatopsis thailandensis | reverse complement strand
TGTCGAGGACGAGGCGCCGCTGACGGTGATGGCGCAGGTCCGCGGCGAGTCCTGGGTCGTCCCCGATCGCGGGGACGCCGTCCGGCTCGGCACCGGTGACATCGCCATCGCGCGGGGCCCGGACCCGTATCTCGTCGCGGACGATCCGGCCACCCCGCCGCAGGCGATGATCCTGCCGGGGCAGGAGTGCCTGACCCCGGACGGACAGCACCTCACCGAACTGTCGGACCTCGGTGTCCGCACCTGGGGCAGCGACCCGGACGGTCCCGTCGTGCTGCTCACCGGCACGTACCCGCTGGAAGGCGAAATCAGCAAACGGCTCCTCAACGCGCTCCCGCCCATGCTGGTCGTGCGGGACGAGGAATGGGAGAACCCGCTCGTGCCGCTGCTCGCCGGGGAGATCGTCAAGGACACGCCGGGACAGGAAGCCGTTCTCGACCGGGTGCTGGATCTGCTCCTGGTCGCCGCGCTGCGGACCTGGTTCGACAGGCCTGGTGCCGCGGCACCCGCGTGGTATCGCGCGCACAGTGACCCTGTCG
>NZ_NMQT01000342.1 GCF_002234405.1 Amycolatopsis thailandensis | reverse complement strand
GAGTTCGAGCCGCCGCAGGATGACCGCGACCAGGAGGGCGACCTCCTCGACGAACCGGTCGACCACGTCCTGCGCCACTTCGTCGCCGCCCGCCGCGACGGCGAACAGCAGCGGGCACAGGCCGTGGATCGAGTCGGAGTGCAGATCCTCGAAGTGCAGGCGCCGCACCACTTCCAGCACCGAAGACGCCTTGAAGTGCGCGGTGACGGCCGCTTGCAAGGCCGTGCCCGGACCCCGGCCGTCCTCGGCGCGGACGGCCCACCACAGCGCCTCCTCGCCCAGCCGGTAGCCGCCGCCCCAGTCGCCGGAGATCTTGCCCAGCGCCGGGAATCGCTGCTCACGGCCGTCGGCGCTGATGCCGGCGCCGTTGATCCCGGCGCCGCACACCACCGCCACGCCCGTCCCGTCTGCGCTGCCCGCGCGCAGCAGCGCGAGCGTGTCGTTGCCGACGATCAGCGTGTCGCTCCAGCCGCGGGCGGCCAGCGCCGCGTGCAGG
>NZ_NMQT01000341.1 GCF_002234405.1 Amycolatopsis thailandensis | reverse complement strand
GGTACTTCGCGGTTCCTGTTCGTGATCCGTTGCTCCAGTCTCACCAGGGAACCGGTGGTGCTGTTCACCGAGGGCTGTCGTCCGTCGCGGTTCCGCGCGGACGTCCCGTCGTCCACCTGCGCCTTCGAATTCACGCTGGACCGTACCCTGGCCGCGGGAGAGCTGGCTTTTGTGGCGTTCGGCGTCCGGTTCCCGCCGGGACAGACCGGCGAGCACACTCAGATGGCGATCTTCCGGCCCGCGAGAGATCTCGCGTTGAGCATCGAGTTCGAGCCGGACTGCCTGCCCCGGCGATGCGTCGCGTTCTTCCAGCCGCGCTGCGCGGCACCGCCGGAAGAACGCGGAGAGACGACCTTCGACCAGGGGAACTCCACTTTTCAGTTCATCACGCTCGACCCGCTCCCCGGGCAATACGGAATTCGGTGGAGCTGGACCTGAAACCACCCGGTCGGGGGTATTTCCGGATTCCGATGGTGTTCATCCGGTCGATGGGTATGAGAATCGCCCTCATGCGTGCAAGGCGATTCGCGTCCATTTCTGCCGGTGCCTCCGCCGCGGTGTGC
>NZ_NMQT01000340.1 GCF_002234405.1 Amycolatopsis thailandensis | reverse complement strand
AGCTCATCAGCCAGATCTCCTGGAGTTCGTCGGCGTCGACGAGGGCGGAGAACCGCTCGTCGGGGTCGTAGCGCAGCAGGTGACGCCAGCGGTCACGGTCCGCGGCGAACTCGATCGCGACGCGCACCGGGTGGCGCAGGGCGGGGTTTTCGGGGATGACGAGCGTGTTGTCCGGGACGGCGAACATGGAGGTGTCCTCGCAAGAGAAAGAAGGTGTCGAGCTGGGCCGGGTGCTGGGTTCACCGACAACAGCGACACGACGCACACGCGACGGCGCCAAGACCCGAGAGGCCCCGCGACACAGTCATTCCACGTGCGAACATGCCCACAGCGAACCAGTGCGGAGCCCGGCGGTCAACAGATCTCACACCGTGGACCATGAGTTCTGCACCTGACGACCAGGCTCGCAGCACGAAGCGGACGCCGTCTGTCGCGATCCTGCGGTCTCGCTCAGGACCACTCGTGCTTCTGCGACCGCCCGAGCAGCTCGGCCCCCGCACGCCGCGGGTCGACCCCTTCGTGGCACACGCGGTGCATCGCGTCGGTGATCGGCATGTCGACGCCGAGGCTCAGCGAGAGTTCCCGGATCGACGTGCACGACTTGACGCCCTCGGCGACCTGACCGCCGGTGGCCGCCAGTGCCTGCTCCAGCGTCTCGCCCCGGCCGAGCCGCTCGCCGAAGGTCCGGTTGCGCGACAACGGCGACGAGCACGTCGCCACCAGGTCGCCGACACCGGCCAGCCCGGCGAAGGTC